>JBEKAK010000164.1:0-4180 GCA_050018275.1 Terriglobia bacterium | reverse complement strand
GAACCAAGCACAAGTCCACGACCTACAAGGAGATGCGAACTAGACGGACCGTTCCAAGCCACCCAGCCAAGACTGACCACAACATATTGTGGCTTGCTGAAACAACCGGATAAGCATGAGCCGACTAATCAGGCGTTGAGGCTGCCCTCTTATTTGTCGACGTTATCCAGCATCCAGATGCTGCCGGATTGTTCTGCCACGGTAATCACAAGCTTATCCTGGGTAACCGAAAGCTCAACAGCCTCGATAGCATTTGGGACCATCAAACTAGGGTTTTCAAATGCTGTCACACGGAACGGTTCTCCCACAGCTTTTCCTTTACTTGGGTCGAAGCGGATTCCCCAGACGTTAAAGAAGCCGCCCTCGTTAGACACGAAGTAAATCGCCTTTCCGTTAGGAGACCAGCGGGGCTTGTCGTCCCAATTCTTGCCTCCCAAGATGCGAGTCCACGGTCCTCCTGCAGCGGGCATCACGAAAAGGATCGATTCTAAATGTTGGGTTGAGTTTGTGACGGCTTCAAAAACGATCCATTTACCATCCGGAGAGAAGTGTGGCTGCCAAAGATCGAACCCAGTGTCGGAAATAATCTTTTGCGCCGCTGATGTCTGAGGAGCCTCAGCTTCTGCGACGGGGAGTTGCCAGATTTCGGAACGCTGGTCGTTATTTTCTAAAGCCAACAGGAGGCGCTTGCCGTCAGGGGACCAATCGTAAGCATTCTTATCCGTTGAGCTCAATTTGGTTAATGGCTCTTCGTTGTGGCTCTCACCAGACCAAACCATGATCTGAGATTCCCTTGTAGAAGGATTCCCGCGCCGATACGCCAGTCGCGTACCGTCGGGCGACCATAGCGGATTATGTCGCTCATAATCGTCAGCTACAATCGGAGCCTCTCGCCCGTCCACCAGCGACTTTTCCCAGACATTGCTTTTGCCGGCGCGGATGCCGCCAAAAACCAGCTTTTTGCCATCTCGTGACAGGTCCGGCGTCCAGGCTTCCACTCCTGGCGAGGTCACGGCGTGGCCGGCCCCGGTGACTCGCCCGCGAGTGGCATCAAAGGGGAATAGCCAAGCCCGGATACGCAGAGTCTTCTCGGTGAAGGCGAGTCTTCTCCCATCGGCGGAAACGCTTAGCTCGGTGTCAGGGCCGGATCCGGTGGTTAGGCGCTCGATTGCTGTGGCTCGCAAAGTATCCGGATTGATGGCCAACTTCCAGAGATTTAAGGCCCCTCGAATCATCCGCCCAAGGTAGATGGCTTTTCCCGATGGTGCCCACGAGAACTTCGGATCTATCCCATAGAAGGTTTCAGGGCCTGCGGGCACTTCCCCAATCTGATTCACGATTTCGGGACCAACCTCCGAACTGAGGGCGGCACCCCCTGTCACCGGTACTGTCGAAAAGATGGAGAGGCGTCCAGGGCCACGACCTAATACCGAGATTCTCTTGCCATCGGGGTGCCAGGCGGCTGAAACTGCTTCAAGCTTCCCTTGGGAAACTAACTCCCTCAAGACCTCGCGTGGTGTGCTGCCATCAAGGCCAACCAGAAAAAACCTATCCGTAACATCTATTTTAACAAAATGTGTCCGGAACAAGATCTGCGAACTGTCCGGAGACCACCGTGGGTAGTAACCGAATGACGAGATCTTTCGTTCCAACCCTTCACCGCCAAGCGATGGGACAACGAACAAGCCGCCGTTGTCGCTTTCGGAACGATATGCAATGTATTTCCCATCGGGCGACCAGTCGGGTTGCCAGTTGTGACCTGGACCCTTGGTGATTTGCACCGGATCGCCACCGCTTACTTGCTTTACCCAGATGTCGAATTTCCCGCCACGGTCAGAACTGTAGGCGATGAAGCGGCCGTCCGGTGACCATGTTGCTCCGATCTGCAGGCCGTCGTCGAAAGTCAGCCGCGTGAGCGCTCGTTGGACTGGTGGCCCGGAAACTTGCCGCCGCAGGTAGATAACGAAACCCAAAACGGCCAGCAATACGCACGCCCCGAATAGAATCGGGAGACGCAGGGCCTGACTGCGCCGCGGTTGTGGCGTGTTGCCGGCCGACAGTTCGGCGGGTGCTGCAGGGCTGACGCCATCTACCGGCGCGATAAAGCGGTATCCCCGCCGTGGCAAGGTTTCGACAAAGCCTGGGCTTTCCGCTGAGTCGCCCAGCACCTCGCGAATCTTGTTAATGGCGGCATTCAAGTTGTGGTCAACGTCAACGAAGGTGTCCGGCCACAGGCGCTTCTGCAATTCCTCTCGCGTTACCACGTCACCAGGGCGCTCCAGAAGGATGGTGAGCACCTGAAACGGCTGCCCACTGAGTTTCAGTTTCACCCCGCCTTTGCGCAGCTCTCCCGATTGAAGGTCGAGTTCGAAGGTCCCGAACCGGATGAATCGAGGGGAATGGACATCTTTTTCCACTGACGTTTGCCTCAGGCGCCGCTAGTCTAGCATCCATTCCCAATTAAACAAGCATCTGGCCAGTACCCGATTGCTGACCTGATCCTTCAATCCTCTCAAGCTAAAAGAGTTACCCAATGACTTTCATTTTACCTGCCACTGACCCTCCGTAGCGCACACATGCATTGAGGTAGCTGCACCTCCCGCCCAATGTCGCCCTCACCGCGCCACCCGCGGAGGAGGGCGACATGAAAACAAGAATCAGGCAACAGCTTTCAACCCCCGGCGAAACTCTCAGGGATAAACAACTTCATCCGCTTCGGCTGAGCCTCCGGCTTGCTGCAGGCCTGCTTGCTGTACTGGGTTTCACCTGCGCAGAGTCTTCTTCCGCCCGTGCGGCAGACCCAAGACCCACAATCAGGGTGCGCGCCACCAACTACACGGAAGCCACAGCCGCCACGGTATCCAAGGCCGAACGCGAAGCTGGCCGACTCCTCGGCGAGGCCGGCTTGAATGTGGTCTGGATAGACTGCCCGGTGGGGCAATCAGCAGCTGTCGCTTCAGACCCTTGTCAGCAACCGCTCGAACCGACCGACATCGTGTTGCGGGTGCTCCCTGATCGCGCCCGGAATGGTGTCCAAGACAGTGCCTTTGGCATTGCAGTCCTTCCCGTTCTAGCCAGTGTCTACTACGAACATGCGGTGAGTCTCGCCAGGAATGACGGTGCCGAGTTCGAGACCCCCATCATTCTTGGTTTCGTTATGGCCCACGAAATCGGCCATCTAATGCTTGGCTCAAACAGCCACTCTGACACCGGAATCATGCAGGGCCAATGGGAACGCAAACAGGTCCGGCAGATTATGAAGGGCGACCTGCATTTTACGGCGCAACAGTCGAAACTCATTCGAGCAGAGGGACAAACGCGAATGAGCCTAGAAGCGACCCAACTTCGCACGCCGAGTTCAGTTGGATAATTCTCTGTAGATTCTCGCGTATCGAGATTTTCCAAATAAGTATAGCGAACCGATTTCCCACCAGTTCGTGGCCTCAAGTCCTGATTAACGCATTATAAAAGGGCGCCCGTTTGGAGTAGGTTTTGATCGTTCGCATCATCACCTACAAGAAGGAGCGCCCTCATGAATGACGCCAAGTATATTGGGCTGGATGTGCATCAGGCAACGATCTCTGCCGCGGCTCTGGATTCCGCCGGCAAGCTGGTGATGGAAGCCATTCTCGAAACCAAAGCGGAAACGATTCTGCAGTTTCTCCGCGGGCTGCGCGGCAGTTTGCACGTAACTTTGGAAGAAGGAACCTGGGCGGCCTGGTTGCACGACCTGCTCCAGCCTCACGTCACGCGCGTGCTGGTCTGTGACCCGCGCAAGAATGCCCTGTTGAAAGCGGGGAACAAGAGCGACCGCATCGATGCACACAAGCTGGCCGAACTGCTGTACATGAACAAGCTCAACCCGGTGTACCACGGCGAGCAGGGCATCCGCACTCTGAAGGAACTGGCCCGCAGCTACCTGACGATCACTCGGGATCTGACACGCGTGATGAGTCGGCTGAAGGCGATTTACCGAAGCTGGGCCATTCCTTGTGCTGGCCAGCAGGTGTATGCACCCCGCTTCCGAGCGGAATGGCTGGCGAAGATCTCGGAAGCCGGTGTGCGCCGTCGCGCCGAACTCTACTACCAGCAGCTCGATGCGCTGCGATGCCTGCGCCAGGAGGTGCGGCGGGATCTACTGGCGGAGAGCAAGAAGCACCAGGCCTGGAAACGACTCTGC
>JBEKAK010000163.1:0-4634 GCA_050018275.1 Terriglobia bacterium | reverse complement strand
AACCTATCTGCGGTCAGAGCGACCGCGATGTTCCAGCCGGTGTTAGCGGCGGCGGGGGAGGGAACCATTTTGGCGGGCTAGAGAGCGCCACACCGCGAATGCTGGGTGGCGGTGAGTGGCGACATGGGGGCGTGTGGGGCGAATCGGCATTCCGCCCTTCGGGCGGGGATTTTTAAGGCATAGGGGTCTACCGATCCGATGGGTTTTTGGTAGAGCGCAGAGGCTGAACCGCTGCGCTCCGCAGTCATCGTCTCGATGAGCCCGCCGGGTTATCCCTCAGCAATGGTTGCATCCCTGCAGAGCCTGCCTCCGTTTCGCCTGGCAAGGGCATTGTACCTCCGGCCCCGAGCCACCGACGGTGGAAGAGATGGCCCGGGAAAACGAGCCCGCGGGCATCCGATCTTTGCGGTAGAGTTGTGGATCTCGTATTGATGCGAAGATCGGCTGCGCCCCGGAGGGGATTGCGATTCCCCTCCAGGGCAGAGCTTCTGGGAGCAATGACCTCCCATGGGCCCTCCCGAGAGTCCTACAAGCCATCCCGAAAATCAAGCGGGCAGCGGGCGGAAACGGCTGGCGCGCCGGCCCCGGACCAGGCGATGTCTGCTCAAAGGATGTGAGCGGCGCTTTCGTCCGCGCCACGCACGCCAGCGCTATTGCAGCGGGCAGTGCCGGAGGGCGGCGCGGGCATGGTCGCAGTGGAAGGCCCAGGAGAGATACCGAGACACGGCTTCAGGGAAACGGAAACGGAACGGGCAAAGCCGGCGCTACCGAGAGCGCGTCCGGAACCGAAAACCACCGGCAGGCGAAGCCGTTGGAGAGGCCGCGAGGGTAATCACTAAGATTTTTTTTCGACGCCTGTTGTGACCGGCCTGGCTGCTACGAGGGGTTCGTGCGCCGGCGGCGATCGCCGCGGCAGCGGTTCTGCTCGCACGCGTGCCGGCGTGCGATGGAGCGCGTCTGGGAGCGCGAGCGGCACTGGCAACAGACACGCGCCGGGTGAGCAGCGTCCCGCATGCGGCGATGGGTCGAGGCGGCGGGAACGGCGCGGGCAGTTAATCCAGACATATTGATCCACTGGCTGACCTTCGCGTACATTCAGCCTGTCCCGCAAGGAAGGGGACGCGAGTGCTGCGCTGGGCCGATGACAATCTGCTGCATCTGAAGTGGGAGGAGATCGGCGAACACTACGGACGCTATCGCTTGCACCTGCCGGAGGCGGAACGTGCCATGGCGCGGTCGCTGGAGCGTTATGGGCAGTTGTCGCCGGTGGTCGTGTGCCGTCGCCAGGAGCGATACGAGCTGATCGATGGTTTCAAACGCTTGGGCGCCGCGCGCGGTCTGGCGCAGATGCCGCATCTGTCGGCCCGGCTCATGGAGGCCGATGAGCGCACGGCGAAGGCGGCCATCTACGGGCTGAATCGCGCCGGAGGCCGCACGCGGGAACTGGAAGAAGCCTGGATCATCCAAGCGCTGGTGCGAGAAGACGGATTGAGCCAGGTGGAGGTGGCGGAGTTATTGGGACGGCACAAGAGTTGGGTGTGCCGCCGGCTGGCGCTGATCGAGCGGTTGGGGCCCAAGGCTCGCGACGAGCTGCGCGTGGGTTTGTTGACACCCACCGCGGCGCGGCAGATCGTACGGTTGCCGGAGGGCAACCAGGCGGAAGTGTTGGAGGCGACCCGACGCGAGGCACTGTCGAGCGCGGAACTGGGCGGCGTGGTGGACCTGTGGCTGCGATGTGCCGAACGTCGCCAGCAGGAGTATCTCCTCGCGCATCCTCGCGAAGCGCTCTCGCAGGCCGAGGGAGCGCTCCCGGCGGTGCGCGACCCGCGGCTGAGCGAAGCCGGAAACCACGCGTGGAAGCGCGTCGGGCTGCTGCTGGATGTGCTGGGGCGCATGGAGGTGTGGCTGGCGCACCATGGCCGCACCGGATTGACGCCGGAGGACCGCGTGATCTTGTCGCCCCGTTTCCAAAGGCTGGCACGCGATGCCGGATCGGTGGCGGCGCTGAGTCAGGACTTCGTCGGCGAGCTGGAGCACGCATGAGGGAATCCACACGCAACGAGATCGTCCGTTTGCACTACGGCGGCGCCTCGCAGCGCCGCATCGCAAAACTGCTGGGGATCGCCCGCAGGAGTGTGGCTCGCGTGCTGGCGGATCACGAACAACACCGGACTGGCGCGGTGGAAGTGGAGAGCCCGCAGCGGCCAAGCCTATTGGATCCTTTTGCCGACCACATCGCACAACTGCTGGAGCGCTATCCGAACCTGACGGCGGTTCGCCTGCATGAGGAGCTGTGCCGGCTGGGGTTCCAAGGCCGCTACACGATCGTGCGCGATCGGCTGCGCACCCTCCGCCCGCACGCGCCGAAACCGCCCGTGCGGCGATTCGAGACGGGTCCAGGAGTGCAGGGACAAATGGATTACTCGCCATACGATATCTCTTTCACCGCGGAAGGCCGGCGCCGCGTGCATGCTTTCAGTTACATTCTGGCTTACTCCCGCCGCCAGTACGTGCGGTTTGTGAAGACGCAGGACTTTGCCACCACCATCCGGGAACACGTGCGTGCCTTCGAGTATTTCGATGGTCTGGCAGCCACCTGTCTTTACGACAACATGAAGGTCGTGGTAACTGGCTATGACGGCGACCAGCCGATTTACAACACCCGGTTTCTATCCTTCGCCACGCACTACGGCTATCAACCCTGGGCCTGCCGCCCCCAGCGTCCGCAAACCAAAGGTAAGGTGGAGAGGCCGTTTGCCTATCTCGAAACCAACCTACTCAACGGCCGCACGTTCACTTCGCTGGAGCATCTGAACGAAACCGCGGCGCATTGGCTTGCCAATACCGCCGATGTGCACGTGCACCGGGAAACCAAGCGCCGGCCCATCGATCTGTACCAGGAAGAGAAACCGCACCTGCTGAGTTTGCCCGCGCGAGCCTACGACACCGCCCAGGTCTTCTACCGCACGGTGAACAGTGAAGGGCACGTGGCCTACCTGCAGAACTTCTACTCCGTGCCCTGGCAGCGGATTGGAGAACTGCTGCCGGTGCGCATCACCGAGAAGGAACTGATCGTCTACGGCCCCGACGTGAAGGAGATCGCTCGCCATGAGTTATACCCTTCCGGAACCACCGGAGAGAAGCACAGTCTTCCCGAACATGCGCCCGGACGCGATCACCATCACAAGTACGAGTTACTGAAACAGCGTTTCGCGGAGTTCGGATCGGAGGGAGTCCTGTTCCTCGACGAACTGGTCCGCACCAGACGCTGTGGCAAGGATGAAGCCGCACGCGTGCTGGGCTTGCTGGCCACGTATCACCGCGAGGATCTGGCGCGCGCGCTGGAGCGCGCCGTCCGTTACCGCGCCTTCTCCTGGTCCGCGGTGGAACGAATCCTGGCGGCGCAGGCTCGCCCCCGATCCGGATGGGAATCCCTGCAGGCCGACGCGCAGGAACAACTCGACGAGATCCTCCGCCAGTCTCCCGTATCCACTCGCCCCACTACGGAGTATCAGTCGCTATTGGAAGAGACGGCGATCCCCGATGAAACCGACAAAGACGAAGACGACGACCCCTCTGCGTGACCGGTGTTTGAGTCATTGCGCCACGCTGGGGATTCCGCTGGAAGGCGCATCGCTGGACGAGTTGTTGTCCAGGGCGGAGAAAGAGAGTCTCTCTCATCTGGACTTCCTCGACCTGCTGCTGGGGACGCAGGCCGACGCGCGCCGTGAACGCAGAGTCGCGCGGCGCATTCGGGAGGCTCACTTTGCGGACAGCAAAACCCTGGAAGGCTTCAACTGGCAGTTCAATCCCAAGGCCTTCGACCGCGTGCAGATCGAAGAACTGGCCACCGGCGATTTCATCCGGCGCCGCAATAACCTGATCATGGTGGGCTGGAGTGGAATTGGAAAGAGTCACATCATCCAGGCCCTGGGACAGAAGGTCTGCGTCCAGGGCTACCGCGTTCTCTACCGCACTTCGGCCGAGCTACTCTCCGACCTCACCGCTTCGCTCGCCGACAAAACCCTTCCCACGCGTCTGCGCTACTACGCGCGTCCGGACTTATTAATTATCGATGAGTTCGGGTTCGACCGCATCGAACGAACCGAGTGTCCACAGGCGGCCCACTTGCTCTACAAGATCATCGCTTCACGCAACCAGAAGCGCTCCACCGCCCTGGTGACCAACGTCGACTTCGACAAATGGGGAGACTACATGGCCGATGGCCCGCTGGCGATGGCTTTCCTCGATCGGCTGGTCGAAGGGGCGATCATTCTCAAGGTCACCGGCAAGACTTATCGCACCCCTCTGGCCAAAGGGGTGGACAATCCGGCTTGAGAGAAGAAAGCAGTCGCCGCTTCCCCATTTCTGCGCCCGGCGCAGGCCAGAGCGTAACCCCACCACTGGCTCCTTTTCGCCCGCCAAATTGGTACCCTTTTTCGCCGCCACCGACACGCGTTTGCGCGGTACTGGAGCTCGATCGATGTGGCAACCGAAATCCCACCAGAGGGCTTGCTGCCTTTCCGTGCCCGCCGGGCGCGCCCTTACCTATACTCCGAACTCGAGGTGCAACGCATATTGGAAGAGGCCAGAAGCATGCCGGCTCAGTTCAGCCTTCAGCCATTGACCTACCA
>JBEKAK010000162.1:0-5078 GCA_050018275.1 Terriglobia bacterium | reverse complement strand
AGTCGTGATTCTCGGCGCGGCGGGCAGGGATTTTCACAATTTCAACGTGGTGTTTCGCAACAATCCCGCTTTCCAGGTGGTGGCGTTCACGGCCACGCAGATCCCCAACATCGACCACCGCAGTTATCCGCGGGAGCTTGCCGGGGCGTCGTATCCCGCCGGCATTCCCATTGTGGCCGAGACCGAACTGGAGAACCTGATCCGCGCGCAGTCGGTGGACGTGGTGGTGTTTGCCTACAGCGACGTGTCGCACCAAACGGTTATGCATTTAGCCTCGCGAGCCGTGGCGACGGGCGCCGACTTCTGGCTGCTGGCGACGGAGCGCACCCAGTTGCAGGCGCGTGTGCCGGTGGTCTCCGTGTGCGCAACGCGCACGGGCTGCGGCAAGAGTCCGGTGTCTCGGCGGGTGGCGCAGGAGTTACGCGAGCTGGGCTGGAAGCTGGTGGTGGTTCGGCACCCGATGCCTTACGGCGATTTGCGGGCCGAGCGCGTCCAGAGGTTTGCGACGCTGGAAGACCTCGAGAACCAGCTATGCACCATCGAGGAGCGCGAGGAGTACGAACCGCACATTCGCCGGAACACGGTGGTCTATGCGGGGGTCGACTACGAGGATATTCTGCGCCAGGCGGAGCGGGAAGCGGAGCTGATCCTATGGGACGGGGGCAACAACGACACGCCCTTCTTCCGCTCCAACCTGGAGATCGTGGTGGCCGACCCGCACCGGGCGGGCCATGAGCTCGGGTATTTTCCGGGCGAAGTCAACCTGCGGCGCGCGCAGGTGGTGGTGATCAATAAGGTTGACACCGCTTCGCCGGAAGGCGTCGCGACCGTGCGCGCTAACCTCCAGCGCCACAACCCCGCGGCCACAGTGATCGAGGCGGCCTGCCGGGTCAGCGTGGCGGAACCGGAAGGGATCAAAGGCCGGCGGGTCCTGGTGGTGGAAGACGGACCAACGCTCACGCACGGCGAGATGACTTACGGAGCGGGCGTGGTGGCGGCCTGCCAGTTTGAGGCCGCCGGACAAGTCGATCCGCGTCCCTACGCGGTGGGCTCGATTCGAGAAACCTTCGAGCGCTTCCCGCACCTGAAGGGACTTCTGCCCGCCATGGGTTACAACGACGCGCAGCGTCACGAGCTGGAAGAGACCATCAACCGCACCCCGTGCGATCTGGTTTTGGTGGCGACACCTGTGGATTTGGCGCGCGTGCTGCGCCTCAACAAGCCCAGCCTGCGGGTGAATTACGAAATCGAAGAGCGTACCCGGCCCGGCCTCGGTGAGATCCTGGAGCGTTTCACGGAGGGCCTGCAGCCGCAGCGCCGGCTGAAGACCGCTTGACCGGCGAGGGTGCCGTCATTCCCGCGCAAAGCTTGCCCTGAGCTTGCCGAAGGATGGGAATCCACCGCACCATCGCCCCGACATAGAACATCAGGATCCAGCATCGAGGAGGTCCTATGCGCAAACTTAAAATCGTTCCCCGCGCGGAGAAAGAATTCCCACCGCTTCCGCGCCCTGCCACCCTGGCGCATCGGCATTTGATTTCGCTCCACGACCTGACGCCGCCGGAGATCGATTTCCTGCTGAAGCTGGCGCTGCGCGTCAAGGCCTCTCCCGCCCGCTACAGGCACGCGTTGGAGGGCAAGGCGCTGGTGATGCTTTTTGAGAAGCCGAGTCTGCGGACCCGGGTGACGTTTGAGGTGGGCATCAGCCAGTTGGGCGGCCGCGCGTTTTACCTGGGTCCTCAGGAAGTGGGGCTGGGCAAGCGCGAAGCGGTGAAAGACGTGGCGCGCAACCTCTCGCGCTGGGTGGACGCCGTGATGGCGCGCGTCTTCTCACACCAGACGGTGCTCGAGCTGGCGGAACACGCCTCCATTCCGGTAATCAACGGGCTTTCGGACTTCGAGCATCCCTGCCAGGCGCTGGGCGATTACCTGACGTTGCTCGAGCACAAGGGCACGCTCGCGGGCGCCACGCTCGCCTGGGTGGGCGACGGCAACAACGTGGCGCATTCCCTGATGTACGGCGCGGCACGATTGGGGGTGCGGATGCGCATCGCCACACCTCCCGGGTACGAACCCGATCGGTCCGCGCTGGCCGAGGCCAATCGGGAGGGGGGCGACATCGAGTTGACCCACGATCCCGCCCAGGCCGTGGCGGGCGCGGACACCGTCTACACCGACGTTTGGACGAGCATGGGCCAAGAGGATGAGGTGCAGACCCGCCAGCAGGTCTTTCGTCCCTACCAGGTGAACGCGCAACTGATGCGTGCGGCGGGCCCACAGGCTCTCTTCATGCACTGCTTGCCGGCGCATCGCGGCGAGGAAGTGACCAACGACGTCATTGACTCGCCCCGCTCCATCGTTTACGACCAAGCCGAGAATCGCCTGCACATCCAGAAAGCCATTCTGCTGGCCCTGCTTTCCTGAGAGGCACCATGGCTATCGCGGTGGTCGCTATCGGCGGGAATTCCCTGGTCAGACCGGGCGAGCGCGGCACGCTGGAAGAGCACCGCACGAACCTCGCGACCACGTGTGAGGGCATTGCCGCGGTGATGGCCGCCGGCTACCGCGTGGTCGTGACCCACGGGAACGGCCCGCAGGTGGGCGACGCGCTGCTGCGTTCGGAGCTGGCTGCGTCGCAAGTCCCACCGCTCACGCTCGATGCCTGTGTCGCCGAGACGCAAGCTACAATTGGCTATCTCTTGCAGCAGATGCTGCAGGAAACGCTGCAGCGCCACGGCTTGCGGCGTCCAGTGGTGACCATGGTGACGCAAGTCCTGGTCTCGCGGCGCGATCCCGCCTGGCGCAATCCCACCAAGCCCGTCGGGCCCTTCTACTCGCGGGAAGAGGCGGAGCGCCGTCGCGCGGCGTTCGGTTGGACGATGGTCGAAGACGCGCGGCGTGGCTACCGACGCGTGGTGCCCTCGCCGGAGCCGAAGGAGATCATGGAACTCGCCGCCATCCAGGCCGCGCTCGCGAATGACGCGCTGGTGATCGCCTGCGGAGGCGGAGGAATCCCGGTGGTCTTCAAGCGCGAGCGGCTGGTGGGCATCGACGCGGTCATCGACAAGGACCGCGCCTCGAGTCTGCTGGCGTGGGAGCTGGAAGCCGAGCTGTTCCTGATCTCCACTGGCGTCGATCAGGTGGCGCTCAACTACGGTACGCCCCGGGAGCGGGCCCTCGAGACGCTGACGGCCGCCGAGGCGCGTCGCTACCTGCGCGAGGGGCAATTTCCGGCGGGGAGCATGGGGCCGAAGATTGAAGCGGCGCTCGCCTACCTTGAGCGCGGCGGACGCTTGGCGATCATCACTTCACCCGAGCGCATTCCGGAGGCCCTGCACGGCATGGCGGGAACGCGCATTACTCCTACGGCCGAACCCGCCGGGCTGCCGCGACCGCGCCGGGCGGCATGAAGGACAGTAGGCAGCGAGCGCCTTGTGCGAGTCCCGACGGAGTCGGGATAGGCAGTAGACCGCCTGCCGCAGCGATTTCGGATTTTCGATTTTGGACTTGCAGGGCGGGCGCGGTCAGAACCCAGCCCTTCCCCTTCGACGCCACGTACTACCCAGAACCGAGACGTTCCATCGCAGCGTCTCTACGCGCGCTTCAATTCATACAATGTGATTTCCGGAGGGGAGCCGATGCGCATCGGCACAGCGATGGTTCCGATGCCCCGGTTCACGTAGAGCTGCGACTCGCCTTTCTGGAACCATCCGCGTACGTAGGGAGTGATCAATCGGCCGGGGGAAAGATTCGGGGAAATGAATTCCAGCGTGATCTGACCGCCGTGCGTGTGGCCGGCGAGGCTCAAGTCGATGCCGAGTTCGGCGGCGCGGTCGAAGGTGTTGGGATTGTGGCTGAGCAGGATGTTGACCGTGTCGGGCAACATCAGGGGCGCGACGCCTTCGAGATACCGGGGCACGATACCATCGCCCGGGGGGCCAAAACGTGTGCGCGTCTGGAAGTCTACGCCGATCAGGTTCAGGCGCTCGCCAGCGGATTCAAGCGCGGCGCGTTCGAGGCGCAGAATCTTGACACCTTGCGCCGCGAAGAGCTTGGTAATGGAGTCCTCCGCATGGGACCAGTGCTCGTGATTGCCCAGGCAACCGAAAATTCCATAGGGAGCCTTGAGCCCGCGCAGAGCTTCGACGACCGCACCCTCGGTGGAGCGATCCCAGGTGAGAAAGTCGCCGGTCAACGCCACCAAGTCCGGCTTCAACTGGTTTACCATCCCCACGTATTTGCGGATGTCCGCGCTGCTCATGAAGGGGCCGATGTGGATGTCGGAAAGCTGCGCCAGACGAAAGCCGTCGAAAGCCTTCGGAAGACGGCGCAGATCGATGCGCTGGTGGGTGGTTTCGACATCCAACCGTTCATAAAGGAATCCGTAAGCGCTGGCCACAAATGGGGTAGCGCCGGCGGCAACCGCTACGCCCTTGAGGAAGCGGCGGCGCGTGGGTGAGATCAAAGGGTGGTGGCCCGGGTTTGAGGGGAGAAACAAGCTTGCGTACGCCGCATAAGCGGCGCGCCCGAGGCGGTCCAAAAGGTAAAGCGCCGCGATCGCCAGGAATCCCGACAGCGAAGAAAGCAGCCACCAGAGGAAGGGCGCCCGCAGCAGCGCGGCCCCGAGTGTCAGGTGGGTGGGCTCAGGCGTCCTCGCAAACCAGCCGAAGTTGTAAGCGAACAGCAGCAGGTAGACCAGGAGACCGAGGGCGGCCAGCCACCGCCGCCCGCCCGCGTGGGGGATCAGCCGGGCGGTCGCAGCGCCGATTTGGCGAAACCAGAAAAACTGGCTGGCGACAAAAGTCAAAAAGACAGCGGACGCAAACAAAAGCCTCATGTGCATTGCTCAAAGCCCTGCCGGTGAAAAGCCAATTCTATTATACGATGCATGGTGAGATTTGTCTGCTGCTTGGTTCCGGAGAGGTCCGCCGCGGCGGTGGCGACTCGTTTAGCTAGCCCGCATTTCTCACGGAAGAATTGAAAAAGGCTGTCTCTTTCTGGCATAAGTATTGTTGCGAGAAAGACTTCTGCCGAAGAAGGAGGACAGCCTTTTGCTTACACAGTGTAACCAAGAATCC
>JBEKAK010000161.1:0-5157 GCA_050018275.1 Terriglobia bacterium | reverse complement strand
CCGGCGAAGACCTCTATGTGGCGGGATCGGTCGGCCCGCTGGGGATTCGTTTGGAGCCTCTGGGACCGACCTCGCTCCAGGAGGCGCGGGCCGCGTTTCGCGAACAGGTCGCCGCCTTAGTGGAAGGCGGCGTCGATCTCATCATCATCGAAACGATGATGGATTTGAACGAAGCTCGTCAGGCGCTGCTGGCCGCCCGGGAGGCAAGCCAAGTTCCGGTCATCGTCCAGATGACCGTCCAGGACGATGGCAGCACACCCACCGGCACACTGCCGGAGGATTTTGGACGCCGTCTCGACGAGTGGGGCGCGGACCTCATCGGTGTGAACTGCAGCGTGGGGCCCGCCACCGTGCAGGAGACGCTCGAGCGGATCGCCGCGGTCACGGGAAAAAAACTTTCCGCGCAGCCCAATGCAGGAATGCCGCGCACCGTGGAAGGCCGCAACCTCTATCTTTCCTCGCCCGAATACATGGCCAGCTACGCGACGCGATTTATCCAGACCGGTGCGCGCCTGGTGGGAGGATGCTGCGGAACGACTCCCGAACACATCAAAGCCATCAAAACCGCGGTCCGCTCTTTGAGCCCCCAGCGGTCCCGAGCGGCCGTCGAGGTCGTAGCGCGGCCCGGCCGAACCTTGGAGCCGGTCCCGGTAGCCAGCCGCTCCGGCTTGGCCGAGAAGCTGACGCGACAGGAATTTCCCGTCCTGGTGGAGGTGGTTCCTCCCAAGGGATGCGATGCAACCAAAGAAGTCGAGGGCGCCCAATACCTCCTGGAGCAAGGTGTTGACGCAATCAATATCCCCGACGGTGCGGGGGCCACCGCACGCATGAGTGCGTTGGCGCTGGCCGCCTTGCTTCAACAACGAGTGGGCTCCGACGTTCTGCTACACTACAGCTCCCGCGATCGCAATGTGCTGACGATCCAGTCCGATCTGTTGGGAGCTCACGCGCTCGGCCTGCGCAATCTTTTAGCGCTGACGCGGGATACCCCACAATATTCAACTCTGCTTGAAACCGCCGTGTTCGAGGTTGACGCCATCGGGCTGGTCAACATTCTGAACAATTTGAATCGCGGCTTGGACGTCGGAGGCAACCCCCTGGGCGCTCAAACCGCTTTTCTGGTCGGCGTCAGTGTCAATCCCTACGCCTTCAACCTGGAGGAGGAACTTCGCCGCTTTCAGCACAAGGTTGAAGCGGGAGCGGATTTCGCCGTCACTCAGCCTATCTTCCATGCCGAACAACTCGTGAAGTTTTTGGACCGGGCCAGAAGCTTCGCACCGCACCTGCCCATCATCGCCGGAGTTTGGCCCCTCACCAGTTTCCGAAACGCGGAATTCATGAACAACGAAGTTCCGGGGATTTCTGTTCCGCCCGCCATCATGGAGCGCATGCACAGGGCCGACGCGGGCGAACGCGCTCGCCACGAGGGACTGAAAATCGCACAGGAGACGTTGCTGGAGATCCGTTCCCTGGTCCAAGGTGTGCAGATTGCGGCGCCCTTCGGCCGTTACGCGCTGGCCGTCGAGGTTGCACAAGTGCTCGGCAGGAACCGGCCACAAACGTCGGTCAGCCAACCGTGATAGAATTAGTTAATCCGCCCCGATGAGGAAAGGTCGCGCTGCCAGGCCTGGGGATGGGCGGGCCTGAGCCCATAACCTGAAAGCGACAAACGGGAGGAGACGGTTGATTCGAGAAAGGACACTGCCATGCCTCAATCTGCGAGGACGGACAAGCCGGAGCCTTTCGAAAAGAATCTGGAACGCCTCGATGCCATTGTGCGGGAATTGGAAGATGCGGACCTTTCGCTCGACAAGGCCTTGCAGCTCTATGAGGAAGGGATGAAACTCTCCGAGTTTTGTCACAAGCAATTGGAGGAAGCCGAAGGACGAATCGAGATTCTGTCTAAGAAAGCCGGGGGAAAGGTGGTGGCGGAGCCTTTCGACTCGGAAGATACGGAGGCAACATAGCAGGGTGCTAAAAAACACTCTGATAATGTCATTCTGAGCGAAGCGAAGAATCCCCGTATTATTGGAAACAATCAAATGCCGAGATCCTTCGTCGGTCGCCTGGGCGACCTCCTCAGGATGACAGTCCCCAACGGTTTTCCAGCATCCTACTGGATCACGAGGACTGTGAACCCCCCTTCGCCGCGAGCAGTTCGGCAGCATCTCGAGCAGGCCCGCACCTCGGTCGATGCGGAACTTGAGCGGTTACTCCCACCCGCCGAGGAGTATCCACCGAGTATTCATAAGGCGATGCGTTATTCCGTCTTTGCGGGCGGAAAGCGTCTCCGGCCAACCTTGTGCCTGGAAGCGGGGCGCCTTTTCGGGGGCGACGAGAAGAGCTTGCTCCGGGTGGGGAGCGCTCTCGAACTGATCCATACGTATTCGCTGATTCACGACGATTTGCCGGCCCTCGACAACGATGACTTGCGACGCGGCAAACCTACTTCGCATTGCGTGTTTGGCGAGGCCACGGCCATTCTCGCCGGCGACGCCCTGCTGACGTTGGCCTTTGAAATCATCTCCGGCGCCAGCGCTCCGTCGGCGGAGTGCAAGCTGCGGGTCATCCACGAACTCGCCCATGCTATCGGGACTCAGGGGGGGATGGTCGGCGGACAGGTCATCGATCTGGAGGCGACCGATCGGACAAGCGACGCCGCCACCCTCGATTACATCCATTCTGCCAAAACCGGCGCCCCCATCCGAGCGGCGGTCCGCTCGGGCGCCATCTGTGCGCAAGCGGGTGAAGACGACTTAGCGCGCGTGACGACTTACGGAGAGAAGGTGGGACTGGCATTTCAGATCGTGGATGATTTGCTCGATGTGCTCGGATCCCAGGCCGAGTTGGGCAAGACCGTAGGCAAGGATGGACAGCAACACAAGGCCACCTACCCCGCACTGCACGGAATCGAGCCCTCCAAGCAGATTGCTTCCCGCCTGGTCGAAGAGGCGTGCGAGGCGGTGGAGCCATACGGCGTGCGCGCCCAAATTCTGCAGGGCATTGCCCACTACCTGATTGTGAGGAACTCCTGATGGAATATCAGTACCTGACGCGCATTGATTCTCCAGCCGATCTTAGGAAAATTCCGCGAGAGGAGCTGCCCGTCGTCGCCGAGGAACTGCGTAACTACATGGTCTCGGTCATTTCCAAAATCGGCGGCCATCTGGCCTCGAGTCTGGGAACCGTGGAACTGACCATCGCGCTCCACTATCTCTTTGACACGCCGCGCGACAAGATCGTTTGGGACATCGGCCATCAGGCCTACGGCCACAAAATCCTGACCGGCCGGCGAGACCGGTTTCCCACTATTCGCCAGTACGGGGGGATTTCCGGTTTCCCGGTTCGTGATGAGAGTCCTTACGACACTTTCAACGTCGCCCATGCCGGAACCGCGATTTCAGGGGCGTTGGGCATGGCCGTGGCCCGCGACCTGAAAGGCGAGAACTATCACATCATAGCCGTGGTCGGTGACGCCGGACTCACCTCCGGACTGGAACTGGAAGGGATCAACAATCTGGGGACGCTGAAGAAGAAAGTGCTGGTCATCCTGAACGACAACAAGATGTCCATCTCACCGAACGTCGGCGCCCTGGCGGGCTACCTGACCCGCATCGTGCACGGCCAGGCGTACCATCGACTACGAGAAGAATTCGAGAAGAGAATCCTGTCTCTGCCGCGTTTGGGCCCCCGGCTGCTGAAAATCTCCAAGGACCTCGTGGAATCCGCCAAAACCATGCTGATTCCGGGGCTGGTGTTCGAGGAACTCGGCTTCGAATACTTCGGGCCGATCAACGGTCACAGTTTGGATGAGCTGCTCGCCGTGCTGGCCAAGGCCAAAGACCGCCCCGGACCCACCCTGGTCCACATCGTGACCCAAAAGGGGAAGGGCTACCCGCACGCCGAAATGCTGCCCGTGAAATATCACGGCGTGACTCAATTCGACGTTTCCACGGGCGCCTTCCGCCCTGCAGTCAACAAGGCCCCGAGCTACACGGCGGTGTTCGGCAAGGCCATCTGCGCGGTGGCGGCGAAAGACCCGCGCGTGGTCGCGATTACCGCCGCCATGAGTGAAGGCACCGGCCTGGACGAATTCTCCAAACGTTTCCCCGACCGCTTCTTCGACGTGGGAATCGCCGAACAGCACGCCGTCACCTTTGCCACAGGACTGGCCTGCGAGGGGATGCGCCCCGTCGTGGCGATTTATTCCACCTTCCTGCAACGTGCCTTCGACCAGGTGATGCACGACACCTGCTTGATGCGCGCGCCGGTAACGTTCGTCCTCGACCGCGGCGGCCTGGTGGGCGCCGACGGGCCGACGCATCATGGGCTCTACGACTTGGTTTATCTTTCCGCGCTGCCGGGGATGGTGGTGATGGCGCCGAAGGATGAGAACGAGCTGCGCCACATGCTCTACACCGCGATTAACCTCAACGGGCCTGCGGCCCTGCGCTTTCCGCGGGGCAACGGAATCGGAATTCCCAGCGATGCTGATTTCAAGGCCCTGGAGATTGGGAAGGCTGAGATTCTGCGCGAAGGCCCCGATATCGGCATCCTGGCTCTCGGCGCCATGGTATATCCGTGCCTGGAGGCAGCAACCCGGCTGGAGGCCCTGGGCATTCACGCCACGGTCATCAATGCCCGGTTCATGAAACCCTTGGACGAAGAATTGATCTGCTGCCTGGCAGCGGAGAAACAATTCCTGGTGACGGCCGAGGAGGGCACGGAGGCGGGAGGATTTGGCTCGAGCGTCGCGACGTTATTGCAGGACCGGAAAACCCCCGCCAACCTTCTGCGCATCGCCGTCCCTGACCGCATTATCCCCCACGGCGCATCGAACCTGTTGCACGCCAAGTACGGCCTGGATGTCGACGGGATTTCTGAGAAGATCAAGAACTTCGCACACGCCTTCCCGGTGCGCCCGGAATTGCGCTATCGCTCCCTGCTAAGGTCGTGAGTAGGATGGGGGGCGTTAGGAAATAACCTCTCCTTTCGGCCGCCAAGCGACTCCCTCACCGGTCCCGACAACTCTAGCCTGCTTTTCTCACCAAGTTTTCCGAGAATCGCTTCGGAGTGCTGATCGTCGATGCTGGCCTGGGTTTTGGGCTGCACGGTGGGGCGGTTGGACCTTTTGGGGGTGTGCACAGGCTTCGCGGA
>JBEKAK010000160.1:0-5251 GCA_050018275.1 Terriglobia bacterium | reverse complement strand
GCTTCTTGTCAATGGCGCGGATCCGGGTGAATCCTTTATCGTGAAAATATCTGGTCAGGGCTCCCGCAATGAAGCCGCCTGCCCCTGTGACCACAATCAAATCGTCCTTTTCCATTGACGCATTGCCCTTTGTTAGCATCTGTTTGTCCGTTTCGATTCTCCATTGGGATTCGACAGCAAGGTCCTGCGGGCATGCGAGTCTCGGGGATGCGTCGCGGCTCGCTTTGGTCGTCCCGGTGGTTCCTCCCCCATGTTCTTGGCTCCGCCGCTCCTCGCTTGTCGCAGAACCGCACGACTGCCCGTCTCGGGAGCGTCAGATTCCTCACGATGAACCCCACTCGCGGGAGCAGCCCCCGGATGGTCTTCTGATCATATGAAAGTGACTTTGAACGTGATCGCATAGTCCGACGGCTTTTCCGCCGGCAACTGTACCCTGAGGCCGGTCGGCTCCTGGCTCCAGGTCAAACGGCCAGGATAGCCCAGCAGTTCCGCGTTACCGATTTTGCCCGGTGACTGCGGGCTTGCCGTACCCAGCGCCTTCACGGTGGCCTCCTTCTCCGGCCAGCCCATGACGAACGCGTAAAGCGTGTTCCCCTTGGTGGTAAAACGAACGTCCTCCGCCGTGAGAGGCTGGCGTTTGTTTTCATTGAACTCACCGCCCGGCTTCTCAGCATGCGTGCTGGGACCCTCACCATAGATTTTCCACGGTCGCGTGCCGTAGATCCCCTCGCTGTTCACTCTCATCCAGTCGGTGATCCGCGCGAGAACCTTTAACTCATCGGGATCAAGTTGGCCGCTATTGGGCAAAGGAAAATTCAACAGCAGATTCCCGTTCTGGCACACGATATCCACGAGCATATCCACGACGGTCTTCGCGGATTTGTAGCCATGCTTCTCGTACACTTCGCGGTTGTAATGCCACTCCCCGATGCAGGTATCGGTCTGCCAGGGAGCGGGCCGAATCTCGTTCGCCAGTCCGCGCTCGATGTCCAACACGCAGGTTCCGACCGTGCAGTCTTCCGGCCGTTTGCTGGTGTAAACCGCCTGCGTTTGCCCACCGTGCAATTTCGCGCTCAGATTGTAGAGGTTGGCCACCGCGCTGTAACCATAGTTCTCAAACGGCAGAGGTCCGTCGGTGTAAAGGAGGTCGGGCTGGTAATTGTCCACCAGATCCTGGATGCGCAGGAACCAGTGGTGCTTCCAGGCATCCGGGATGCCGTCATCGTTCCAACCAAATTGTTCAGGAGTGTCGTAGGCCCACTTTGCAGCACTTGCGTCGTGGTACAGATCCGCATAGGCGGGGTTCACCCCGTCGTAGGGTACCCCCGCGAGCGGCCCCGTCTTGTCGCTTCCGTGACTCGGGGCGAACCACTTGTAGCTGATCCACAGGTGTTCGCTCACGCCAAACCTGAGCCCATGCTTCAAGGCTGCCGTCCGCCACAGCCCCACTACGTCCTTGTGCGGCCCCACCTTGACCGCGTTCCAGCGCGTGTGCTGGGAGTTCCAAAGATCAAAACTGTCGTGGTGCACGCCCATGCTCACGAAGTATTTGGCACCTGCCTGTTTGTAAAGCCCCATCAAGTGCTCCGGCTCGAACTCGGCGGCTTTCCAAAGGGGACAGAGATCCTTAAAGCCGACCTTGGACGGGTGGCCGTAGTGCGCCACGTGGTAGTCGTACTGGCGGTTGCCCTGGATGTACATGTTGCGGGCATACCAGTCGCCTTGCTCCACGGAGGATTGTGGTCCCCAATGCGCCCAGATGCCAAATTTAGCGTCTCGAAACCAATTGGGAACTTGGTATTGCTGAAGCGATTCCTTCGTCCCTTCAAAGGGACCCTTGTGAATGTTGGGCCCTGTTTCAGCGCAAAGAGGGCGGCCGAGAGCCAGGGCGGGCGCTACGCCCGCCAATGCCTTCATCGCAGTTCGCCGAGTTATATCCATGTCATGTGTCCTTTCGCTTTCAAGGTTTGACTCCCTCGACCTTCGTTAGAGATTGACCACTGATTTCAGCTCACTCTTTTCGAACCCTGGGTAGCTGTCGTCAAAAACAATCGAGAACCTTTGCGCCTTAACTAACAGGTCGGTGTATTGCACTGGCTGTGCAAATTCGATCCTGGCACCGTAGCGGACATAGAGCGGTAGCCTCGACAAGGGAGACTTCACCTCCTTCAGCCGCTCGGGTCCCGTGACGACTCGGCCGCTCCAAAAATCCACCCATTTGGCCTCCGGCAGGTAAACATCGCGGGTGCCCGAAGCGTCAAGCACCGGGCAAACCAGGAAAGATTCGCCCAGCATGTACTGGTCGGTAATCCCCCAAACTGTGGCATCGTCCGGCCACTCGATGACTAGCGACCGAAACATCGGATAACCGCTTCGACAGCACTGTTCGGCCTGAGTGAGAAGGTAGGGAAGCAGAGCATACCGGAGTCTCAGCCATTGCCGCGCAATGTCGGAGACCGAGGGATATTCCCAGGGCTCGCGGGGCGTCGTGCCGTGGTAACGCATGTGTGAGGTAAAGGTTCCTACCTGGGTCCATCGTATGTAGAGTTCCGGCGAGGGCCTCGTCTCCATGAAATTCGGCACTCCGTAGAAGCCCGGGACGTCATGACTCCAGAATCCGAATCCCGAAAGCCCCAGGTGCAGGCCACCACAGATGGTTCCCACCAAGCCGTCGAAAGTGCATGCGCTGTCACCTCCCCAGTGCACCGGGTAACGCTGGCTGCCGGCCCAGCCTGACCTGGCCCATTCAATATTCTCTCCTCGAATCTTGTTGGTAACCTCCCACACGGCCCGCTGGTAGAGCAGTGGAAACAGATGGCCGTATTTTGCGGCTGTGGCGCCTTTGTAGATGGCCTGGGTGTCGATGGTCTCACCGAAATCCGCTTTAATAGCTGACGCGCCCATTTTCAGAAGCCTCTCCAACATCCCTTGATACCAGGCCACGGCGGCGGGATTGGTGAAATCGATGGCGTAACCCAGCTCCACGCCGGTGGAGGGATCGGTGGGTTTTCCAACGAAGCCTTTCTCGAGAGCGAATTTCGCCAGCGGAAGATCACGATTGACGTAGGGATACTGCCAGAGAGAGACCCGAAAACCCTGTTCTCGCATACGTCGGAAGAAATCCGGCGGATCAGGAAACCGTTCCTTGGAAAATGTCCAATCGCATTTCCACTCCTGAGCGAACCATCCGGTGTCCAGGTGCAGGACGTCGAAGGGATACTGCTCCTTCCTTAGGCGGCTGGCGATCGCGCTCACTTCCTGGTCGGAATGATAGGTCATCCGGCTCATCCAGGCCCCGAAGGACCAAACGGGAGGCATCTTGGGGAAGCCGGTAATGCGGCGGTAGTTGAAAAGCACTCGTTCCGGGCTCCCGCCGCCAATGAAGAACATATCGAGCGCATCATCCTCCAACAGCCATTGCACCGCGCGCGTGGAATGATGGCCGATGTCAAACCTCATTCGCACGGTCGAGTGAGCAAACAGGCCGTAACGTCGTGAACTCATGAGGAAAGGAATGTTCTTATACGCGCGGTCGTTGTTGACGCCCAAGGCATCGACGTTGACCAAATCGATTTGCCTGCCGAACAAGTCGAGGCGATCAAAGCGCTCACCGGTCCCACAGAAATGCTCCCCGGGATGAAGATAGAGCGAGACGCCCGTGGTTGCCGGGCCGTGCGCGCGATCTAGGAACAAGGCGGCGAAAGAGTCCCACTGTCCGCTGGTCTCGACGAAGTGGTCCTGACCTTGAAACTCGATGTTGACCATCCCATCCGGTGAGATCACGGGAGCAAAATCGGCAGATCCGGTTTTGAACCGTGCCATGAGATCGGACGAGACCACCCAGCCATTCTCATCCTTACTCAGGCGAGCTGGTGTTTTCTTCATGGCGGGAGACCATTCGAGCATAGGACTCTCGTCGGCAAATGAGCGATTCGCACGCGAAATGAGCACACGCATGACCTGATCGCCGTACAGCCGCACACGAATGTAGCCTGTGCCAGCCTCGGCGCCATCTTTAAGCTGGGGCGAGAGGGCGATGAGTGGTGCAGTGAACAGGACGTCGCCATTTTCCTCGACGGCGGATGCAACATGGCCAATCCTGTAAAGCGTGTCCTTTGAAAGGTCGGTCCCCAGGACGTCTCTCAGATAGTTCTTCGCCTGCAACCAATCACGCTGGCCTGCTCCCTCCTCCGGCGGAACAGTTGCCAGTTTCGACCTTGGCGCCACCGTTAGCACGGCTCCGGCTGCCGCAACCTTTTTCGTAAACTCCCTACGATTGAATCTATGAGTGCTCACAGGACCTCCTCCATGTTTCTCAGAGTTGCAAGTGACCATACGCTTTCGTCAACCTGCGTACATCCTCTCGCCCTTGTACTCCGGTTATCACTCGACGGCCTGGATAGTTTCTTGGGCCCTGCGTTCTCGGCTCTTCCGAAGGGCTTCCGATTGCTTGAGAGCTTCGCGTGGCGCTAACATTCCCAAAGAACCGCCCTCGCCGTTCCCATTTCGCAGACAGGCTAAAGCACGCAATACCCGTTTTGAGAACGCAAATCGTAGGCAGAACGACTCACTAAGACAGAATGAACAAACACCGGTTGGGAGCTGCCTTGATCCAACGGGTGGCACCGTTCTAGCACCCGAGACGAGGCTTGTCAAGAAAAAGGCGTAACGTTACGGCAGCCACAAGTAGTGTCTAAAAAGCCAGTTTCCCAATAAGCCGTTACGCCGAGCCGGGTTCATCAAGTAACGTTACGGGCATCTGCCTGTGCGTCTTCAGGAGTTCTCCGACTTATGTAGGTTTTCTTCGGGCTACGGATTAGCCCCCAGTTCACTCCGAATTCGATTTAGCTGTGGTTCGTCAAAACTCCGGCCGGCCGCAAATTCAATAACATAGCTGCCGCCCCCCGCTGTTCTGTTATAACTCCTGGGCGTGTTTCGAATCATTGTCCTGTCCCTTGGAACGCTGTCTCGCCTCCTGCGGGGCCGGAGGGACCTTCTCCTCGGGAATCTCGCACTACGCCAGCAACTCGGCGTCCTGAAACGTCGTCGTCCAGGCACAAGAATAGGTTTGTTTGACAACGGAGAAAGCAAGCCTGCGGAAGGTCCAGGTGAAAACCGTCCGGGCCCAGCCGTGGTGCGTGAAGACCGCAGAGCTAAGTTCACGCTGCAAGTGCAACACTGTATATAGGAATGACTGTTGCAGGCGACCGATGTGAACAGCTAAAAGCACAGAGCCGTTACTGCTTTGGAG
>JBEKAK010000159.1:0-5315 GCA_050018275.1 Terriglobia bacterium | reverse complement strand
ACTTCTGGCAAGCCTCTTCGGTAGCGAACATCGACTGAAACTCGCGCAAGGTTTTCGGAAACGCTGGGCGCGGCATGCCCATATACTACTAATTGGGGCTTGCTGAAACAACCGGATAAGCATGAGGTGACTTGAGCTTCCCGCTCCCGCTGCACAGCGTCTCTAAATATCAGGAACAACTGCCTTGTCTTATCAGGCATTTCTTCAGGCACGGGATACCTCCTTCGGTTGGGCAGAGAAATCCACGACCTGCCAGCCCCTTTTACGACTAAAACACACCTTGTCAGAGAAATCAATTTGGAGTTATACAGTCATTCCCAATAGCTCCGAACTCGGCGAGATCGAACCATCGATGCTGCATTTCAACGATGCTTGAAGCGCCGCTGGGGAGCCGCCTCGACGACCCCCCAGCTCCGAAAAACGCCGGCGGGGACCCGCGCACGGCGGGCTAAGGGAAGCGCCGTCGCTACCAGTCCCGTTACCAGCGCGTGCCGCAGCCCCTAATTGACTTTGCGCGAGGGCGGGTCCAATATCTTCGCTCTTAGCAGGTTGCGGAAAGACGTGTAGCGGCGACAGAACCTGTCCCGATTTCATCGGGATGTCGCCATGCTGGCGATGAAAACACAGGACATGTGGCGATGTGGAAACCTGTCCCGATGTTCGGAAGCTGTGAAAAAATAAACAATCTCACGCAAAGACGCCAAGGCGCAAGGACTCGCAAAGAACAACTGCTTTGTTTTCTTTGTGCCTTCTACGACTTTGCGCCTTTGCGTGAAATGCTTTTGCTCATCCAGGGATTATTTCACAGCTTCTCGTTATCGGGATCGCCGCTACCTCGTCGGGGGCGAGTTTTTCCGCAACCTGTTAGGGATCGCCGCTGGTGTGCTCGGACGAAGTCACATTTCATCGGAAAGGAATGCCGAACATGAAGAACAGTCTCGTAACCAAGCTCGGACGCCGAGAGTTCATGGGAACGATGGTGGGTGGTTGGAGCCTGCTGAAGGAGGGGGTAGCGCTCACCCCAGGTGGGGCGGGCGCGGCGGCCAGCGGCCACACTTTCGGGCAGGAGGGCGAGCACTTCCTGCTGGACGGCAAGCCTTTCCAGATCATCTCTGGCGAAATCCACTACGCGCGGGTTCCGCGCGAGTACTGGCGCGACCGGCTGCGCAAGATCCGGGCGCTGGGCCTGAACACCATTTGTGTTTACATGTTCTGGAACCTGCACGAGCCCGAGCCGGGCGTTTTCAACTTTGAGGGGAACTTGGATGCCGTCGCCTTCCTGCGCGCGGCGCAAGAGGAAGGCCTGTGGGTGTTGTTGCGGCCCGGGCCGTACGTCTGTGCGGAGTGGGATTTTGGCGGACTTCCCTCCTGGCTGCTGGCGACTCAGGATATGAAGGTGCGCACTCAGGACCCGCGCTTTCTCGAAGCCGCACGCAAATACCTGCTCGAGGCTGGCCGGCAGCTTGCGCCGCTGCAGATCACGCGCGGCCGCCCGATCCTCATGATGCAAGTGGAAAACGAATACGGGGAGTTTGGAAAGGACAAAGTCTATTTGCAGGCGATTGAACGGATGATTCGCGACGCGGGATTTGACGTGACACTGTTCACCTCGAACGGCTCCGACCCTGCTGCGCTCGCCGGCGGGACGCTGCCGGACGCGCTCTCCGTGATCAACTTTGGCGACAACAGCGACCCGGCTCGCGAGTTCGCGAACTTTGCCAAGTCCCGCCAGAACGTCCCGCGCATGTGTGGGGAGTTCTGGGTCGGCTGGTTCGACCACTGGGGCGAGCGGCACCATGTGACCCCGCCCGCCGCCAGCGCCCGCGGGCTCGAGTGGATGCTTTCGCAGGGGATTTCCGCGAATCTCTACATGGTGCACGGCGGCACTTCCTTCGGTTTCATGAACGGCGCAAACTGGGACTTCAGCTACCAGCCCGACATTTCGAGTTACGATTACGATTCTCCCCTCGATGAAGCCGGGCGCCCCACCCCGAAGTTCCACGCGCTCCGCGAGGTCATTCGCAAACACCTGCCGGCCGGCACGGAACTTCCCGCGCTGCCCGAGCCGCTCCCGATGATCGAGATTCCTCCTTTCCAACTCGCCGAATCCGCCAACCTGGAGCCGCTGCTGCGCGACCCGATTCGCTCCGAGCAGCCGCAAACCATGGAAGCGGTGGGCCAGTCGTACGGTTTCATCCTCTACCGCAAGAAGCTTGAGCAGGCAACGCGTGGGCGCCTGGAAATTATCGACGTACACGACTACGCCCTGGTCTTGCAGGGTGCCAAGCGCCTGGGCGTGCTCGACCGGCGGCTGAAGCAGACGGGCCTGGAGGTGGAGCTCGCCGCCGGCGCGCCGCTCGACATCCTGGTGGAGAACCTGGGGCGCACGAACTACGGCCCGCACATGGGGGACGATCGCAAGGGCATCACGGAGCGCGTCACCCTCGCGGGCAAGGAACTCACCGGTTGGGAAATTTACCGGTTGCCGCTCGCGGACCTCTCCGCGCTGGCCTTCACTCCCGGACCCAAGCCCGCGCCGGCTTTCTACCGCGGCAATTTAGATCTGGAGACTGTGGGTGATTCGTTCCTCGATATGCGCGGCTGGGGCAAAGGAAACGTCTGGGTGAACGGGCACAACCTGGGCCGCTACTGGCACATTGGCCCGCAGCAGAGCTTGTTCGTTCCCGCACCTTGGCTCAAGAAGGGCAGGAACGAAGTCATCGTGCTGGACCTCCTGGAGGCTTCAACGCGCTCCCTGCAGGGCCGCAAGGAAGCCGTGTGGGGCAACGAGAAGTCGTGACCGGCCAGAGGGGCAGATTTTTCCTCCCCGCGTCATGGGCACGAGAGCGAGAGCGGGCGAGCGGGTCTCGATTGCCGGCGCCCAATCGATGTGGTCGAGACCGTCCCTTTGTATTCCTGCACCGTCCGCGGCGCCCGATCGAAGAATCGGGCTTACTACGGCCGACTCGGTCCTCGCTGCCGCGAGTCGGGCCGGCGGGTTGAGCTCACCTCGATGGATTCTGTTAGCGGCAGCTTTCTTCCACCAGGATGGCGTGCGCCTCGCGCGGCCCGTGCACACCGTGGATGAGGATTTGCTCGATATCGGCCGTGCGGCTGGTTCCGGTGACGATCACCACGGAGCGCCCGGGACTGATCTGACCCGCAAGGTGCGATACCGGCAGCCTTGCCAGAACTTCATCCAACGAGCCGACCAGTTGGCTCCGTCGGTAGAGGGCTATATGGACGGGTGGCGCGAGCGAGGCAATCTGGGCGCCTTCCGTCAGGCTGGTCAGCACCAAGCTGCCGGTTTCCGCCAGGACGCATTCCACTCCGGTGATCCCGACGCCCGCCTGAAAGCTTGCCTCGTCGAATTGGGCAAGGGAAGGTGCTGCTGCGCCGGTCGAGCCGCCGGCCCATGATGTCACCAGCTTCCCTGCGGCGCGCAGCCGATCGGCGATTCGCAGCTCGGTCAGTAGTGGGTTGCGGGACAGCACCACGGCCTGGGTCCCCGAACCGGCCAGAATCTTCTGGAGAACGGCTTCCAAGTCCTCGATAGTCGCCGCACGATGGGCGACGCCCGCGACTTTCTCCCATTCGGCCTGGAACTTGGCCTGGTACTCCTCCGGCGCCAAAGGGGGCATGACTCCCGTCAGATCGAGGGCTGACGGCGGAGCCGCGACCGAGCCAGTCTGTGGTCGCCCCAGGGCCTTTCGAACTCGTTCCAGCATTTCTTCGCGTGTGGTCATAGGGAGGGCTCCAAGGAACAATTATTGCTCCAAACTTCCAGCGGCGATTGAATCATGCACCGGACGACCCACAAGCCATTGAAAAATAAGCAAATATAAATTCGGTAAAAAACTTCAAAAATTCGTGCAACCTTGCTATTATCTCAAACATCGGATTCCACGGGCAGACCCTAAAATGAGGTTTTCCCATACGTGAAGGACGGTTGATGATGCGTGCAGCGGTAAAGTCTCCAAGAAAGGTTTATCGAACCCTGTTGCTGAAGAAGCGCGATGAGATCTTGGCATCTACCCGGAGCGAACCGGAAGCCTTGTCTGCTAGCGTGCAGTCTCCCGACGCGGTGGAGGTTGCCGTCCGGACACTTGAGCAGGATGTCACAGTGGCCACAGCCAACCTGCGCAGCCGGATGTTGAAGGAAATTGAAAGCGCGCTTGCACGTTGTGCCGGTGGGACGTATGGCGTGTGCGAAGCGTGCCGCGAGGAGATTTCCCCCAATCGCCTCAAGGCTATCCCCTGGGCACGTTATTGCGTCACTTGCCAGGAACTGCGCTCCAGGAACTAAGGGCTTCGTTTCCAAACAACCTGCCGTGTTCGCATTGCCGAGTAGGGGATCTCCCTCAGCGAGGTAGTTCTCGCGGCGATCGCGTTCTGTGCCGCGCCTCGCCCCGGCCTCGGGTGAGCTCGCGCCCCCTTGGACGGGAGCCCAGGCTCCAGGGCGAGACAGAACCCCCTCTCGCGGCGCGACGGCGCACGGAGGGGTCTGTCTATTCTTCCCGGGTCACGTTCTCCGCGATCTCAAATTTGCCCGGTTCCAGTCCCGCCCCTACAGCCGCATCGTGCGCCAGCAGTTGGATATAGATGCTGTCCACGAGGGTCCCCAGCCCCAGCCGAAGGGGTTCAACCCGAACCAGCCGCACGTTGGTAAGGTCTTTGAAGGGCATATCCGTGAACAGGAGCACGCGCCCGCTTCGCTTGCGGATGTCGTCGGCGAGCTTCAGCAGCAGCTTCCCGGTTTTCCCCTGGCGGGCGATGATGATGTACCGGTGGCTCGGGTTGATGATCTCCATCGGTCCGTGGCGGAACTGCGCCGCACTGATGGGTTCGGCGGCCAGCCGCACTACTTCTTTCAGCGTCAGGGCGCCTTGGTAGGCGGTTGCGAGGTCAGCCCCGCGCGACATCAGCGCCACGTAAGGCGGCCGATCGAAGAACTCCACCGTGGGCGGCATCAGCACCTCGTGGCGCTCCAGGATTCTCTCCTCGGCTTCCACGGCGCGCATCACTTCCTGCGTAAGTGGGCGCAGCGACGTCTTCGCGATCGCGCAGGCCAGGTACATCAGCACGGCCACCGAGCACGTATAAGTCTTGGTGCTGACGGCCACCTGCCCGCCAGCCATCAGGGGCAGCAGCAAGTTCGCCTTCTTCGCCAGCGGGCTTGCCTCCACATTCGTCACCGCCAGAACGCGCGTCTGGACGGGCAGGCTCTCCAGCAGGCGAAGCACCTCCACCGTCTCGCCCGACTGCGAAACCACTACCAGCAGCGTGTCAGCTCGCAGGATCTTCAGGTGGTGATG
>JBEKAK010000158.1:0-5509 GCA_050018275.1 Terriglobia bacterium | reverse complement strand
AGGATTCTTGGTTACACTGTGTAAGCAAAAGGCTGTCCTCCTTCTTCGGCAGAAGTCTTTCTCGCAACAATACTTATGCCAGAAAGAGACAGCCTTTTTCAATTCTTCCGTGAGAAATGCGGGTTAGAGCTCCAGGAAAAGCCCGGAAACCGCGCGGAAAGTACGAGGAATCTCACCGGCCTTACATGCCAGAAAACGTCATGTCGCGGAAATAGTTTGCATTCCTGAGACCTTCCAGGTGTCGCCTCGCCAGATCGCCGCGGTAGAGTGCGAGCAAATGATCGTTCGCGAAGATTCCATCGCTTTCATGGCCATTCCGAAACATGCCAGCTTTTATGTCCAGACGGTAGAGATACCACTCGCCATGCTCGAAGCAGCAGCTACCAGCGCTTCGACCACCCACGTCTGACCCACTAAGAATCACCAACCTGCTCGTATCGCACCCAAACCACACGATGTGCCTTTAAGTTCAGAGTAACGATGTAAATTCCTTTTCCACTTGATGGTACAAAACTATGATGATGAACACTGCGAAGACATTAACGGAGGGTTTCCGATGTACTTGGATCTTTCAACCAGTGCGGCGTCCCGGGAACAACAGAGGGCAGCCCGGGGGGCTGCGGCGGGGCGAAACCATACCAGCCGCCCGCTACTTAGCAGGCGGGGGCGCGGCCACCGTCATGCCATGACGCCGGAAGACGTCCACCATCTTCGCGCGGTCGGTCGGGCCGCCGGCGGCGGCACCGATTACTTCGGCAGCTTCGCGGAAGTACGCGGGGCCCATTATCGCAGGGGTTATGACGGCGAGCTGTTTCACATCCTCGCTGCCAAGGTTATCGAAGCGGTGCACCGCGCCTCGGGGGATGCACAGCGCCTGCCCGGGACCAACCTCGATGGGCGTGCCGTCAACCGTCCAGGTAAGGACGCCCTCGATACCGTAGAGGATCTCCTCGTAGGCGTCGTTCTTGTGGGCCGGCGCCGCCAGCTTCTGCCCGAGGGGGACGAGAACCTCGAACACTGACACGCTGCCGTTGGAATCATCGCCCGTGAGGAGGAACCGGATCCCTAGCGGACCAATCTTGATGGTCTCTTCCGAAGGATTGAGTCTGGTCGTACGCTGCTGCATAATCGCCCCCCCTTTGAGTAAAGTTAATTTACTCACACAGAGTACATATAATTTACTTCGACGGCAAACCCCACCCCCGGAAGACCCGAATATAAGTAGCGGCGCCCTGCGAGCGCCGCTGCCACCAGCTTCCGCTTCCGCTCGTGGCCTCGCTCCACCATCTCCCGCGCCTGGGAGTGAACCGCACCGCAGCTCACTCCCCCACGACGTTTTTTAGAATCTCAATCTCCAGCGCCTTCCGCCCCAGTGAGCGCTCCAACTGGCGAATGCGCCGGTCTTTTTCGTTTTCCACCGTCGCGGCGCCCCTCCCCCCCAAGCGCCGCGGTCGCTCCCTGCAGAGCTTCGTCCTTCCAACGGTAGTCCAGATTCGGAGCCACCTCGTACCGACGCCAAGTCTCCGCAATGTTCCCACTCTTCAAACGCTCCAAGACAATCTCCAGCTTCTGTTCCGGGGTTCGATCCGCACGCGCTCTTCTGCCCATTTCTGCCTCCTTTGAAGAGGCCCTCATCATACCCAAGTCGCGTGTCCAGTCTTAGAGGGGGGCACTACACTATGCTTATCTCCTCTAAAAGATTCTGCATTGTCTCTTGAGGGTCAGTCCCAATTCATAGGCAAAAGCGCGTATTGCATCCCGGTCCCGTTTTTCTTCAGGTTGCTCACGCCAGAATCTGATCCTTGCAGTAGGGGGTTCATACATGGGAACCATTTCGGCGGATTCCAAGAAATTGGCGCAATATTCAGCAGCTTCCAGGATTTTATCAGTGGATGTTTTTGTGTAACCAAATACGCTGGGGTCATCTTTGAGTGCAGCCTCGAGCTGTTCGAGTGCCCTAGTGACACCACCTTCCCGGTTGGGATTTGGTTTAATGCTGGTGTTTAGGTCGCGGTTTCTGTAGAAGCCGAGCACGGCGGCGATGATAGAAGGATCGCGAATAGTACCGTCGGCATAGAACAGGCCGTGAACTTCGTTCCAGTATCCAGCTATCATAAGTTCAAATACGTACCAGCCCATACGGTGGCGCTCGCAGATTTCCAGGGCCATGTCGTAAGGATTGGCACGGGCAATACAGGCCATCTCACTGTTGAGGATGGGCTTATTGCCGTACTTCTTGGAGACCTCTTCGGCTACCCGATAACTGTTCTCCACGCGTTGGCGGGTTTCCAGATAGTCGTGAAAAGAGAGCACGTCCACAAGGTCCGCGCTGCCTTCGAGTTCCTTTGAAAAGGCATACCCCACGGTAACGGCATTGACCGGGTCCAACTTTTTGACAAACTTGATGTAATACCGCACAAAATCCCTGATCTCTGCTTCACGTTTCGCTTTTTCCTCTGCAGGGGCATTGTTGTAATAGTCATTCCAGAGGGGCTCATTCATGATGTCCCACATCAGCAGGCCCTTCTCGTTCTTGAGGGCCTCGACCACGGCTTTAATGTAGGCTTCGCCTTCGGGACGGAAGTTTTCTTTCAGGGTATCGGGATTTAGGCCGTTGCCATTCCACAATACTGGCATGGTTGAGATGCCCATGCGTTGCGCCGTTCGAACATAGTTCTGAATCGTTTTGATGAAACCGTCAGGATTCTTCTTATACTCGCGGTAACCAAGCCATACACGCGTACTGTTCAAATGCACCCTCTGTGCATAGCCCAGATCCCTTTCAATGATTGCCTGGTCATTTCTCCATCCGCCTGGGTAACAGACGCCCCTGATGAAGCTGTAGTCGCTGAGCGGTTTCTCCGCCATCGCCGATCCAACCATCATTAAGAAAACCATTCCTGTCAATACGGCTCGATTCGCTTTCATAACGCTTCTCCTTTGACAAATGATTCCTAGATACCGCCAAGGACGCTAGTGTAGTGCTTCCCTCAAAACTGGACAGGGAGGGCCTGGTTTCTCAGGTCACTTTGCAGGCTGACATACGCCTCCCGGGGAGTGCGATCCCGCAGCCCCCGATGGGGCCGGTGGTGATTGTACTCCCGGAGATAACGGGCGATGCTTTCCCGGGCTTCTTCCAGGTTCCGGTATTCGGACAGTCCAACTTCCTCTTCCTTCAAGCTGCGATGAAAGCGTTCGATGTAGCTGTTTCCTTCCGGGTGATGGTAAGCAAGGTAGCGCAAACTTGGTCTGTAATTCTGCGGCTTGTACGCTTCTGCCATGTCACGGCTGCGGCTTTTTCTGCCCTGGGCCTTAAGCGCCGCACAGTTACACAACAACTGTGCGCTACCTGCTCATCGCACATCCGCGCGCCTCTACGCCCCGCCAAACACCTCCCGGAACAGCGTGTGCAAATCCTGCAGCGCGCGGCGACCGTCGCCGACAAACGATGAGCCGTGCATGGCCGCCAGGGTCTTGGGATTGAGGTCAGCCAAGCCGTTCAGCAGCCGCCCCGTGAGCGGTGTATAGGGCAGGTAGTTTGCCAGGATGCCAGCTTGGTAGTTGACCAGCGCCCGTCGCACCCGTTCGAGCACGTCGGACTCGGTCAGGGCTGCGACGTCATCCTCCTGGTGGAATAGATCGGAACAAAGTAATGTCTTCTGGGTTTCCTCGAACAACAGACCGGCGTCCCAGCCGTGCGGCAGGTGTGGCGTTTGGCAAAACCGAAACCGGTATTTGCCGGTTGTCAGCACCTCGCCGTCTGACATCTGGCGAGCAGGCCGAATTGCGAAGTCGTTGACACTGACGATCGCTCCGATCACGCTGCAGACCGGTTGCGCGTTCGGTGCCAGGGCCAGCCATTCGTTGAGGGCTCCACACTCGTCCGATTCAAAATGGCTGAAGGCAATCCAGCGCAGTTGCGATGCTTCGATGAGAGATGCCACAGCTTCCCGGTACAGCGGAAACATTCCTTTCAGGCCGGTGTGAAACAACAGCGGTTCCTCATCTTTCACCAGAAAGGTGTTGAACTGAAGATGGAATTCAGGTACGTAAACCGAAAGCCGGTACAGATCCGGAGCCACTTCGGTAATGACTGGCATGATGCACCTCCTCACGGGCAAAGAATTGAAACCGGAATTTCCATTATCGACTTCGGGCCCGACCAGTAACGTACACCTGACGGCCACTGAGTGCAATTGTCAGTCGGGTTTCCAGTGTGAGGTGCTTCCATGGGCCACGGAAGGTGCCATTTTTGCGTCTCCCGAGAACCCCGAAGACCGAAACTGCACCTCTTTCGACCCGCTCCTCCGACACTTTTCCGCCCCCCTGTCGCTCTCGTGGTCCAAACGCAATCCGGTCGGTGGCTCGCCTACCCCGCTGGCGCGGGTAGCGCCGCTATCCTGAACAGCATGGCTCCAAAGAGTCGCCGCGTCAGATGGCTCTCGGCTAGGAGCAGCCAATAGCGGTTCGACCACCCACGTCTGACCCACTAAGAATCACTCACCTGCTCGTATCGCACCCAAACCACACGAAATGCCTTTAAGGACTGCACTCGAACCGAAAGGAGGAGACTTTGCCTTTGCTGGAGACAATCGCCGACTACTTGCGTGCCCATGCCCAAGAGTTAGGGGACAGAATCCTCGAATCCTACCCACCGTTGCACTCCATCGACGACCCTCCGTCCCCAATGATTGGCAAGCTTCTTCGGAAACCTTATCCGGCCCAGACGCTCGCCATCATGGGCCTGGTCCGGCGCTGGCAGCAGGCCCGCGCAGGAGCGGTGATTGCCGAGTGCGGTACGGGCAAGACGCTGATCTCACTGGGTGCCGTTCAAACCCACGCTGAGGACCGGCCCTTTACGGCTCTCGCAATGGTCCCACCTCAATTGGTCGAGAAGTGGTGCCGGGAAGCGATCATCACCCTGCCGCGTGTCCGCGTGTTCATCATCGACGGGCTGCGGACGCCCACCAGCTCCAACGGTCATCACGGCGTGAACGAAGTCAAGCTGCGGAACAAACGCATCGTGCGCGAGGGATTGCGGACTAGCTTGAGCGAGTTGCGCCTGCGCAGGACCTCACCCTCGGCCCGTAAGCGTTGGGACTCGCTTTGTCCTTCTCCGGCACTGTTCGTAGTGGGTCGAGACCGCGCCAAGCTCGGGTACTTCTGGAGGCACGCCTACCAGGTGGCCCGGTGCGGGCGTTATCAGGGCAGTATCGTCAATCCGGACAGTGGGGCTCCGGTCTACCTCGGCACAGAGGGCGAGCGATTGCTGGCGATGGATTTCAAGAAGGTGAAGCTCAGCGAAATGCTGGGCCAGGCGGAAGGGACAAATCACGCCCGCCGGCCGCTCTACAGTGCGCTTTGGCAGGCAGATGGGAAGATGATTCGACGCTTTGCGCCCGTTGACTTCATTGGCCGTTATATGAGCGACGGCTTCTTCGACTACGCCATAGCTGACGAAGTTCATGAGCTGAAGGGAGGGGATACCGCCCAGGGGAACGCTCTGGGC
>JBEKAK010000157.1:0-5586 GCA_050018275.1 Terriglobia bacterium | reverse complement strand
GCCCCATGTCCAGCTTCACCAACCCGGCGAGCTGCGACCGCATCGTCTTCGGCGTCATCAGTCACTTGAACCGCTCCTGGGAGAGAAAACCCCTCAAGGAATTTACACAAAATGCTTGACGCTACCCCATCACGTGGTATTTGCAATCCCACTCCGAGTGGGCTAAGCTGTTTTGAAATTCTGCCGTTACAGCCATGCTGGCTGAACCAGTGGCTCAGAGTTGATCTGTAGACCTGAGAGGAGGCAATTCGAACAGAAACGCCACACCGTGGCGCCCTCGCGCGGGGAGATTTGGACGTCGGGACCAGCATGCTTATCCAGCGGATTCGATGGGTCATAGGGAGTCTTGTTCCGGGGACAGTACTCCTCCTGGCAGGTCTGTGCTTCCCACGTGGCCTGCCCACGACACAGGCCGTGCGAGGAGAAGTTTTCGACGAGAAAAACCTCCCCATCGCTGAAGCCGTGTGTACGCTCAAGGGTCGCCTCCTTCCCGCAGAAGGTCTCACTTCGACGACGGACCGTAAGGGGCAGTTCGAGTTCCTGGGCTTGCAGCCAGGCGAGTACTCCCTGCTCTGCGCGGCGCCGAGTCACGAACCCTTAAGACGCACCCTGGAGGTGACTGACACACCCCCGCCCTTCATCCAGATGGTCTTGCCGCCAGAGGTGGTGATTCGCCAGCACGTGGAAGTCCGCGAACAGGCTCCCAGCGTTTCTACGGAACAGAGCGCGCCCCCTGCCAAACTGAGCGCCCCACAACTCACCAGCCTGCCTCTCGTCGAGCAGAAGTTCAAGGCTGCACTGCCCTACATCCCGGGTGTGGTCCGTACGCCGGACGGCAAAATAAATATCAAGGGCGTACCTGAAAATCAGGGCCTGCTGCTTGTGGACTCCGCGGAGACCGCGGACCCCGTCACGGGAAGCTTTGCCATCGATGTTCCCGTGGTCGCCATCGATTCTCTGCAGGTATTCAAAAACGCTTACAACGCCCAGTACGGCGGGTTCTCCGGTGGGCTCACGACGATCCACACGCGGCCCCCCTCCGCCCGCTGGCAGTGGGAAGTGCAGAACTTTACCCCGAATCCTCGCATCAAGAGCGGGACGCTCGTGGGAATCGCGGACTACAACCCGCGCCTGTACGTCACCGGCCCCTTGCTCGCGAACCGCTTGAGCTTCTCGGAGTCTCTGGCTTACGACATAGATAAACAGCCGGTGCGGGGATTGGCCTGGCCTAACAACGAGATCAAGACTCACGATTTCAATTCATTTACTGATTTCCAATACGTTGTTTCTCCGCGTCATTTGATGACGGCCAACGTTCAGGTCTTCCCCTTGCGCCGCCAGTTCGCAAATATCAACTCCCTGGTTCCGCAGACCGCCTCTTCCGATTATGGCCAGAAGGGGTTCTCCCTGAGTGTCACCGACCAGTACGTGACCTCGACGGGAGGCATCCTCACCACGCTCGTACACGGCTCGAAGTTCGACAGCAACGGCCACGGACAAGGACCGCTCGACATGCTGGTCACGCCCAACGGCTGGGGCGGGAACTTCTTTAATGCGTATCAGAGAAACAGCCATCAGGAAGAGATTCTGGAAACCTACAAGTTCCCTCAGCAGCAACGGCTGGGAAAACATGAATTGACGCTCGGCGGAAGTCTCCTGCACCGCTTCTACGACGGGAGCAGCCGCTCACACCCCGTGCTTGTGCTCAGGCCCGACGGGACTCTGACGGAAAGGATTGATTTCCTGGAGCCGGGTTCACTTTCCGCTCGGGACTTTGAAGGCGCCTTCTTTGTGGCCGATCACTGGGTACCCAGTGATCCGATATCCATCGATTTTGGCTTGCGGTACTCCGGCCAGACGCTCGGCAGTCAGGCGAACGTCGCGCCGCGCGTGGGATTCGCCTACTCACCCGGCCGCCGCGGGAAGACGGTTTTCCGGGGAGGCCTTGGCCGGTTCTATGACCATAGCCCTCTGCTGGGTGGCGACTTCACCATGAACCCTATCCGCACCATCGCCTTTTTTGATGAACAGGGAACCCCCCAGGGATCGCCCGTCAGTTACCAGAACGCTTACGGGCGCCTCAATGGGCAAGAGTTGACGGCGTCGCCGCACCACCTGAGCAGCACACCCTACAACTGGAGCTGGAGTCTGGAAGCAGACCGCGAGCTGCATCCCCGCGTGACGCTGCGGTTGAGCTACATCTCCAGCCGCGCGTACAGTCAGTTTATTCTCAACCCGGTCGAGGAGCTCGCGACGGGCCCTGCCCTGCTGCTTACCGACCAGGGTAATTCGCGGTACCGCGAGTTCGAATCCACCCTACACATTCGCCTGCCCGGGACCTCTGAGTGGAACCTCTCCTACGTTTACAGCAAAGCGCGTGGCGACTTGAACAGTCTGGCGCAAATCTATGTCCCCTTCGAGCAACCCGTGATTCACCCCAACGCTTATAGCAGCCTGCCGTCAGACACTCCTCAACGGGCGGTGAGTTGGGGACGGTTCAAGACTCATGTGTGGGGGATCACCGCCAACCCGGTGATCGATTACCATTCGGGCCTTCCCTACGCGCTCGTCGATGTGCGGCAAGATTACGTCGGTCAGCCCAACACCCGACGCTTTCCGCGCTTCTTCTCCCTCGATTTGAAGCTGAGCAAGGAATTCCGCCTCCCTCTGCCGTGGCTCAAGAACCACCTGATGCGCGGCGCACTGACGATTTTCAATGTGACCGATCATACCAATCCACGAGACGTCTTCAACAACATCTCCTCTCCGTTCTTCGGCCATTTCGCGGGAAATCAACACCGCTTCTTGGACACTTCCCTGGACGTCATTTATTGATCCCGGGACCATTAGGACACTCCGAAAAGCTGAAGGGAGCGGTCCGCGTGGGACTGTGGCGCGGACATCGCCTTTCTGAAGTCTGCGGCCTGCCTGCTGCAGGCTCTTGCCTTGTAGCGCCGGCATCCCAAGCCGCCCCGTCGGCGGCGCTACGGCGCCGGGCTTTACTTGGGGGGGATGGTTCTTGGCGTGCGCCCTGCGAAGGGCCTTGGCGCGCGCTTCCAACTTTCGGCCGCCGCAGTCGCTGGACCGGGTCGCGCTTTCGCCTCCTCCCATTGAATTCCCCCGGCCGATCGCATATGCCCACCCCTCCGCCTTCGGGACCGAATGCTCTACGCGTGCCGAACTTCATGGTCACCCTTCGGGATGTTGCCAAGACAAGCGGGTTTCGATCACCACCGTTTCCATCGTGTTGAACGACGCGCCGCTCGCCCGTTACATCCCTCTTGAAACCAAAGACCACATCAAGAAGGTTGCCAAGAAACTCTGCTACCGGCCCAATGTCTTGGCGCGCTCGCTGCGCAGCAAACGCAGCAACACCGTGGGCGTCATCGTGTTCGACATTACGGACCCCCATTCCGCGCACATTCTGCGCGGCATTGAGAAGTCGCTGTACCAGTCCTCGTACATCCCCATCATCACCGACGCACAGAACGACCGCACGCGTTTCGAGTGCTATCTCGAAATGCTCCTGGACCGCCGCGCGGAGGGATTGATCACCCTGGCCAACTCCCTCCTGCTTGCCCTCGACATCCTTGCCGTCCTCGAGAAACGCCACGTGCCGACTGTCCTCATCGGGCGCGAGATGAAGCCGCAGGCAATGGGCGCTGTCATCGTTGACAACGTAGCCGGCGCGCGCGCTGCGCTCGAGCACCTCTTCACCCTTAGGCATCGCCAGATCGCTTTCATCCGCGGGCCCAAGATGCTTGCGGACAGCCGCGAGCGCTGGAAGGGCGTACGCACGTTCGCTCACGATACCGGCCTCGCACTCGATCCTAAGATGATTGTCGACCTCGCGGACCCTTACGATCCCACCGTCGGGATTGAAGGGGGTTACAAGCTCACGCAAGAACTCCTGCGTCGTAAACGACCCTTCACAGCGATTATGGCGTTCGACGACATGACCGCCTTCGGAGTCATTCGCGCACTGAACAAGTCCCGCCTCAAAGTCCCCGAGGATTGCTCCGTCATCGGCTTCGACGACGTTTCGCCCGGGGCCTTTTACCCGCCGCCGCTCACCACCGTCCGCTAGCCCATGGAAACCATGGGCGCGATCGGCGTGGGCATTCTACTCGATGCCATCAATGCTTCGCTTCAGAACCGAGCCTTCACTCCCCTGCACCGCAAGGTGGCGCCGGAACTCCTGGTTCGAGAGTCCACCAAGGCCCTCTCTCCGCCGTAAACATCACGCTTTGCCGTTGACAGACACGACCGAAAACACTAGAAATCTCCGCGTTGAGAACTTGCTATCCAGGAATCACCAAACGCTGATCGCAGCTCTGAAGCGGCAATTGCAGACCCGGAAACCGGAGACTACAATCAAGAGGCAGGGCCCCAAGCTTCAAGCCGGCACGACCTTCGTCGCGCCCAGGAAAGGATTCCGGCATGAGACGAACTCCTCAGTCCGTTTGGCTCCGTGGATTCATCCTCCCCCTGGGCTGGCTGGTCGGCGCCAGCTTGATCTCCCCGACCACAGCACCCTCGCGAAGCGCGGAGGGCCCGGCGAACACCCCGCAAGCCGATTTCCAGGTGGCGCTGCTTCTCCCCCAAAGGATTACCGAGGGGAAGAACCCGGGCCCGGAGCTCACTCCCAAGCAGAAGCGTGAGCTTATGAAATCCAACTTCGAGAAGGTGAAAAACGACGCCGCGCAGCTTGCCTCCATGGCCAACGAGCTCCGGGGTGAGCTCAACAAGACGAGCGTCGACATCCTCTCCATGGACGTCATTCACAGGGCTGAGAAGATTGAAAAGCTGGCGAGGAAGATCAAGGAAGAAGCCAAGGGATACTAGACCGCGCTCCACCGGTCAAGCCCGACCGTTCCCCCCCGCGGAAAGCTGAGCCCAAAAAGCTGAGGCCGCCCTGGCAGTTTGCTGAAAAAGTCCGATGTTTTGCTTTACTAGGCATATTAATTCAGGTATGACTTGCATTGCTTATTCTAAATGGAATACGAGGAGAAACCTCATGTGCGGTGAAGACCTTCAGCAAAGTGCTTTGTTTAGTTACCTTTCTCCCGAGCAGCGGGTCCCTAAGGATCATCCTTTGCGGAAGCTGCTCCCCCGGGTAGATGCCGCCTTGGCCGGGATGTTGCGCCGTTTCCCGGCGATATACGCGCGGGGCGGCCGTCCCTCGATCGCGCCGGAGAAGCTGTTGCGCGCTCTGCTGCTGCGATTCTCTGCAGCGTGCGCAGCGAGCGGTTGCTTATGGAGCGCTTGGATCAATGACCTACTGTTCCGCTGGTTTGTGGGTCTGAACCTGGATGACCCGGTCTGGGATGCCACGGTTAGCTCGAAGAATCGGGAGCGGTTGTTGAGCAGCGACGTGGCGGGGGCGTTCTTCCGGCAGGTGGGGGCGCAGGCCTGCCAACTGGACCTGCTGTCGGATGAGCACTTCACCGTGGACGGGACGCTCATCGAAGCCTGGGCCAGCCAGAAGAGTTTCAAGCCCCAGGCGGGGGGCGAGGCGGAACCTCCGGCGGAGGGCCGCAATCCCGAGGTGCACCTTCGCGGGGAGAAACGCCGCAACGACATCCA
>JBEKAK010000156.1:0-6052 GCA_050018275.1 Terriglobia bacterium | reverse complement strand
GTCATAAGGACCTCCTTATGACTCCACACTACTCCTTGGGTTGTATGGGGGTTCTAAAACGTCGGACACGCGAAGCGTTCGCCGCGGCAGCGGCTTCGTTCAAGTCGGCAAACCGGACAAGTGGCCCCCAAGCTCAGATCCCCCGAAAGGCCCTTATCGGAAACTGACCTAATCATCACTATTGCTGTGCCGAAATGCTTCCCTTTCCCCACACGCTTGGTTAACCGAACCTCGTGACCTTTCCCCTGGACCAGCGGGTACGCCTTGCTCGTCCGTTGGAGCCACACGAGGCGGTCGTGCCCGCGTTGGGAAGTCCTGTAAAGGACCCTGTCACCTGAGGAATCCCGCCGGGGGAGCCCCTGTGTCTTTACGGCATACCGGCGACGAGTTTCTTGAATTCATCTTCAGTGAAGGCTCGCAGGCTCTCGGTGCGGACATTGCCCTGTACGCCCGTCGCGAGTGCCGCCTTGGCGGCCGTCTCGTCGTTTGGAAACTCGGAAATGAGCACCGCGTCGTACTGACCCATTGTCAAGTAGAAGGCAACCATCTTCCCGCCCGCAGTCTTCCAGGCGTTCCTCACAAATTCGAGCCGGGAAGGGCTTTGCTTGATGTTTTCCATCCCTTTCTGTGTGTATCGGACCAGAGAAATGTAGTGAGGCATCGGGTTCCTCCCAGTGTCGATTTGAAGGGCGACATTATATCCGTTTCTGAGGAATAGCCAAGGGGAATTAGGGAAGAGGCCTGTGGTCTGGAGCAAGGCGGCAGAAGTCAGGAGTTAGAATTCGGAATCCAGAAGCTAGAATCCAGAGGAGCCCTGCCTTGCCGGCCTTGCCAGTGGAGGAATCCACTCGGTCGATCATCGGGGTGCCAGGCTCTAGTCCCGTGCCCGCCTGGTTAGGTTCTTTTCGGAAGCGTTCGCAGTCAGTCAAAGCGCCGTGTGGGCAGAGCGGGTTCGGGACTTCTTTAGGCGGTCACGGGACTCGCGTGTTCACTCCACCCGCAGAGCCTCCACCGTGCGGGGCCCTCAGAGAGATTTCAGAAACTCGAGAAGGGCCTCCTGGTCGCGGTTTGACAGCTTTTCAAAGCGATGGGCATCCCGGTAGGCTTCTCCGCGGTGGCGCATAATGGCGTCCCGAAACGTGTAGGAGGCACCGTCATGCATCAACCGGGGTCGCAGACGGACGCCCCACAAGGGAGCGGTTCGCATTCTATTCTGCGAACTAGCGAAGGAGTTGGGATTCAGGTTCTTCCAAATCTGATACATATTCCGGCCGTAGTGTTCCTGCATCGCCTGTACAGTGCCATCGCCGGTTCCGACGTCATGGAGCAGAAAATCTCCATAGGGATGGAAGTTCATTCCCCCCATTGCGTCGGGAATCGAATAGGTGCCGCCATTGATCTTTGTGCCCGCGGGCGAGGTGGTGAGGGTGCTGACGTGGCAGACGCTGCAACCAATCTTGTCAAACAGCTTGGCGCCTTGCAGGGCCTGTGGGGTCGCGGTCAACTCCGCGTCGCGAGCGGGAGCCTTCGTCGCCCGGACGAAGCGGGCGAAGCGGTCGACGTCCCCGAGTCCGTCGGGCCCGGGGGTGTCATTCGGCTCGGACGCGGTATTGCAGAGTAGCGTGACCTCGGTGGGAAAGAGCCTGCTGGTGATGCCCATTTCGTTCAGGTAAGCGTCGCCAGAGAAGGACAGCAAGCTGGCGTGCTGGTCTTTCCAGCCAAACCGCCCCACACCCAACTGGCCGGGGGCTTCGACGATGGGGACCTGGACCACCTGCCCGCAAATCTCTTGGTGGCTCTTCCGACATTGCTCGCGCGCCAGCTCGATCAGAGTCTGATCCGCAACCGCTTCTACGAAGCCATCACCGAGAAGATTGAGCGACAGGCGAGTCGCCTGGATCGTCTCGGTGTCGGGCACACGCTCCTGAATCTCCGTGGTCGGGAAAGCTGCATTTGGGCAAATGGCGCGGTCATTCACCAGGGAGCGCCCAGTTATGATTTCGGTCCCATGCGCGATCGGGATCTCGGGATTCTGGAAGCCGCCGTGCGGGCCGGGATGGCCGACGCGCAGTTCCGTAACCTGACTTCCCCCGCCGGAGGTGGGAGTCTGGTGACACTCGCGGCAGGATTGCGCATTGTAAAGTGGTCCCAGCCCATCCTTGATTTGCTCGACTCCTCCAAATACGCCCTGGTCCGCTAGATGGGTGGCGTCATCAACGACGCCGTTACTCTTGTTGTCGAAACCGCTGGGCGCTTCCGGGGACTGCTGAGCGAGCAGTGCAAGACTCAATGCGAAGAACACAAGAGCCGTTAGACGCTTCATGGGTTCTCCTCCCTTTCGTGCTGCCGTTTCACCAGGTTGAGGGTTTCCCTGACCCGCGCGCATTATACCCATTGCCCACGGGCCAGTCAACTGTACGCTTCCCTTAGACCAGTGACACCCAACCGCGTTGGCTTGACATTTTCTGCCCTCCAACCGGCTGAATTCACCGTTTGGCGGAAGTCCTTGACCCTAGCCTCGCATCTCCATACAATCGGGATGATCAACAAAGGGGCCTCGGACTTGCTTATGATTCGTGGAACCCCCCGAGATTCTCCCTGGGGCAGAAGGACAGCATTATGCCGCGCCCACGCACGCTTGGTCTCGGACCCGCCAATGAAGCTTCGATAGCTGTCTTTCCGACAAGGGAAATGGGTGATGAATCGCAAGAGCAAACTGCCAAAATCGCACGTGAGCAAGTCCGATCATTCTTCGCCCCCGCCGAAGCCGACGTCGACTCAGCCCGACATGCGGCACTTCTTCGCACTGTCACTCGACCTGTTGTGCGTCGCGGGAGTCGATGGCTACTTCAAGCGCCTGAACCCTGTCTGGGAAAAGACGCTGGGCTTCTCCCTCAAGGAACTTCTCGCCAGACCCTATCTGGAATTTGTCCACCCCGATGACCGTGCCCTCACGGTTGCCGTAGCACAGAAACTCGCCGTCGGCTTACCTCTCGGAACTTTCGAGAATCGCTATCGCTGCCGGGACGGTTCCTATAGGTGGCTCTTGTGGAACGCCTTGCCCGTGGCCCGGCAGGGGCTGATCTATGCGGCGGCGCGGGACATCACGGACCGCAAGCAGACGGAGACCGCGCTCCGCGAGAGCACCGAAAGATACCGCAGCTTGTTTGAGGGAGTTCCTGTCGGGATCTACCGAAGCACCCCCACGGGAGAGATCCTAGAGGCCAACCCTGCCCTGATCGAAATGCTTGCCTACCCCGACCGGGAAAGCCTCTTGGCTACACCGGCAGCTGACCTTTATGCGGACCCCGCCGAGCGCTACCGGTGGCAGGACGCGATGGAGCGCGAGGGCGTGGTGCACACGAATGAGGTCCAATTCCGCCGGCGGGACGGAAAGATTATTTGGGTGCGAGACATCGCTCGAGCGGTGCGGGATAACCACGGCCACGTGCTGCACTATGAGGGCATGTGGGAGGACAGCACGCAGAGGAAGCAGTCCGAGGAGGAATTAGGCAAGCTGTCAAGCGCAGTCGAACGGACCCCGGATCCGATCCTCATTGCCAGCGCCAACGGTACCATTGAATACGTCAACGCGGCGTTCGAAAAGGTCACAGGATTCAGCGCCCAGGAGGTGATCGGCCAGACACCGCGCATCTTGAAATCGGGTGTACACCCGCAAGAGTTTTATCGCCGCCTTTGGGACACGATCCTCGCCGGCCAACCCTGGTGGGGTACGTTCGTTAACCGGAGAAAGGACGGGCAGCTCTATTTTTCCGAAGCATCCATAGCTCCCATTTTTTCGACCCAGGGTGAGATCGCTCATTTCGTGTCGGTCGAAAGGGACATCACCGAGCGCAAGCAGGCGGAGAAGAAGCTACAGGAGTTTGCGGACGAAATCAGCGACCTCTATAACCATGCCCCCTGCGGGTACCACTCCCTGGATCCGGAGGGTGTGTTCATCCGAATCAACGAGACGGAGCTTGGTTGGTTGGGGTACGCGCGAGAGGAGATTCTGCAGAAGAAGTTCACCGATGTCATCAGGGAAGAGGACGTGAGAGCCTTCGAGGTGAGTTTTGCCACACTCAAGGAACGGGGCTGGGTGCGCGATCTGGAATTGCGGATGGTTCGCAAGGACGGCACGACTCTGCCGGCCCTGCTGAGCGCTACCGCCGTCAGGGATAGCGCGGGTAAGTTTAAGATGAGCCGCAGCACGGTCTTCGATATGACCGAGCGGCTGGTGTTGGAGGACATGAAGCGGCAAGAGTCGCGCGCCTCTCAAGAGATGGAGATTGCCCGGCAGGTGCAGGCGCGCTTGTTCCCCCAGACGGCCCCGGCCCTGGAAACGCTGGAGTACGCCAGCGCCTGCACTCAGGTGCGCGCCGTAGGCGGTGATTACTACGACTTCATCAGCCTGGCCCCCGGGCGAGTGGGCTTGGTTGTGGCCGATGTCTCCGGCAAAGGCCTATCCAGCGCTTTGCTGATGGCTTGGTTGCGCGCCGACCTGCGGAGCAAGTGTCAGGCGGCGCCGCTCAATCTGCCCGGCATGCTGGAAGCAGTGAACAAGTCGTTCTACGAGTCCACCGATCCCGGAGTGTTTGTGTCGCTCTTTTTCGGAGACTACGAAGACGCTACCCGCCGGCTACGCTATGCCAACTGCGGGCACAATCCACCGCTGCTGGTGCGCGTGGATGAAACGGTGGAACATCTGGGAGGAACGGGCCCAGTGCTGGGAGTGCTGGCGGATTGGAAGTGCTCAGTCGCTGAGGCGCAGATGGCTTCTGGTGACATTCTGGTGTTCTTCACGGATGGGATCCAAGAAGCATTAAACGACGCAGGCGAGGAGTTTGGCATCGCCCGCCTGGTCGAAGCCGTACGTGCTAACCGCCACCTCCCAGTTTCTTCGCTGCTCAATGTGATCGCCACCACCGTAGAGAGATTCAGCAGTGGCCAGCAGAAGGATGACCAGACACTGATACTGGCACGCGTCCGCTAGTCCCGTAGCCGCTTGACGAAGTCCCCAGCCCGTTCTGCCCACACGGCGATTTGGTTGACCGCGAGCGTTTCCGTAGAGTACCCAACCAGGCGGGTGCTGGGCTAGCCCCCTGCTCGCACGTCACTTTCGCCATTTGGCGGACCAGGACTATGGCTTGCCGCGACAACACTTCCGCTACGCCCGTCGACAACAACTACCGGTTCTAAGTTGAGGAAATGAAACTAGACCACCGAGGAGAGCGGCTGGAGGAATTCGATACCTGCTTCGCCGGCCAACTGCGAGGCTGGCTCACCCACCCACACAACACGACCCGAGATCGCGGGTCCGGCGGATTCCCAAGGAACCAATCGAATAACCTGTCCTTCGGAAAGAGTTCCAACGCCTTCAATCCTACAGCCGTGCTGGGAAAGATCTACCGTGACCGCTTCATTCCGTATCTCTCCTTCATCCGAGTTCATCATGAGCACCAGAGCCAGCCGGATGGGATGCCGTTCGGACCTGCGGGGCGTAAAGTCGGAGTCGTCAGCCATAACTCCTAAGGTATCGCAGAAGTAAAGGAAATACAAGCCGACCCCATCCGCCCGCTCGCGCCACAAGGGTTGGGCTTCCGCACGGCAACGTCGCCCGCCAACGGGATCAGGTCTCTCCGTAACAGTCAGGGCAGCGCCAGTTTCTGACATGCCGACTTTACAGCCCGAATCCTTGACAGCGCCGGAACTATCTGAGTGGCCGCGCCTTGCATTGAGGCGACCGAATAAACTCCTCCCGTAACCCTTCACCTGGACAGCGCGATCTCTGTAGTGGTGGCCGCGGTGCTGCCGATGAGGCGCATGCGCACTTCAGCGCGGAGGCGTGCGGCCTCTTCCGGGGTGAAGCGCAGCAGGCCGCGGCATGCCAGTTGCAGTTCCTCGGGTCCCCAGTTGGCGCGCATCAGGCCTCTGCCGTTGTGCTTCAAGGTGCGCAGCAGCAGGTGGCCGATCTCGTGGGCGATGCCGTGGCCCAGGATATGATACCGATCCGTGTGGGTCTCATTCGCCAGACTCTCCACCTTCTGATAGA
>JBEKAK010000155.1:0-6296 GCA_050018275.1 Terriglobia bacterium | reverse complement strand
AAGTTGTTTCCCGCCCTGCGCCATGTGGAGCGGATGGAGTGACATTTCATGGACGTATCAAGGGCTCCGGTTCCACTCTGCATGCCAAGGGTGAATTTGAATATGCGGGGAAAAAGGTGGTGGGCATTGCGCAATCGGTGCAACGGCACCCTCCACCTCTTTGATGCACGTGTTAATCGGGAACTCCACAGGAATCAAATTTCCCTCAACTTCCTCGTTGAGGCGTTTCCATGCTGCTTTGGAAGGCCAGTCCGCATCCGACGGGCGCCGACGACGAAAGGTCTTGCTCACAAAAAGGCAAGGCGGCCAGAGCGGCAGAAATGCGGTCAAACCAGGTCTCTTCAAGAGAGTTCTTCGGTCCATCACGCCGTAAATCCTCCCTGTCACGGCCCCCAAAAGGCCCCCACCAAGTTACTGATATTCTGTCATTCGGAGCGGATCACGAGCAACTCGGAAATTCACCCGGACGGGCACCATGCTCCTGGGCCACCGATTAGCCGCGATCCAACGGGGATATTTTGTTTTCTTAAGCTGTCTATACCCAGGCAGCCCAGCTCGCGATATAGCCACTGGATCGTCCAAGTAGCCCCGGCGATCTGGTTTCTCCCCACGGTCATGGAAGGGCGTTTATAGGGCCGGATCGATGCCTCGGTGGTCACCCCAATCCGGCCGGTCGTGATCACCTGAAATCTCGCCAACGGGGAGTGGAGGTTTTAGGTTGGGTTCCAGAACTGAAAAAGGTTGTGGAAAAGATGGCGGTCGGATCGCAGGTAACCACTGCGGTCGATGCGAGTGCCCTCTCACCGTAGCTTCCGAGTTTCTTATCGAGCGCGGAATCAGCAAACGAAGGTGGACACCACCTCTACGGGTTCGACTATACATTCAAGCGATCACAAGCACGCACGGTAACTTCCTCGAAGCCGACTTGAACGAAGCCGCCCGTGCGGCGGACGCTGCGCGTGCGTGTTGCCCACAGGGCTGCTCTAATCAGGCTATTGTCGGGTCATGAGGAGGTTCCCTATGACCCGTTTACGCAAAATGATGCTCGAAGAACTCGAGCGTCGAAATTACTCTCCGAGGACCATCGAGTGTTATATCCCTGCGGTGAAAGATTTTGCCCGTTACTTCCATCGCTCTCCGGACCAGTTGGGTCCCCAGCACATCCGCGAGTACCAAGCCTTTTTGTTCCGCCAGCGAAAGCTGGCTCCGAGCAGCGTTACCCAACGGCTGGCCGCGCTGCGCTTCTTGTTCATTAAGACTTTGAAGCGGCCCTGGAGCGTGGTGGAAACGCCCTACCCCAAGAAAGTGCAGCGCCTGCCCACGGTGCTGAGCCAGGAGGAAGTCTCCCAGCTCATCAACGCAGCCCCCAATCCCTTTTACCGCATCTTGTTAATGACCCTCTACGCAACCGGAGCGCGCCGTGACGAACTGGCACGCTTGAAGGTTAGCGACATCGACAGTCAAAGGATGGTCGTCCACATCCAGGGCGGCAAGGGTCGTAAGGATCGGGACGTTATGCTCAGTCCCGTCCTGCTGGAAGCCTTGCGCGAGTACTGGCGCGGCTTGAAGCCCAAGACCTGGCTCTTCCCCGGTAATCGTTCGCATACCGCCCCCCATGCGATTACTTCCAAGGTGATCTGGCACGCCTGCCACCAGGCTGCCTTACGTGCGGGTCTTCATAAACGCGTACACCCTCACACTCTGAGGCATTGCTTTGCCACTCACCTGCTCGAAGCGGGTGCCGACCTGCGTACCATTCAGATGCTCCTCGGTCACCGCGATCTGGAAGAAACCACTGTCTACTTGCACCTTTCCCACCGCCATCTCAGCGCCACCGTCAGTCCGCTGGATGCGTTGGCGCTGACGGGCACGGGCAAGAAAGACGAGCCTCCGGGAGACGCCTAGATGAGCCGGCCGCCGCTGGAAGTGGCCGATCTCATCCGGGTGGCGGGACAGAAGTTCATTGAAGCGAGTCGTCGCTGGATCAGCGGCCAACATCTCAAGGTGTTGGCGGCCATCGAGCGCTGCCGCACCGCCGCCCTGGGCGGGCATCGTGATCGCTGTGCCCGCTGCGGGTATCGTGCCCACTCCTTCAACTCGTGCCGTAATCGACACTGCCCCAAGTGTCAGGCCCACGCTCGCGACCTGTGGCTAGGGGCGCGCCGCCGCGAACTTTTGCCTATCCCCTACGTGCATGTGGTCTTCACCCTTCCTCGGCGGCTCGCCCCCCTGGCTTTGCAGAACAAGAAGCTGATCTACGGTCTGTTGTTCCAGACCTGTGCTGAGACCCTGCTCGAAGTAGCGCGTGATCCCCGCCACCTGGGCGCCGAAATCGGCTTCTTCGGCGTGCTCCATAGTTGGAATCAGAAACTGGAGCATCATCCCCATGTGCATTGCGTGGTTCCGGCCGGCGGCCTCTCCCCCGATCACCAGCGCTGGATCCACCCCCGCTATCGCTTCTTCCTCCCCAGAAAGGTGCTGGCTATTGTTTTCCGCGGCAAGTTTGTCGACGCTCTCCGACAGGCCTTCGCCGACGGCCAACTCGGTTTCTACGGGGACTTAAAGCTTCTGGCGGAAGCGAAGGCTTTCGCTGCTTTCCTCCGCCCCCTCTTCCGGCAGGACTGGGTGGTCTATTGCAAGCCGCCCTTCGGTGGCCCCGAATATGTTCTCCGTTATCTCGGCCGCTATACCCACCGCGTGGCCATCTCCAATCACCGCTTGGTCTCCCTGCAGGGCAACCAAGTCACCTTTCGCTGGAGAGACTCCGCGCACGGCAACCAGCAGCGTCTGATGACCCTTGCGGTGGAGGAGTTCTTGCGCCGCTTCCTGCTCCACGTGCTTCCGCCGGGCTTCGTGCGCATCCGCCACTTCGGCTTTCTGGCCCACCGACGGCGCAAGTCGCTCTTGCCACTTTGCTTCCAGTTCCTGGGGCGACCGACCGATTTACCACCCGTACCAGAACCACAACCCGGGGAGGAAGAAGGCTGCTCGACCCGCCAGCCTTCCACTTCCACCTGGTCCTGCCCCCAGTGCGGCGGCCCCATGATCATCCTGGAGCGACTAAGCGCGGCGGAAATGCGCCTGCGTTCTCCACCGCCCACTCCCCCGAGGCTCTCATGAAATACGTCATTTCGATTCGATCACACCGCGTCCGCCCACCACGCGCCCGCTCTCGTGTGCCTGGTCACATGCGGTCAATCCATCCCTCCTCACCCGATCCCTTCACACTATCTCCAAAGGATATCGGGATAACGGGCAGCACACGCGTTCTCGCCCGCAGACAGCCATTCCACTTTTCTCTCAATCCAACGGCGGGTCCGCCGAACCCCATTCAAAGCCCATAATTTGCCCGCGTCCGCCGCAAACACGGGCGGCTCCGTTCAAGTCGCTGTATCGAAAGCGCGCCGGGCAGCGTCTCTGCCACTCCGGAGACTGGTCCCGTCGGCGCGCTTCCGATACAGCCCTAAGACTTAGCAGTCAATCAGTTTGACCTGGGTGCACGCACCTACTCCTTTTCGGCCAATTCGGATTCCACACCCCAACCGGACTTTTTCCATCGCAACACTTTTTCCGTGCCCGCGCCTTTAGGGGGCGGAAACAGAGAATCGATTCGGTCGAAGTGCTCGGGCGGCAGTTGCCGGTCGACTCCCGCTAACGTGGCATCGAGTTGTTCCGGAGACCGGCAGCCCACCACGACAGAGGTAATCCGCCTATGGGAGAGAACCCACGACACGACATACTGCGGTAAGGTCATTTGGAGGCTTTCAGCGAGCTTTTGCAAAGCATCCAGCTTTTCGAAAACGGAATCATTGAGGCCGGCCACCCAATCCGGCTTCTCCGACGCTCGGGAACCCGCTGGCGCAGGTTGCCCGCGGCGATACTTACCGGTCAGGAGACCGCCCTCGAACGGTTGGTAAGTCACCACCGCCATACCGTAGTGAGCAGCGCAAGGTATCTGTTCCAGTTCAGCAAAGCGGTCAAACATGTTGTATTTCGGAGAGGTGACGCAAGGCGGCATCCAGTCATGCCGGGCGGCAATCTCGGTTGCCTTGGAGACACGCCAAGCGGCCCAATTGGAGACGCCCACGCAGAGCACCTTGCCCGATTGTACCCACCGATCAAAGACTCGCCAAACCTCCTCAATGGGAACGGAAGGATCTCCACGGTGTGCAAGGACTACATCGATCCAGTCGGTTCTTAGCCGGCGCAGGCTGTTTTCCAACTGCCTTTCCAGGTGTCGGACCGACAGTCCGGCATCAAGCGGACCAAGGCCGACCGGGTTCCCGAACTTAGTACAGAGGACTGCCTTCTGCCGGTGCTCGCCCAACGCCTTCCCGAGCATCTCCTCGCCCAGTCCTCCGGCGGAGCCGAAGGTGCGACCGTAGCCTTCGTATACATTGGCGGTGTCAAAGAAGTTTATTCCGCAATCCAATGCATGGCTGACGAGCACGCGGCATTGCTGTTCATCCAGCGGATTCCCAAACGTCATAGTGCCAAGAGCAAGGCGCGAAACGTGAATTCCGCTTCTGCCCAACACAGCGTATTCCATCGCTTTCCCCTTTTCTCGAATGAGGTGACCAGGCTGGACAGTTCGTGGGTCCGCTTACCCTTTCAATTCGACGATCGATTGGAGTGTGCGATCTGCCATGTAGTCCAGCTTTTCTTCCCCGATGTCAAGGCACCACGGGTACGAGAAACTGTTGGGCCAGAAGCTTTCGAGATTCGGGCAATCGGCTTCACCGAATCCCATCTTCTTGAAGAGAGGATATCTGTAAAGGGGGTAATACTGCACGATCAGACGAATCCCATGTTTCTTTGTCATGAGGGACATAAAGTCTTCTCTCGTCTTGCCAAGCTCACCCCCCTCAAAACAGGCAACACAGCAATGGAAGATTGCGTGATGTCCCGATGGTTCGTACTGGAAGGAAATTTCCCCGCACGCGCTCAGTTTGCCGCGCAGGTACTCCCGTTGCCTGCGAAGCCCTTCGTTGACGCAATCCAGGCGATTGAGAAGGGCACTCCCCAATGCGCATTGTGCTTCGCCGAGACAGAGTTTCGTCGGCCAGACTCCTTCAATATCCGTATCGACATTGCTCATGGCCGGCACCCAGTAGTGGGGCCGCTCTCCAGAAAAGGCGCGGATGCCGTTGTGGCGTAAGCCGGCGACGAGGCCAGCTTTCTTCTCGTTCTTGACAGTGAGCATTCCGCCCTCTCCGAGGGTGGTAAGGTTCTTCGCGCCGTTGAAGCTGAAACACCCGTAATCTCCTATCGATCCTACGCGGCGACCCTTGAAACTCGCCCCCGGGGCCTGCGCGCAATCCTCGATGACAGCGATCCCATGCCGAGAGGCGAGCTCGAGGATGGGATCCATATCGACTGGCATTCCCAATAAATGGACGGCAACGATGGCTCGGGTGCGAGGCGTAATCTTGCGGGCGATATCTTCGGGTGAAGCGACCCACGTTTTGGGGTCGATGTCAGCCCACACAATCTTCGCGCCCGTTGGGCCAAACGGAATGGCGGTCGCACAGAAGGTGTAGGCGGGAATGATGATTTCATCTCCCGGGCGAAGGCCGCATAATGTGCCTGCTAGCTGTAGTGCGCTTGTACCGCTGCTTACCGCGAACGCGTGGGACGCACCTGTGAACCGGCGAAAGTCAGCCTCGAATTTCTCGAGGTACTCGCCTTGCGACATCGAGGCGCCATCTCGCATTACTCGGACTACCGCCTGGATTTCATCTTCGTTGTATCGGTACATCAACGAGGGGTAGGAGACAGCCCAACCTTCTGCAGCTCCTCTCCCTGATGCGTCCGTGCGGGTGGGCATTTGGGTCTTCATGATCAATCCTCCATTGTGCTTGCGCTAGTCTATAAAACTTGGATGGCGGCGTTGCACGGCAGCTGTTCGTTCGTGCATGTGAGAGGCTCGAACTCCGCCAGAATCTGGCTCAACTCGTGGGAAGTACTGGCAATGAAAGCAGGGTCGAAAGGCATGTAGGGTCGTCGAAACGCATGCCGCACCCTCCCTTGTTGGCGAAGCAACAGCTCGACCGTGGCTGCGATTCCATTCCTCCAGCCGAAGTCAGCGAGCTTGATGATACGCCGCTGCCACTCCCAGGCAGTTTTGTAGTCCCCGCGGTTCGCGGCATTGAAGATAGCGAGAAATGCGCCCGGGATGACGTTGTACCAGGTCTTTGGCATTTCGCGTTCCGGCAACAAGTATTTGTGTTCTTCCATAGTGTTCTCCGATTCGATCCGAGGGCGCGCTCGCGAGAAAGTTTCTGCGCGAATTTACA
>JBEKAK010000154.1:0-6524 GCA_050018275.1 Terriglobia bacterium | reverse complement strand
TGGGTCTGCACAGGGTAGCTGAACGCGCGCTCACCGAACTCGATCCAGACACGCGCCGCCTGCTCAACTCCTATGCCCGCGGCGTGAACGCTTTCATCACGAGCCACCGCAGGCATCTTCCCATCGAGTTCCTAATCCTTCGATATCGGCCCGAGCTATGGCGCGAGGTCGATTCTCTGGCCGTCGCGATGAATCTCTCCACATCCCTCAGCCAGAGCTGGGAAGATGATTTAATGCGCGAGCATGTCACTGCCAAATTGGGCAAGGATCTCGCCGCTGACCTTTTCCCGGACCACTCTGCCCTCGATGTGCCGGTCGCGGAGGTTCCGGCCCCAACCCAGGCTGGTGCGAAGAAGGTAACGACGCAGCGTGGAGACGGACCTCCCGCGGGCGATCCTCTCGTCGCAGCGTTTCTTCCACCCAGCCCTGACTTTCCCGGCGGCATCGGGAGCAATGACTGGGTTTTGAGTGGATCCCACACGAAATCAGGTAAACCACTGCTGGCAAATGACCCCCATCTCAGCCACAGTATCCCCAGCGTCTGGTACATGATCCATCTCAAGGCGCCAAGCCTCGATGTGAGTGGGGTCAGCCTTGCAGGCTTGCCTTTCATCATTATTGGCCATAACGAACACATCGCCTGGGGCATGACCAACACGGGTCCCGACGTCCAGGACCTCTACATCGAGAGCTTCAATTTCCGCGATCCTAAAAAATATCTGCATAACGGCCAGTGGGTTGACGCGGAAGTTCGCGACGAGGTCATCAAAGTCCGCGGCCAGCGCGACTACCACCTCACCGTCAAGGTCACCCGGCACGGGCCGGTGATTTCCCGCGACGGTGACCGCGACCTTGCCTTGCGGTGGACGGCGCTCGAATCTCATGCCATCCGTCTTCCGTTCCTGCGGGTCAATCAGGCAAGCAACTGGCAGGAGTTCACCGCGGCCCTCCAGGATTTCACCGTGCCCATGCAGAATTTTGTCTATGCGGATGTGGAAGGAAACATCGGCTACTACGCGGCGGGACTGGTGCCGATCCGCAAGCAGGGCAATGGCGCCGTCCCCGTACCCGGGAGCACCGACGACTACGATTGGATGGGCTTTATCCCCTTCGAAGGCCTTCCCCACTCTTACAACCCGCCGAGTGGGGTGATCGCAACGGCGAACGGGCGCATCGTTCCTGATAATTATCCGTTCTTCATCTCGGGGAAATGGGAAGCTCCATACCGCACCGCACGGATATTTCAACTTCTACGCGAGGGAAGCTCCTTCACTCCCTCAGATATGCTGCGGATTCAAGCCGATATCCATACGCTCGAAGACGAATGGCTGGCCAAACAAGTCCTCGCTGCGGCCGGAAAGCGCGCACCCGAAAGCTCCGATGCCCAGTTTGCGCTCAGTGTCTTGAAAGCCTGGGACGGTCAAGCCCGCGCGGACTCCGCGGCTACGCTGGTCTCGGAAGTTACCCGTCACGCCCTGCTCGCCCGTGTCCTGAAACCGAAGCTGGGCGATGATCTTTCCGGTTATGATTGGCCGATGAACACCATCTTCCTCCAGAATGTCCTGGAGCAGAATCTCACGCGTTGGCTCCCACCGGACGACACGGACTTCCATATGACCCTGATGAAGAGCCTGGAGGAGGGGGTCAGGCGAATCCCCTCCTTGGTTCACAGCCAGAGTCATGCGGCGTGGAGATGGGGTGATACCATCCCGCTGACCTTCCACCATCCGCTGAGTAGTGGGCTGCCGCTTTTGGGGCGCCTGCTGGATGTTGGGCCCTTCCCACAGGCGGGAACTGGTACTACGGTGAAGCAGACGACCCCTCGGGTGGCACCTTCCATGCGCATGGTGGTGGATTTCTCAGATTTTGACCAGTCGATGCAGAATATCACCCTGGGGGAATCCGGTCAGGCTTTCAGCCCTTACTACAAGGACCAATTCGAAGTTTGGTACACTGGGCAAAGCCTCCCCATGCTTTTCAGCGACGCGGCCGTTGAAAAAGGCGCCGCTCACAGGCTGGTGTTAGAACCTGGCCCATGAATGCGATCAACCCCCTTCTCGTTTCAGGGTAAGCCAAGCAGCGAGGGGCGACGCAGCGATTCAAGAGTCAAAAGGATTAAGCAAAGATGCAGCGATTACCGCGACATCGTGCCTCCACTTATCCTAGAAGAGCACTCTTGTCTCTCGGGATGGCCAGTCATCAGTCCGGTCTCAGCATCTTGCTCCTCTTCTGCATGACGCTGGGCTTCACAGGGCAGTTGCTGGCCACGCAGGCGCCTGCCGCACGAACGTCAGAACTCGATTACACACTGCGGGTAGTCCGTCCGACGACTCACCTGGTGGACGTAGAAATCCTGGTGCACAAGGTGGAAACCGCAAACCTGGATTTCGTCATGCCGGCCTGGGCGCCTGGGCGCTATGCGATTTATGATTTTGCCAAGAACGCGCAGGAGTTTTCCGCTCTGGGTGCGGGCCATCAGCCCTTGTCTTGGATCAAGCTCGATAAGCAGACTTGGCGCGTTGACGCACGCGGGGCGGGTGGAACGGTCAAGGTCGAATACCGCGTCTTTGCCAATGACCTGGGTGGATCGTTCTCACAGGTTGACAGCACGCACGCCAACCTCAATGGCCCCTCCATCTTCATGTACGTCGAGGGGCATAAACCGGACCCTATCACTCTGAAAATCGAAGCTCCCGACCCATGGAAAGTAATCAGTGGGTTTTCGACATCCACGACCGAGCGAGCATTTCGTGCGCCTAACTACGACGTTCTGGTGGATACGCCGCTCGAAATCTCCTCCGAGTGCACGCTCGACCAGTTTCAAGAACAGGGAAAGACCATCCTAGTGGCCGTGCACACCTACGGGGAAGACGACACCGATCGATCACATCTTCTCGAAGGATTAAAGAAACTCGTGCACGCAGAAATGGCGGCGATGCCCCGGCCGGACCTGCAGCACTACCTGTTTATTTTCCATTTTGCTCCGGATGTCTCCCTGGGGGATGGCATGGAGCATTCGAATTCGACCCAGATCATCATCCGGAACAATGTGCGGGAGGGCTCCCAAGAAGCCCTGGAGGCGGCCTCTCACGAGTTCTTCCACCTCTGGAACGTGAAACGACTTCGCCCCGTCGCGCTGGGACCCTTCGACTATACACGTGAAAACTACTCGCGCTCACTCTGGTTCGCCGAAGGCGTTACGACCTATTACGGTTACCTTTTCCTTCTCCGGTCCGGACTCTGGACTCGCGAACAGTTTCTGAATCGTCTGGCGAATGAGATTTACGACCTGGAGAGAGAACCAGGGCACGAGCTCATGTCGGCGGAATCCTCCAGCTTCCATGCCTGGTTCTTCGACCGTTCTCCGCAGATGCAGCAGACCAACTTCGCGAACGCGACTATTTCGTACTACAACAAGGGCGCCCTTCTCGGGATGCTGTTGGATTTGGAAATACGCTCGCGCACGCAAGGGCGAAAATCCTTGTTGGATGTCGTACAGACGATGTACCACAAGTTCTACGAGGCCCCCGCGGCTAGCTACTATGGGCCGGGCCGAGGTTACGAAGAGGAAGACCTCGCGGAGGCTCTGAAGGCGGTGACCGGATCGGATTTCACAGCTTTCTTCGAACGCTACGTCCGCGGGACTGACGCACTCCCTTACGAGGAGACCCTGAAGTTGGCAGGCCTTCAGCTCCGAACTGGGACGGCGTCTGACGCCGCTCCCACATTGGGGGCACTCGTCCAACCCGAAAACCAGGGAGCACGAATCTTTGCCGTCATTCCCGGTGGCCCCGCCGACCGTGCCGGACTCAGCCGCGACGACCTGTTGATCGACGTGGACGATCAATCCCTGGCAACTGAGGACCTCTCCACCCGTTTAAGAGCTTACCCGGTCGGCGCCAAGGTCCCGATGACCGTCGCACGGCACGGGCGCCGCGAAAGGGTTACGGTAACACTCGGTCCACCGGTTCGAAGCCAGTATTCAATCATACCCTTGTCTTCCGCCACGCCGGAACAAGAAGCCGTGCAGAACGGCTGGCTTGGGACGCAATAAATCTGGCTCTCCAATTTCTTGGCCCTCGGAAGTAAAGTACGGACCCGAATGCGTAGAAAATCACACACTTCCCTTTTGACGGCATTGATCCTGTGGCCGCTTCTTACTGTGCTCGGCGCCGCGCTCGCCTCCGCCGCCGATCCTCCCAGCGCCGACGCTGAGGCTCTTATCCGAGCCGGTCACTGGAAGAGAGCTCGGGCCATTCTCGAACCTCAAATCAAAGCCCATCCCGAGGACCCCAAGACTACATATCTGCTTGTGCAAGTGAAGGCGGCGTTTAAGGATTTCGCCGGGGCTCTTCCGCTTGCCCAGCACGCGGTCGAGCTCGACGGCAAGGATTCGAACTACCACCTTAAATTGGGCCAAGTTTACGGGGAAATGGCAGCCCGGGCCAGCATATTTGCGGCAGGATCGCTGGCGGTGAAATTCCGGAAAGAAGTTGAAATCGCCCTGGAGCTCGATTCCAAGAATCTCGAAGCGCTGGATTCCATGATGCAGTTCAAGTTCCAGGCGCCCGGCTTGCTGGGTGGGGACAAAGACCAAGCGCGCACCCTTGCCGAAGAAATCGCGCGCCTCAACCTCAGCGACGGATACCTTGCCCACGCTGAACTTGCCGAACTGGAAAAGAATTCGGCGGAAGTCGGAGCCTACTATTTGAAAGCGGTCGAAGCAGACCCCAAAAACTACCGCGCACTCGCGTCACTCGCGGAATTTGACAGCCACTCTCCTCACGCGAAATATGACCTGGCCATAAAACATGCCCAACAGGCCTTGCAGCTTGATCCCTCGCGAGTTGGCGCCTACTGGATCCTCACACGGATTTTCGCGCTCCAGGAACGCTGGGGCGATCTCGATCCCATCCTCGTTGCCTCGGAAAGAAACGTCCCAGACGATCTGCGGCCCTTCTATGAAGCGGCCCATGCCCTGCTGGAAACTGGTAAGGAATTCCCGAGAGCGGAGGGCTGGGTCAAGAAATACCTTTCCCAGGAACCCGAGGGCGAGGAGCCGGACACGGCCGACGGACACCGACTGTTGGCGCTGGTCTTCGAGAAGGAAGGCCGGAATGCCGAAGCGCGCGCGGAGATTCAGACCGCACTCCAGCTTAGGCCAAACTTTAAAGCTGCAAAGGGAGACCTGAAGAGAATGGACGGAAGGTAGTTATACCACCTCAGGAAGCCTTCTTCCGCCGGACCAAGTGAACCACAAGCAGGACCACCGCGCCTGCCCCAATGATGGCCAGGGTAATTCGATCCAGTTGCCTCAGCAAGTTAACCAATCGCTCCCAATTGCTGCCGAACAGGAAGCCGACGCAACCGATGGTTAATGCCCAGCAAACCGCCCCCGTGAAATTGAAAAGCAGAAAGCGCGGGTAAGGCATCAGCAAAACGCCGGCCAGGATTCCCGCAAACACGCGGAGGCCGGTGATAAACCGCGCCGTGAAAACCGCCCATGGGCCATACTTCAGGAATAGCTTTTGGGCATCGTCGTAACGTTTCGCGACCCAGGCAATCCGCCTCAGGAAACGATTGATGAATGCGGTGCCGCCGTACCGTCCAAGCAAGAAGCCAAGGCTGTCGCCAATGGTGGCCCCGGCAATCGCGGTAAGGATAGCCGGCAACAGCCCGATCTTGCCGTGGTAGGCGAGAAACCCTGCAAACAGAAGCACAGTTTCACCCGGCACGGGCAAACCGGCGTTTTCCAGCATCACGCCGAAAAAGACCACCCAGTACCCGTAACGGGCAAAGAAATCGGACAGAAGCTGGAAAATTGAATCGGCCACGGCGCCCGCGATTATGCACGAAGTCGGGTTTTCGGTGCAGAAGATTCTGGGTCTCGCCGCTCGTGCCAACTCTTCCTAGCACGTCACCCCCGCGCAACCTGCCTGCGCTTGCCTGCGGCAAGCAGGCAGGGCGGGGGTCCACGCACGACCTGGATTCCCGCTGGAGCCTGCGCTGTACCATGTGGTGCAGGGCCTGCCCCGATTGCGTCGGGGACGCAACGGCCACTTCGCCTCGCTCCGCGCCCGCAAACAGATGTGCTAGACTAGTCAACGGATGCGCGAGCCTTTCCTAGAGAGAATCGACAAACGGGCCTTGGTCTGCGACGGGGCCATGGGGACGATGCTGTATTCGAGGGGCATTTCTGCGAACCGCTGCTACGACGAGCTGAATGTGACCATGCCCCAGCTCGTCAAAGAGGTCCATCTGGCATACATCAAGGCAGGAGCGGAGGTCATTGAGACGAACACCTTCGGGGCCAACCGATTTCGCCTGCAAAAGTTCGACCTCAGCGCCAAGGTTCGGGAATTCAACCTGGCGGGCGCCCGCCTGGCGAGGGAGGTAGCCGGCGAAGACCTCTATGTGGCGGGATCGGTCGGCCCGCTGGGGATTCGTTTGGAGCCTCTGGGACCGACCTCGCTCCAGGAGGCGCGGGCCGCGTTTCGCGAACAGGTCGCCGCCTTAGTGGAAGG
>JBEKAK010000153.1:0-7086 GCA_050018275.1 Terriglobia bacterium | reverse complement strand
CCAGTCCTAAGAACAAAGAAATGTCGCCGTAGAGCACGCAGGGGAAATTTTTAATTCCTGAACTGGCTAATCCACATACTAAAAAAAGACAGTAAAAGCACGGACTAATTTTCAGGGGAAGTCCACAACAGGACATTTTGGTAATGCATGCTTGATTTGAATCGGTAATCATCAATGCTCTTGCCTTGACATTCGACTCCCTTTTTCGTATATTCAACCCACCAAAAAGCGAGTTGTTATCATTTTATTACTATGGGGAACTCGAGATTGATGGCAAGAATCAGTTTGAGGGGTTGCATATTACGAAACCCTAACAAGGAAACCACTAACTCTGTTGGGATATGGTTTGCTTGTCGCCGGGCACGAGCGAAGTTTGCTCCGGGTCGGAGGGCGCGACTGTTCAGCCCGGAACAGGGATCCCCTCGGTGATTGATGAGAGTCTTGCTCTAGGAACTACAAGGTTTTTTCGTAGTTTCTGGACCTTGTGACCGCACCTCACGTGCGGCCGGGGTTGCCTTATGTCTCCAAAAGCGTCGTACGCTCCTTGGCGATCCGCCAATCCGCTGCGTCACTTAGATATCGGGTTCTTTCCAGGGGGGGGGCATGGTCCCAGGCTGGTCTTCGCGGTAGTTGTGGTGCTGCTCGCTATCTCGTTGACCGGTTGCGCCGTGATGATCAACAAGGTGAGTGAGGCTCTTGTCAGCGGCAACTCGGTCTACGCTACCGACGATGATCCGGACCTTGTATGGGAGGCGGTGCCTTTCGGATTGAAAACCATTGAAGGGCTGCTGATGCAGGCGCCGAAGAATAAGAAGCTGTTGCTCGCCGCCTCGAGCGGGTTCACTCAGTACGGTTACGGTCATCTTCAGCAGAATGCGGACTTTCTCGAGGCCAATGATCTGGCCGCCGCAACGGCGCTTCGCACTCGGGCACGCAAAATGTATCGCCGAGCCCTGGACTACGGGTTCAGGGGTCTTGAGATCGATGTCCCCAACTTCCGCGCCCAGCTTCAGAAGGATCCGCAGGCGGCCGTCAACAAGCTGCGGAAGAAGCACGTGCCGCTCCTTTACTGGACCGCGAACGCATGGGGCGCCGCCATCTCAATTTCCAAAGATGACCCGGAACTGGGAGCTGATCAGAACCTGGTGGAGGCGTTGATGCGGCGGGCACTCGCGCTCGACGAGGCGTGGGAACGCGGCTCGATCCACGACTTCTTCATCTCCTACGAGGGAGGGCGCGCCTCCGTCGGTGGATCGCTCACAAAGGCGCGCGAGCATTTCGAGCGTGCGAAGCAGCTTTCACAGGGCACGCGCGTTGCGCCGTTGGTGAGCTACGCCGAAACGGTCTCCGTCTCGGCTCAGAATAAGAAGGAATTCCAGAGCCTGCTCGAAGAGGCTCTGGCCTTTGATGCAAACAAAGCGCCCGAGACGCGCATGGCGAACCTCGTCGCGCAACGTCGGGCCAAATGGCTGCTCGGCCGGATCGCCGAGTTCTTTTTGGAGTAAAAACACTCCACTTACAGAGGGTGTCATCCATCATGAAATCTGAACCTGCACGGAACTCGTGTCTGCGTTACAGAGTGCTGGCGGCGACATTCGCCGCCGCGGCGGTTGTGCTGACGACAGTGCTTCTTATTCCGCCGGCCGGAGCTCAGACCACCATCAAGATGGCGACGCTGGTGCCTGAGGGAACCTCGTGGGCCACAATTATTAAAGAGGCCGCCGAGAAGTGGAAGAAAATCTCTAACGGTCGTGTTACCATGAACATTTATTGGGGCAGTATCTCCGGTGACGATCCTGACGTCGTCCGCAAGATGCGGCTCGGTACGTTGCATGCCGGCCTGCTCACGTCCGTCGGCCTAGCCGAGATTGACAAGTCGGTCTACGCCCTGAGCGTTCCGATGATGTACGCCTCGTATGAGGAGGTGTATGGCGTTCTCGAGAAAATGCGTCCCAAGCTGGAGGCGAACATCGAGAATAAGGGTTTTATTGTGCTGAACTGGGTTGATGGGGGCTGGATCCACTACTTTACGCAGAAGCCCGTTGCCACCCCCGACGATCTCAAGAAGCTGAAGCTCTTCGCATGGGAAAACGACACCGATACGATCGACATCCTGAAGAGCATGGGCTTCAACCCGCAGCCGATGCCGACTGCCGAAATCGCCACTGCACTGCAGACGGGACGCATCAATGCGGTGCCGCTTTCTCCGCAGGCGGCGGTCATCACCCAGTACTACAACTATGCGAAAAACATGACCGACCTGAACTTCGAGCTCCTACTGGGCGCGACGGTTATCGATAAGCGGACCTGGAACAAGATTCCGACTGACCTGCACGCCCCGCTGCTCCAGGTCATGCAGGAGACGGGCAAGAAGCTGCGGGACGAGATCCGCAAAAGCGGCGAGCGTGATGTGGATGAGATGAAAAAGCGCGGCCTGAACATTGTTCCGATCGATACCAAGGCACGCGAAGCCTGGGTCAAGGTGTCTGAGAGCGCTTATCCGAAGCTCCGCGACCGGATTGTGGGGGCCGAGGCCTTTGACGAGGCGATGAAGTATCGTGACGAGTATCGCAAGCGCGCCGGGACTGTGAAATAGCGTGAAACTGGATGCTTCCGCCCAACGCCTCGAGCAAATACCTCTCGTAGGTGCGCTTGCCCTGGCGGCCCTGCTCCCTCTTATTGATGTCGTCGGGGGCCTGCTTGGCGGCTTCCACATACCCGGCTCGTCCGCTTATGTCCAGCAACTGACCCTCTGGCTGGCATTCGTAGGCGGCCTTGTCGCCACGCGGGAAGGGAAACACCTCACCCTGTCCACCGCGGAACTCTTCGGTGACAGCGTCGCCCGCAGGGTGGCGCGGGTGTTCGCCTACTCCGTTGCGGCCGCGACAGTCGCCGTGCTGGCCTACGGGAGCATCGCAGTAGTTGCGGTAAACCGGCAGAACGGCAAACTCCTCCCGATTGGGTTGCCTGAATGGGTAAGCGAGTGCATCATGCCGGTGGCTCTTGCCCTGATGGCGGCACGGTTTGCGTGGCAGGCGTCCCCGCGGTGGCGCGGCCGGGCCATCGCGATGGCCACGGTCGCGGGCGGGTTCGCCTTGAGCCTGCTTCCCGCGGAAGCCGTGGCGCACGTCTGGCCCCTGGCGCTCGTTGTGATGGCAGGCGCACTGCTTGGCGCCCCGGTATTCGTCGCCATGGGTGGCCTAGCGTTGATCCTGTTCTTCCGCGATCTGACGCCGGTCTCAGCCGTCCCGGCCGAGGTCTACCGGCTGATGTATTCGCCCACGCTCCCGGCAATCCCGCTTCTGACCGCCTGCGGGTATGTGCTCGCGGAAAGCCGGGCGTCTGCCCGCCTCGTGCGTTTTTTCCGTGCACTGTTTGGCTGGATGCCGGGCGGCATCGCGGTGATGGTGGCGGCGGTTTGCGCACTCTTCACCACGTTTACGGGCGGGTCGGGCGTGACCATCATCGCCCTGGGTGGGTTGGTCTACCCGATTCTGCGGAAGGATGGATACTCCGAAGGATTCTCGCTGGGACTTGTTACCGCGTCCGGCAGCCTGGGTCTGCTATTCCCGCCCAACCTCCCGGTCATCATCTACAGCGTCGTGGCCAGCAGTCGCAATATGAGTGTGCCGGCGGATTCGCTCTATCTTGCGGGGCTGGTGCCTGGCTTGTTGCTGGTGGTCCTTACGGCAGTCTACGGCATCTACGTCGGAGGGCGCAACAAGGCCGGCCGGCAGCCGTTCCGCTGGAAGGAAGCAGCGGCCGCAAGCTGGGAAGCCAAGTGGGAACTGCTACTACCGTTCCTCATCATCGGTCTGTTTGAAAGCGGGCTGACATCCATGGTCCAGACGGCCGCCGCGGCGTGTGCTTCCGCCGTGGTAATTGAGTGCTTCATCACGCGCGACATAGCGTTTTTCCGCGGCCTGCCGGGTGTGCTTCTGCGTTCCGCATCGCTCATGGGCGCCGTGCTTATCCTGCTTAGCATCGCCATGGGGCTGACGTCCTATCTGGTCGACGCGCAGATCCCCGCCTTCCTTACGAGCTGGGTAACGACACATATCCACACGAAATTGGTCTTCCTTCTTGTGCTCAACGTCCTTCTGCTCGTGCTCGGCAGTGTCCTGGAGATCTACTCGGCCCTTATCATCCTGGCACCGCTCATCGCGCCCCTGGGCGCTGTGTTCGGAGTCAACCCAATCCACCTGGGCGTCATCTTCCTCGCGAACTTGGAGTTGGGTTTCCTGTTTCCCCCCGTCGGCCTGAACCTCTTCCTTTCGTCATCACGCTTCGGCAAGCCGCTGCCCCAACTCTACCGGCACGTCGTCCCGTTCCTAATCATACTGGGCATCGGCGTGTTGCTGATCACCTACATCCCAGCGATGTCGGTCGGAGTTCTCAAGCTGCTCGGCAAGGACTAATGTCGGTAAGACGTCCGAGGGGCGAAACTGGTATTTTGCGAGGGTTGGGAGGTCCTAGCGGAGAAGGTTCTGGCAAGGACAAGGGATGGGGGGAGGAGGGCTTCATTGGGGAGGATCTGGGATTCCGGTGTCTTATTGCGTACCACCCAAAACTACTGGATTCATCGCAGCGTTTTCAGATAAAAAATCAAGGGGGATAACAAAAAGAGTGGAATCAGAGCAACCAACGGCCATGGGTCACCATGCGGCGATAGTTGCGGCAGGTATTCTACTCAGCCGTATTGCGGGTTTGGTGAGAGATCGTGTTTTCGCCCACTACTTTGGAAACTCTGATGCAGCCGACGCCTTCAGAGCAGCTTTCCGTATTCCAAATTTCTTGCAAAACCTGTTTGGTGAGGGGGTTCTCTCAGCTTCCTTCATCCCGGTATACGCTAATCTGCTCGCCCGTGATGCAGAGGATGAAGCGGATCGGGTTGCCTCCGCTGTATTCTGTCTATTGTCGTTAGTGGTTTCCTGCTTCGTCTTGGTTGGTGTATTAGCCACGCCACATTTGATCGACACCATTGCACCCGGGTTCAAAGGAGCCAAACGCGAATTGACCATCTCTTTAGTGCGAATCCTATTTCCTGGTGCTGCCCTTCTATCCCTGTCAGCGTGGTGCCTTGGTATCCTTAACAGCCACCGTCGATTTTTCATTTCCTACACTGCCCCTGTGGCGTGGAACCTGATGATGATTGCCTCACTCGTTGGATTCGGAGGTCACCTGGAGCAGTTCCCACTCAGTAAAACATTGGCATGGGGGTCAGTGGTCGGCAGCGCCATGCAGTTTGGAGTTCAGTTACCTCAGGTTGCTCACCTCATACGTAGATTCCGGTTATTGACGGGGCTCAGGATGGAAAGCGTTCAAACTGTGATCCGTAACTTTATGCCGGTATTTGTCAGCCGTGGGGTAGTACAGATTAGTGCTTACGTAGACGCTTTGTTGGCAAGTCTTCTGCCTACCGGCGCTCTTTCGGCTCTGGTTTACGCTCAAACCTTATATACCTTACCAGTGAGTCTCTTTGGTATGTCGGTATCTGCAGCGGAACTACCTATCTTCTCCAGCACTTTGGGTGAAACCGGTGAAGTGAATGCCTATTTGCGAAGTCGGCTGAATGCCGGTCTTCGTCAGATTGCCTTTTTCATTATTCCTTCCGCTATAGCGTTTCTTAGTTTAGGTGACGTAATTGCCGGGGCGATCTACCAGACGGGCCAGTTTACTCGGCACGATTCAGTGTACGTATGGGCAATCTTGGCCGGCTCCGCTGTAGGCCTGTTGGCCACCACCCTGGGAAGGCTGTATGCTTCGATGTATTACGCGTTGAAGGACACGCGCACTCCCCTGCGTTATGCAGTCCTACGCGTTTTTCTTACTGCAATTTTAGGATATATATTTGCTCTACCTTTACCGCCCCTCTTGGGCCTAAACCCACGTTGGGGAGTAGTGGGGCTCACCGCATCGGCGGGGCTATGTGGATGGTTGGAGTTAGCACTGCTGCGAAATTCACTGGAAGGACGAATCGGCAAGACTGGTCTCCCGGCTTCGTTCATCATGAAATTATGGATCGCAGCTGGAACTGGTGCTGCTGCAGGCTGGCTGGGCAAACTGATGATGAATCTAAGTCATCCAATCACACTGGCAATAGTATCTTTGGGATTGTATGGTGCTGTTTATTTTGGAATAGCAACTGCTTTCAACGTGCCAGAGGCGAGGGGACTAATTAACAAGGTCACCGATTTTGCTGGATTGCCCCGGTACCCAAGGAATTGAGTAAAAAGGACAGAAGAACGAAGGTGAACTATGAAGGTATTTGAATATTCCGCTTTCTTTGATCACTTCCGTAAAAAGATAGCTTCCTTATGCTTGCTTCCTAATTTAATACGTTTCTTGGGAGTGTCTCGAATGCGGTATTGCATCGAACTCGGAAACCAATTTTTATCATCCCGTTGCCGCTTGAGAAATGAAAACAGGGTTGAATTAATTTTTATGAATGGTTGTGATTTTAATTTTGAACCGCAACGGCATAGAATAAATGAAATTTGATCTGAATTTTGTTTACATAATTATCCAGGTTATATTTTTGGAGGGCATCCTCTCTATAGACAATGCCGCTGTTCTAGGGGCGATGGTCTCTGAACTTCCACCACACGAAAAGATACCCTGGCCTGAGCCTTTGAAATTCCTTGGTCCTTGGACCCATCGCATCTTGGGTGGCCAACGGTCTGCTGCTCTCAAGGTAGGACTTCTTGGCGCTTATGTTGGCCGTGGTTTCATGCTTGTCCTTGCCAGTTTTGTCATTAGTAACCAATACCTAAAGTTTCTGGGTGCAGCCTACCTAATAAAACTGGCCTTCGAGAGCTTGAGTGAGACAGAGGCCGGCATGGAAGAAGGACAGACCAGAGCCATGAGTGTGCGGGGTAAGGGCTTCTGGAGCATTGTCATAGCTGTGGAATTGGCTGATTTGGCCTTCTCCTTGGATAATGTAGTGGCGGTGGTTGCTCTCTCTAATCGGCCCGTAGGGCAGAGTTCCACGGGCTTGCCCGTGGGTGAATGAGAGCGGCGGCGATAGGGTATAATGTATGCATGGAGACACGAGTATCAGGACACAGTGTGTATCGGACGGAATAC
>JBEKAK010000152.1:0-7195 GCA_050018275.1 Terriglobia bacterium | reverse complement strand
CACCGTCGCAAGCCCAGTCGGTTTCGAGCTTGTGCGGCGGGGCAGAAAGTGGGATAAAAAGAATCGTGGTTCATAGGGGCCCTGCCCCGGCGTTGACCCGCCAAGATCTGAGCCGGAAGCGGGGCCCTTCCTCCTGAAGAGAAAAATCCCAACTGGGGAAGAATACCGCTTCTCAGCTACAGCGCTTAGAGGTGTGATTCAAAAGATTGGCCGGTTAATTTGGCCAAACCGTTCAAGTGGCGGAAGGCCTCTGAAAATCGGCAGGGCCTGACTCGCTTTGCGACACGATCTGAAGCTCGTGTGCTCTTGACCGGAAACCGCGTCTGTGCCCATCTGACGTGCTTGTTGCGGTACTTGAAGCCGAATGTCGCACACAATTCGCACACACAATATGACCGATATCAGGATTGATTGGCGTCTAGGAAGCGTGGAACTGATCTAGGGGTTCAGCGGACTCGCAGCTGTTAAGCGGCTGCGTGCGAGCTCGATGAGACATTACCCTGCCGTTTCTGAGGCGAGCGCCCACAAACTTCTGCTTCTGGGTCAGGCAATCTACGCAAACCTACATCACAGAATCAACCACTTGCGGCGGGTACCAGAGTGAGGATTTTGGGCAGGTGGTCCGCAGCACGATTCGGGCGCCACCGCGGCTAAAAAGCGGGCACGATTTCTTCGGAGTGCGCGTTGCCCGGCCAGAACTTCGGATCGCCCCTCCGGATTCTTCGACAGACACAAGGCGCTCACCTCTCGCCCCGCAGGCGAGTCCATGACCCGGCCGGCCGCCGAATCCTCAAATTGCTTTCAACTTTCCCCCGAAAAACCGCCTGGTCCGATGTATATCATAAATGTGGAACCGCTCCCCGGCATCAGGCCCCGCGCGTACTCCGTCGACTTCGAGAACACCCCGGGCGACTCGGGGACCACCGCCGTCGTTCTGGCGGACTCCCCCGGGGCCGCGCTGGAAAAGGTCCTCGAGCTCTTTCCGGAATGTCTCCGTGCCAGCCGCCGAGTTGACGTCTTCGAAATCGAGTATGCGGAAATCGACTGGGAAACGGACCGGGCTCTCGTGATTCAGAGGAAAGAGCGGCCTCCAAAGATGCCGCTGAACACAGGCGACGCCCGCCAGGGGCCAAAAGCCGGGGAACCGGAGGGATGGCAGCCGGGATGAGCGCCACTCGGGTTTGGGAAAGGCTTTTCGTTGGCGGGATTGGCGACGCCGAGGCTCTCGCCGAGTCAAACCCGCTCGACGTCACCACGGTGGTCACCCTGTGCCGGGAGACAGTGCGGAACTTCGCGACGGGCGTCACCTACCTTTGTTTTCCGCTCCGGGATGCCCGGCCCATCCCGGTCGGAAGGTTCGATGGAATCATTGACGCCCTGTGGGACAACATCCGCTGGGGCGCTGTGCTTGTCCACAGCCTTGCCGGGGCGAGCCGGGCTCCGATTCTGGCGGCCGCATGGATGCATGTCGTCGGCTGCAAGGGCATCGACGACGCCCTGGCCGACATCGGGAGGCTGCGCACGGTCGAGCCCAATCCCATCTTGCTTGAAAGCGTGAAGGAGGAGCTGTGATGCAACGTGCCGCAATCTACGCGAGAGTCTCGACTCCCGACCAGTTTGTCGAGAATCAGCTTTACCAGTTGCGCGAGCTGGCCGCACGCCGCGGCTCCGAGGTTGTCCACGAGTACACCGACCGGGGCGTTTCGGGCTCGAAATCGCGGCGTCCGGGCCTTGATGCGCTGCTGGCAGACGCCCACCGCCGCAAGTTCTCCATTGTCCTGGTTGCGGCGTTCGATCGAGTTGCCCGCTCAGTCAAACACTTCCTGACGGTCGTCGACGAGCTGAACGACCTCGGGATTGAATTCGTTTCGGCCCGCGAGAACATCGACACCTCGGGCGCGATGGGGCGGATGTTCGTCACCATCATCGGCTGCATCGCGGAGCTGGAGCGGAGCCTAATCGTGGAGCGAATCAAGGCCGGGATGCGCCGGCGTCGGCTGGAAGGACTGCCCATGGGCCGCGCCCCTCTCGCCATCGACCGCGAGGCGTTGGTGCGCGACCGCCGCTCCGGGACGTCGCTGACCGTCGTAGCGAAGAAGTATCACGTAAGCCGCGCCAGCGTTGTACGGTGGACCCGTGATTCCATGAAAGAAGAATGTGCCGGGGCCGCCGGGCTCCAGCCAGCGATGGCGCAGGCGTCGGCCGTGTGCGCGGCATGATGCCAGAAGACGGCTTCCCGCATGTGGTGCTCCCAAGGCACATTTCTTGTCGGAGGCAAACGCTTATGACAGATTCCGCAGCCGCATTGCCCGAGGCCATCGAATGCCCGCTGTGCCTCGGCAAGGGCGAGCTAAGCCGGACGGAAGTCCTTGAGCGGCAGGGCATCAAGGACTACGCCCGAGTCGCCCAGCTCAGCGCGGAGGAGGCCATACGCCTCGTCATGAAGAAGGAGAAGGATGCCGAGCAGGCCCGCTGGGCGAAGTTCGACGCGGAGCTGGCTAGGCAGCTAGCCGAAGCGGTGGGGGCAGGAGGACGGGGTGTGGGTGTGGCTGCTGCGCTCGACCCGCGCCTGGCTCCCCCGCGACCTTGAGGTGCTGCGCCCCGTGTTCGAGCGGATGAGGGCCGAGGGGCCGGACTTCCTGCAACGGAACGCCGCCCTTGCCTCCGAGGTCCGGCGGACGCTCGCGGACATCGACGAGATTGAAGGGCAGCTCAAGAAGGCAGGGACCGCCGTCGAGAAGGCGCAGGCGCTCACGGCGAAATATCGGGCGAGACTGGCGGGGCTATGCGGCAGCGCCGCCGCCGGTCAGGGAATTCCGGGCAGGCCAAGGGGGAAGAACGGAGGGGCGGGCGCCGGGGCCGGCAACGGGACTCAGGAGCGTTCTCCTCCGGTCAGCGGTTCATCGAGTGCAGATTCGCCAAGAGCAGGCTAGCCGAGCCATCCTGGTCAACAGCGACGCCTGCTCCATCCTGATTTGCGGAGGCTCATATGGCGAAGAAGGAGTGCGCAAGTTGCCACGGAACGGGGAAATGGCAGGTGTGCAAAGGCACGGGCCGGTTCGGTTATCCCGGCTACGGCCCGGTGGACACGTATCGCAGCCCCTGCGTCGCATGCCAGGGCTCGGGCGACTGCCGGGCGTGCCATGGCACCGGACAGCAGTAGAGATGCTCGAAGTTGGCCGAGGCTGTCAGCCACACGGGGCGGGACCAGGCAGCCAGGCTACGTTCCCAAGAATGAGATTTTCACGGCGAATCGTAAGAATGAGCCCAAGAATCAGCACGGGGGGCACGAATGCCAATCTATATTCTAGACTTCGTCCTGCACGGCGAGGGCGACATCGCCGTCGAGGCGGACGACCCCGGGGACGCAGAGAGGAAGTTCTCCGCCATCCCCGTGGAGGGGCTCTTGATGGCCAAGAGCGTGAAGGTCCGGCAAGTGTCCCTCCTCCCCGAGGACCTCGTGCCCGTGTACAGACAACCTGCCGAAGACTATGCCAAACGTGGGCACCGGAAGGCAGACGAAGCCAGCACTGCCGACATGGAATCTGTGCGGAAGAATCCCGCCTTTGACCTGCTGCCAGCGCAGGAAAGGACGCCGATGGTGACCAAGGACGAACTCATCGAGAAGGCCTTGCGGGAGGAGGGCGTCTTTCCGCCCTCGGTAATGGATCGCTATTACGGCGACAAGGCCGAAATGACCAAGGCCGAAATCATCGTGAAGAGCGTTGAAGAGATGGGCATGCTTTCGCTGTCGGAGCAGGTCCCCCAATTCAGCGAAAAGATTAGGCGCATCCCTATCGTCATCGCCGAGCTTCAGCGCAAGCTGCCCGACGGCAAAATCAAGACATGCGGCGCTTTCAGAAGCCTCGGCGTGGGTTGCTGCGACTTATGCCACACCGACCCCCTGCACGAGATGACGCTCCTTGACCTCCCCGATGGCAGCAAGGCTTGGATTTGCTGCGCGGTGGATGCGGCAAGCTCTCCCGAGCCGTACCCGGTGTTCCATGAGCGGAAGCGGAACTCTCCCGGAGGGAGGATGCCCACGGGCAAGTCCGGCAATGGCGGCCGCCGGGAAAACTAGCGCTGCGGGGCAGTCCCGATGCGAAAGGAACTTGGACAAAAGCTCGCTCGCCGCTGGCCGAGTTGGTTTGCCCTGGCCGGCAATCCCCGGCTGAGCCCGATGGCACGGGGCTTCGAGCACGGGGATGGCTGGTTCGACATCCTGTGGCGACTATGCGCGGATCTGGAGCCGCTGGTCACGGAGCTTGAGAAGGAGACCGGGGAGCGCTTCGAGGCGGTGCAGGTCAAGCAAAAGCTCGGCACGCTGCGCTTCTACGTGAACCACCACACGGACGCCATCGACGGGCGCATCGCGGAGGCCCAGGAGGAGTCCTCGCGCACCTGCGAAATCTGCGGCCAGCCGGGGAAGCAGCGCGAAACAGGCGGCTGGGTTCGAGCCAGGTGCGACAAGCACGCGCAGAGCCCGTTGTGCACGGGTTGAACTCTTGCGGCGAAAGTGCCGTTTACGAGAACACTACCGCGGCGCGGGAGCAAACTGGTAACCTATGTTCCGTCATGCTCTGTCCATAGGCTGGCGAACACAATGGTGCGAGCCGCTATCTTTCTCGCTGCATCAGCCGTTATCACCCGTTTGTCGTGGCGGTCGCTGAGGGACTGGCGTTCCCACGGCTTCTATCGCTTTTTCGCGTTTGAACTCCTGTCGGCCCTGATCCTGCTGAACGTCCCGATGTGGTTTCGCGACCCGCTCTCGGCTCGCCAACTGGTGTCATGGTTCCTCGGGGCTGCCTCGATAGGACTCGCGATTGAAGGATTCCGGCTACTTCGCCTGATTGGCAGGCCAACGCCCACAGCCGCCGGCAGCACCAATCTTCCTTTTGAGAACACAACCGCGCTAGTCACGGTAGGCGCGTATCGCTTTGTCCGACACCCTCTGTATGCGTCGTTGCTGGCGCTTGTGTGGTGCGCTTATCTAAAGAATCCGTTAGCGATCAGTGGCATGGTGCTGGCGCTGGGAGCGAGCGGCTTGCTCGTTGCCACCTCAATGGCCGAGGAAAGGGAGAACCTCGTGCGCTTCGGTGCGGCCTATGCTGATTACATGAAACGCACGCGACGATTTGTCCCGTTCTTGTTCTGAAGCGGTATCGCGGCCAGGCATCGACAAGGACGGTGCAGATTCCGTGAGACTTTCAAAAACCGGAGTACTACCCGCGAGGAGTCGCCATGTGGCTGGTAATCGTCGTGGGTGCTCGTAAGGCTGAGCTTCTCGCCGAAAGGGTGTTGATCGCGGGTGATCGCGCCGCCAGCGCCCTCAGCCCACATCACGTCGTTCTTTCGTGGAGGATCTGAAGGCCAGAACGAAACCAACAGGAGCCCGGTCCAGGCGGAACCGCAAAAGGCGTCGTGGCAACCAGGAGTGACACAGACTATAAATGTGAGGAGGTGTATGCTTCAGCACCCACTTATGAGCGTTGAAGGACAGAGGCACAAAGTGGTCGTTTGGTCATCGGCGATCGCGCTGTTTCTCATCGTAGGCGTCTGGCCTCTTGCAACGCGGTGCTTGAGCTTGTTGCCGACTCGCATTTCCGCGGGAACGCACGGCCCTTACACCACGAACTTTTCCCGCACTGAGAATCCGATCTCGGAAGGCGGCAGATGGCTGAATGGGCGGACCGACGGCCTTGATTGGACCGACGTCCGGACGACTCCCGGCTTCGCATTTGGGACCGAAATAGGCGGGAATAGACCAGAACCGCAAAGATACGACGATTCCACAGCCCTTCTGAAGGGTACTTGGGGACCGAACCAAACGGCCCAAGCCACGGTCCGCTCTGTAAACCCGAACCAGGACGGCAAGGTCTGGGAGGAAGTGGAGTTGCGCCTGCGGAGTTCCATTTCTCCTCACCATTGCACAGGGTATGAAATCATGTTTCGCTGCTCCAAAACTCCGAAGGCCTATTGCAATATCGCCCGGTGGGAGGGGCCGCTGGGAAAGTTCACCATGCTGAAACAGACGGAAGGTTCGGTGTACGGGGTCAAGGATGGAGATGTGGTGAAGGCCAGTATGATTGGGAAAATCCTTTCGGTGTACATCAACGGCGTGCAGATGATTCAACTCAGCGACGACAGATTTGCGAGCGGTAATCCAGGCATGGGGTATTTCCTCGCAGGGGACACTGGCGTGATAGGCGACTTTGGGTTTTCGAGTTTTATGGCGACCGACAGATAAACCCCCGGAGTTCATCACCTCACGCATTCGAGGAAGGGAAAAGCCGATAGTAACCTTGCGATTCGCAATGTTCGAAGCACATTTCCGGGCGTTTCTTAGCCCGCCACCTGGAAGGAACTCGCCGCCGTGGAGAGTGTGGCCGTCTACAATCAAGATCGCTCCAAGGGGGAATGCTTCGCCACGGGGTTTGGCGTTCCGGCGGTCTACGACGATCCCGAAGAAGTGCTGCGGCGCGAGCAACCCGATTTTATCGACACCGTCACTTACCCATTCACTTTTAGCCCTTTGTGAAGCTGGCCGCCGGGCACAAGGTCCCTGTCATCAGCCGGAAGCCCATCGCCCCTCCCGTGGCAATTGCGGGAGAGAACCTCAACGTCTGCCCTCAGCCGCTTTCGGCACACCATCGTTGGTGGGCTCCGAGGGTTAAGGCTCCGAATTATGCACCCTGCCGAGTATCCAAGCGCTGATGTCCAAGCCGCGAATCCCTTTGTATCAGTACATCTGTTAGAATCCGCGCCACGGGAGAGTTTCACCGGCGCTCATGAAGACCTGCCCCATTTGCCAGCAAGCCTACTCCGACGACGTTGAGTTCTGTGCCCGCGACGGCGCTCGCCTTTCCGGCGAGGCCCGAGAGGAACGCGAATGTCCTTTCTGTGCCGAGCGAATTCTCAAGAAGGCCCGCGTCTGCAAGCACTGCGGCCGCGAGGTGGAACCACTGGCCAGGGCCGACACTGCCGCTCAAACTCCGTCCCCTGCGCCACCGCAAAGGACTGCGGAAGCTCCGTGTCCGCAGCCCCAACGGAGCGAGCCCGTAGCGGCACCAAGCCAGCCGCCTACGGCGACCGAGCCTCCGCAGTTCGAGATTTTTTCGAAGCCGCCCAGCAAGATGAAGTTCGCCTTCATTCCGGTGGTTTCGCTCATTTTCACCGTCGTGGGGGTCTGGTATTT
>JBEKAK010000151.1:0-7201 GCA_050018275.1 Terriglobia bacterium | reverse complement strand
GGTCCACGGATGGCATTGCCGTACCTGCCGGGCTTCAACGCATCGTGCTTGGGGAAGACCTCGATTCCTTCCCGCCGCCTGCCTCCCTTGACCGGGATGCCCAGCCGGAGGGCAAGACCGCAAACGTAGATCCGGCAGTCCCGCGCTGGGAGCGGCTCCGCCAGGAATATCCAGAGATGTCCGCCCCGATGGCTTTTCTCAAGAGCCGACTCCACCCCATCCTGCCTGAGGTGGAAACTGAGCTTGAGGAGATCCGCGAGCGCATCCTCATAGTCCGCGTCGATGGCCACCCACTTCGAGCACTGGGTGGCGGGGTTGATGGCGTAGAGGCCGATAGTGATTTCGCCTTCGAGGTGGCGGCGGACTGTGTCCAGCGTCAGGCTGAACCCCTGGCCGGTTTTCTTGTCCTTGGGCCGATAGTAGCAATGCCGGCCACTTTCCGGGTGGGGTCGGTTGGACTGGAGGGTGTAAGCACGCCGGTTAACGAAGAAGCGGAAGTAATCCGCCACTACGCTGGCGGGCGCATTTAGACGAAGCGGCTCCATCTTCTCCTCCGTGAAGCTCGGTGGGCGCCATAGGTCCATGGTGACTGGTGATAAAACGAGCAATATTTCCCGTCAAATGGGCCGACTGGCAGTGGGGGGGATAGCTTCTCCAAGTGACTTACAACGAAGTGGGATTGGTCTGCTGTCTGAGCCTGTCGCGGGGAGTTGTCTCCAGGCTGTGATCTTTCTGAGGACCGTCGGCGTCTGACCGGGCCTGCCCAGCCATTGGACTCCCACCAGCTTCAGAATCCTGTTCTTTTGGCAGCTTCTCTGGCGTATTTTATAAACACATCACCTCACTTTCTGTAGGGGAGCGAAATGGCGATGAAAGCGTTGTTCTTAGAAGGGATTCACGAAGATGCAGTAGCAAACTTCTCCCGCGCTGGCTATGAAGTGAGGACCCTGCCAGGAAGCCCGGATGCGGCTTTACTGGTTCAGGAAATCCGAGATGTTAGCGTGCTCGGTATCCGGTCCAAGACAAGAATCACCAAGTCTGTTCTTGAATCTGCTTCTGAACTACTTGTGGTCGGTGCGTACTGTATCGGAGTCGAGCAAATTGACGGCGCCAGTTGCACCGAACAGGGTATCGCAGTGTTCAACGATCCCCACAGTAATACCCGTTCCGTGGCAGAGCTCGCCTTGGGAGAAATCATCATGTTGGTGCGGCGGGTTTTTCACAGCAGCCTCGCTCTTCACCGCGGCGGTTGGCACAAGAGCGCGAAAGGTTGCCATGAAGTTCGTGGCTTGACACTCGGCATCGTGGGCTACGGTAAGATTGGCTCTCAACTTTCTGACTTAGCAGAGGCTATGGGGATGAAAGTGGTCTTCTGCGATGTGGCGGAGGTTCTGGCACGAGGGAACGCAAAGAACTGCACGTTTTCGGAGCTACTTCATACAGCGGATGTGGTTTCCCTTCACGTTGACGGCAAACCCCAAAACAGGAATTTCTTCGGCGAAGAAGAGTTCCGGGTGATGAAAAGGGGATCGTTTTTCCTCAACTTGAGTCGAGGTTTCGTGGTTAACCATGAAGCCCTCGCAGAAAACCTGAAGAGCGGTAAGCTGAGCGGGGCGGCTATTGATGTTTTCCCCGAAGAGCCGGGCAGCGGGGGACTTTTTTCCAACTCACTCCAGAACCTTCCCAACGTCATTCTGACGCCGCACATCGGAGGGAGTACTGAAGAAGCTCAGCAAAGCATTGGACAATTCGTTTCGGCGCAGATGTGCCGCTACTTACAAACCGGCAACACCAGGCTCAGCGTGAATCTGCCACACTGCCAACTCGAGAGCGCCCCCCAGAATCACAGGCTGGTACACATTCATAGGAACATTCCGGGAATGTTACTCGCCATAAACCGGGTGTTCGCGGAACGAGGCATCAACGTGGAACGACAAGTCTATGACACCAAGGGGACTATCGGGTATGCCATCCTGGACATCAATCATGAGTGGGACGACGGTCTCATCGCCGCGTTGCAAGCAATACCTAGCACCATCAGATTCAGGGTCCTTTACTAGCCGGGTTGAACTCCGAGGTGACCCTTTCATTGTGCTTGTGCACGAAAGCAAGCGCCAACCATGCGGTTTCACTTATAAGGGAGGAAGAACCGAAGGTCCCAACCCCGGAGTCCTGCGCTACGTCCCTGCTGCCTTTCTGGGGGAAGTCGCAATTACCCTGTAATTGCCCATACAACAGGCAGCCGACCAGGCGTGCGAAGGAGCAATCGGACCCACAATTTCCCAGTCGATCATCTGCGAGAACCTGGGGCACTGCTCAGCGAGCCGTGCCGGCGACGACCGATGCCATGAGTTCCGTGGCCGCCCGCAGCTTGGACACATCGCCCTCCGTCATGCGGCCAATATCGCCGTACTTAAAGACGCCACCGCTTGCCCATTCCACGACCTCACCGATGGCTTGCTTCTTGGTTGTGGCCACGCGGCGTGCCGCCGTCAGGAACTCGTTGCGAAGCTGGTTGAATCCCAAACCTGCAGTCGACCCGTTGCCATTGTTGGGCGCAGGCAAAGAGGGGGTCTCACTGGTGCGTGGTTTGGCAAACCCGTTTCCCCCAGAAACCCTGGTACCGTTCCCAGTGGGCGGAGTCTCGCCTGGCGAGTTCGACGGAGCGCTGCCAGGATTTGCCTCAGTAGGAGAAGCGGCTTCGGTAGGTTCAGTCACAGAAGAGCCATTCAGCGACGCTGGATAAAACTCAGCCGCGACCTCCGGCGCCTGCTCTTGCTCGTCCTCGACCACCTCCAAGACCTTGCCAGTTGACCCGAGCAACTTTCGGGTCTCAGCGAATAGCCGCGCGTTCTCCGTCAAGTTAGCGATAAGTTTCTGCATATCATCGCCTTCGACCTCGAGACTCAGCGCCCAAATGGATGAAGTCTTCTTCCTCTTTTCCTTGCGGTCGAAGTACGTGGCCTCCTCCGGGCGAACCGTCAGCTTGGCGGTGATGCCGGCCAAGCGCCCGCCCGTGAAAGTCTGGATCTCCTGCAAGGCGGAGTGGATCTGGCGAATGGATCGGTAAGAACACGTGTGGATGCGGCAGACACTCCCCAGTCGCGGGAAGTCCGCCAACACGAAGCGCAGATCTCCACCTGGTTTGCACTGCCCACTCAAAAGCTCCGGGCAACCGCTGCCGCAGGTGGTCCATGGTTGTCCGCCAGGCTTCTCAGCCGTGCGCCGGGTGGCGGAGGTTCCGTCACCCCAGCACTTCCGTTCGGTGGCGGTCCACCAAGCGTAGGAACTGGGGAAGACGTTCTCGATGTCATCGTCGATCAACATAATGTGGAGTTCGCGGCACTCGTCGCCGTAATGCTCGGTCAGTTCCGGATCGATTTCCCACCCAACCCGGTTGGCCGACTTCTTCTTGCGCAGGAAGACGAAGTGATCGAGCTTGGTGGGATGGTTGCGATCTCCATTGGGTGGTAGCCCGATGGAGACCTTGGTGGATACGGACAGCCGCTGGACGACACGGCCGTCTTGGTCATGCGTGACGCCAATGATCATGGGGATTCCTCCTTCTACATGGGACTCGGGCGGCAAGCCGAGTCGGTCAAGCATAGGGAATGGCAGCATGGCGGCAGATCAGGGCAACTTCGGTCGAACCCGGTTTATGGAATTAACCCAGATTTCCATTTTGAGCTGTAGCTCCGAATCTTCGGATCGTCGCCGTCATCAATATTCATGCGGGTGTGAACGCGACGAAGACGCTCCGGAGGTCAGTACCCAATGGGTGAGAAACAAAACCAGCCCTTTCAGCTCTCGTTCAATGCTTCCTTGAAGGTCGATTTCCAGGGATCGTGGGTTACCTCGGACGATGGCCTGATCCTGGTGCGGGAGTTGGACGAGCGTATGGGATTCAGCGAACTCATCGAACAACAATCGGCCGACCCTGGGGGGAAGAACACGCAGCTGCCTGTTGCTGACCTGCTGCGGCAATCGGTCTATAGTCCCCTGGCTGGTTACGAAGACCTCAGCGACAGCCAGAGACTCTCCCAGGATCCGACCTTCCGGGCGAGCAGCAGCGGCTGGTGAAAACCGGCGGACGGCTGGTGAAACATGCTCGGTATTATTGGCTGCTTTTGGAGGAGAGTCATCTGACACGACGGCTCTTTGGGGCCATGCTGTTCAGGATGGCGGCGCTACCATCGCCATGGGGGTAGGCGAAAGTGCTGGCCGGAGGCGGAACTCGGCGGCGAGGTAGGCTTGGTCAGAGAGGTGTCGGAGTTATGGGTTGGAAAGGCGGCAGCTTAGGGCTTTGGAACCGTCCGAAGAGGTATGACGAGAGCCTTGTGTAGTCGCTGAGGCGCTCGACACCGAAAACCCGCCCGTACGATTGCACTCAGAGGCAGTCAGGCGTATGTTATCGGCCGGTCGAGATCTGAAAACGGAAATGTTGGCTGAGAACTGTATCGGGATGAGGGACTGGTTTCCAGCGTGCGCAGTCGCTGGGTGAGGAGAGCAGAGGAATGATCGGCTTTTTCCTAGGTTTGGGTCTGATGTGCGCAAGCACCCTGCTGTACGAAATCGTTCTGACCCGCTTGCTGAGCGTGACGTGCTGGTACTACCTCGCGTTCGTTTCGGTTTCGATGGCGATGTTTGGGATGACGGCGGGCGCGTTGGCGGTGCAGCTTCGCCCCGCTCTGTTTGATCGCAGCCAGGTGCGGCTGCGAATGGCGCAGGCTTCTTTTGTAATGGCCGTCTCCATGCCCATTGTCCTGATGATCATGTTCGCTATTCCGCTTGGCATCTCCTTTGCCGCGCAAACGGTGTGCAGCTTTCTGATCTTCTGCTCCATCATCGCGGTGCCTTTTTTCTTTGCGGGGATTGTGGTCTGCATCTCTCTCACCAAGGCTTCCGCTCCTATTGGGCGGGTTTACTTCGCTGACCTGATGGGCGCGGCAGCGGGATGTTTCGGCTCGCTGATTCTCTTGAACCTGGTTGACGCGCCGAGCGCCGTCATGGTCATTTCCGCGCTGGTTTTTTTGAGCGCATCGGCCTACGCCCATTTCGCAGCCCAGCCACGACTTCAGCGGCGCTGCTACGTTTGGGCCGGAGCGCTGGTGGTGCTGGCGGCTCTGAACGCGTCGACGATTCATGGCATTCAACCGATTTGGTCCAAAGGCCGGCTCGACCCCCGCACCGACATTCTCTATGAGGCGTGGAACCCCATTTCCAGGGTCCGGGTTGTCGCCCCGAAGATGGAACCGCGGTTCGTCGGCCCGCAGACCCCGCCCATTTCGAGTGAGGTGGTTTACGTCGACATTGACAACGATGCTGCCACGCCAATTTTTCGCTTTCAGGGCGATCTTAAAGACGTGGACTTTCTCCGTTACGAAGTGAGTACCCTGGGGGCACGACTGCGGGCGGGCGGCAGCGCCGCCGTCATCGGCGTGGGCGGCGGGCGAGACGTCGTGTCCTGCGCGCTTTTCGGCTTTCACCGCATCGTGGGAATCGAGATCAACAGCAACATTGTGGATGTCACTTCGCGGCGATTGGCATGGTATTCCGGCTTCGACAAAATCCCGAATTTTGAATTGCACAATGATGAAGGCCGCAGTTACTTGACTCGCACGCATGAGCAATTCGACTTGGTCCAGGCAACGTTGGTGGACACCTGGGCAGCCACAGCCGCCGGGGCCATGGCCCTCACGGAGAATTCGCTGTACACGCAGGATGGCTGGCGAATCTTTTACCAGCACCTCAAGCCGGGCGGAGTCATTGCTTTCAGCCGCTGGAACCACTGGCCGGATTTCCACGAGACCCCCCGCCTCTTTTCCTTGGCTTACGCCACCTTGCTCAGCGAAGGGGTTCAGGACCCGGAAAGTCACCTGGCCATGATCGGTCAGGCTGACTTGGCCACGCTTCTCTTGAGCAACCAGCCTTTCAGCCCACAAGATCTGGAAAAGATTCGCGCCACCGCCAAGGAACTGGATTACCAGATCCTCTTTCTGCCCGGGGAGGAACTAGGGATGCCGCAGTTGGGCCCCGTATTGCAGGCGCGTACGCTGGAAGGCTTGGCGGCGCTGCGTTCCAAGGATTTTTTTGATCTCTCTCCGCCCTCCGATTCTTCCCCTTATTTTTTTAGTTTTGTGCGTTTCCACGCCGTTCCGGGGGTCCTGCGAATTCCCGGCGTGGATTGGAAGGTTCTTCTGCCGCTTTTGTATTTGACCAGTTTCATGCTGGCGGCCCTGATTCTCGTTGTCTTGACGATCGTGTGGCCTGCCCGCCGATGGACCCGTTTGCAGCAAGGTTCAGCCCCCGCGCCGGCGGGCGCCATCCTTTACTTCGTCGGGATCGGGCTGGGATTTATGCTGGCGGAAATGGGAATGATGCAGCAACTTTCGATCTTTCTTGGGCAGCCGATCTACTCGTTGGCCGTGGTGCTGGCGGGATTGATTCTTGCCGCGGGACTAGGCAGCCTGGCATCAGATCGGATGCCCATAAGCTCAGCCCTGAAAAGCCGGGCGCCGGCACTTCTTTCCGCGCTGGTACTGCTGGCCTATTCGCTGGTGGTTCTGCCTGCCATCCATGGAGCCGTGGGCGGAGTCTTGTGGCAGCGCATTGCGGTGTCACTGGCGCTCGTGACGCCCTGCGGTTTCATCATGGGTTTCTGCTTCCCGGTCGGCCTGCGTTGGGCCACCGAACTCGGGCAAGAGGGAAATCTACCCTGGATGTGGGCACTGAATGGCGCGGCGTCCGTCCTGGCCAGTTTTATTGCCATGTGCATCTCGACGGAGATCAGCATTCGCGCCTGCGTCCTCACCGCCGTCGCCTGCTATGCCCTGGGCGGAATCCTGTTGTCAGGCAAAGGGAGTTCCGCGTCTGCCAGCGCGGCGATGGCAGGCGACGCAAGACCTGCGCCTTCGCGTCCCGGTTGAGAAGGGGAAATTTCCTGCTCCGGACGAGGACTTCGGCTTTCCCTTCGGCTCCCGCGACGTATTGCGAGGTTGGGACCGCGAGGTACTAGCCCACCGGGATTTCACGCGGCGGAGCAAGAAAGTTTTGAAAGCCTTCCGCGTCTCTCTGTGTCCGACTTCAGCGCAAATGAGACCGTCGAGTGAGGTTCGTTAAGCTACGGTTTTTGCTCCCTGGTTCACCCCCTAACCCGCACTAAACTGTGCGGTACTCGACAGGAGTGAACCATGAGTGAAGA
>JBEKAK010000150.1:0-7395 GCA_050018275.1 Terriglobia bacterium | reverse complement strand
TTGGTCTGGACGTGCCCCACCAGGTGCCACGTGGCGGTCAGGTCCGCAAGCGCCGGCCGCTTGGCCTTCGCCTCTTGCACGCGATTCTCGCCGAAATCGCGCAGGCCCACATCAAAAGCCGCGCGGACGAATTCCGGCGGGTGCGCTTTCGAAATCGCCACCAGCCTCACGTCCTCACGGCGGCGTCCGCTGCGCCGGCAGGCAGCGGCGAGGCGCTCTTCGACGCGTGCAATGTTCTCTCGAATGTTAGCTGCAGTCTCCACCGGCAGACCTCGGCCCGCGCGAGCGACGTGCGAACTTCCGGCACCCGACGGATTAGAGCCGTGCCATTCTACCATTCGTTGCGTCATGCGTTCACGCCTTGTTACGGCAGCGCCACGAGTGTTAGGATGCAATCTTAGTCCGCTGTCCTTTGCCCGTGGTCTGTTGTTCCCGCGCCAATGGCCCTGGTACTCGGGAGCGAACACGAGACAACTGGCAACGGACGACGGACAACGGACGTACGGACTGTGAAACATCGTGGCCTCTTTATCACTCTCGAAGGGATAGACGGCACCGGTAAGAGCACGCAGCTTCGCCGGCTCGTCCAGCATTTGCGCAAGTGTGGCTACCGCGTGCGAGCCACGCGCGAGCCGGGCGGCACGCGCGCCGGCGAGCGCATTCGCGCCATCCTGCTTGCGGCGAGCACGGGCAAACTCGCCCCGTTGGCCGAACTCGCCCTCATGTACGCTGCGCGCGCCCAGCACTTGGAAGAAGTGGTGCGGCCGGCGCTCGCCCGCGGCGAAATCGTGGTGAGCGACCGCTACAACGACGCCTCGTTTGCCTACCAAGGTTACGGGCGCGAGTTGGGCATTGCCACCGTGCGGGCCCTCGACCGCATCGTCTGCGGCAAGACTCAACCGGACCTGACGATTATTCTCGATCTCGACCCGGAACTGGCGCTCGCGCGCGCGCAGGGACGCGAAACCCGGCGCAAGTCGCGCCACGGGCGCTTCGAATCGCAAGGCCTGCAATTCCACCAACGTGTGCGCATCGGCTATCTGGCCATCGCACGCCGCGCGCCCCAGCGGGTCAAGGTCGTGCCCGCCAGCCGGCAGGTGAACAAGGTCCAGACCGCGGTTCGCCGGTTGGTGGACGAGTTTCTGGCTCGGCGTCGGAAGAGAGTAAGGTGCTAGGTGCTAGGTGTTAGGTGCTAGAGGTTTCCTTTTCCAAACGCCATAAACGCCGTCACGCCATCCCCAGCACCCAGACCCCAGCCCCTAAATGCTCATGGGCTTCGACACTTTCCTCGGCAACCCGCAAGCGGTCGCGGCGGTTCGCGAAATGCTCGCCAGCGGTCGCGTGCCAGGCGCCTTGCTTTTCGCCGGACCGGACGGCGTGGGCAAGAAAACGCTGGCCCTGATGCTGGCCAAGGCGCTGGTGTGCGAGCACGGCCCCTTAGATTTCTGCGGTCAGTGCGCGCGCTGCCGGAAGGCCGAACAGATGTTTGCTGCTGCGCGCGAAGACCTGGCACGGCGCCGCGAAGTCAAGGAAGCCGCGCGCCGCGTCGAAGGCCTGGTTTATTTCGATCTCCAGCTCCTCGAGCCGCTGACAAAATTCATTCTCACGGAGCAGATCCGCCAGTTGCGCGCCGTTTCCTACACGCGGCCGTTCGAGTTGCCCCGCCGCGTCTTCATTCTCGACGACGCGCAGACCATTCACTGGCAGGCCGTTGACCTGTTGCTCAAAGTGCTGGAGGAGCCGCCGGAGACAACGAGCTTCGTCCTGGTCTGCCCGAACGCTTACGAGCTGCGCTCCACGATCCGGTCGCGCTGCCTGCGTGTTCCCTTCCAGCCCGTGGACGAGCCGCTCATTCAGGACCTGTTCGCCCGCGAAAAGAATCTCACTAAGCCGCAGCAGGCGCTCGCCGCGCGCGTGTCGGCGGGCAGCGTGGCGCGCGCGCGAGCCTTCGACACTGCCGAGTACGAACGTCGCCGCAAGCCCTGGCTGGATTTTCTCGAAGCCACGGCGCGCGGCGCTCCCGGGGAGGCGCCGGACTGGCGCTTGGTTTTCGACTCCGCCCGCGCACTCGCCGAGAATCGCGACGCCTTTGAGGAAACGCTCAGGATCGGCTATGCCCTCCTGGCGGATTTGCTACACGTCCTGCTGGAACCGGCGGCCGGCGCGGTGGTGAATGTGGATGTGCAGCCGCGCCTCCAGGGCTGGGCAGCGAAGCTGAACCTCGCCGGAATCGAAACGCTCAAGGCCGGCCTCGATCAGGCCTATCGCCTGCAGATACGGAACGTCAACCCGCAACTGGGCTTTGAGACGCTGGGCATCGAGGTGATCTCCGGCCGCAAGTCTGGCCCTCGTTAGACCCTCCCACTTCTCAGGCCCTTTCGAGCCAGCAACCCTGCTGGCCGCGCGGTAGCATCAGACAATTCCGCACTACTACTCCACGCAGTTCTTCGTACCAAGCAGGCAACGGCGAATGGCCCTGGGCCATCCAATCAACGAATCTCGAGCGGTTAGCGTCACCCGTCCGAAGACCATCGTGGAGCGAGTCGGCCTGCGTCACGGTCAAAACGGTTAAAACGATTTGTAGCCTGTGGAAGTCTGTGTTACTATGCAGGGCATTCGCAGCTATCTTCCTCGCATGTTTCTTGTGTTAGCCGAAGGAAACCGCGGCGCCCGATGCAACGTCTAGAGGAAGGGTGGCGTACCGTAGTTTTCAGCGGGAGGAGCGCTGAATCCTTGCCCGTCCGTTCGGGCTTCAGGAGAATACCAGCATGAATCGACGACTGATCCGTCCCTCCCTGTCGGAGGTGCAGGACCAACTAGGCGCGCGCATGCAACGCAAGAAGCCCGCTCCACCGGAGCAGACCAACGCTGAGAATTTCTATTACGTGAAACAGATGCAGGCGCGCACCCCGATGGTGGTGGTGTTGGACCAGGGCGAAACGATCCGCGGCGTGATCGAGTGGTACGACAAGAACTGCATCAAAGTTCATCGTCTGAATGAACCCAACCTTCTGATCATGAAGTCTTGCATCCGCTTTATGTACAAAGATGGCGAATCCAGGAATGGGGGAAACAGCGAAGGGGGCAGCCATCATTTGCACGAAACGGATCTGGAAGAGTAGTCTGCGGCGTCTCGTCTGGTTCGCATTACCTCTGCACTCGAAAAGCACGCAGGGCGAATTTTCGAATTTCCAAGTCGCACTCACCCCTGGGACGTGTCTCTTTCTCTGGGGCACATCCAGTGCCCGGCGCGGAGACCGGAGACTGCCACCTTGCGGGCAGCACTTGACAGCCTGCCGAGGCTCACCTAGCATGAGGCTGCGCCTGAAATCTCTCCTGGGGGTTCGACCTTGAGACCTCTTCCTTTTGCCTGTTTTGCGCCGAAAGTCGCAGGGCGCGGCGCGGGGCATTTGCGCGCGCTCCGGCGGGCGGGCTTCCCACTGGCGCTGGTGATTCCCGGGCTGCTGCTGGCCGCGGGCTTGGCTTCCGCGCAGGATCGCCCGAGGTCCAAGGTGCCAGTCATCGACAAGATCAGTAGCGGCGGCTCCCATCAAGCCTTCAACGGCATCGTGCAATCGCTCGACGAGAAGCGCAACATCTTGAACGTCAACGCGGTCGAGGGCGGGGTCACGGAAATCTTCCCCATCAAAAAGACCACGCACGTATTCGGTCCCGACGGCTCCCGACTCAAGCTGGGCGACGTTACTCCCGGCACCAACGTCATCGTCTACTTCGAGTTGCGTGCCGACCACCGCTCCGTAAAGCGCATCGAAATTCTCTCCAGCGAATCCAAGAAGCAGGCGCCACCCTCGTAACCACGCCCCGGCGGGGCTGCACGCTATTGCGGCGGGAACTCTATGCGCATCGGCATTACCTGCTATCCCACTTACGGCGGAAGCGGCGTGGTCGCAACCGAGCTGGGACTCGAGCTCGCCGCGCGCGGCCACGACGTGCATTTCATCAGCTACGCCATGCCCGTGCGCATCACCGAAGCCGCCGAGCGCATCCACTTCCACGAAGTCGAGATGCTGAACTACCCGCTCTTCGATCACCCGCCTTACACGCTCGCGCTCGCCACCGCCATGACCAATGTCGCGGTGAACGAATCGCTTGACCTGCTGCACGTGCACTACGCGATCCCCCACTCGGTCAGCGCTTATCTGGCGCGCGCCATGCTGAAGCCGCGCCGCCTGCCCTTCGTCACCACCCTGCACGGCACGGACATCACGCTGGTCGGCGCGGACCGCTCGTACCTTCCCATCACGCGCTTCTCCATCGAGGAAAGCGACGCTGTCACCGCCATTTCCGAATACCTGCGCCAGGTCACGCTCCGGGAGTTTGAAATCCACCGGCCGGTCGAGGTCATTCCTAACTTCGTCAACTGCGAAGTCTTCCGTCCCGCCAGCGGTAAATGCCGGCGCGAGGAGTTTGCGCCGCGCGGCGAGAAGATCCTGGCCCATCTCTCCAATTTCCGGCCCGTCAAGCGTATTCCCGACGTCGTCGAAATCTTCGCGCTCGTCCGCCGCGAGCTTCCCGCGAAGCTCCTGATGATCGGAGACGGGCCCGACCGCACCATCGCCGAATGGATGGTCCGCGAAAAGAAAATAAGTCGCGATGTGATATTTCTCGGCAAGCAGAACCAGGTGCAGGACTTACTGAACTGCGCGGACGTGCTGCTATTGCCGAGCGATTTGGAATCGTTCGGCCTGGCCGCGCTGGAAGGGATGGCGTGCGGCGTGCCCGCCGTCTGCTCGCGCGTGGGCGGCGTATCGGAAGTTCTGCGCGATGGCGTGGAGGGTTTTCTGGTGGAAGCCCGCGATGTTCACACCATGGCCACGCGCGCGCTCGAAATCCTCTCCAGCCCCGAGCGTCACGCCGAAATGTCACGCGCGGCGCGGCAGCGCGCCCTGCGCAACTTCTGCAGCAACAACATCATCCCTCTCTACGAAGACCTCTACCAGCGGGTGCTCAAGAACTCCTAAGGGTCTAAGTGTATCGCCAAACGATATTTCGCCCTCCGCAGCACTGCACCGGCGCGGACTTGAAGCCTACGGCGGAAAAACGGGATGGCGGGAAGGGATGGGAATTCTCCGCAGAGTTATTCTGTTTTCTTGTTGTTAAAGAAGAGGTCTCAAACTGGCAGCGACACGCTGACTTTTCAGTGTGGCCATGTGAGGCATGATGCCTCGTTCGCGCGAATGCTTGAATCTGCGCTTGGCCAGCCTGTAGTCGGGCCAGCCTTTGAGTCAAGCGTCCCCTGAAAAGGCGTGTCGCTAAAATGACGAGTCTCTTGCCAATGCGACAAGCGACCGCGCGGTATCGCAGGGACATTCATCCGTTGCGCTGCAGGCTTGGCGCGAAGCCCTACCCTCCGCCACGGGCCAACGAAAGGCTTTCCGCGCGCGCCACGACCGTGTGCACGCTGCCCATGCCTGCCCGGCATGCTCGCGCCCCGCGCCGTTATTTCGGCGTAACTTCTCCCTCGTAGTGTTCCTTCCAGGTGTGGGCGTTCTTATCCAGGTAGTCGGCGTCAAGATTGAATTTGACGAGCTCGCCGGAATCCTTCGCGATCCAGGCCGTCCCCTTGCACTCCTTGATGCTAGTGAGCATCGCGCGGGTCACATCGAGCGCCATCTTTTGAGATCCGGTGGCGGTGGTAGTATCAAAGGTGTATTTGTCGGCCAGGGTCGTTCCCACCATGTCGTTGGTAGGCGACGAGGCCACGGTCGACCCGATGGCGATGGTGAAATTAGGACTCGTCATCACCCCAATCAAGGCCAGTTGGGCCATAGCCCAATTCATCTCATCGCCCTTCTTAGCCTTAGCCACCTTCTTGGTTTGGCCGCGCTTCTCCGTCAGGTTGAGCTCGTCCGGAGAGACGTCCGCCTGCAAGTCCACGGGGCCGACTTCGGGCGCCTGGGTTCTGTCCCGCAAGTACTTGTCGTTGATGTTCTCCTGCCCTTGGAAGGACAAGTGGAAAGACTTGGTCGGCTTGCTCATCGCATCGATCAGTTTATTCGCGCCGGCGCTCAGTCTCCTGGCGTCGCTCTGGGCTGAGACTCCGGTCGCCGGCGCAGAAGCAGCGCTCTTGACGGGCGCCGGGTTGCTCTTGCACCCCACCAGAGCGGCAGCCAGCACAAGACTAGCACCCACAATAATACCCTTCACATAAAAGCTTACGCGTTTCATCACGGTATGACTCCTTTCCGAGGGAATCTGTCGAGCCCGCCGAAATCCCGACGGCATCACCACCCGGAACCAAATCCGCGCAGGGTAGCGGCGAGAGAATCCTGCGCATTCTAGAGGAAGGGCAGGCCGCGCGCAACTAACATCACAACCCCTGGAGGCGCCTTGCGCCTCGCCGGGGAGAGCGCTCCACAAAGACTGCGCCCACGCACACCGGTCGACCCGCGGCGCTCAACCTGCTGGGCGTCGTCCTCGACGCTCAGCGGCGCTACGACGAGGCCGAGGCAACCTACCGACAGGCGCTGGCACTCGCGCCGGGTTCGCAGACGTCGTCGGTCGTGACCAACCGGACACCTGCGGCCGTCATCTCGGCCAGCGCCTTACGGCCGCCTTCCTCGGTGATGGGCTTGATCGCATCCACAACCAGATCAACCGGAAACCCGTGCCGGCGCAGCGTCAGCGCGTCAGCGCGCACGCAATACTCCATGGCCACGCCGAACACCACGGCGCGCCGCCGTCCCAGCGCGCGCAGCACGTCGTCGAAGTTAGGATTGTCCTGCGTATCGTAGGTGGGTTTCTCGATAATGAACTGGCCAATCCAACGCCCCGGGGGCGTGAAAGCGCCCGGGCGGCTCGGGATGATGACCGCGTCGGCGAACTGCGTCTCCGGAATGCGCCGCTGCCCGGGGCTACCGATGACGCAGTGGGGCGGCCAGATTCTGAACTCGGGGTCGTCGGGCGCGTGTGCGTCTGCCGAAGAAAGCACGGGAATCTCGTATTCGCGCGCCCAATTCATCAGCCGCACCAGGTTGGGCACGATCCGCTCGGCGCCCGGGACGTAGAGCCTCCCGGTGGGGACCATGAAATCCACCTGCGTGTCCACATCGAAGAAGACTAGAGGCTCACACATCGCGCTCACTCCTCATCTTCCTCCCTCTGGGTGGGATGCTTTCATCGCACCGAAGCGGAGCACGCGAATCTCTTCCAGCAACTGCTGGAGCGATGCACTCTTCTCGACGGGATACGCGGGCGCAGCGCGCAAAGCCTGATAGGCTTCCGGCAGGCAGGCGAGATTCGCGAGTGTCCGCTTGCGGATTTCTTCCACTCGCGGCGGGGGCGCCAGGCGGCGGCCCTCGCGCATCACGAGTTGAAGCAGCGGCGACGCCTGCGGGTAATCTTCCTCGGCGCGCGCGAGCAGGTCGTGATGGT
>JBEKAK010000149.1:0-7638 GCA_050018275.1 Terriglobia bacterium | reverse complement strand
CCTACGGGGATAACTTCATCTTGTTGCAGCCCCAACCTTTCTTGCCATTCCCGCGGCCTGGGCATCTGCTTTTCGGCCGCTTCGGAAATCTGCCAGTCCGGCATCTTGATCGCGTCGTAGGGCATTCCTTGGCCCTCCAGTATCGCGGTGCGCTCGAAAGTTCAACACAATGGCAGAAACGCGCCTCCCATTTCCACAACCACCTCACGGATTAAGGAAAACCCAAAACAGCCGGTCCCACTTCTGCACCCTGGGGTGTGAGTTCTGGCGCTTGAGCCCGTTGATTGTTGAAGCAGTGCAAGAATTTCCGGTCGCAAGCCATTTCGGGAACGAAAGTAAGGTACTGACCCCCGAGTGAGATTCAGGTAAGTCGTAATAGGCAAGCAATCTACATGGACCTGTGGCCATACCGAGACTTACACGTAGGTCGTTGATGCCCCACGGCGATTGAGTCTGGGCGACGGACACGACCGCCCTAACCTGTGGTGAGCGCGCCATCGGAGGCTTGGCAGATGTAGATTTCGGCTTTGAGGCCCAGCGCTTCCAGATAGCTTTTGCGGAGAGCTTCTGCAAACGCCACCGCGGCGTCAGCCCACACCAGGTTCACCGTGCAGCCGCCGAAACCTGCGCCGGTCATGCGGGCTCCCAGCACCCCGGGTTGCTTCCGGGCGAATTCCACCAGCACATCGAGTTCCCTGGAACTGACTTCGTAGTCGTCGCGCAGACTTTCGTGCGAGGCGTTCATAAGCTCGCCAAAGCGTTCGACGTCGCCCGCCTCCAGCGCCTTGACCCCTTCCAGCACGCGCTGGTTCTCCGTTACCACGTGGCGCGCCCGGCGCAGCAAGAGTTCGCTGAGGCCGCCCTTTGCCGCCTCGAGGTCATGCGGCTGCACATCCCGAAGTGAGTTCACCGCCAGCCCCTCAGCCGCCATCTGAGCCACGGCCTGTCGGCACTGGTTCAGGCGGACTTCGTACTCCGACTGTGCCAGGGCGCGCTTGACGCCGGAATTACACACTACAATCTTCACATCGTCGCGAAGGGGGACATGCCGATAAGTGAGGTCGCCGCAATCCAGAAACAGCGCGTGATCCCGGTGGCCGAGTGCAGAGATAAACTGGTCCATGATCCCGCAGGGCACACCGACAAACTGGTTTTCCGCCCTGCGCGAGAGCTTGACCACGTAAATGGGATCGAGCTCCAGATTTAGGAGTTTCTTCCAAAAAACTGCGGAAGCCACCTCCACGGCCGCTGAAGAGCTCAGGCCAGCCTCGCGCGGGACATCTCCACCGAAGACCACCTGGGCGCCGCTAAGCCGGTGGCCGTCCCCCTCGAGGAACCTGGACACCCCGCGCAGATAATTGCTCCAGGGATGCTTTGAATCCCGTTGGATATCGTCGAGACTAAATTCTACCTGGTCCTCAAAATCGACGGAGAGCGCGCGTACCTCACGGCCCGGGCGTCGGCGTCCCGCAAAGACGATATACCGGTCGATGGCGGCGGGCAGAACGAAACCGTCGTTATAGTCGGTGTGCTCACCTATAAGATTGACGCGCCCTGGAGCACGACCTACAACTTCCGGCGCCGCGCCGAAGGCTTCGCGAAATGCTGATTCGACTGCGGAAACAACCCCGCCACAGGCTCTCTGAAATACTGACTCGACCACGGCGATAACCTCGATGTAGGAGTGTTAACGAAGGTTTGCGCCGGGGCGGACCTGCGCGGTGCCCCGCGGCGGTCTCCTCGGCCAAGAAATCATTCAGAACGCTTCCGCTACCTCTCCACGCGGGCCCGATACCTTAACTTGTCGTGGCTGCGGTGTGCAGGATGCGACTTGATGTGAAAATGAGAGCAAGGAGTTGAATCACCTTGGGCCCAGTTCGTCCAATGCAGGCCATCGCCAGAAGTCTCTCCCGAAACCCGGCCTGATTTTGCGGGCCCACTCATCACAGACTGATTTCTGCGAGGCAACTGAAACTCCCATTCCCTGTTAAGGGAGACCCAGACCTTCCGGAAGGTTCGCGCGCCTGGCTTGCACGACCTTGGCAGGGCCGAACGCAGTAGTGAGAAGTCCACCCATGACCTTGCGAACTTGTCCGGCAGTATGATTCTCCTGTCGCAAGACGATCCCCGCAGCGAATAGGGAGTGCGTCGGTCAGACGGCCCCCACCGGAACGCGCGGTGCGGCTGGTTGAGGAAGCTCATGCCAGTCTCCGCAGTTCCTCCTGAGCATCCATATGGTTGATATCCAGCGAAAGCACTTCCTGGAAAGCTTTCCGGGCTTGGGCTACATCGCCCAACCCTAAGTGGGCCAATCCTGCCAGGAAGGTACAGTCAATCTGGTTGTGCTTCTGGAGGTCGTCTTCGAACAGCAAGAAGTTCGGCAGAGATGTAGCGAAGTAGTCGATCCTGACTTCGACATTCATCCGCCGTTGCGCGTAGTCGAGAAGCTCGCGGAGCTTGCTTTCAGAAGCGTCCTGGTGCCCCAGCTTCTTCAAGGCCAACGCCGCGTAATAGGTCATCGGCGAACAACCTGACGGATCGGCAACCGCTCGACGGAAGTAGCCCTGCGCTCCTCCCAGGTCACCCAGCTTCTCTTTCGCGAGTCCAACGTAGTAGTAGAGGTGGGTCTCCGGGGTCAGAAAGTGCTTTCCTTCTCCCAAGTTGAGCGGATAGCGTTGCGCCGCCTCGAAGTGGTCCAACGCCTCCTGTGCCATGCCGGTCTCCAGGTATTCGCGTCCCAGCAAGAGATGCGCCGTCACATATTGTCCGGGGACCAGTCCTTCGCCACCCTCCCAGGGATGAAAGCGTCGGCCTCCAATAACCTCCAGCGCCTTCTTTGGCTGGCCGGTCTGGTTGTAGAGCCTCGCCAATTCCACGGTGAGATCGTCGCGATGCCCGACCAGTTCAGGGTGCCCCTCGAGAAGGCTAAGGCGCTCCCTGGGCGGAACAGCCAGGCGCTTGGATAGCTGGTCCATCTCGTAAAGAAGGCGGGCATCTCGGGGATTGGCTTCGAATGCCTTCTGGTAGCAGTCACGGGCTTTCTGGGTGTCTCGATGAAGGTTGTAATAGGCGATGCCGAGATTTCTCCAGGGAATCGAGAAATTCGGTTCCAGCTTGCGCGCCATTTCCCAGTTCTCGATAGCCTCCTCGTAACGTCGCTTGTCGTAGAACAAGTTTCCAAGATAGTACGCCGACCTAGGATCCTTCTTGTCGACGACTCGTGCATCCAGAAGAACCTGCATTTCTTCGAGTCGGGACGGGAAACAATACTCTGGCGAGGCCCCGCAGCCGAGCTCGAAGTATTGCCGGGCCTTGTCCTCATCTCCCCGCTTCCGAGAGAAGTATCCCAGCGAGTACAAAACCATCGGATGGGGCCGATCCTTCATGGCCCCGCTGCTGAGCAATCGTTCAAGGAATTCGCTCGCCTCTGTCGTCAGCCCGGCCCCACCATAGTCAAAGGCAATGTCGAGGTATGTCTGCACACGGCCGCCCATCAACCCGGCTAGTTCACGGGTGAGGAGGGCTGCCCGCGGGCCATCTCCTTGAGCAAGGGCAACTAGAATCAGTTCGTTTCGCGACCAAAAATCTAGCGGGTCAAGTGCCACGGTCTCGCTGGCGATTCTCTCCGCTTCCTCCAAACATCCCGACCTCCGGAGTACGGCTGCTTTCAGATTGCGTGCCTTGAGGTGTCGAGAATTCGTCAGGAGAGAGTGATGCAGATGGTCAAGAGCCGTCGACCAATCGCCGCGGTGGCAATCAATTTCGGCCAACGCGTAGTAGCTCGGAGACCGCCAGGCATAGTTCCACGTCGCTTTGTAGAAAGCTGCATAAGCCTCTTCGAGTTGCTCCTGATACCTGAGCGCCAGCCCCAAGTTGTAATAAGGCTCGCCGTCATACGGATTGGGATTCTTGAGGGTGAGACGCTGGATTGTTTGACGGAAGTACCGCTCCGCCTCCACGAACTGCCCCCGCCTCAACAAGAGCAAGCCCAGCGCATTGTTGCACCGTGCATCGCCCGGATCGCGGGCCAGTGCCTCCTGCCAGTAGCTTTCGGGACAGCGTGTCGCGTGCCGGTACTGCTCCAAGTGCACTCCAATCACATATAGTTCATCAGCCGTGGCGACGTCTTTGGGCAAGGGCGGCTCGGAGGCGGGAGGAGGGACAGGTCGCTCCACGGGCGCCTCCGGTCTATATCGAATCAGTTCCAGGCCGTCATGGGTTCGAATCTGGAGGAGGACGTCTGTTTTCGCAATCCCGGCGGGCAACCCGGCCGTCTCGATCAATGGGGATCCCGGTGCTAGATCCACGCACTTCTCCAGCAGTGTCGTGTTGCCCGCACCAAGAACTAAGCCGGCACGGAGAAAAGCCTGGGTGGCACAGATGCCAATCCTGGCCCGACCTGACTCAACCTCAAGGTTCACAGCCACGTGCCGGTTCGCGTTCTTGACGATGCCGATTTGCGTGATCGGATACCAGTATTGGCTGAAACTCTTGGTTTCGTAGGGATGGAGAAATGAGAAATCCGGCTGATTGTCGGTGTAGACGCCCGCCATCAATTCGATGTACGGCCCGTCCACGTCGGTCAACTCACGGTCCCACGCGTATCCGAATTCACCGTTCCCCCAAGTCCAAAGCTTCTTGCCCGGAGAAATGTGGCGATTCGCCACGTGGACAATTCCGGCGTGGCGTCCGTGATCATAGCCGCCAAAGAAGTCATATTTAGATTCCGTGACCATGTAGGACGTGGGAACCGGAATGTTTTTGTACCACCGGATATCCACACCGCGGCTGTAGTCAACGCCGTAGTAGTATCCGCGCGCAATAGGAAACGACGACATGGCGCGCTTGGCGTGGTCCGCCACATGGCGGACATCGGGAGGGAAGAAGGCTTCGTACTGATCGTGGACTCGGATTCCCACGTTCGCCCACCAAAGAAACGTCTGGACGAATGGGGTGCGGTTGTAAAGCTGCACCTTGGCTTCGATCAGGGCCTTCCCTGGGTGGAGGCAGATGCCCACCATACCCTTCATCCGGCCCATGGGCTCGTGCTCGCTCAGCCAGACGGTTCGACTGCCGTCCCCCTGCTCTTCAATGCAATGGTCCACTGGCATGAACGTGGAGGGGCGGTGGTGCTGGGGCCAGTTGAATTCCACGCCCCCCGAAATCCACGGCCCAAGCAAACCCACTAGTGCCGGCTTGATGACGGTCTGGCGATAAATGAAATCATAGTTGTTGGTTTTGTCCTGGGCGATGTGAATGCGGCCGCCAATCTCGGGAAGAATCATCAGTTTGATGTACTCGTTTTCCAGAAACACGGCTTGGTAGGCCTTGTCCAGCCTTTCGTTTGATACCCGGTCAGTGAAAGGGTTGGGATAAGCCTGCCCGCTGCTCCCCTGGTAAGCGCGTTTCTCCAGGAACATGGGGTTGAGGTCTGGTGCAGCGGTAGGATAGGTGGGGATGACAACCTTCTGTTCCCAGGCTCTGACAGGTTCAGTCTCGGGGCTTCGCTGACCACCTTCTGAGGCGGGAGTGTTCGTGAGTGTACTCATGGGTTCCTCCGCCAACCCACCTCGCGGGCCAACATCCGGTTCGCACCTTCTGGATAGGCAAAGGCAACGCGGGAAATCACCGCCATAATCCTCCCCTGAAGAGAGTTCTTCTTTGAGGCCCCTGACGTTTTAGGCCGTCACGGAATGGGCCCAACTCCAGCTTCCTATCCTACTGACCACATTGCGCGTTTACGTACACGCAGGCCAGCTACTTTAGCTGCATGTCCCTCTTGATTGCAAGTCTTTTTTCCTGGCGAACGTCGCCTCCACACTGGCGATGACACATTGTCCGACCTATGACGAGATTCCTTTTGAACCCGCAGGGCTGGCACTGGAAGCGTGGCGGGGGTCGGCCCCCCCGGACAATCCTGCCGCTGAGAAGCTCACAGGAACGGTGGAATGCGACGAAACCTATGTGGGCAGCAGCCCCGCTTCGAGGGACCCAGCAAACGCGAACGTGGAACGAAAAAGACCCCGGTCTTCGCAGCGGTCGAGCGGCTTGGCGGATTCCGCCGACGGGTTGTGGCCGCTGCGAGTGGCAAGACGTTGAAGGATGCAAACCGCGAAGTCGTGGACAAGCAGGCACGACTCCGCCACTCACCCCACATAGTTCACAGGCTCGTCTTGGGCTTCGGCCGGTCGGACTTCGCGGAAAAGGCGCAGATTGGACTGCAGGACGATCCCAGGGCTCAGGTAGCGGAATGGGGGAAAGGGCCTCCTGTAAATAATATGGTCGACGATTAGCCTGACGGCGGTCTGACCTTGCACATAGGGGCGTTGGTGAATGGAGGCCGTGATGGTCCCATTCTCGATATAGGGAACCATCGGGGGAAACAGATCGGTCGTGATCAGGCGGAGGCAACCTGCGAGTCCTGCGGCTTCTATTGCGGCGCAGACTGGCAGGCAGTTGGCAGTACTCACGTACAGCCCGCCAAGGTCCTTCCTGCTCTGAAATAGCGCCAAGCACTTCTGGAATGCTTCCTGCTCATCTTCGTGGTTCTCGACGACGCCGACGACCTCACCACCGTCGCAGAAATGGGAAAAGGCTTCCATAAAGCCTTTTGTTTTTCTCCGGTGGTCTTCGGTCTGCAGCATCCCAGTCACCACCGCGACACGCGAACCCTTGGGAAGGGACTTGGCAATCAGTTCGGCGGCGCACCGACCGTTCAGTTCCGGGTCCACACAAACCACCGTCGATCTTGCGCTGTTGGGGGCATCAGAGGCGACGCACGCGACCCGGATATTCTTCTTTTCCGCCTCGTCAATCAATGGCGCCAGACACCCGGGATCGCCGGGCGAAACGATCAGGGCTCGAATATCACTGGCGAGCATGTGCCGCACCCGCTCGACTTCGCCTGCGCCGAGTCGAGGTACAGGGTCGTAGGTGACACTTACGCCGAGCGATTCGAATCGGCGAGCCTCCGCCAGAATGCCGTCACGGACCTGGTCGTAGAAATAATGAATCTCACGCGGGATGCACACACCTATGCGCAAGTGGGCACGGCCAACCGCCAGCATGCGGGCGGCGGGGTTAGGTGTGTAGCTTAACTCCCGTGCCACCTGCAGGACGCGTTTGCGCGTCTCCTTGCTGATGCCCTTACGCCCGTGCAAGGCACGATCCACCGTGCCAATGGACACGTTGGCGAGGCGGGCGATATCGTGGACTCCTACTCTCTTCATCGCGCCGGACGAGGAGCCTCAGTATAAGCCACGTCGCTGTTGTCGTCAAAGGATGCTAACGTCTGGTTAGCGGCGGGACGATTTCCGGAGTATTATGGCCGAGCTGCCTGCTTGTGCTTTGGGGAGGATTTGCCGGCGGTCTATGTTGTCGCACCCCCTGACTTCCCGCTTATGAGGGAAAGCGAATGACCTGCCCCCCGATGACTGTACCAATGTAAATGAGAGTTCTCCCAGTTGAGTCAAAGTCGCCGCGAACCCTGCTTGGCCCCTCCCTCTACGGGAGGCTAGCCTGCTTTTCTCACCAAGTTTTCCGAGAATCGCTTCGGAGTGCTGATCGTCGATGCTGGCCTGGGTTTTGGGCTGCACGGTGGGGCGGTTGGACCTTTTGGGGGTGTGCACAGGCTTCGCG
>JBEKAK010000148.1:0-7955 GCA_050018275.1 Terriglobia bacterium | reverse complement strand
TTCTGGCAAGCCTCTTCGGTAGCGAACATCGACTGAAACTCGCGCAAGGTTTTCGGAAACGCTGGGCGCGGCATGCCCATATACTACTAATTGGGGCTTGCTGAAACAACCGGATAAGCATGAGGCGGCTAACGAGGAGCTATTTCCTCGAACGCCGTTTCGGGACAAGGATGCGCCCTGCGGACCACTCAAAGCTCAGTTTCCGAGTAGCCTATCCGGCCAAGTGAACTGGGGCTGACCGCTTCTGGTCGGGATCGGGCCGCTTGACAAGCCAGTCCTGATCAGCCTTGAATAGATCCAAATCAATGTCCTGCGAAGATCTCAGCGCGGACGCGCGCGCCTGAACTCGGCGGACCGGTTCTTCTGGGCTTGGCCAGTACGTGCCGGGTCGGGTTAGCGATCCGTTATCATCCTCGTCAAGCCCGAGACCGTCATTGCTTGGCATCGCCGGGGATTCCTTCTGTATTGGGTCTGAAGAGTAGAAGGGGTACGCTCGTAAGGCCTCCAATGTCCCGGGGGGTTCGAGACCTCCTCCGAAAGGTGAGTGTGGCGAATCCGCCCTGGGGAGCACCTCGCATTCACGGCGAGCTACTCTAACTCGGGAATCGAGGTCTCCCAAGTCACGGTCGCGAAGCATATGGCTCGCCGGCAAAAGCCGCCCTCTCAGGCCTGGTGGACTTTATCTCGACAATTACGTGAAGGAACCCGTCTCTACCGACATCTTCGTGGTGCCTACCCTGAGCTTTCGAGTCTTGTTCGTCTTCATAGTTTTGGCCCATCATCGGCGTCGAGTGATTCATTTCAACGTTACCGCCCACCCCACCTCGGGAGGGGCGGCGCAACAGATGGCCGAGGCCTTCCCTTGGGACACGGCCCCACGCTATCTGCTCCATGACCGCGATAGCATCGATGGCGACGTCTTTCGGCAAAGAGTGCGAGGGATGGGTGTGCGGGAAGTCCTGAAGGCGCCGCGATCGCCATGGCAGAGTCCCTATGTCGAGCGCCTGATCGGATCCTTTCGGCGGGAGTGCCTTGATCACCTCCTCGTACTCAACGAGGAGTCTCTGCACCGGACACTCAAATTGTATTTCGCTTACTACCTCCGGGCCCGCACTCACTTGTCGTTGGCCAAAGATGCCCCTCGACCCCGAGCCGTTCAACCACCGGAACGGGGTCCCGTGGTGGAGATTGCGGAAGTGGGAGGCCTTCGACATCGGTTCGAACGCCGCGCTGCCTGAAGCCTCACTCCCCAACCTAATCCTGAATCTTCTTGGGGTGCCGTCCCAGAGGATCACCCCCTGATCCCGGCAGTTGCCTTATTCAGAAGTGAAAATACCCAGTGGTCGCAGGAAGCTGGAGCGCGGACACATCGGATGAAAAGGATTACGAGATCCAGCGACAGTTATCGGGCCGTATTAGAGTTTTTGGCACGGACACGTCGTTTTCGCGAAGGACAGCCTGAAAAGTCGGATGGCCCGATCCCCAGCCCAACCGGACGCGTGTTGCCCTCGTGCGTGAAGACGAAAACGTCCGGGTGCAATCCAGGGAGACAATAGAGCTGGTCTGTTGCGGAAAGTGTAGATCTCTAGGGCGTGGCCAAACGCGTCGCCGCGCTCTGGAGTTCCAATGGTCGGAGGATGGTAATCGTCCCGCCGCTCACCCGAATCACCCCCCGGTGTTTCCAGTCGCCGAGAATACGGCTCACGCTCTCGCGAGAGGCGCCAATGTTTCGCGCGATTTCCTCATGAGTCATGTGAAGCGCAATACGCAGGCCGTCGGCGGTCGCCTGCGGGTGTTTTTCTGCCCACTCGAAGAGGAATTGGGTGAGCTTGGCATGAGTGTCCGGAGCCAGGGCCAGCATCCGTGTCTGTTGCCAGGCTCGGCTGAGTTCCATGCTGAGATGCTTGGCCACGCGTAACGCAACGTCCGCATTGGCGCGCAGGAATTGCAGAAATTCGAGGCGCGGAATGAAGCTTACCTGGCTGGGGCACAGCGTCTCCGCGCTGGCCGGATAAGGCTCGTCCGCTATCAGGGAGCTCAGACCGAGCACTTCGCCGTGCTCGACAACGCGCAGCGTGAGGCTCTGCCCTTCCGCGGAGTTCACATAAAGCTTCCCTTCGCCCGAGCACATGATGTACAGCCCACGCGTCGGTTGCCCCTCGACAAATAGCAAAGCCCCTTTGGGATAGAAGGAAGTCTGGCGGAGAGAATTCAGGGTGGAAAGCGCTGCGTGGGGGAGCTGACAGAAGAGCCCCTCTTCTCGCGCCATGCAGCTAAGGCAGCTTTCGATGACTGGCAGGTTGTACGGAGCCCTCGGTCGATCCACGGGCATTGGGTCACCCCGACAAAGCCATTATGTCTTAAACAAAGCGCAGATACCAGCATGAAAAAGAGAAGGCAAGAATTAAATAACCACATTCGGACACATTATCGCAGTAGATTCGGACGTTGTGTCATATCTCGTGTTGGTGACATTGTGACGCGGGTCACAATGTCTTGGGTTACTTGTCACTGAAGGTGCTTCGCCTCGTCCCTTAGCCTACCTGATGTTCTGAAGCGGTTCTGGCTCGGGAGGTTAGGGGATGCCCACTTTCAGCAGGCTGTCGGATGGCGCTGGTTGCTGCGCTCCGGGAATCCATCACCCATACTCAGTCGCGCGCTGGACTGCCCTCGACACCCGAACCACCCTTCCCCTCGAACCGCGTCTCCAGAGCCTTGCTGATTATTCAAGGGCACGCCGTGCCCGGTGGAAGGTGGTAACTCGCCATGCGCCGCAATAACAAGTCGTATTGGTCTACGACGACCGCTAGTTTCACCCTTGCTGCCTTACTCTGCTTGTCCCTGATCTGGGCCAGCCGATCCTACGGAATTCCTGCCTTCTCACGGAAGTACCAAACTTCCTGCGCCACATGTCACAGCGATTTCCCGGAACTCAACGACTTCGGACTTGCCTTCAAGAAAAACGGATTCAAATTTCCGAAGGATGATGAGTTCTTCGTGAAAGAACCACCCGTGATGCTAGGCGCGAAGGCTCAAAAGGAGGCTTTCCCGAAGGCGATCTATCCGGGCGAGATTCCCGGAACCATTCCGATCAGCTTTCGTTACTCAGGCTTTGCTTCCTACAACAGCAAGCAGCCCCTGGCGCTCGGCTACCTTCCACGCACCGACCTGTTCACGCCCAACACGTTCACCATACTCAGCGCGGGCAGCTTTGGGCAGAATATCGCCTGGTGGATTGACGACGACATTTCTACAGGCGGTTCCGGCGCCGATGGCGGTCTTGGGGATGGCTACATCAAGGTCAACGACCTGGGCCACTACATCGGTCTGCCCAAGGACACGCTCAATCTGCGCTTTGGTCAGTTCGAGTTGGACTTACCTTTCACCCAGGCCCGGACGATCAACCCCAGCGACTACGACATCTACGACGAAGCCGCCATGGCCGCCACCGGGATGGGCACTACGAGTAATCCTTTCGTCTTCTCAGCCCCTCAGCGCGGCATTGAAATCGGCGGCTACCCCAACGACGGCAACCTTTGGTGGTCCGTGGCGGTGATCAACGGTAACAACGACAACCCCGCCGTGCGGAACAGCAAGGATGTGTTCGTCAACGTGTGGAAGCAATTCAATCTGGAGCGGGATCCCCAGGTGCGCAATGCCGTGCAGGGCGCCGGACCGACCGGGCCACGGGACCACACCTCGCTGCGCGTGGGCACCTTCTACTACTACGGCCGCAATGCCCTGAATGTGGGCGGAACCCTGTTTCCGAACCTTCCCACAATTCACGATCCCTTCTATCGCATCGGCGGTGATTTCCGCTTCAAATACCGGCAGTTCGAACTCTACGGCCTGGGCATGTTTGGCCGCGATGCCAATCAGCTCGTCACCGGCGAAAACAGCGATGTGCTGATGGCGGGACCTCCGGTCAATTTCAGCGGCGGATTCGCCGAAGGCGAATACTGGTTCTACCCGTGGCTTATCGGGATCATGCGTTACGACATCGTAAATTCACCCGTGGATTTTCAGAGCGGCCTCTCGCAGAATTTTACGCGCAACCGTTTCAGCCCGGGCGTCCAACTCCTCCTTCGCGCCAACATCAAGGCTCTTTTCGAGTACCAGCGGCGCTGGGAAGTGCCCATTCCCGGAGCTTCACAGTACTTCCGGCCGAACGGGTTTGTGACGGGAGTAGATTTTGTCTTCTGACGGCACGCCACGCGTGTCTTTGGTTGGCGAGCAGCAACAATTCTAAATTCGAGGTAGAGATATGAAACGAGCTTCACAGGCAGTTCCCGTGGTTCTCGCCCTGACGTTCGGCCTGGGTTTCGCAACCAGCGGCTTTGCTGGCGAGATCAAGGGCAAAGTGACGGCGCAAGGCATGCGCTCCTCCGAGAATATCGCCGTCTACGTTGACACCATTCCCGGCAAGACTTTTGCGCCGCCCTCGAAGCCCGCCGTGGAAGATCAAAAGCACATGACTTTCGTTCCTCACGTGCTGGTCGTCCTGAAAGGTACGGCGGTGCAGTTTCTGAACAGCGATCCCGTAGGGCACAACGTTTATTGGCCGTCTATCAGTGGCAACAAAAAGCTCGCCCACAATATGGGTACCTGGCCGCAGGGACAGGAGAAATCGTTCACCTTTAACGATCTCGGGGTGGCTCCTCTGCTCTGCAACGTGCATCCCGAGATGTCGGGGTACGTGGTGGTCGTTTCCACGCCCTACTTCGCGGTGACCAACAAGGAAGGCGAATTCGAGATCAAGGACGTTCCTGCCGGCAGCTATACCCTGAAGACCTGGAGTGAAGAGGCGAAGCCCGCCACGCAGTCCGTCACGGTCGCGGGTGAATCAACAACCGTGAATCTTACCGTACAACGCTAAGCCGGCCGGAAGATCCCGACGGGCGGCGGACGCAGAGCAAGCCGGAGTTCTTGAGAGCGGAGCAGCAAGGTGGCCAAGCAACGGACCAAACTCGTAGACCTGGGCTGGCTGGAATCGAATTTCCCCTGTATGCAGGCCTGTCCGGTTCACACGCAAGCGGGCCGCTACGTCTCGCTGATCGCGGAAGGCCGCTACGAGGAAGCGTATCGCTACGCCCGTCTTCCCAATCCGCTGGCGTCAATCTGCGGCCGCGTATGTGGGCACCCCTGCGAGACGGCCTGCCGGCGCGGGCAGTTCGACGCCCCAATCTCCATTCGCGCTCTCAAGCGCTTTGTCACGGAGCGTTACGGGCCGGAATCTCGCAATCCGCTCGACGTCTTCCCCGAGAAGCCCAAGGTGACTCGCCCGGAGCGCGTGGCAGTGATCGGCTCAGGCCCTGCCGGGTTGGCAGCGGCGCACGATCTGGCCCTGCTCGGCTACGCCGTGAAGATTTTCGAAGCGGCGCCGGTGCCGGGGGGCATGCTTCACCTGGGCATTCCGGAGTACCGCCTGCCACGCGACGTGGTGCAGGCCCAGGTCCGCGAAATTCTGGCGCTCGGGCTGGAGTTGCGCTTGAACAGCCGGCTCGGCGATTTTTCATTGGCAGACCTGCGTGCGGAAGGATTCCAAGCAATTCTGCTGGCCATTGGTCTCCATCGCAGCCGCGACCTGCCGCTTCCCGGCCACGACTTCGACGGAGTCATTACCGGCACCGACTTCCTGCTCAATGTGAACTTGGGCTACCGCTTCTCGATCGGCAAAAGTGTGGTGGTGATTGGGGGCGGCAACGTGGCGATCGACGTGGCACGCACGGCGCTGCGCGAACAGCAACGCAATGTGCTCGATGCCCTGGGCGGTCCCCGCCTACCGGACCGGCTGAGCGACGCCGAACGGGACGTCGCGATGAAGGAACTGATGGACGTTACCCGCACGGCGCTGCGCCTCGGCGCGCGGGTAGTTCACATGGTGTGCCTGGAATCGCGCGCGGAGATGCCGGCTTTTGAAGAGGAGATCGAAGAGGCCCTGCGCGAAGGCCTGAAGATTTATGCCTCACGCGGTCCGAAGCGATTTCTGGGCCATAACGGGAAGCTGACCGGGCTCGAAACGGTTCACTGCACGTCGGTGTTCGACGCCCAGCACCGCTTCAATCCCGTCTTCGAGCCGGGCACGGAGAGCGTGCTCGAAAGCGATACGGCGATCCTGGCGATCGGACAGACCTCGGACCTTTCGTTTCTGAAGCCTCAGGACGGGATTGAGACGACTCGCCAGGGAACCGTCAAGATCGATCCCGCAACCCTCATGACGACCGCGCCCGGAGTCTTCGCCGCCGGTGACATTGCATTTGGCCCTCGCCTCATCATCAGCGCCGTCGCCGACGGGAAAAAGGCCGCAGAGGAAATCGACCGCTATCTGCGGGGCGCCGCCTGGAAACCCAAACCCCGCTACGTGCAGATCACCGTGTTGGATCATCACCAGATAGCCCAGGACTACGATGAGTATTCACGCCTCTCCGTTCCGACGATCGCGCTCGATCGCCGCACGGGCATTGCTGAAGTGGAGTTGGGTTACACGGAGGAACAGGCGCAGCAGGAAGCCACGCGCTGCCTGAAGTGCTGGATCAATACCATCTTCGAGGGCAATGAAGCGGACGGCACGGAGTGCATCCTTTGCGGCGGCTGCGTGGACGTTTGCCCCGAAGACTGCCTCTCGCTCGTGCCACTCAGCCAACTGAAGATTTCGGAAGCAGAAAAGAAGAAGTTCGCTGAGCAAGCCGGATCGGATCCCATCATCTTGCAGCACCTGACGTCCGAGGAGCTCCCAGGAGCCGAAGGCTCCGTAATGGTGAAGGACGAAACCATTTGCATCCGCTGCGGTCTCTGTGCTGAGCGCTGCCCTGCGCACACCATCACCATGGAAGCTTTTGAGGTGTTTGGCCATTACCGTGACGCTGTTCCAACGGTGACGAGGTAGAGATGAGCATGCCGCCCGAAGGCAAAGAGAAAACTCCCGCGAAGCCGGAGGGGATGACTCCGGTCAGCCGCCGCGACTTCTTCAACGAAATCGCCGGCGGCGCTCTGGCCGTCGCCGGCCTAGGAGCCGCGGTTGTGACGGTAAAGTATTCCTCGCCCAACGTCCTGTTTGAGCCGCCCACGACTTTCCGAGCCGGTCCCTTGGATGACTACCCAGTTAACTCCGTGACGTACCTTCAAGACCAGCAGGTTTATATCGTCAGGACTGAGAAGGGATTGTGGGCGATGTCGTCCGTGTGCACTCACCTCGGCTGCATCACGCAATGGAAGTCAGAGTCAAACCAGATCGCTTGCCCGTGCCATGGAAGCAAGTTTGAGAGGGATGGAAAGGTGCAAGCCGGCCCCGCGCCGCGGCCTCTCCCCCACTTTTCGGTGCGGCTGGCAGCAGACGGTGCTCTCGTGGTGGACAAACTCGAAACCGTCGAGGAAACCGAAATCCTGAAAGTCTGAGGACGACATGGCGACGACGGTGTGGACCCAACGACTTCTCGAACAGGTAAGAAAGACGCGCGTGTGGCGATCCATCTTCCGGCGTGGCCCGGCCCGTACCAACCGCACGCGCAGTCTGGCGGTGTTCGGCAACCTTTCGCTGCACATTCTGCCGGTCAAGGTGCGCGAAAAATCCCTGGGGGTCCGCGCCACATACTACCTCGGCTCGATTTCGTTCTTCCTTTTCGTGGTACTGACCGTCACCGGAATCCTGCTGATGCTGTACTACCACCCTGCGGTCCCCGACGCCTACCGCGACATGAAAGACCTGGTCTACGTGGTCGCAGACGGAATTTTCCTCCGCAATCTGCATCGGCTGGCCGCGCAGGCCATGGTGTTGGCAGTCTTCTGGCACATGTTCCACGTCTTCTACCGCGGCGGATACAAGCCTCCGCATGAGTTCAATTGGGTTGTGGGCGTGGGCCTGCTGCTGGTTACACTTTTTCTGAGTTACACGGGCTACCTGCTTCCCTGGGACCAATTGGCTTTCTGGGCGATCACCGTGGGCACCAACATCATTG
>JBEKAK010000147.1:0-8444 GCA_050018275.1 Terriglobia bacterium | reverse complement strand
ACCTTCCTCGCCATGTCTTACATCATCTTCGTGCAGCCGGGAGTGCTTTCGATCGCCGGGATGAATTTCCAGGCCGTGCTCACTGCCACCTGTCTTTCGGCAGCCGCCGCCACGCTGCTGATGGGTCTTGCGGCGAACTACCCCGTGGCGCTCGCTCCGGGCATGGGGGAGAACTTCTTCTTCGTCTATACACTCTGCGGCGCCGTCCCCCTGGGTTTCGGCCTCACCTGGCAGCAGGCGCTCGCTGCGGTGTTGCTGGCGGGGATTTTCTTCGTCGCCATCACCCTCTCCGGCCTGCGTGCGCAGATCGTGAACTCCATTCCCAACTCCCTCAAGTGCAGCATTGCGGCGGGCATCGGCCTGTTCATCACGCTTATCGGGCTCGAGTACGGCGGGCTGGTCGTCCAATCACCGAGCACGCTCGTGCGCATGGGCGACCTGCGCCAGCCCGCGACCATCGTGAGCGTGCTGGGCCTGCTCCTGATGCTCGTGCTGCTGGGATTCAGGGTGCGCGGCGCCATCCTGATCGGCATTCTTGCCACCGCCGTCATCTCCGTGCTGTTCGGCTTGGTGCATTATCAGGGAGTGTTTTCGGCTCAGCTCCACCTTGCGCCGACGTTCTGGAAATTCGATCTGCGCGGCCTGCTGGGTGTTTCGCCGGCGCGCTTCGGCGCGGCGATTCTTGTGCTCTTCTACTTGGCGCTCTTCGACACGGTGGGAACGCTGGTGGGCGTGGGCCAGCAGGCAGGCCTGCTGCGCGACGGCAAGTTGCCGCGCGTCGATCGAGCGCTCTTCTCCGATGCCGTGGGGACCACCGTGGGCGCGGCCATGGGAACTTCCACTATCACTTGCTACATCGAATCCGCGGCGGGAGTTTCGGACGGCGCCCGCACCGGCCTGGCGAGCGTCGTGACCGGCCTGCTGCTCGCGGCCTCGCTTTTCTTCAGCCCCCTCGCCTCGATGGTCGGCGGCGGCGTTAAGGTGGGGCAGTCGGTGCTTTATCCCACGCTCGCGCCCGCGCTGATCGTGGTGGGCTCCATGATGCTCAAAACGCTGCGCGAGCTCAAATGGGATGACCCCACCGAATACCTGCCCGCCTTCCTCGTGCTGGTCGGAATCCCGCTCACCTTCAGCGTGGCGGATGGCATCGCCTTCGGGCTCATCTCCTATGCCGTCGCCAAGCTCGCCACCGGTCGTGGGCGCGAGTGCCCCACGCTTACTTACATCTTCGCCGCCCTCTTCGTGGTGCAGTTCCTGATTCTCTAGCGGCGGTTCGAAGGCAGCGTGCTATGGCGCTGCGGTGGCGTTCTGGGTGGCGCGTGTTTCCTTCCAAATGTCGAGATAGGGTTTCAATTCTCTCATCATGGCCTGGAACTGCGGGAAGCTGAGCGACTGCGCACCGTCGCTCATGGCTTTTTCCGGGCAGGGATGCACTTCCACGATCAGGCCGTCCGCGCCGATGGCCACTGCCGCACGCGCGAGCGCCGGCACCAGGCTCTGCCGGCCCGTGGCGTGGCTCGGGTCGACGATTACCGGCAGGTGGGTCAGCTCATTCAGCACCGGTACGGCGGAGATATCGCAGGTGTTGCGCGTGGCGGTCTCGAAGGTGCGGATGCCGCGCTCGCACAAGATGATCTTGGGATTGCCGTGCGCCGTAATGTACTCAGCCGACATCAGCAGCTCTTTGATGGTGGAGCTCATGCCGCGTTTCAGCAGCACCGGCCGCGGGCAGCGGCCCAGCGCCTTGAGCAGTGCGAAGTTTTGCATATTGCGCGCGCCCACCTGCATGATGTCCGCGTATTCGGCCACCAATGAGACATCCGGCTCGCTCATCACCTCTGTCACGATCGCAAGCCCCGTGGCCGCGCGCGCCTTGGCCAGCAACTTCAGCCCTTCCTCTTCCAGGCCCTGGAAGTCGTAGGGAGAGGTGCGGGGTTTGAAAGCGCCGCCGCGCAGGATCTTCCCGCCCACCGAGGCGACGAATTCCGCCGATTCCATGATCTGTTTCTCACTCTCCACGGAGCACGGGCCGGCCATCACCACGAACTGGTCGCCCCCGATGGATACGCCGTTGATCGGAATTCGCGTGCTTTCCTTGCGGAATTCTTTGCTGACGAATTTGTAAGGCGAGGAGATGCGCACCGCGCTCTCGACCCCGGGCGCGGCCTCAAGCGCCTCCAGACAAGCGGTAACGTCGCCGACGCCAATCACACCGATCACCACACGCTCCTCTCCCTGGATGGAGTGAACCTTGTAGCCGAATTCGCGGATGCGGTCGCACACATGTTCGATCTGTTCCTTCGTCGCATGGAGCCTCATGCAGACGATCATGGCTTCGCCCCCTCCCCAAAATGAAAAAGCCCACTCGCTGCAAGTGGGCTGGCCTTACTTACGATTGCTTTATTAGTTCGGACCAGCGCCACTCTACCGGCTTGGAGCGAAGCTCCAATACCGGCACGTAAAGTAAGTAAACGAGCTGGCGTTGGTTCTGAACATCGAAGACGCAGTATACAGCAACCCGGAAGGCACCGCAAGGTTTCTGCACAACATTCTTAAGCTTTCACAGCCAAGGACGATCCACAGGGCCCGCGTGGCGGGTAAGATCAGTCCTTAACAAAAAGGGCCTCCCCGCGGGAGGCCCGATAAGTCTAGCGAGTCGACGATCCAGGTGCTGTGAGCGGGGGAGAGGAGCCCCTCATAGCTTTACCCTCGCCCCGCTCACTCACACCCTGGAAACTCCCAGGTAGCAATTCCGGCGGTCGGATCAAACGTTCCGTCTGGCCTGCAAGTCGCTGGGAACTGGCCAGACACTAAACTCTCCACCGGATCCGTTCCCTGTTAATCACCGCTCCTTTCATTCCTTCAGCAACTCACGAAGCAGCGTTGTTATTGGGGCCTGCACCTGCACCCCAGTTATGCACGATCATAGAAACGCTCCGAACAGTGGTCAAGTGGCTCGGCAGGCGGAGACACAAATAGTTCTGATGGGTATACAACATCTTGTGGCATTGGTGCGCCGCCGCCGACATATTGTATGGGCATCGTTTCCATACCGCCAGTAGTGGTCCGAAGCCGCAGAGCCTTTCTCGCACGAGACTCTTCACTTTGATTCAGGCATGATAAAGGCAGCAATATCTCCGATCACTCGCAACTCTTTCGAGCGACGGGTGTTTGAACATACTGAACGCGAAGATGTAGCACGACACGCCGTCTGGCTCCAGAGCTCCCAGGCAGGCATTCCTTGAGGATAGCAAGGAGGAAACATGAAGAACATCTGGCTCAGGTTCCTGACTCCGCCGGCATTGGTCGGCGCTCTGGCGCTGCCTGCCCTCGGACAGACGACCCAAAGCACGTCCCCCGATACCACCCGCACCCCGCGCATCAACGCGCGAAAGGTCCGCCAGCAGCAGCGGATCGCGCAAGGAGTGCGGAGCGGGCAATTGACTCCCGCCGAAACGCGAAGGCTGGAACGGCAGCAGGCAAGAATCCAAGCCGACAAGCTGCAGGCCAAGGCGGATGGTAACGTGACACCGCAAGAGCGCGCCAGGCTGACCCACGAGCAGAACCGCGCCAGCCGCAGCATTTACCGGCTGAAGCACAACGACCGCGTGCGGGGGCAGTAGCAGCCGGTCCCGAGACGGGACTCACGCAAGCTGCGCCGCAGGCCGTTGATACCGCCTTACACCCTGAGCTTCTGGCCAGCCTCGATCGCCGCACCAAACAGCTGGATTGCCTGATCTCCGGCGACAGGCATGGGGGCGCTAGGCGCCGAACGCGCGCGGCCCGCGCATCCTGGCGGTGACGCGCGGCCGGGGCTGGCACCGCGGGCAGAAGTGGCTGCTGCGTCCCGCGACCACCATGCGGTGAATGGCGTGGCCGCAGCGCCGGCAGGGCCCGCCGGTGTGCTGATAGACGCGCAGTTTTTTCAGGAATGCACCGGGCCGGCCCTCGGCGTCAAGGTAGTCGCTGAAGGTCGTGCCGCCCAGTTGCACGGCGCGGTCCAACACCTTGCGCACGGCCTTGTAGAGCTGGTGCGCCTTCTCAGGAGAAACGCGTCCGGGTTGCGTGAGGGGATGAATGCGCGCTTCGAACAAGGCCTCGTCGGCGTAGATGTTTCCCAGGCCGGCCAGTAGGTTCTGGTTCATCAGCCAGCTCTTGATCGCGCCGTGGCGGTCGCACATTGCCGCGAGGAATTGCCGCTCCGTCACGCGCTGCGCATCCGGCCCCAGCGCGCCCAGGACTGCTTCCAACTCCTCGCGCGTGCAGGAGCGCAACCGGCCGAAGCGCCGGACGTCGCGGAAACGCAATTCTTCGCGGCCGTCGTCCAGAGCGAGCAGCACGTGCGTGTGCGACTCGAGCGGCGCCTCGTGTGGCTTGACGGTGAACTGGCCCGTCATCCCGAGGCGCACCAGCAGAAAACGCGGCCGAGAGCCGTCCTCCGCGGCGAGTTCGAGGGCAAGCGCCTTGCCTTTGCGCGAGACGTTCACCAGCCTTCTGCCCTCGAGGGTGGAAGCGAATTCTTCCGCTGAGCCGACAATGACGCCAGGGTGACGGACCTCGACGGCCGCAACGCGACGCCCCAGCGCGCGCCTTTCGAGACCTTGCGCGACATTTTCAACCTCCGGAAGTTCAGGCATGGTGAATCAGGGTCGACCTGTGGATTGCGCTGGGACAAGTGCCGCGACGCGCGTGGAGCCTCCCGAGGCGGGCACAGTCTTCGTTACGCATAATACCTCATCAGGAACGAAGCGAATAAAGTAACAGTAGGGGGTTCTCCGTTCGACCGGATGACTGCGGGCTCGTGGCCCGGCACGGAATTCCGCAGGAGGGGTTGATTGCGGCCTGCTACACCGCCACCTTGATATCCGTGCCGTCGACCTCCACGGGATACGTCGTCAGCTTGAGGGAGCTGGAGCCAACTTTCTCACCCGTGCGGACGTTGTACTCCCACTGGTGCCAGGGGCAGCTTACGATTTCGCCGTCCAGGATGCCTTCGCCGAGCGGCCCACCCTGATGCAGGCAGGTGTTGTCCGTGGCGTGAATCTTCCCTGCTACGTTGAAGAGAGCGATGGTTTTCCCGTCGAGTTCCACCGTCGTCGCTGCGCCCGGCTTCAGATCCGACGTGCTCGCGACCTTTACGAATTTGGCCATGGAGGTCTCCCCGGCCGACGACAGGAAGACGCTTCCCGTCTGGCCGTCACGATGGCTGTCCAAGTTTTAGCAGGAAGAGATCGGCTCAGCCGATCCGGACCAGTTCCGGTGTCCCCGCCTTGCCGATCCGGATGGACTTCTTGAAGTCCTCCATCATGCCCTCGTCCAGACGGACTTCCGTGGGCCGCTTCCCCAGCGTCATGCTATCGATCTTCTCTTGCAGTTTGAGAAGAGCATAAAAGAGGTTCTCGGGGCGCGGCGGGCAGCCCACCACATAAACATCCACGGGAACAATCTTGTCCACCCCTTGCAGCACAGCGTAAGTGTTGAAGGGCCCACCCACACTGGAGCACGCGCCCATGGAGATGCACCACTTCGGATCCGGCATCTGCTCCCAAATGCGCTTGACGACCGGCGCCATTTTCAGCGCCACGGTTCCGGCTACGATCATCAAGTCGGCCTGGCGCGGGCTGGGACGAAAAACCTCGGCGCCGAAGCGCGCCATGTCGAAACGCGAAGTCGTGGAGGCGATCATCTCAATCGCACAACATGCCAACCCGAAGGTCAGCGGCCAAAGTGAGGATTTGCGCGCCCAGTTGAAAACATAATCCACCGAGGTGATGACGAAGTTCTTCTCGAAGCGGTTCTCAATGAATCCCATGCCTCAGCCTCGTGTATTGCCCGCCATGCCGGATGGTCGCGCTGGTGCCCCTGCGGCAGAAACCTCATTATACCGCGACTGCAAGGTTGGTCCGCAATAATTCCCGCCGGGGCCACGTCGGTTCGTAGCGGTTCCCTGGATCTCTCCGCCCGTGCGCCCGATCGCCGCAAAGTCGTGCTGGAGTCGATCCGGGCCTCGTGATAGAATTATCAGAGTTTTTACGAACCCTCGCACCTGAGGCCAAGGATGCAAACCAAAATGGGGACCGGACCGTGCACGCTCACCGGAAAAGAAACCCGGGCAAGCGCGGCGCGTGGGGACCACTCCTCCCGTCGCCCCAAAGTTCTCCTGACGAGTATTTGCCGTCCCATCGGGCCCGCTCACGGAGACGCTTCGAGTGTGGGCTACGAAGTGCTCCACGGACAGATCACGCGCGCGCAGGGCATCTTCAGCCCCCGCTCGGTGAATTTCACGTTTGCGCTGGATTACATCGCCGCCAACCTGGATGCACCCACCGTGGTGCTCCAGTACCCGTCGCATCGCGAGTTGGTGCGCGAGCTTCGGAAGGGGCCGGACTACGTCGGCGTTTCCTTCAACCTGGTTACTTTTCATCGCATGAAGGAAGTGGTGGCGCTGGTGCGCAAGCACGCGCCCGACGCCAAGATCGTTCTGGGCGGTTACGGAACGGTTCTGGACGACGCGACGCTTGCCCCCTACGGCGACCACATCTGCCGCGAAGAGGGCGTGGCCTACTTCCGGGCGCTGCTCGATGAGCCGCCGCGGCCCATGCCTTACGATCATCCGCTCGTGACGCTCAACCTGCGGATTTTCTCGGTTCCCGTGGACCGGACGGGGATGATCTTTGCCGGGCTCGGCTGCCCGAATGGTTGCGACTTCTGCTGCACCTCGTATTTCTTCAAGCGCCGTCACATTCGGCTGCTTCCCACCGGCGACGACATCTTTCGAGTCATCGAGCGCTACCTCGAGATCGACTCCCGCATGAGCCTGGCGATTCTCGACGAAGATTTCCTGCTCGCCAAGGACCGCGCCATCCGCCTGCGCGAGTTGGTCCTGGAGCGGGGCACGCCTCTCTCCATGTTTGCCTTCGCTTCCGTCAAGGCCTTGAGCCGGTTCACCCCACAGGAACTGCTGGAGACCGGCGTCGACGGGGTCTGGGTGGGTTATGAGGGAAAACGCTCCGGGTACGCCAAGCAACAGGGTAAGCCCGTGGAGGAATTGATTCCGGAGTTACGCTCGCACGGCATCACCGTGCTCTCCTCGATGATGCTGGGGTTCGACTATCACACTCCAGAGATCATCCGAGAGGAGTTGGCGGAATTTCTGGCGCTCCGGCCGACCTATGCGCAATTCCTCATCTACGGCCCCACGCCCGGCACGCCCTTCTTCGAGCGCGTGATGAAAGAAGGGCGCCTCAACTGCAACCTGGCGGAGGAGTCGGAGCGCTACTACCGCGCTTGCGACGGCTTCAGCGCCATGGTGCAACATCCCACCATGACGCCCGGCGAAATTGAGGATTTGCAGCGGGAGGGCTTTGAGACGGACTTCCGCGTGAATGGACCTTCAATCCTGCGATCCGTGGAAGTCTGGTTCCAGGGTTGGAAGCGATACCGCGATTCCAGCTCAGCCTATCTGCGCGCCAAAGCCGAGCGCTGGGCTGAAGAGATTCGGCGCGCCTACCCGCTTTTCCGCGTGGCGAAGCGCTCCGGCCCGACCCCGGAAGCCGCAGCGCGTCTCGAGACGGAGATTCGAACTTTGCTCGGTCCGCCGAGCCTTGGCCCGCGCGTGCTTTCGTGGCTGGCGCCCGCGGCGGCCGCCTGGACACGCTTCACCCTGCGCCACGACTCCTTTCAACACCCCAAGCTGCTCCGCCGCGCCTACCGCACCACTCCCTGGGCTCTGCGTCCCGGCGAGCTCGGTTCGCTGCGCGTGAGCATGGAGCGGGCACTGCGCAGCACGCTGGTCAAAATCGAAGGAGCCCTGGACCGAGCGAGCGCCGAGCGCCTGGCCGCTGGCATCCTCGCCCATCTGCACGGGAACGATGCGCACGTCAAGGTGGTGGTGGCAGAGGGTACATATGCCGAGCCGCAGGATTTGCGGCTTCTCGCCCAGGAGCTCGCACCGCTGCGCCACCGCATTTCGATCTTGGTTCCATCCGTTCCGGAAACCTGGGCTTACCTCAAGAGCGTGTAGATCGGTCTCCCCAGCCGGGCGCCACGCCCCCGTGCTGTCATCCTCAGGAGGGCCCCCGTCTGGCGGGTGGACGACGAAGGATCCCGGCAGTTCACGCGCCGTCAGCGCTCCACACCTGGGGCTGCGGTGAGCGACAGAAAAACAACTGCGGCGATTCTTCGCCCGCACAGCGGGCTCAGAGATGACAGGTTGGCCGGGTTGTCCCGCACCCTGCTAGACTTTGGAGTGAACGACGCGGACGGAAGGCATGCCGTCGGGCTCATCCACGAGCTCGATATCCTGGAAAATGTTCGAGGCTTCTTTCTTGAAGACGCGGCAGACCTCGACGGCCAGCAAACGAATCTCCGTATCGGCATGAGGGCTGCCGCGCAGTTCGAGGAAATGCCGCCAGGCGCGGGAGTTTCCCGTCACGAAAATCTTG
>JBEKAK010000146.1:0-8666 GCA_050018275.1 Terriglobia bacterium | reverse complement strand
GCAGGAAGATGTGCGCCGGCGCGACTTCACCATCAACGGGCTGCTCTATGATCCGCTCAGCGACCAGGTGCTGGATTTCGTGGGCGGGCAGGCCGACATCCGCGCCCGGCGCGTGCGGACGATCGGCGATCCCATGGAGCGCTTCAGTGAAGACCGCTTGCGGATGTTGCGCGCCGTGCGCTTCACGGCACGCTTTGGTTTCAAGCTGGAGCCCACGGTGCTCACAGCAATCCGCAGGCTGGCGGCGCAGACCCACGACGTGAGCGCGGAGCGGGTGCGTGACGAGATCGTTAAGATCCTTACGGAGGGCCAGGCACGGCAGGGATTTGAGCTACTAGATGAATCGGGTTTACTTCAGGAGGTATTGCCGGAGGTGAAACGCCTGCAGGGCGTGGAGCAGCCACCGGAGTTTCACCCCGAGGGCGACGTGTGGATCCACACGTTGCAGATGCTCGAGAGGCTGCGCGAGCCGACACCCACGCTGGCCCTGGGTGTCCTGCTGCACGACGTCGGCAAGCCGCCGACATTCAGTATCCGCGAACGCATCCGGTTCGATAACCACGTGGAAGTGGGCGCGAAGATGGCGGAGGAGATCTGTAGCCGCTTGCGGCTTTCCGCGCGCGAGACGGAACGCGTGGTGGAACTGGTGCGGCAGCATCTGCGCTTCAAGGATTTTCCGCGCATGCGGCTCTCAACCCAGCTCCGCTTTCTGCGCCAGGAGGGATTTGAGGAACACCTGGAACTGCACCGGCTGGACTGCCTGGCGAGTCATGGCGATTTGACGAATTATGAACTGGCGCGGAGAATGCTGGAAGAAACTCCCCAGGAAGAGATCAAGCCGGCGCCCTTGCTTCGTGGCGACGATTTGATCGCACAGGGATATAGTCCCGGGCCAATCTTCAAACGGATCCTCCAAGTCGTGGAGGATGCTCAGTTGGAAGGCCGCATACACACCCGCGGCGAGGCCTTACGGCTTGTCGAAGAACAATTCCCTCTCGCCCGGCCGTAGCTAGTGATTACCCATAGAGACGAACGCAAAGAAATACACCACACCGCCCAGGGCAGCCAAAGCCACGATGAACATGCCAATCTTGACCAGGAGCATCTTCCGGTCCCCGGGCTCCTCAGGTGTCTGGTTAATCATCTGGAACACGGCAACCTCCTTTCGCGCCCACTACCTCGGGCGTGGAGGCAGACCATTGGAAGGTTAGACAGGCCGCACGGTCGGTCACAAAGGGGAAGTCGAGGCGCCTCGAAACGGTCGGTGCAACCGGGAACGCCGCAATCCCATCTGGCCGACATTACGGCGAAACCAACTACTTTGCCTACCAACACTCTAGACCTTATCGTGAGAATGTCAAGGGGCGCCTGTAGATGGGCGAGGCGGCAGCTTGCCGGCTTGGGCGATTCTCACCCTCGGGGCGGCACGGCACGGGCAGAAGGGAAATTGATATGCGCGCGCCGTTAGCCCGCAGGGAATGGGCTTTCTGGTCTCGACCGTGAGGGGACAGGTGCGGAGAGTCCAAGCCAATCCTCAGGGTGTCTGCGCGGGCGCGACCACGTATATGTATTCCAAGTGCTCATTGCCGATATTCGCGACGTTGTGCCGTGTCGCCGGGGGAATATAGACGAGCGCCGGCGCAGCGAAGGCGTGGGCGGGCTGGCCTTCGATGCGTGCTTCGCCGCGCCCCCGCAGCACCACCAGCGACTCTTCATTCTTTCCCGTCGTATGCCAGCCGACCGTTTCCCCGGGCTTGAGGCGCACGAACCCACTGCGCATGCCCGCCGTCTGCGGAGCACCCTGCAACAGCGGGCAATCTCCCCCTGGGCATTCGAGAGGCAGACTTAGGGGCTGGGGCTTGCCCACCTGGGATGAGAGCGGCGTCAAAGCAGGTGCGAACAGAACTCCCGCGACTGCAAGGGCGGCTGGCACAAGGCGCTTCATGGTGGATCTCCTGGTTACCCGCGCCGGGGTGGCGCAGATTCGGTGGCCTCTTGGCCGGGCCAAGACTGTATCAGACCCCGCCCAGGAGCGTGTTGGCTCGCCGGGAGGGTGGGGTTTGGGGGTTCCGTGTAGGGGAGGGGCTTTCCGGTCCTCCTGCTCGGTTTCACAAATGCGCGAGCCCTGTGAAGGCGCCCCCGCCCTTCGGTGCAAGCAAGTGCGCTTTGTTCCGCAACCGAGGCACTAGAAGCTTTCGTCCAGGCTGATCTCCGCAAGGATCTGGTCGAGTTGCTGGCTGGCCTGCTGACGCTTGCCCTTCAGGTCGGCGATCTGGCTGCGCAGCGTCGCCAGACGGTCTTCCTGCTCATCCAATTGGCGTGTGTAGCGCTGCAGCAGAGCTTTCTCCTCCGGGCTGCCCTTGAGCGCCTTCATGTTCTCGCGGATGCGGGCCTGGTCGCTCGAGATGCTGGTTTCCTCCTGTTGGCGCGAATTCAGTTGCGCGTCGAGTCCCTCGATGACAGCTTTCTGGTCGAGGACCCTCTTGAACGCCTTCTCCATGGCGGGAGTCATTCTCTTTTGTTCGGCCAACAGATCGATGTATTCATTTGAGAGGTTTGAGAGTTCCACCCGCGCGCTCAGAGGGTGATATTCCTCCACCACCAGTTGTGCGCTCTTCTTGGGTTCCACTTTCACGCGGAAGCGGTGGAAGGACGCGGAAGTCTCCTCCGGCGTCACGCCTTCCGTGAGTTTCCATTCGGGGCGCGCGGGATGCTCGATGATGACGTCGCGCGCCGCGGGGTCGGAGTTGCTGATCTTGTAGGTCTTGGTCTCGCGCTCCTCCTTGGTCATGATCATTGTTCCCTTGATGACCCGGATCCGGCTAAAGGGCTTTTCAGCGGACTGCTCTTCGACCTGGATTCGCAGGGCAGGGTCGGCCGCGTAGGAGATCAGCCGCTTTTCGCCGGGGCGCACGGCGTCGAGCATGCCCTCGCCGGCAAAGGTACCCTCATCGAGCACGTTGAAGCTGCCCGCGTCAAGCGTCATGCCGCTCGTGTTGTGCAGCCAGAGGGCGCGGAGCGCTTGGTCGGAGTCCTCGTTCCAAAGCGTCACTTTCTCCGCGTCAATGCGCGTTTGCAGAATCGGCACCAGCGCCGACTGGTTCTTGCCGATGGTGACCTTTTCTGTCAGGTTGTACTCGAAGAAATCGCCGACGCCTTTCGCTTCCGCCTCCACGCGCTGCGCTTTGAGAAGTCGCTCGGCGAGATCGAGTCGTTGAGATTCCTCTGCCTTACGTTGCCCCGGGGGTGGGGATGCAGCCGCACGACCTTCACCATAACCACCTCCCACGCCGCCTGCGATCTCAGCCATTGACGCGGGCGGTGGGGCCGCGGGCGCGGCCATGGGCATTGCAGCCGCCTCGTGCGTCTGTGGAGTGAGCATCGCCGACTGGGGCAGCGGCACCTCCGGCCGCCGGACGTACATGGGCTGCGAGATGTTCTGCACGAAGGACTGCGGCGCGCCCGCCACGAGCGAGAGTTGCACGTCTTTCCAATCCTCGCCGACGGTGTTGTCCACCACGGCCCATCCCTGCACCAGCGGCTTGGCGCCCGCCTTCGCGTCCAGCAGGATGCGATAGGTGCTCTTCCACACCGGCACTTCGCTGATGTAGCTGACAAAGATTTCACGCTCGCCCGTGCCCGCGGCGGAAATCGTCAGCCGCCGCAAGTCCACCGCCTTCGCGGAGCCGATCAGGTTCAGATAACGATTGACTTCGTCACTCAGCTCGCGGTCGGCAATGCGTAGGGAAGTTCCCGGCCACAGCTCGAAGCTGCGAACTTCCCCCGCGTCGGTCACCAGCGTGACTTCCAGTACTTCCTCCATCTGCTCCGGTTTCGCGCCGAACCTTTTCACCATCTCGACGCTCAGCACCTTCCCACTCGTTACCGCCGGGCCGCTGCGCACTTCCACGCGTGTTCCGCGCAGCGCCTCCAGAAGATCCTTGCGCGTTGCGTCTTCGCCCAGCGGCAGGCGCAAGGATTTCAGGCGTTCCGAGAGCGGCGCCACGGAATTAAAGCGCACGCCCGTGATGCGCCCTTCGCCCAGGTCCACAACGGTCAGTGACTTCAGCACGTCGTTCAACTGGGCCGAGGTGAAGTCGATATTCAGGTCCTGCGTCCCGCGCACGCGCGTCGAGTGCTCGAAGTACCCAACTCCGTTCTTGTAAAGCACCACGCGCTTCACGGGCAACCGGCCCGGTGTCGCCGGCGCACCTGCCGTGGCCGGCGGTGAAGGCGGCGCCTGCTGGGCGCTGGCCAAAGCAGCGAACGAAAGAATGACAACTGCTATGATGAAGTCCCGCATCTGATCCTCCCTGCTGACCCGCCGTCGGACGAGAGACCTCCGAAGAACGCACGGGTCTCACCGGACATTATAGGAGCAATATCCAGAAAGTAAAGATAGCTTTGCCCCCCGAGGAAGTAGTTATCCATTGGCCCCCAACTGAATGACACCCGGGCGGCCGCGAAAAGCATCTTCGCAACTCATTAATGGAGGTGTGTTGTCTGCAAGAAGCGAGCCTGGGCGCGGGACGACCGGAGCGGAGCTTCATCATAGAGGGATTTGATTTGACAATTGGCGTTTCCTCTCCTATTCTGACTGGCTTCGGCTCAAACCGCCTAGGATTCTCGGTACACCCCGCAAGCTCCGCCAAGGTTTTTCCGAAGCCACATTCAAACCAAAGAGGAAACGCGTTCATGCCCGGCATTATCAAAGAGAGACTCTTCACGCCCGGCCCCACTCCGCTGCTGATGGAGGCGCAGGCGCGCACGCTCACGGCGGCTAACGTTCACCATCGCACCGAAGCGTTTCGGAAGATCATGACGGAAACGCTCGAAGCGCTGAAGTACTACTACGATACCAAGAACGACGTGCTGATTTTCGCGAGCTCCGGGACCGGAGCCATGGAAGGCGCCCTGACCAACCTCGTCTCACCCGGCGAGCGCGTCCTGGTCGGCACCGCCGGCAAGTTCGGCGAGCGCTGGCTGGGTCTCGCGCAAGCCTACGGCATCGAGGCGGTGAAGGTGGAGTCGCCCTACGGCCAGCCCGTGAACATCGGCGAGATGAAGCAAAAGCTCGCGAGCGACAGGCCGTTCCGCGCCGTGTACATCCAGGCTACGGAGACCTCCACGGCAGTGATGAACGACGTGCGCACGCTCGGCGAAGCCGTAAAGAATTATCCCGAAACCGCGCTGGTGGTCGACGCCATCACTGGGCTCGGCACCTCCAACCTGCACATCGAAGAGTGGGGGCTCGACGTCGTGATTGGCGGCTCCCAGAAGGCCGTGATGATTCCGCCCGGCCTGGCGTTCGCGAGCGTCAGCGAAAAGGCTTGGGGCCTGATCGCCAAAGCCAAGCTTCCCCACTATTATTTCGATTTCGCCAAGGAGCGCAAGAACCAGGCGAAAGGTGAGACGGCCTACACACCGGCCACCACGCTCATCATCAGCTTGCACGCTGCGCTCGAGTACATCAAGAAGATCGGCCGCGAAAACCTGATTGCGAACGCCGCGCTGCTGGCGGAAGCCTCGCGTGCCGCGGCCCAGGCGCTGGGGCTGAAACTGTTTGCGGTGTCCTCGCCCGCCAACGCCGCCACCGCCATCTGTGCCCCCGCCGGCATGGATTCGGGCGCGATCGTCAAGGAACTGCGCACGGGCTTTGGTGCGATCGTCGCCAACGGCCAGGGCAGCATGAAAGGTCAGATCTTCCGCCTGGCGCATCTGGGCTACTACGACATCGCCGACCTGTTCGCGGTTTTCGCGGCGCTCGAAATCGCGCTGCTGAAGCTCGGACAGAAGGTGGAGCTCGGATCCGGCGTGCGCGCCGTGGAAGAGGTTTACCTGCGGCACGCGGCGTGACCGGGACTCGGAGAAGCCCTCACGCTTGTCATCCTGAGCGACAGCGAAGAGTCTGCAGTCTGCATTTCGCTCCAAAGGAAATACAGATCCTTCGTGGTCCCGCAAGGCGGGACTCCTCAGGATGACAACGAGGTTGCCTTCTGGGTGTTCTCCTAAGGTCCCCTGAAGCTGGCCGTCGCCACGCATCGTGCCGCTGCCTGCAATTCTCAATTCACACAAGGAATCATAGCCATGAAAATCCTTATTGCTGACAACGTCTCGGAACGTGCCGTAGAAATCCTGCGAGCGGAAGCATCCTGGAATGTCGTCTTCCTGCCGAAGACGCCGGGAGCCAACGTTGCCGAGGAGATCCGCGACGCCGACGCGCTCGTGGTGCGCAGCGCCACGAAAGCCACGGCCAAGCTCCTCGAAAGCGCCGAGCGGCTGCGCGTGATCGGCCGCGCCGGCGTAGGCGTCGATAACGTGGACCTGGACGCCGCTACGCAGAAAGGCGTAGTCGTCATGAACACGCCGGGCGGCAATGCCGTGAGCGTGGCTGAGCATACGCTGGCGCTGCTGCTGGCGCTCGCACGGCGCATCCCGCAGGCTGACGCCTTGATGAAGAAGGGCCAATGGGAAAAGAAAAAACTCCAGGGGATGGAGTTGCGCGGCAAGACACTTGGCTTGGTCGGCCTCGGTCAGATTGGCTCGGAGGTGGCGCGCCTCGCCAAGGCCTTCGAAATGGAAATCGTCGCTTACGACCCTTACGTCTCTTCGCTCCTGGCGGGCGACCTGGGCGTGAAGCTGGCCTCGCTGGAGGAGGTGCTGAAGGCGGCCGACTTCGTCAGCCTGCACGCCTCCGCCACGCCCGAGACGCGCCATCTGCTCAACGCCCGGACGCTCGAGCTCGCCCAGCCCGGCGTGCGCATCGTAAACTGCGCGCGGGGCGAACTGATCGAGGAGGCCGCATTGCTGGCGGCGCTCGAGAGCGGGCGAGTGGCCGGCGCGGCGCTCGACGTTTTCGAAGCCGAGCCGCCCAAGGATCTGAAGCTGGTGACCCATCCGAACGTCATCGCCACCCCGCACATCGCAGGCTCGACGGAAGAGGCTCAGGAAATCGTGGGCATCCGCATCGCCGAGCAGGTACGCGACTACCTGCTGCTGGGCGTGGCGCGCAACGCGGTCAACATGCCGGCGATTTCCGCCGAGGAATTTAAGAAGCTCGAGCCCTACATCCAGCTCGGCGAAAAACTGGGCGCGTTTCTGGCGCAGATTTCGGGCGAGAGAATCCGCGAGGTGCGCATCAGTTACGACGGCGGTTTGGCGGAGCTGAATACGCACTTGGTGAAGAACGCGGTGCTCAAGGGAGTCCTTTCGCACGCGCTTTCCGTGCAAGTGAACCTGGTGAATGCTGCCGCGCTCGCGCAGCAGCGGGGCGTGGAAGTGGCGGAACTGCGTAGCGCGCGGCGTGCGGCGTTTTCCAACTCGCTGGGCATCGCTCTGGCCACGGAAGGTGAATCCGCCACAGCCTTGGGCATGGTGGGCCTGGGCGGCGGGCTGCGCATTCTGGGCATTAACGATATCGATATCGAAGCACCCCTGCGCGGCGTCATCCTGTTTATTCGCAATCAGGACGTGCCGGGCGTCATTGGGCGCGTCGGCACGATTCTCGGCGACCGCAAGATCAACATCGCCAACTTCGCGCTGGGACGTAACCCGCAAACGCAGCAAGCCATCGGCTTCGTCAACGTCGATGATCGCGTGCCTGACGAGGTGCTGAACGAAATCCGCGCCATCCCTGCCGTGCGCACCGCGCGCGTGGTGGAAGTCTGAAAACTGGCGCCGCCCGGGGAGTTTGCCGAAAAACGTCCTAAGCATGTCATCCTGAGCCCATTTGCGGAGTTCACCCTGAGCCCGTTCGTTCGCTCAGGGTAAACTCCGCGAAGGATCTGCAGGTGGTTCGGGCGCGGACAGACCTGCAGATTCTTCGGTCGCTGCGCTCCCTCAAGAATGACATCGGCAAAGAGTGTTTTCAGCAAACTGCCAGGATTATGAATCCATGCGGGTCTGGGTCTTCAAGATTAATACCAAGCGCGGGTGGGAATTCGACAAGTATTTCCGCTCCCCCGCGCGCGGCGCCTTCGAAATGGGCGATGAAGGGTGGATTCGCAGCGCCTCGAGCCTGCGCTTCCTTCGCGAAGAAGTGAAGCGCGGCGACCTCTTTCTCTGTTACGAGGTCGATCGCAAGCGGGTGGTGGGCCTGGCCCGCGCCGCCTGCGACGGCCGTGACGCGGGCCTGGGATCGCTGGTCGATTTCTGCCCGCCGCGCGCGGCCGTGCGCCTCCGCAATCCTCTCACCCGCAAGCCGGACCTCGACCACATTCTTGCCTTCAGCCCGCATCGCGGACGCGGCACGGTGCAGAAGATCGACCCCGACGAATTCCGCCGCCTGCGTCGCCTCATGTTGCAGAAAAATGCCGAGCAAAGAGAAGCGTTGAAACGGCTATTTCAGGAAGAGTAGACTGCTGCCAGTTGTCCGTGGTCAGTCGTCAGTTGTCAGTTTTCAGTAAGGGCCAGGAGTCGGCTCCTGTTGGGCTTTACTGATGACTGATAACTGGATACTCCTATGAACCGCATCGCGAAATTCTTCAAGCTGCAAGAGCACGGCACGACCATTCAACGCGAGGTGCTGGGTGGCATCACTACCTTCCTCGCCATGTCTTACATCATCTTCGTGCAGCCGGGAGTGCTTTCGATCGCCGGGATGAATTTCCAGGCCGTGCTCACTGCCACCTGTCTTTCGGCAGCCGCCGCCACGCTGCTGATGGGTC
>JBEKAK010000145.1:0-8737 GCA_050018275.1 Terriglobia bacterium | reverse complement strand
GGCCCCTCAATCCCAGGATGGCGAAAGGGAAATCAAAGGGCGGAAGTGTGCGGGCTTCAACCGCCCAATCATTGCCGCGCAGCGGGCCCAGCCTCCGCAGGCCCCGAAAAGACCCAACCGCCCCACCGTGCAGCCCAAAACCCAGGCCAGCATCGACGATCAGCACTCCGAAGCGATTCTCGGAAAACTTGGTGAGAAAAGCAGGCTAGAGGAAGGCGAACGATTCCTCGCGGCGTTTGTCGCCTCCGGGGACATGAAGCATTTTGACGCAAGTTCCCTGCACGAGATCACCTCGAGGGAGAAAGGCGTTTTCATTCTTCCTTCTCCGTCGTCGGGGCCTCGTATTTTGCTGGTCTTTGTGGCCGGAATGACCGGCATGAAGGTGAAGCGGGCCGCCGTGGGAGTGGAGGGTTTGGTTCTCGACCATTACCGCCGCGCCGCGTTGGAGAAGCATCTGGAAGCAGTGGGACAGCCGTTAGCGGAGGCTGGGGGCGGGAGCGTCCGCGCCATGTTCTGCGACAGCTTCGAGGTCAACGACTCGGATTGGACCGCGGACTTTCTGGAAGAATTTCACCGCCGGCGCGGCTACGACCTGAAACCTAATCTGCCCGCTCTCGTGGCCGACGTCGTGAGCCCGGCGGCGGCCATTCGTCATGATTGGGGCCAAACGCTGACCGAACTCTTCAATGAGAATTTCATGGCCCCGCTTCAGGAATGGTGCCATCAGCATCATTTGCAATCCAGGGTTCAGGCTTATGGCGAGCCGCCCGTGGCGCTCTCGAGCTACAGGTTCGTAGACCTTCCCGAAGGGGAGCAGGGTGAGGAAGGAAGCCGCTGGAACCACATCACCCCGGCGCGCTGGGCTTCTTCCGCCGGACATCATTATGGAGCACCCGTTGTCTCCGCCGAGGCTTGGACGTGGATACACTCGCTCGTATTCCGTGCCACTCCGCTGGACTTGAAAGCCGCCGCCGATGAGCAGTTCCTGGAGGGAATCAATCAACTGGTTGGGCACGGGTGGCCCTACTCGCCGGCCAACGTGGCTGAGCCGGGCTGGTATTTCTATGCGGCGGGAGCGCTGAATCAACACAACCCCTGGTGGTTGGCAATGCCAGACCTGGCGCTTTATCTGCAGCGTGTGAGTTTCATGTTGCGCCAGGGAAGGCCTGCCAACGACATCGCAGTTTACCTCCCCACCCACGATGCTTGGGCGCATTTCACGCCGGGGCGTGTGGACCTCTGGGAAACAACGCGGCTGCGTCTCGGCCCGGCCATCCTACCGAGCCTGCTTGAGGCTGGGTACAACGTGGATTTTGTGGATGACGAAGTGCTCGCGAAACTGGGGCACATTGACAACGGCAAGCTCGTGATTGCCGATCAAGCCTTCCCCATCGTAATTCTGCCCGGAGTCGAGCGAATCCCACCTTCTACTCTGGCCAAACTTGCGGAGTTTGCACGCACGGGCGGAATTCTGATTGCCACTCGACGCCTGCCATCTCTCGCGCCGGGTTTTATGAATCGGGAGACTGAAAGCTCAGCAGTAGCACGGCAGGTTGCAGCGCTTTTCAAGGCGCCCTCCGCGCCAGGGCACTTCATCTCCCCGGAGGACACAGTGCTCGGACAGGAATTGACCCGGCTCTACCCGCCGGACGTTGCCCTTTCCCCTCCAACGCGAAACGTCGGTTTCATCCACCGTAGAACGGATTCGATGGAAATTTACTTCATCGCCAACGCCAGCAACCAGTGCGCGCGAGCGACGGCCACGTTTCGCATCAAAGGCAAAAATCCCGAGTGGTGGGATCCTTTCACGGGTGAGGTGACAACGGCCGCTGTGTTGTCCAGCTCAGGCCGCGGCATCGTCATTCAGCTTGACCTGGAGCCGTATGGCTCGCGGTTGCTGGTGTTCGGAGACCGTGCAGCGCCGGACGAATCTGTCCCGGCTGAGACGGTGCATCTGCCTGAGCCGCTCGACATCAGTCGTGGATGGGAAGTCACTTTTGAGGGCGCAGGGAGAAGAATCTTCATGGACACTCTTGGCTCCTGGACCGAACTGGAAGGCCTGCAATTCTCTTCCGGGCGCGCGACATACCAAAAGAAACTCGTTGTTCCCAACGATTTTCTTCAGGCGGAGATCCAGGTCAACCTGAACCTCGGTGAGCCGATCCCCATTCCTTTCAAGGAAGGCGCCCGGTTCCAAGCCTGGGTCACCAGCCCGGTCCGCGAGGCGGCGGAAGTCTACGTCAACGACCATCGGGTGGGCGTGATCTGGCATCCTCCTTACGAGCTGAACGTACGGCGCTATCTCCGTTCAGGAGAAAACGAACTGCGCATTGTGGTGGGGAATCTCGCCGTGAATGAAATGGCGGGTAGGCCACGGCCCGACTATGCGGATCTTGAAGCGCGCTACGGCCAGAGGTTCACCGTTCAAGGCTGGGAGTTCGTACAGCCGACACCGTCGGGACTGACCGGCCCCATACGCCTCATTGCACGCGGCAAACTGGCGGCGGTTCGCGGCGACCCGTGAAGGTCCCGGCTGCTTGTCTGCGAAAAGAGAGCGTCATTTCGGGAATCGGAAGGGCCGGGGTCGCCATTATGATCGGCGACTCGTCGAGGCGAGTTCCAACGCCGCCCTTGCAGCGATCCCACTTGAAATCTGCAGAGGAAAGCATTATCTAATAACCAGACCTAAGCGCGGTCTGTGCAGGAGGACAGCGTGACGAAAATCACGATCAACAACAACGGGTCAGTGCGAGTGGAAGGCGATTTCACGATCCTTGACGCTAACGGGAACACGTTCGACTTGTCAGGCCGAACGACCATCAGCCTGTGCCGCTGCGGGCATTCGGAAAATAAGCCCTTCTGCGACGGCGCGCATCGGAAAGTTAATTTTCAGTCGGAAGTGAAAGCGCGAACCCTGCCGGCCCCGGCGCCGAAGCCAGCGTGAACGGGAAACGGTGGGCGCCTACACGGGCAGCCTCTTCACAGTACAGAAGCTGTGCAAGAACGCCGGTGAGCTATGCCGGTATCGCCAATACCCAATGATGTGCACCATCTAGATGTCGCCACCCGCCGATTAGTCCACAGCTTCACAGTCTCCAGGCTGTCTGCCCGGGGGAGCCGATCTTTGCCGCTAGATTTACCCAGGCGTGGGGAGGGATCTCAAGGATCGGCCTCTCCCACAAGGAGATAAGCACATGCGAAAGACCCTCAGCTTTGTGATGTTCTTGACGACGATCAGTGTGCGGGCTGGTGCACAATCGCCCGCATACCGGAACCCGCAGCTTTTGATCGAGCCTCACGAGCTTGCCGAAATCCTGGCGAGCCCCGAGGTGCGATTGCTGGATGTGCGCCCGGCGCAGGAGTACCAACAAGGGCATCTCCCCGGAGCCATCAACCTACCTGCTCCGGCCACGGATGATCTCGAGGCCAACCGGCAAGGGTTTCCACTTCCCCCCGATCGGGCCCAGAGATTGCTCCGCCACGCGGGCGTCAGCAACTCCTCACGGGCAATTCTTTACGACGACCAAGGCAATCGGCTTGCTGCCCGGGTGTTCTACGTTTTGGAGTTTTTCGGCCAGACGCACGTGCAGGTGTTGAATGGCGGGCTCAGAAAATGGCAAAGCCAAGAGCGCGCGATCTCTACAGAAACGCCGAGCGTTGCGCCTGGTGACTTTGCACCTGCGCCGCAAAGTTCCCTCATTGCCACTTCGCATTGGGTGGCTGAACACCTCAAGGACTCCAAAGTCAGGTTAGTTGATGCGCGGACTCCGGCGGAATATCGCGGGGAAAAGGTCTTGGGCCCACGAGGCGGCAGGATCCCGGGCGCGGTCAACATTGAGTGGACACGGATGATCGAGTCGGGCGAAGTTCACACCTTCCTGGACGCGGCTGCCCTGGGAAAGATCTTCACCGACGCTGGCGTAACCCCCGACCAGGAAGTCGTCCCTTACTGCCAGATGGGGATCCGCGCTGCCGAAATCTACTTTGCGCTGAGGCTCTTGGGGTACCCGCACGTTCGCCTCTACGACGGCTCTTGGGAGGACTGGAGTGCGGTGCCGGAACTACCGGTCGAGAAATGAGCGTGCAAAGTCTGGATGCTGGCGGGGCCTGGTCCGCGAAGGGATGCCAGGATGGTAGGACGCCCCGCCCAGAGTCCGAAGCTGGCTTCGCATGGGGATGATCTCACCCGCCCCGGACAGAAGTCCGCGGTTCTTGCCAAGCTCAAGCGTTGTAATGGCTTACTGAATGAACCCGGAGCGGACTTGGCAAACCTCCGTGCGTTGACTTGAGGGGGGGCGTGTGCTACGTTTACCCAATTGTCCACCAAATTGCGGGGTAGTCGGAGCGTATAGATGGCTTTGAGCAAAGCCAGGGCGCTGCAAACGGCTGAGAAGTCTGTGGCTCAGGGCAAGATTACTCAGGCCATCAGACAGTACCTGGAGATCCTTGAGAATGACCCCTCCGACGTGTCCCTGCTCAACACCGTCGGCGACCTCTATATTCGCGAGCGGAACATCTCCGAAGGCTTGAGGCAGTTCCACCGCCTGGCGGAGGCGTACGTCCGCGAAGGTTTCAACGTCAAAGCCATCGCTATGTACAGGAAGATTTCCAAGGTCGATCCCAACTCCGCGGAAACTCTCCTGAAATTGGCGGAGCTTTATCAGCTTCAAGGTTTGAGTCGTGAGGCACGCGAGCAGTATCTGCAGGCGGCGGAGGTCTTCAAAAAGCGCAACCAAGCCGACCGAGTCCTGGATGTCCTCCGCAAGCTCGTGCAGCTTGATCCTGAGAACAGCACTTTCCGCGGCCGTCTTGCCGCGGAATGTGAGCGAACGGGCAGACCGGAAGAGGCCGCGCAGACTTATCTGGAATCGGCGGAGGTTCTGCTCCTTCACGACGACGTGGTGGCGGCCGAGACCGCTCTAGCAAAGGCGGCGGAACTGGCTCCGAAGAATCCCCAGGTCCAACTGCTGCGGGTTCGCGTGGCAATGTCGCAGCAGCAGCCCGAGGAAGCTGAGAAGATCATCAATTCCTCGCCCGATCTGCTGTTGGACCCTGCGGCCAAGCAGCTCCTGCTGGAATGCTATCTTGCGTCGCACAAGCTTTCCCAGGCGGAAGAGCTGGTGATGGAGGTCTACCGGGCGAATCCTTCGGACTTCACGCCGGTCTCCAGCTTCTCAGCACTTTGCCTGGAAAAGGGGACTCCTGACTCGGCGTTCGAGCCCCTCTCGCGGGTTGCGGATGAGTTGATCGAGCAGAACAACACCGGCCCCTTAATGGAATCCCTCCGCCGGGTATGGAACAAGGCTCCCCAGCACATACCGACGCTCGAACTGCTCCACCGGATTTGTGTGCGGACGGCGGATGAATTCACTTTGCCGGAGGTCTTGGAAGGACTCGGCCACGCTTACGTTCGGGCAGGAGATCTGGAGAAGGCCGAGGCCGCCTATCAGAAACTGGCGCAGCGTGATCCGGAAAATGATCACTACCGGAGTCTTCTGAAGCAGGTTCGGCAGAAACTTGGCAAGCAGGCCCCGCCCACCCAAGCGGCGGATTTTTCGGCAACAGAGATGGCGCTCACCCCCGCAGGAGAGGCAGCCCAGAAGCCCGTAGCTGACGACGCCGAACAGGAAGCAATGGTGAAAGAGGCCATCGAGAACAGCGACCTGTTTGCGCGGTACAACCTGGTCGAGAAGGCGGTCGCCGAGCTGGACAGGGTGTTGCAGCTCTACCCTGACCAGATTCAGGTTCACCGGCGCATTCTGGAAATCTGCCAAAAGGGTTTGCCGAATCGGGCGGCGGTTGCGGCTGGGGCGCTGGCCAGAATCTTCAAGGAGCGCGGTGATCTGGCGGCGGCGAAAAAGTATGAGGCCATCGCCTCTGCAAAGGGCGCTGTGCCGGAGCTTCCCCAAGCTCCGCCACCGCCGCCACCCCCCGTCAAGAAGGTGGAAGAACCCGTCGCCCCTCCGCCCGCGCCCGCTGCGATTCAGGAGCCAAGCCTGGAGGCACAATCTCCGATCTCGGGGATTGCCTCGGAGAAAACTGCCGAGACTGCGCCACCGCCGCCTGCAGAAGTCGTCTTGGACCTTGCTCCGCCCGCGACGCCAAGCGAACTGCCGCCCGCGCAGGTCTTGGAATTGGATCTTTCCAGCGACCTGGAAGCCATGACGGCTCTCGCTCCTAGGACTGCTGCCCCGCCCGCGGAGGAGACAGCCGCGCCTGCTTCGATTCCTCCTGCCACCGGGGAAGCTCCTGCTGCGCAAGCCCCGAAGGAAGCCGTGGCGCCGGTCGGGACTCCTCCCACCCGCGCAGAAACGCCGGCCGCCTCCCCGGCAGAAGCGGCGTCTTTTGATTTTGAAGAAAGCAAGGTCGAGGTCGATTTTTATCTCGAGCACGGTTTTGTGGATGAGGCCTGGGGAACTGTCGCAGCGCTGGAAGAGGAATACCCGGGCAGCAAGCTGGTGGCCGAGCTCCGTCGGCGTGTGGAAGAACGGAGCAGCGAAGCCCCTGCCGAGGAACCGGAAGTGGAGGTTGCGCCAGCAGCGCCCGCGGATCAACCTGCGCCCGAACGAGCCGTTATCTCCGCGGAGCCGGCACCCAAAGAATGGGAACTGCCCTCGACTTATGCTGCCATGCCCAAGCCACCTTCCGTGGCCGAAGGCGTAGTTGAGGGGCCTGCCCTCGTGGAGAGGGCCCGCAGGGATTTGCTGGGTGACCTGGCGGAGGATCTAGCCTCCAGTCTGGAGGGGGCGGTGGCGCCAACTGCCGGGGCCGCACCGGCAGGGACCCCTGCTCCGGACGCCGCGCAGCTCGGCGGCTTGCTGGAGGAAATGGAGGAAAACGGGTCCGGCATGGCGACCGCACAGGACGACCCCGAGACGCATTACAACCTGGGCGTGGCCTTCCGGGAAATGGCCCTGCTGGACGAAGCCATCGGAGAATTCCAACAGGTCGTGAGGGGGGCGGGGAAGGGGCACTTTTCCGCGAACTTCCTCCAGGCCTGCAGTCTGCTGGCGATTTGCTTTATGGAAAAAAAGATGCCTGCCATCGCCGTCAGGTGGTACACGCGTGCGCTGGAAACGCCTGGACTCGATGACGAGGCGATACTGGCCCTGCAGTATGATTTGGGCGTGGCGTACGAGCAAGCCGGCGACGCCCGCAAAGCCTTGGAGAAATTCACCGAGGTCTACAGCCAGAATATCGACTTTCGCGACGTTGCCGAGAAGATCCGCGTGCTCCAGCAGAAGGTCTGAAAGACTTTCTACCCGATGTCGCTGTGGCGGCGCACATCGCCCTGCCTGAGGCCGAATTCCCGGATCGATCCAACACATGAGCCGCTTGCTGATCATCGCCTACATCGTATTTTGCTTCGAGGTCGGCGTGTTTCTTTTCGTCTTCCCGTGGGTCTCGCTCTGGACCAAAAACTATTTCCTGGACCACTACCCCCTGGTAGCCGACATCGCGCGCAACTATTTCCTCCGGGGCGCGGTCTCCGGCATCGGGCTCGCGGACGTTTGGCTGGCTTTCTACGAGTTGTGGCGCTTCCGTCGCGAACTGGGCCTCGTGAGCTCCCGTCCGACTCGTTAAAAGCACCCCCTGCGCGCAGAGGTCACCCCCCATCGGCAGGTAAAGAATGCCCGGAAAGCTGCAGCTTTACTACATTACGGACCGGACCCAGATCAAATCCAGCTCTCTCGAGGCTTGCATCGAAAGAGCCATCGAGGCGGGTGTGGATTGGTTGCAGATTCGCGAAAAGGATCTGCCGGCCCGAAACCTGCTCACCATCACCCAAGCCGCCGCAGGGCACGCGCGGGAGCGAAACCAGGGTCGCACGCGCGTGATGGTAAACGACCGGCTGGACGTGGCGTTGGCAGGTGCAGCTCACGGCGTGCATTTGGGGACACGTTCGATTCCGGCTGGCGTGGTGCGCCGCGTGGTGCCGCGCGAGTTCCTGATCGGCGTCTCCTGCCACTCGCTCAAGGAAGCAGTTGCCGCACAAGCTGCGGGCGCGGATTACCTCCTTCTGGGACCAGTTTTTGAGACTCCATCCAAGCTTCAGTACGGACCGCCGCTCGGAGTCACCCGGCTGCGGGAAGTGACTTCGCAGGTTACGGTGCCGGTATTTGCTCTGGGGGGGATCACGGTTGAACGCGTCGGCATCTGCCTGGAGAACGGTGCAGTGGGAATTGCCGGAATTCGGATTTTTCAGGATTGCGAGTGGCTGGGGGACCGCGTCCGCGAACTGCGTGCGCAATTTCTAGCTTGATGCCACGGGAAGATCCCTGGCGCGGTTCAAACCAACTGACGCACGTCGAGGGGAATGCCCTTTTGCTCGTCGCGGGCGAGCGAGAGGGCACCCGTTGGGCATTGGTCCACACACACGCCGCAACCCATGCATCGGGGGAACATCTTCTGGCCAGCGCGCGTAACGGGCCAAGATCACGCCGGATCACCCTTCGCCCATCCAAGCGCCATACGGCTTGAGCGCTTCGACGTTGTCGCATACGACCTTGATGGCAGCGGTGATCGGCACGGCGAGGGCCAAGCCGATCCCGCCCCACAGCCATCCCCAAAACATCATGGCAATGGTCACCGAGAGGGCATTGAGGTTGACGCGATGGCCCACGAGTTTGGGCGTTAGGACATTGACGGCCAGGAAATGAACTACCGCGACCGTGACACCGATAACTACGAAGGGTCCCATGGTGTCGTATTGCAGGAGCGCGATGAGCAGGGGAGG
>JBEKAK010000144.1:0-8742 GCA_050018275.1 Terriglobia bacterium | reverse complement strand
CCGGGCAACTCTCTCCGTACACGGAGAACGCGAGCAGCGTCCGGGAGGGTAGGCGCGGAACCGGCATCCCGACATAAGACGTCGGGACAGGTCCCCGCCCCGTCGCAGTCGGGGCAGGCCCTGCACCATAGGGTACAGGGCAGGCCCCAGCGGGAATCCCATAGGGGCGCGGGACGGCGGCGCTACACAGCTGCCCCGTTCTTATGGATAGGCAGAGGAGAGCTGAATGACCGCAGAGGGAGAGGCCAGCAGCGCAAATCATTTGAAGCTGGCGCTGGAAAAGGGGCAGTTCTTCTGCACCGCGGAGCTGGTGCTGGGCCGGGATCACAACGTGGCGGAGGCGGAGACCTTCGTCAAGGAGGCCACTGCCACGACGGACGGCATCAAGGTCATCAGCGTGACGGACCTGCCGGGCGGCAACCCGGCCCTGCCTCCCGAAGCCTTCGTCGCGGCCATCAAGGAACGCGGCCTGACGCCCATCGCGCATCTCACGGGTAAGGATGGGAACCGCTCCTCTCTGGAGGGCCGCCTTCATGCCCTGGCACGCCTGGGTGTGGAGAATATCCTGGCCTTGACAGGCGACGCTCAGAAAGAGGGTTTCGCCGGCAGGTCAAAGCCCGTTTACGATCTGGATTCCGTGCTGATCCTTTGGCTGGTCGAGGCCATGCGGAAGGGCATCGAGTACAACCTGGGCGCGCGCGCCGTCCGCAGCACGCCCTTCGATTTCTTCGCCGGCGCCGTCGTGAACCCCTACAAGGTCCGCGAGCCCGACCAGATGATGCAGTTCTACAAGCTGCAGTTGAAAATTGCGGTAGGCGCGCAGTTCATTATCACCCAGTTGGGATATAACCTGCGCAAGCTCTACGAGCTGAAGCAATACCTGGAGCGTGAGAACTTGGGGCACATCCCGGTGCTCGCCAACGTCTACGTTCCCACGGCGAAGATCGCGCAGATGATGCAGTCCGGCGAATTGGCGGGCTGCGTGGTGACCGGCGCGTTGATCAAGCGACTGGAGACGGAAAAGAAACCTCAACGCCTGGAGCGTGCCGCGCTCCTGGTGGCGGCGGTGAAAGAGCTGGGTTTTGCGGGGGCGCACATCGGCGGTTTCGGCCTCGCGCATCGGGATTTCATGACCATTGCCGAGCGCGCCGCGGCGATAGGGGGCGACTGGCGGAACCGCCTGGACGAATTGGTGTTCCCTTGTGCGGACGAGTTTTACCTGTTGCCCGCGGCCAAAGATGGCTTGAGTGACGGCGCCGGCAACTACCAGCTCAGCCACACCCAGCCCCACGCCACTTTCACGCAGTGGCTTTCCAAGCGGGTGCACCGTCACCTCATCGCCGAGGGTTCCTTGGGAGCACGCTTCTTCGGTCCCCGTCTGAAGGCGGATGGGAAAGTGGCTTCATGGCGTCACGGCCTGTGGTACTGGCTGCTCGAGCCTTCCAGCCTCTACCGCAAAGCCACGCTGGGGTGCAAGAGTTGCGGAGATTGCCTGCAGGACCACCTCGACTACGCCGGATGCTCCATGCGCTGGTGCTACAAGGAACTGCGCAACGGTCCCTGTGGCGGTTCCAGGGTCGACGGAACCTGTGAGGCCCGCCCCGAGGAACCTTGCGTCTGGAACGTGATCTACCGGGGCGCGCGGGCGGTGGGAGACGACCCGCGAAAATTCGCCCGCACGCTGATCCCGCCGCGCGACTGGTGTTTGGATGGTACCAACGCCTTGGCCAATCGCTTCGCCGGGTTGGATAACCTCGGCAAGCGAGTCGATCTGCAGTCGGGGGCCAAAAGCCATCCAGGAGGGAGATAGATCCCATGCTCATTATCGGTGAATTGATCAATTGCACCCGGAAGAAAGTCGGGGAAGCGGCTGCCAAGAGGGACGTGGAGTTCTTCAAGGAAATTGCCCGAAGACAAGTCAATGCCGGCGCGGACATGCTCGACGTCAACGGCGGCCTGCCGGGGCAGGAGCTGGAGGTCTTGCCGTGGCTGGTGGACATCGTGCAGGAAACGGTTTCGGTGCCGCTGTGCCTCGATAGCGCCGATCCCGAAGCCTTGCGCCGCGCGCTGCCACATTGCACGCAGCGCGCCATGATCAATTCCATTACCGACGAGCCGGCGCGCATTCAGGCTTTGCTCCCTCTCTTGAAAGAATTTCGTCCCAAGGTGATTGCCTTGGCCATGGGCGAGGCGGGTCCACCCAATACCGCCGAGGAGCGCGTCTCAACCGCCAGCCACCTGGTCGATCGGCTCACGGGCGAAGGTCTCGTGCTCGACGACATCTATGTTGATCTCTGCGTGCTGCCGGTCAGCACCGGCCCCGAACACGGTAAAGCGCTTCTGGAAGCGATTGGGCAGATCGCGGCGCGTTACCCCGGCGTGCACATCAGCGCGGGCGTCAGCAACGTGTCGTTTGGACTTCCCATGCGCAAGCTCCTCAACGAGGTTTTTGCGGTCTTGCTGATGGCACGAGGCTTGGACACCGGCATCGTGGATCCTTGCAATCCCCAACTGATGGTGAATATCCGCGCCGCCGAAGCCTTGCTGGGGCGCGACGAGTATTGCGCAAACTATCTCCGCGCGTTTCGCGAAGGGAAGCTGGAGCTGCCGACGGCGGCGTAGTGGTTGCTGGCGGAAATTCGTGAACGAAAGAGAGGCCGCAGCGCGGTAGGGGTGCAAGGCCTTGCGCCCCTACATAGTTGCCTGAGGGATACCATGCACACGTTGATCGAGCAACTCGTCGCCCAAGGGCCGATCCTTACCGACGGCGCCTGGGGAACGGAGTTCCAGGCCCGCGGTCTGGAAGCGGGCGACTGCCCGGACGTCTGGAATCTGACGTATCCCGAACGGGTGGAGGAAGTCGCACGCGCTTACGTGGAGGCGGGCAGCCAAGTCATCCTGACCAATACTTTCCGCGCCAATCGCCTGGCGCTCGAGCGTCACGGGCTGGCTCAGCACCTGCGGGAGATCAATCGTCTGGGCGTAGAAATCTCCCGACGCGCCGCCGGCGGTCGCGCGCGGGTTTTCGCCTCGCTCGGGCCGAGCGGCAAACTGCTGCTGACGGGAGAGGTCAACGAAGAGAATCTCCGCACAGCCTATGCGGAGCAAGCCGAAGCCCTAGCGGAAGCCGGAGCGGACGCTCTGATCTTCGAGACCATGAGCGACCTGGCGGAGGCGAAAGTCGGCATCCAGGCGGCGCACGCCACGGGATTGCCTGTGATCGTTTCCATGGCCTTCGATTCCGGGAAGAACCACGACCGCACCATGATGGGCACCACGCCGGAGGAGGCCGCTGCCGAGCTCAGCGCCGCGGGCGCCGACGTCATCGGAGCCAACTGCGGGCAAGGCATTGAGAGCTACGCTCCCCTCTCGAAGCGGCTCCACGACTCGACAACCCTGCCCATTTGGATCAAGCCCAATGCGGGGCTGCCGGAGTTGGTGGAGGGTCGAACGCGCTACAAGACCACGCCGGAAGAATTCGCGCGGCAAGCGCCGGCGTTGCTCGCGGCGGGAGCGAACTTTCTGGGTGGTTGCTGCGGAACCAGCCCGAAGTTCATCCGCGCGCTCCGGCTCGTGCTGGGGCGGGGCCTAGAAGGCAGTAAGCACTAGGCAGTAGGCAGCGAGCGCCGTGCGCGAGTTCCGGCAGAGTCGGGACAGGCAGAAGAACCTACTCCATCGTCCGGTCCCGGCACTTTTGAATTTTCGATTTCGGATATTGGATGAGCAGCGCGGGTGGGAACGGGGGAAAGCCACGCAACCGAATCAACGCTTCCCTCTCCCGCTTGGGGGAGAGGGGCCGGGGGTGAGGGGGTCCGAGGGTGCCATGGTCGTCGCTGACGACGCGGCAGGGAATCCATGCGTTTGAAGCTGCTCAGTTGCGAAATCTTCCTCCGCGAGTTCTGCGCATGCGTCGCGCGCTCGCCGCACACCGTCGACATCGAGTTTCTCGCCAAAGGGCTGCACGACATCGGTTGCGACGAGATGCGGGTGCGGCTGCAGGCCGCGGTCGATCGTGTCGAGCAGCGCGCCTACGATGCCCTGCTGCTCGGCTACGGGCTCTGCAACAATGGCATTGTGGGACTGACCGCCCGAGGCGTTCCCTTGGTGGTGCCTCGCGCGCACGATTGCATCACCCTCTTCCTGGGCAGCGCGGCCCGCTACCTGGAGTACTTCCAGAATCATCCCGGCGTGTTTTTCAAGACCACCGGTTGGATCGAGCGCGGCGAGGCGGACGGCGAGCTGGGCCAACTCGCCCTGGGAAAGAAGCTGGGCTTGCAGCAAAGCTTCGAAGAAATGGTGGCCAAGTACGGCGGGGACAACGCCCGCTACCTCTGGCAGGAGTTCGGCAACCTGGCCAGGCACTATCGCCAGTTCACCTTCATCGAGATGGGTGTCGAACCTGACGGCAGTTTCGAGCAACGCACGCGCGAAGAGGCGGCGGCGCGTGGCTGGGCTTTCGAAAAGCTCGCCGGCGACCTCGGCATGATCCAGCGCCTGGTGAACGGCGAGTGGAACGAAAAAGAATTTCTAGTGGTTCCTCCCGGCCGGCGCATCATCGCGACGTACGACGACGGTATCATCTCCGCGGAGGCGGCCACCGCATGACAGGCTGCGGAAAAACCCGTCGGGACTGTCATTCTGAGGAGCCGCAGGCGACGAAGAATCTCGTATTTCCATGAAAATGCGCAGAGCGAGATCCTTCGATACACTCAGGATGACAGCTGGGAAGCGTTTTTCCGCAGCCTGATGAGCCCCTTCGGGCGCCTGACGAAACACAAGGAGGATTCCCCCTGTTGTCTGAGAAGCCAACACGCCGCATTGTTCTAAGGCCGCTGCAGGCGGAACTGACGGCTCCCCAAGGAACCGCCCTACGCGACCTGTTGTTCGCCCAGGGAGTAGAATTCCCCTGCGGCGGCCAGGGCCGCTGCCGCGGTTGCCGCATCCGGGTACTGGAAGGAGCGGCGGAGGTCAATGCCGCGCAGCGCGAGCGCCTGAGCGCGGAGGAACTCGCGAACGGCTGGCGGCTGGCCTGCCAGTGTTCGCTCGAGGACAATCTCGTCATCGAGCTGCGCCAATGGGACGCTGCCATCCTGGCGGACGACACCCCCTTTGCCTTCCACCCGCGAGCGGGCTTCGGCGTGGCGGTGGACCTGGGAACCACCACGCTCGTCACCCAGTTGCTCGACCTCAGCGCCGGTCGCGTGCTGGCCGTGCGCACGGCGCTCAATTCCCAGGCGCGCTTTGGCGCCGATGTTATGAGCCGCGTCCGGTTCGCGGTGGCGGAAGGCGGACACAGCCAACTCCGGGAAATGATCCGCCTGCAGATCGGAAGCCTGATCGAGCAACTGGTGTCTGTCGCCCAGGTCTCGGGCGCGGAGGTTCAGGACGTTGTCCTGGTGGGCAACACGGTGATGCATCACCTGTTCTGCGGTCTGGAGGTTGAGCCGCTTTCGCGCTACCCTTTCGAGTCGGGGCAACTCGGGCTGCAGACTTTCACCGCAGGCGAATTGGGGTGGAAGCTCGAGGGGAATCCGCGAGTGCGCTTTCTCCCCTGCCTGGGCGGGTTCGTGGGCAGCGATATTCTGGCCGGAATTCTGGCCACCAGCCTCGGCGAGCGCGAAGACTTGCATGCGCTGGTCGATTTGGGTACGAACGGAGAGATCGTGATCGGAAATCGCGAGCGCCTGTTGTGCGCTTCCACGGCCGCCGGGCCAGCCTTCGAGGGCGCACGGATTTCGATGGGCATGCGCGCCTCGACTGGGGCAATCTCGGAGGTGAGGGTGGATGGCCAGGAGATTCGCTGCCACGTCCTGGGCAACGTTCCGCCCCAGGGATTGTGTGGAAGCGGACTGGTAGATGCCGTCGCGGCGGGGCTCGAGCTGGGCAGGATCCAGGCTTCCGGACGTTTTTCAAACGCCGCGGGTGCGTGGGAGTTGTCACCACCGGTGGCGCTGACGCAGGGCGACATCCGCGAGTTGCAACTTGCCAAAGGCGCCATCGCCGCGGGCATTCGCATGCTGCTCGAGCGGTGCGGCGTTTCCGCCCGTGACCTCGAAAGACTCTATCTCGCGGGGGCCTTCGGTAATTACATCAACCGCGCGAGCGCGCAGCGCATCGGCTTGATCAGCCTCCCCTCCGAAAAAGTCGAAGCAGCCGGGAATACCGCTCTGCGGGGGGCGAAGCTGGCACTCTTCAGCCTGGACGGAGAGGACGGCTCCTATGCCCGCCTGCGTAGCAGGATTGAGCATGTCGCGCTCAACGCCGCCCCAGGTTTTCAAGAAATCTTTGTGGAGGAGCTGGCTTTTCCACAAGGGACCTATGCTTAACGTGAAACGGAGACCCGTATGACACTCTTTGAAGAACTTCAACAAGCGATCATCGATGGGAAAGCTCCCGTCGCCAAGCAACTGACTGAGAAAATGCTGAAGGAAGGTGTTCGGCCTGCCGAGTTCTTTCCCAAGGCCATCATCCCGGCCATGGACGAGGTGGGACGTCGCATGCGGGAATGCGAATTCTTCATTCCCGAGGTACTGATTGCCGCGCGGGCGGCGCGCGGCGCTACCGATATTCTGCGGCCGCTGCTGGTGGGAGATGAGTCCGTCCGCTCCGCCGGCACGGTCGTATGTGGCACGGTGAAAGGAGACTTGCATGACATCGGCAAGAACATCGTGGCCATGATGCTGGAAAGCGCGGGTTTCCGCATCGTTGACCTGGGCGTAGACGTCGCGCCCGAGAAGATCGTCGAGGCGGTCCGCCAGCACCAAGCCCATATCGTGGCGATGTCGGCGCTCCTCACCACCACGATGGTGAACATGAAGGCGATGATCGAGGCGCTTGCGGCGGCGGGGCTTCGCGACAAGGTGAAAGTGCTGGTGGGCGGCGCACCCGTCACGGACACTTGGGCTCACTCGATTGGCGCGGACGGCTACGGCAAGGACGCGCCGGCGGCGGTGGAGCTGGCGCGGCAGCTCGTCGCGGGCTAAAGCGTTCGTGGCACGCGACCCGCACGGCGGCAGCCGGCAGGCAGGGATCGAACCATGATGAGCTCACGCGAGCGCGTTCGGCTTGCACTCGAGCACCGGGAAGCTGACCGCGTGCCGCTCGACCTGGGCGGGACTACAGTGTCGGGAATGCACGTGGACACCGTCTATCGACTGCGCCAGGCGCTGGACTTGGATGCGCCTGGGACGCCCGTCAAGATCATCGAGCCGTTCCAGATGCTCGGCGAGATCCAGCCTGACTTGCAGGACGCACTGGGGATCGATGCGGCCATCCTGAGCGGCACGGGGACGGCGTTCGGCTTCAAGCTGGAAGGATGGAAAGAATGGAGAACCTTCGGGGGGACGCCGGCGCTGGTGCCGGCCGGGTTTAACACCCGGGCCGAGCCGAGTGGCGACTTGCTCCTGTACCCGGAGGGCGACCGAACGGCGCCGCCTTCCGGTCGCATGCCACGGGGAGGATTCTACTTCGACATCATCGTGCGGCAGGAGCCTCTCGACGAGAAAAACCTGCGAGTCGAAGACAATCTGGAAGAATTCCGCCCCATCTCCGACCAGGAACTGGAACATTATCGCCGCGGCGCCGAGGAACTCTACACCCAGACGGATAAAGCCATCGTGCTGAACCTGGGCGCGCTGGCGCTCGGCAACATCGCCCGAGTTCCGGGGCCGGGGCTGAAATACCCGAAGGGGATCCGCGATGTCGAGGAGTGGTACATCAGCTTGGCCGCGCGCCGCGACCACGTCTACAAGATCTTCGAACGGCAGACCGAGATCAACCTGGAGAACCTGCAGAAGATTGGCGCGGCCGTCGGCGACCGTGTGACCGCCGCGTACCTCAGCGGCACGGATTTCGGCGCTCAGAATGGACCCTTTCTTTCCCCCCAGACCTACCGTCACCTCTTCTTGCCTTTCCATAAACAGATCAACGACTGGGTTCACCGCCACACGACCTGGAAGACCTTCATTCACAGTTGCGGTTCCGTCTGGGCCTTGCTCGAGGATTTCATCGCCGCAGGCTTCGACATCCTCAATCCGGTGCAGTGCTCGGCAGCGAATATGGATCCTATCGAGTTGAAAAAGAAATTCGGCGACCGGATTACCTTCTGGGGCGGAGGCGTGGACACGCAACGCACACTTCCTTTCGGCTCACCACAAGAGGTTCGCCAGGAAGTTCGCGAACGAATCAAGGCCTTCGGTCCCGGGGGAGGCTTCGTGTTCAACGCTGTCCACAATGTTCAGGCCCTTGTGCCGGTGGAGAACGTGCTCGCCATGTACCAGGCCGCGCGCGAGTACGGGAGCTATCCGTTGCGTGTGGACGCCGCGGCCTAGCCCTGTTTCGATACGTGTGGATGGCAGATCGCTATTGCTCCAGGCGGGTTCAATTCATCGTGGCAACCATGCGCGCTGGCCATTTAGAGGAGTGATCCCATGTTGACTTCGCGTGAACGGGTCCACCTCGCCCTGAGTTATCAGGAGGCCGACCGCGTGCCGCTCGACCTCGGCGCGAGCCCCGTCACCGGGATGCAGGTCGACACGGTTTACCAACTCCGTCAGGTGCTCGGCCTGGATGCGCCTGGCACTCCGGTGAAGGTCGTGGAACCTTACCAGATGCTGGGCGAAATCAAGCCCGACCTGATGGACGCGCTCGGCATCGACGTGATTGGCCTGGGAAAGCCTTCCACGATGTTCGGTTACAGGAATGAAGGCTGGAAACCCTGGACAACCTTCGTCGGCACACCGG
>JBEKAK010000143.1:0-9013 GCA_050018275.1 Terriglobia bacterium | reverse complement strand
CCTTGGCCGAGAACTTCCAGTTCTCGCATGAGGGTGTACCTCCTTCGTAGAGTTTTGCCACTCCCGAAAAAGTACACCCTCTTTCCCTTTCCAAAACCCAATTTACACAAAAGAAGTTACGCTACCACTCGATTGCCTATGTCGGCTGGAACCCGGCAGGAGTCTTCTTCTTGGGTGAGAAGCGGGTGGGTTTTGATGTTAATGGCGGGATCGTCTTCCTTCATCAAAACAACCTCAACTCGGTGACTTTCCCCACCACCTTTGATGGCAGCATGTTCGACGACATTCTGTACTATCCCTGGGGACAGTACTGGGAGGGCGAAGGCTTCGTATTCGCGGGGATGGACCACTTTTGGGAGGATGTTCTCCACAATACTCCGAACCGCCAGTACGCATTTTATGAGGGCCGCTGGCTGAGCCCCGACCCGCTCGCCGGCGACGTGACTGATCCCCAGTCCCTCAACCGCTACGCCTACGTGCAAAACAACCCCTGCAACGCCAGCGACCCCCTGGGGCTGGTCAGAACACCACCCGCTGTGCACGGGGGAGAAGGGGGTGCCTATTGTAGTTCGTGCACGATCTACATGCGCTTCGGTCTAGAAGGATATGAAACCTCATCGTGCGAGTGCACGCTAGTTCCTGGGACGGGCGGCGCCAAGGTCCCACCCGACCGCGACAAGGGCGGGGGGGCCTCCGCAAACTGCGGCAACTTGGTGTACATCCAGGGCGGGCACGCCAACTTTTCGATCGACTGCGGTAGCGCCCTCGGCGGCGACTGCGCGGGCCGTTCGGCGGGTGGGCTGCACATCGAGGGAAACCCGAAAGAGGGCTTCTGGGGGCACAATGACACGGCGAGCTACTACATCGGGCAGAGCTTCAATTGGGGGACATTCAGCCCGTGGAATTTGTTCCTCCATGGTGGGGTGGACTACCTGTGGGGCAACGTTGTTATTACTATGTTTCCGTATTGACGCCTGCGCTGCCCAAGCGCCGCCCACCACGGTCACCCCCTCCTACCGGATTGACCTTAGGTTGGTGGTCAAGGGGCCGTTTGTTTTCGAGCCGGTTGGACACCCGGAGTCGCGGGTAGGGTTGCCGAGCACGTCGCTTTGCTTTCTAGACCGTGAGAGGCTCGCGGCCACGGTCGTCACGCAGGCGGCGGGGCGACCGATGCTGCCGAGACGAGGGGAGCCAACCACCGCGTCCCCCTTCCGCCTCGATGCCGTGTTGATTGAGGCCGCGACTGGAAAGATTCTTGGAACGCCTGATTGGCCGAGCAACTCAAGGATTGCTTTCATCATCGCGGCAAATGACAAGGGATTTGTGATGCAGGCTGGCACGGAACTGACCCTGCTTGCCCCTGACTTGGCGGCGATCGAGCGCACTGCGCTGCCGCCGCTTCCGGCTGACGAGTATGGGCACGACCGGTACTGGAGGCCTCGCTCCAGTTGGTCGGGAAGGCGTGTGGTTCTGCTCGGCTGGCGCACCTGGGATAGGGGCCCTTGGCTATGGCTCGACGCCGAAGACCTTCAGGTCCTCGAATCCTGGCAGGACGTTGGAACGGGCGACGTTGCCGTATCAGATGATCGACTGGTGATGGACACGGGCGGTCGACATTTCGGCGATCCCCCCTCAAGACTCGTGATGAGCGTGCCGGGCGGAAAATGGAGCCCCATTCCCTCGACGGTTGGCGCCACCAGTTGGCATTTCGTCGGCCCGGACCTCCTCTACTTTCACCGCTACAGCACGATTGGCTTCCCGGCACAAGGGGGCGTCTTTCTGATGCACACCGATAGCGGGGAATTTTCCCGCTTGAAACCGCCGCGCAAGGGCTGGGGTCTCGGTCGCGCCGCGGCATCGCGCACCGGAAAGCGCTTCGTGATCCTCATAGTTGAGACGAAAGGCCGCCACCCCGCCCTGGACATCGGCGGCCACGGCGTTTTGAGGGCATTGCTCGTCTTCGACCCACCGTTCACCACGCCCACGTGCACCCTGGAGGTTCGGGGCTCGCGGATTAGGAACCCCGACATCCCCGCCCTTTCGCCCGACGGACGCCACCTCGCGGTGTTCTCCTACCCCGATCCAGTCCTGGAAGTGTACGAGCTGCCGCCCCCGAACTGATCCGTCGCGGCGGCCCTTCCCGCCTTCCGGCGGGTAGATTCCCTTAAGAACAGTGGCGAGTGACGGGCGAAGAGAAAGGGCACAGGTGACAACTTACAGGGAACAAAAGAGCCGTGACGAGTGGCTAGTGACAAGTGACAAGCAAAATCTCCGAGGAGGCCTGGAACCATGCCCCTCAATCGCGAAGAAATCATTGCCGAGATCAAGGCGCACATTCACAGATTTGGCGGCGCGTTTGGCGACTGGTGCGTGGGCACGGCCAAAGACCCGCGCAGCCCCTTCTTCGAGAGCCACCGTGTGGCCGAAAAGGATGACGGCCTTATCTACCGCGAAGCTTTCACTCCGGGCAGCGCTCAGGCCGTCAGAGACTACTTGGTGAGCGAATGCGGCCTTCGCCTCGACCTCGACGACGCGCCCGAACCCGGCTGCCTGGTGTTCGCGTACAGGAAGACCGCTCCTGCGCATACTGAAGCTCGCAGCGATCGGCCGGTGTACCGCAAGCTCGCCGCCTAGCTGTCCGACCGCGCGTCGGCGGGAGTTATACTCAGGTCGTGTACGAGCCGGGGGGCGACAAGCTCGCGCTCATGAACGGGCAGACGCTGAGTAAGGGATTCGTCCCTTTGTCGGGGGGGAGCTAGTCCCGTGACCGCCTAAAGAAGTCCCGAACCCGCTCGGCCCCCGCGGCGCTTTGGTTGACTGCGAACACTTCCGAAAAGAACCTAACCAGGCGGGCACGGGACTAGCCGCTTTTTCCAGGGGCCGCGTGGGCAGGGCTCGCGGCCGGCCCGTGAATTCCCTTTTCAATCGCCTCGACAAGAGCCCTAGCCTGTGCCGGGACGGCCACCGTCCCATTGAGAATATTTTCTCTGTGCGCTTCGTGGCCGTACATGGCCGCGTTGCCCGTCTCGTCGGGCTGGATGACGGCGCCGTTCAAACTGACCCCGGCAAAAATCCCCCGGCTGCGTGAATAGGTGAGGATTTGGGCATGGAACGCGATATCCGTGCCCGCTGCGGCATGCCTCCCTACAGGTCCAGCCGCGGCCGCCGCATCGGCGCCAATCTGGAATTTATCACTCAGGAGTTTTTGTAGCCCTTTCTGCCCGAAGAACACCAGGATGAGGTCTGTCGAGGAACCGCCAAACTGAAGACCGAAACTACCGCCGCCCACACTCAAGAACAGCGGTGCGCTCCACCCGCGTCCCGTCCGGCAGGTCACGACACCCTTTCCGTAATCCCCGCCCACGAAGAACGCAAACTTTTTCTCCGCGGGAATAATCGCAATGCACTTTGCCGATTCCAGCAAATCCCGAGGGATGGCTTTGTCCGGCGTGTTCATGATTTCCTGAAAGACTTCCGCGGACTCCTGAATGCGCCGGACGTCATCCTCACGAGACGAATCCGCTCGCGCGGGAAGGGACAGCGCCAGCGTGAAGATCAGGCAAAATATCGCCGATTTGGACATGCTTCGACCTCCAACTTCAATATCCATGATTTGTAATACGTCGAACCGGAGCATTTCTCTCTCCAGATGTTATCGCATTGACCGACAAGAACTTAGCTGAGACAGCCGACACGAGGTGAAGGGTGCATCCCTCGCGGAATTCTATTCAGACGTGTAGAATTTACGGGAGAAGAGTCTTGACTCGAATTCCCGAATCCCCACAGCAATACCGTCGGCGCAACGCCCACTCGGCATGTTACGTGGCTCCCCCAGGCCGGCCGGCGGTTCGCGGCTGGGGCAGCAGGCAGCCAGGCTCGATTCGGTCGCCTCGGCGACAATCGACCGTGGGTTCGCCACAATGAGAAATGCGTCCGCTCAGAAGAACCCTGACCGCCACTGCCCGCTTCACCGGACGACGATGATGATTACGACGACGATTGCCGCGCCGATCAGCATCCAGGTTAACGGGTTTGGGTCTTTCACCATCAAGACCTGGTCGTAAGGGATTTGTTTCTCCCCGGCGCTCTTGTCAAGCTTCACGGTGAAGGAATCTGGGGCGATGCTCTGGACATGGCCGCTTAGTTTCTCGCCCCCCACCAGTTTAACCTTGACCTCCTTGCCTACCCCAAACTTCGTCACCTGGGCTTTCACGGTGGAAGGATCAGGGTTTTGGGGGACTTTGGCGAACGACGAAACGGTCAGCGACCCCACCGCCGCTGCCGCCAGGAGGGCGGTAGCGACGCTGCGAAATACCATCCACCTCCGGGAGACTGCTTCGACAGACCGTGAAGTGTGAAACCCCATCATTTGATATCCTCCTTGGCCAAGTCAGTTAACGATAAGATGCCTGCCTCATCCGCAAGGTTCACTCTAACTCAACAGGGTGCATGCTGTCAGGATGCATATGCGCAGACCTCGCTTTTCAGGGGCCTGCGCCACTGGCATGAACTAACCGCATTAATCCTGAATCTCGGAGGCACTTCTAGTTCGGTGGATTGAGTTTGTCAATGGATAAATCAACTTTCTTTACTGCGCGAGCAGGGGCCCCCGATAGCATTATTCTGAGTGTGAGCTTTGGGACGCCGCCAGGCGCCTCAGGAAATCAATGAACCCATGGCCCGATCACCCTGCCTGCGCAGGCAGGCCGACCTCCCATTCACCCGATGAGCCGATTTTTTTCATTCCCGCTCTGGCCGGGTAGAATGATAGGATTGCGCTAGCGCGCAGTGACACCCTATGTCGCGAGGTTTGGTCGTCATTCCGGTTTTTATCCTCATCGCCCTCTCGATCCTCTTTCTCGCCCATTACTTTCTCTACTATTCCCTCGTACATTTCTTCGGCATCGCTGCGCCGCCGCGCAGGACCGTCCTGGCCGTGGTCCTCCTTCTCCTTCCGGTGAGCTTTATCGCCTCGTCTTTCCTTTCGCATTGGACCGACAACCTTTTCTCCCGCGCGTTCTATTTCTGCTCCTCACTCTGGCTGGGCGTTGGGCTGACGCTGATCACCGCCTTCGCGCTCGCTTGGGCCGCCTGGGGAGCCACGAGGATTTTCGTCCACAGCCCGGGTCCGGCGTGGTTCGGGCTCGCCGCCGTGGCGCTGGCGTGCCTATACTCTGCCTACGGGGTATGGAACGCCTATCATCCCCGGACCGAAAACCTTACCGTCCATATCAAGAACCTCCCTCCCACCTGGCGAGGCAGGAAGCTCGTGCAGCTTTCCGACTTGCACCTGGGGCACATCTTGGGCGCAAGCTTCCTGGCACGCCTCGTGGCAATGGCGAACGCTGAAAACCCCGACGTGGTTTTCATCACTGGCGACCTGTTTGACGGCGCCGACGGGCATCTCGAGGAGCTGGTCGCCCCGCTCAACGGTCTCCGGGCACCGCTGGGGATTTATTTCGTGACCGGAAACCATGAAACCTTCCTGGGCGTGGAGCGCGCTTACGCGGCGCTCCGGACCACTCCCGCCAGGATCCTGGCCGACGAAAGGGTGATGATCGACGGCCTGCAGGTGATCGGAATCAGCTACCCCGAGCGCGGGCACTCAAAAGATTTTGCACAGGTGATCGCCAGGCTCCCCGGCTTCGACCCCACCTTGCCGTCGATTCTCCTTTACCATAGCCCCGCCCATATCGCCGAGGCGAAGGCGGCGGGTATCAGCCTGCAGCTTTCCGGCCACGCCCACCACGGCCAGATTTTCCCTATCCAGTTCATCTCGCGGCTGATCTATGGAAGGTATTACTACGGATTGCATGTCGAAGGGGATTACACCCTCTACGCCTCGAGCGGGGCCGGCACCTGGGGGCCAACCATGCGCACCGGCAACCATCCCGAAATCGCCGTGATTCACCTGAAATGATCAGCGCTCGGCCTCGCTGGTTACTCTGAACACCGCAACGAATCTCGCATCGGTTCTTTGCGCTCTCCCGATCATCCGATCACCCGATGACCCGATCACCCGATAATCTGACTTTCCTCCCCTTGCCCTGTTAAGCGAATGGGTGTATACAGAGTGGCAGCTAACGCCCTGGTAAAGGGCGGGAGCCACACACAGGGTGTGCACTTACCGGAAATGAATCCGGAAGACCTGCCCATACTGGAGAGGAGGAAAACGCATGAAGAAACTGTTGAGCGTCGTCGCGTGTGTCTTGTTGGCTCAGGGCCTTGCTTCCGCTCAGGAGAAATCCGAAAAGGCGGCAAGTCCGGCCCTGACAGTTGAGAAGATTGTCGTGGCGACCTCCGTCGAAAACCGGGAACCGGTCGGCGAGAACACGGAATTTGAGGCTTCGGTCGGCACCGTCTATTGCTGGACCAAGATTACGGCCTCGACCACGCCAGCCACGATCAAACACGTGTGGTATTTGGACGACAAGAAGGTTTTTGAAATTCCCTTGGAACTCAAATACGCTTCCACACGCACCTGGAGCTCCAAATCGGTCCAGACGGGGAAATGGAAAGTTGAGGTCACCGACGACGCCGGGACCGTCTTGTCTTCGCTGACCTTTACGGTGAAATAACTCGCGCGGCAGACACACGCAGGCCCTCGATGGGTTGCGGCGGGTACACGGATTGAGATCTCCGCCACCTCCCCCCAACACGACAACGCCGGGGGCTGTGACGGGCAGACGTGTAGTTCCACAGGTCGCGCGTCGCGCCCCGCGCGCAAAACCTAACCGCCAGCCATAACCGAAGCTCTTTGCCGATCGCAACCCTCACGACTCAATTCACGATTCACCCTTCCTTCTGCCCGCGTTTTTTCTCTTTCGCAGTCAGCCTCCTTGCCAGTAAACTCTTCCCGATGCGCCCCACCGAATTCATCGCCGCGCTGCGCAAGGGCCAAGCGGGCTCGGCGTATTTCCTGCGCGGTCCCGATCGCTTCATGCAGGAGGAGTGTCGCAAGGCCGTGGTGGACTCCATCCCCGCAGACGCGCGGCAGTGGTGCCTGGCGGAAATTGAATTTGAATCGGGCAAGCTCCAGCACGCGCTGGAAGGCGCCGAGCAGATGCCCATGCTGGGCGGCCACAACTTTCTGCTCATTTCCGACTCGGAAGACTTCAAGCAGGCCGGCGACGAGGACGTGGAAGCGCTGCGCGCCTATCTCGAGCGCCCCGCGCCGTTCTCAACCGTGGTGTTCCTCGCCACGGAACCCGACCGCCGCCGGCGTTTGATCCAGTTGCTCGAAAAGAAAGCGCAGCTCGTCGAGTTGCGTTCGCCGGACCGCCTGGAAGCCGCGCGGTGGGCGCAGCACTTTCTCCAGCACGCGGGCGTGGAGATCGCGGGCGACCTGGCGGAGGAAATCGCCGCCAAGTTCGAGATCAGCCAGGATTCGCGCGCGGCTGCCGGCCCTTCCGCCGTCAACCTGCTCTGGATGCGCACGGAGCTTGAAAAACTCTTGACGGCGCGGCCCGGCCTGAAGCGCCTGGAGCCTGCGGATTTAGAGGTGATCGTCGCCTTCCGCGAAGAGCGCGAGATCGGCAAACTGCTGCGCGCCATCGGCGAACGCAAGTGCGGTGAGGCGCTGGAAACGCTGCGCGAGTTGTTGGCGAGTAAAGTCGCCGAAACCCTCATCCTCTGGTGCATCGGCGACTTGTTCCGGCAGGCGCTGCGCGGCGTGGCGAGCTACGGCTATCGGGGCGGCTGGTCGCGCGGTGCGAATCCCTACTCAACCCCGCAAATCGTGCCGCTCGCGCAGAAGAACTATCCGCGCGAGGAGTTGCTGCAAGCCATGCGCGCCGTCCGCCGCGCCGACCTGGGAATCAAGTCTTCCTGGAAGGATTCCAAAATCCTGCTGGACTTCCTGGTGTGGCAAATCGTGGTGGGGAAAGCGCCGTCGGGCGAAGCGGCCCTCGGCGACGAAGTCCCTGTGCCCTCGACTGAAAGCTGATCGCTGAGAGCCAATCGCTGACCGCTTCTTATTTACGCCAGCGCGTTGAAGGCGAGCGTCAGCCGCGACTTGTAGCGCGAGGCGGTGTTGGGATGCAGGATGCCCTTGTGCACGGAGTGATCGATGAGCGCCAGCGTGGGCTTCAGGAGCGCCTGCGCGGCGGCCTTGTCCTTGGCCTTCAGCGCGGCGCGGAACTTGCGGATCTGGTGACGCAGGCGCGTGGTGTGCGCGTGGTTCTGTTCGGTACGCTTGTGGGTTTGCTTGATGCGCTTCAGTGCGGATTTGTGACTTGCCACAGAGACTCCTTTTGAGCAGAATGCAATTCTTGAATCTAGCAGATCGCCTTCCGAACCGTCAACGGTGAACGCGCATGAGCGAGCCCGCCGCCGAGCCCGAACTCCCCGTTCTGCTGGACGCCGCCAAGATCGCGGCGCGCGTCCGCGAACTCGCCGCCGAGATCTCGCGCGATTACCAGGGCCGCACGCCGCATCTGGTCGGAGTCCTCAAGGGCGCCTGGGTTTTCATGGCGGACCTCATCCGTCATCTTTCCATCCCGTGCACGGTGGACTTCCTGGGTATCGAGAGCTACGGCGCGGGTGCCATCTCTTCCGGTGAAGTGAAAATCACCAAGGACCTCGACGCCAGCATCGAGGGCCGCGACGTGCTCATCGTCGAAGACATCCTCGACACGGGCCGCACCTTTCACTACCTGCAGGGAGTGCTCGCGGCACACGCGCCGCATAGCCTGAAACTGGTCGCGCTGCTCGACAAGCGCTCGCGTCGCGTGATTCCCGTCCAGCCCGATTACGTCGGTTTTGAAATTCCCGACGTGTTCGTGGTCGGCTACGGGTTAGACTTCGATCAGAAATATCGTCACCTCCCCGACGTGCGCTATATTCCCAAATTGCCTTCGCAATGATTCTGGTCCTCGCAGCGCCGACCTTTAGTGTTCGTTGCCAAGACATACTTTACACGGGGTGCCAGGACATCCTTTACACCTCCGTCTCCTTTCTGGGGCCGTGGGACCCGGAGGGAGCCCGGAGGGCGACCGGAGGGTCCCACGGCCCG
>JBEKAK010000142.1:0-9028 GCA_050018275.1 Terriglobia bacterium | reverse complement strand
TCGCCAAAACCTTCGTGATCGCCGCCGTCAACGTCGTCTTGCCGTGATCGATGTGCCCAATCGTCCCCACATTCATGTGCGGCTTCGACCTGTCAAATTTTTCCTTGGCCATAGCTCATTGCCTCGTTGGTGAGAAGAAAGATATCATGGTGTCTCGCCCGGCCTCTGCATATCGTGAGGACTCGGACCGCGCAAGCTCCTGTCGGGGACTGCCCCTACCACACCCAAAGCCCCGCGCATCTTTCAACACTGCCACCTCACAACGCGCCTTGCACCCAACCGTCAATCTCTGGAGCCGATGAGCGGAATTGAACCGCTGACCCCGTCCTTACCAAGGACGTGCTCTACCAACTGAGCTACATCGGCCCCCGTTGGCTTTCAGCGCTCAGCGCTCAGCAATCAGCTAAACGGCATCCAGGGCTGGGTGCTGATCACTGAATGCTGAGAGCTTTCTGGAGCGGGAGGCGGGAATCGAACCCGCGACCAACAGCTTGGAAGGCTGTGACTCTACCATTGAGTTACTCCCGCATCTCGATTTTAGATCTTCGGTTTCCGATTCCGAGCCTCCCGCCCCCGCAAACCGGCTGCCCCGATCCAACGGTAAGGGCGCCGACGCTCAATCCAAAGTCCAAAATCGAAAATCCGAAATCCGCTGGTGGACAGGGGAGGGTTCGAACCTCCGTAGACCGCAAGGGTCGGCAGATTTACAGTCTGCTGCTTTTGACCGCTCAGCCACCTGTCCGCTTTGGGTTCTTCACAGGTACTGCGACGCGCGCAGGCGCACGCTTCCGCTTAGCCCCGGAAATCGAATTCATTTGAGCCAAGTGGATCCAGAATACGGTTGGGCGTGGAGACACTAATCTTGCCGCGCAATTCTGAGTGCTTCCAAATTTGATAAACCCGCTCCCGATTCTTTCGACTGGCGCCCGCCTGCCAACGGCTTCGTTGCGACTGTGCCCGCTCAAGCTGGAGCTGGCGAAGGGATTCGAACCCCCGACCCTCTGATTACAAATCAGATGCTCTACCAGCTGAGCTACGCCAGCCGCCGCAAACCTATTATTATACCGGCCGGCAATCAAATTGCAAGGCAAACCACCAAATTTTTTCTCGCCCGCCCGGCAGCCCTTGGTCCCGCCCTTTCTACTCAGGATACCACCCGCCCAAGCGCTCAGGTCTCCATCTAACTTTCAAAGGTTTGCTTGCCGTGAAGATCCGCAACTCGCCGCAGACCCGGACCCTTGGCTCAAGGCTGACCTCGGCCGGCCCCTCAACGAGGAGGACAATGCGCCCGCAACAGCATGGCGGAGAGTTTTCTTGAGACGTTGTACTCGATTTGCGGGCTACTCGCGCAAGTACTTCGTCGGGTTTACGGGGGTATCGCTGACAGTCACTTCGTAATGCAGATGTGGGCCTGTGGCCTTACCTGTCATTCCCACGGCGCCGATAGCTTGTCCTCGTTTGACCTCCTGGCCCACCACAACAAAAATCTTACTGAGGTGCCCATACTTCGTCGTGAGTCCAAATCCATGGTCGACCAGGATCTCGTTGCCGTACCCCGATTCAGGTCCGGCATGCAAGACGATACCATCAGCCGAAGCTTCGACTCTGGTGCCGTAGGGAGCCGAAATATCCACTCCGGAATGAAAAACTCCCTCTCCACTGAAGGGGTCCAGGCGCTGCCCAAAACCCGCCGTGATCTGCCCCCGAACGGGCCACAGGGATGGCACGATGTTGTGTCCCAACTCCGTGCTCGGGAATATGCCCAGGGCAACAGAATTGCCGGGAGTGCTCAGGGAACAACGCCTGATCAAATTGAAGGCGTAAAGGGAGGCCCGGTAGCTCGACTCCACCGTGGAGTCGGTCTGGGTGGCTAGAGCAAGCGCCGCCTCCGGGAATCGAAGGCGATGCGCCTGACCGAATCCGTAGGTCAAAGCAACTTCCGCCGCCAACGATTGCAGGGAGCCCAACTTGGCATTGCTCTGGCTCACAGCGTTTTCCAGAGTTCTGTTCTGTGTCTTCAGGGCTTCACGTTCGGTTCTCAGACTGTTGTAATTTGAGACTTTCAGCAGCATCCTGGCATAACTGTTGGCCAACGCTGCAATCGTCATGACTCCCACGACACTGAACGCCAGCACCAGATGAACGACATAGAAAGGAAGGCGGAGCTTATGGAGGTTCCCGTGGGCACCAGGAAAGATGAGGAAGGTATAGAACTTCTTATCCATTTATTAGGCCACCCAAATAAGATTATTTCAATATATGACGCCCCTCCTTATCCAACGAAAGGGGCGGCGAGGAACAAGTTGACAGAGGTCCCGCGCAAGGACAGGCTGCATGCTATTGAATACCTCATCGGTTGTCAAGCTGAATATGCGGTTCCCAGCTTTCATGCCACGGTTCAGCCCGCCCAAAAGCTATTCTTCGTCTGACTGGACTAAGAAACACAGGACTCCCTTCTTTGCCCTCCGGGCACACGCTTTCATTGCGAGGTCGCATATACTAAACAAGAATGGGGCCGGAACGACCTCACGATTGGACCCGTAGCAGTTCATCAGCCAACCCCGCCATGAGGCGAGGGAGGCTGCCAAATCGGGTAAGTCAAGTTTCTTCAAGCTGCTATAGACGAGCCACCCCGCTCGCAGTCAATATTCCCGCGTTTCGACCACAGAGCGAACGTGCAGATTCGGCCGATTTCCAAAACTTTCCCCACTCCCCGCCAGGGTGGGGCCGGCCCGCCACTTAGGGTACAGGGCAGGTTCCAAGCAGCCTTACAACGCCGGTAACCGGTTTTCACACAGGCCCGTTTGCCCCGCCATCGATTGGAGGTTTAGGCTAAGATGAGGGGCAGAGGCTTTGGCGGCCTCTCGCTTCGAGCACAACATGCCTGACAAACCTTGCTTCAGAACCGAAACCGAATTCGTGGCATGGCTGCGGCACCGGACCGCCCGGCGGGCTTCGGGCCTCCGTCTGGGTATTGGCGACGATGCCGCACTTGTGGAAGTTCCGCCCGGTCGAGAGCTGATCCTTACGACGGACATGTCGATTGAGGGCGTTCACTTCACGTCCCGCCTTCACCCGCCCCAGGCCGTCGGACACCGGGCATTGGCTCGTTCGTTGAGTGACATTGCCGCGATGGGGGGAACGCCGCGGTACGCGCTGATTTCGCTGGCCGTGTCAAAGCACACGAACCGGGCCTGGATAGAAGGATTCTTTCAAGGTCTGCTCGCTCTCGCTAAACGCTATGGCGTGGCGGTCATTGGAGGTGACACCGCCGTCGTCCGAGGCGCCAGCACGATTGACGTGGTCGTGGCAGGCGAAGTCCCGCGCGGGAGAGCTTTGCGCCGTTCAGGCGCCCGGCCAGGAGATCAGGTTTATGTCAGTGGACGTCTTGGCCTCGCGGCTCTGGGACTGAGATTGCTGCCATCCCCCGCGCGCCACCGAAAGCCTGCGGAGATGGCCGCGATCCGGGCTCAGCTTTTTCCCCAGCCACAATGTGCTTTGGGCCGATTCCTTTCGGAGCAGGGTTTGGCCACGGCTCTGATCGATCTGAGCGATGGCCTCTCGATCGACCTAAAGCGGCTTTGCGATGCCAGTGGAGTGGGCGCGTGCTTGTTCCGAGGCCGGATCCCATCTCCCTCGCTGCCGAACGCGGCTACCTCATTGGAGCTGGCGCTTAATGGCGGGGAAGATTACCAATTGCTCTTCACAGTCTCACCCACCAAGAGGTCGCAGCTTCCACGCCGCTTTGGCCGAATCCCCCTTCACTGCATCGGAGAGATCCGGGCGTTGCGAGGGATTCAATTGATCACTCCAGATGGCAAGACGCGCACCCTGGAACCGCACGGCTACGATCACTTCGCGCGGCGATGAAGGTGGCGCGCCGCGCTTTGGAATGCGGTGGCTTGCTACCGCTTTCCATTGGGCCAGCTTGCTGGCCCGCCGCAGGCCACGAGGCGGCGGGCTTCCCACGCGAGCAAGCTCGCGTGACTAAGAGCGGCGGCAAGCCGCCGCACTCCAAAGGTCGTCGCGGCGACCGGCGCAATCACCCCCCGCTATTTTCATGGCAGCAGGCGGCAGAGCCACTCAGTCTAACCGTCTTTGCACACCGACTGGATCAGGGTACACCGGAACGGGACACCAGCCCTTTACCGCCTGGTACAGGGCAAGCCGCAGCCGCAAAGGCGGGGGGGCGCGTCACGTGCTGTAGGGCCGATGCTTGCGTCGGCCATTCGGCCAAATCAATCGTTCGTCGCTTGGGGCGGCCTAGGCCGGGGCAAGCTCCGGCCCTACATCAGGGTTTTCCGGGTCTTCGAGCCAGTGCGCTGGATTGTGAACAATGTAATCACGGGTCTTCTCCAATTCTTCAATATTGCGAACAATGTGCTCGTAATAGTCCTCCTGCCAGAGGTGTTTCCCGGTGCGCGCCAAGGCTTGGTTGATCGCGATGGCAGAAAGAGATTTGAAGGTCCCGACACCAGCACCCAGTCCCACCCGCCGCACCGTAGAGCCGATGCTTGCGTCCACCTTGGCCGGGGCAAGCCCCAACCCGACGAGAGGTTGAATGACCGGCGCGCCCGCCGCGGTGGCCAAGGACGGCTCGAGCCCGGGCCCGGGGATGACAACGATCCCGTGAAAATGGTTAGGCATCACCTGATGAACGTCCAGCACCACGGACGGAAACCGCACGGGAAGGGTTCGCCACGTTACCTCCACGATCCGGCCGGGCTCGCTCAGCACCATCTCGTTCTCCAGGACCTGCCCGAAGAGGGAGCTTTTATCCTGGATGCACACTGTGACGACATACGCTCCGCCACCACTGTAGTCGTGCCCGCGCAGACGAATGGAACGCCGGTGATGAATCCTGGGATCGTAGGTCATGCGCCCATCATACCGTAGAGCCGACGCTTGCGTCGGCCGTCCGGCAAAATCAATTGTTCGCCACTTGGGGCGGCCTTGGCCCTACGAAGGGATGTGATCCCAGCCGGCAGGGTCCGCACCGAATGCAGGTCAATGGCCAGCCCGCAACGGTGCTGCTGGGTTCGACCGTCAACTCCGCCATGCTCACCCACGCTGGACCCTTGCCAATCTTGCGGTGTTGCGCTAGCCCGCGTAGCGGGCGCAAGGGCGTCACTCGAGCCGCCACGGTCTGGATTCCCGCTGGAGCTTGCCCCGATACGTCGGGGCGGGAATGACCACGTGGGACGAGTAGGGGCGATTGGCGGACCGCCCCGCCGCTCTCATCCTGAGGATGACACCCTCCGGCAGGGCAGTATTCGGACAATTGGAGCCACCGCATCATTTTCTTCCTACCGGTAGGAAAAGATTGAAGTCCCCCTCTTGACTTTGTGCTCCCCCGCTGGGCTACACTGGTAGGTTGATGGACGGTGTACCGCGAATTTGCGTGACGATCCCGCCGCGCTCGACTGGCGACAAGACCCCTCACCAGCCCTCGTACCTCGGGCAGCCTCTCCCCTCGGAGAGGCCACGGATCTTCTTCGGCGCGGCGTGCCGGACAGGGGACAAGACCGCTCCCGCGCTCGTACCTCGGGGACCCTCTGCCCTGGGAGTCTGTGTGAAGACCCTGGAACGCGCTGGTTTTCGTAAGGGCGGGCTTCAGCCCGGCATCGCACCTTCAACAACTTATGCCCGCCTAAAGGCGGCCTCTACGTCCGCCAGCCGGGTTTTCACACAGACTCCTGGGAGAGGGCTAAGATCATTTTGGGGCGGGGCGTACCTCGGGGGCCGCTCCCACACACGGCGGTCATGATGAGGATGGAAGATTCGAGCTTCCGCCAAGTTTGGCGGCTGACCAATGTGCTGATCAGAGCCGGAAACGGGGCGCTGACCCAAAAAGATGTTAAAAATGCAGGACGATCTGGATGAATTGTTGAAAACAAAGGGGAAGAGGAAATGAAAAACGGTCGATCTGGATGAGTGCTTGAAAATAAAAGGGTTACGCGATAATCGGGGCAAAGCCAGAATGTTGTTGAAAGGAAAGGCGGTTATCGCGCTAGCCTGGATTTCTCACGACGGACGAGGAAGGGCGGGGCTACGGCTTTCCGGAACTTGGTCCAGGGCCTTTCGCCACCGGACCCGAGGGAACGTTGGGAGGCGGTGAATTCGCGCCGGGTGTGGGGTTGGCGGGTGCTTCCTTCGGTATGCCGGGCGCCTCCCCGGGGCGGCTGATCTGCGGGGCGGGCGGATTGACAAGCGCCGCTGCCGGGGCCGTCGATCCCGGAGCGAGCAGGCGCTCCGGGGCAGCGCTGGCCAGGATTTCCTTCACCTGGTTCGGGCTGGTCAGAAGCGGCGAATGGGGAAAACCCTCGACGGGCCTGTCCTTCAAAACCTCTCCCATGAAGTCCAGCCAGATCGGCAACGCCACGCGGGAGCCTTCTTCTTTATCGCCCAGAGTGCGATGATCATCAAAGCCCACGTACACTCCGCAGGTCAGCGAAGGCGAGAACCCCAGGAACCAGGCGTCGGTGAACTCGTTCGTGGTGCCGGTTTTTCCTGCCACCGGGTATTGGGCCGCGAAAGGCTTTCCGAGCTCGGCCGTGCCGGAGTTGAAAACCTCTCGGAGCATCGAGACCATGATGCGGGCCGTGGGAGCGGGAATGGCATCGGCCACTTCCGGCGCGAAATCATCGATCAGGCGGCCATCGTAGTTAGTGACTCGAGTTACCATGCGCGGCGTGATGTGGACTCCGTCGTTGGGAAACGTCGTGAAGGCGGAGGTGTGCTCGAGGAGTGTCAGGTCGGAGGCGCCCAAAGCCAGCGGCAGGTTGGGGACAAGCCGGGAAGTGATCCCGAACTTGCGACAGAGCTTGATGACCTTGTCCACACCAATCTGGGCGAGCGTGCGGACCGCAGGAACGTTGCGCGACATGGCAAGGGCATGGAGGATCGTGATGGTGGCTTCGTACTTGTCGTCATAATTGTGAGGTGACCACCAGCCCGTAGAGGTGTGATAACTGACGGGCGCGTCGACAACGGTGTCAAAAGGCGAGGTTCCGTCGAGGATCGCCTGCGCGTAAACATAGACCTTGAAGGAGGAGCCCACCTGGCGTTCCGCCTGCACGGCGCGGTTGAACTTGCTCACGGCCCAATCATACCCTCCCACCATCGCTTTAATCTCGCCCGTGGAGTTGTCAATGGCGAGCAGTGCGCCCTGCACGTCGGGTTCCTGATCAAGGCTAACGTGAATGGGGGTCCCTTTGACGTCCTTGATTTGAAAAAGGTCAACATCCCCGGGAGCAAACACGTCGACGGATCGAGTTTTCCGGGTCCAGGCAAAGTCCGGCCGTGTAACCCGCGCGCTGAGACTGCCGAACCCAACGACGGCGTGGTCCGGTTTCACTTCCATGACCAGACCGTGCACCAAGCCACCTGCCGAAAGGGGCTTCTTCCAATCGTCGTCAACATAGGTTTCAAGACTGACCGGCTGGCCGTCCGCAGTCGTGATGGGGTTTTTCAAAATGTTCTTCTGGGGACCGCGCCAGCCCCGCCGCTTGTCGTCCTCGCGCAATCCCTTCCGCAGATTCCTCTCGGCGGCCTCCTGCGTTTTGATGTTGAGGCTTGTGTACACTCGCAGCCCTTTTTCGCGTACCGTTTCCGGCCCGTATTTCCTCTCCAGGAACTGCCGGACCTCCTCCACAAAATAGGGAGCGACGGTGTAACTCCAGCGCTGGATATTGAGCCCGAGAGGGGCGGCCGACGCGTCGCGAAATTCCCTGGCATTGATCTTTCCGTTTTCGAGCATTGCAGCCAGCACCTGATTGCGCCGCCGGCGAGCCGCATCAGGATGCAGAATGGGTGAGTACGCGGTGGGAGAGCGCGGCACTCCCGCCAGCACGGCAGCTTCAGGAAGAGTCAATTGATTGAGGTGCTTGCCAAAATAGAACTGGGCGGCCGCCTCGAAGCCGAAGTTCCCATGCGCCAGATCGACTTGGTTCGCGTACATGGCGAAAATCTGCGGCTTCGTGAAATACCGCTCGATCTGAATGGCCAGCAGGACTTCCTGGATTTTCCTTCGGAAGCTCTTGTCCGGTGTGAGGAACAGCATGCGGCTGAGTTGTTGCGTCAGGGTGCTCGCGCCCTGCGCCTTGCGCCACTCCACCACATCCTTGACTCCCGCGCGAAGAATCCGCAGGACGTCCACTCCCCAGTGACTCTCAAAATGCCGGTCCTCGATGGAAATCACCGCATTGCGAAGGACCGGAGGAATCTGGTTGTAACTGACGATGACCCGGTGCTCCAGGGCAAAGCTGCCGATGGGGCTTCCGTCGTCCGCATAGAGCTCCGTCATGACGTCCGGGCGGTAGTCCTCCAGCTCACGCACCTTCGGGAGGTCGGAAGAGTAAACAAAGATTAGACCACTCAGCGCCCCGATCCCTGCCGAAAGTAATACCAGGACTAGGAATACAAACTGGCCAAAGATCTTCCGGCTGCTGACGCGAGGGGGGGGCTCACGACCCGGTGGCACGGAAATGATGGAAAGAAAATCGTCCGGCATGGTTGCTCTGCCCGAAGTTCATTTTAGGCGTACCCTGAGCGCCAGTCAAATGAGAGAGGCCAGTAGACAGCAGGCAGTAGGCCGGATTTCTCAACACGCTCTACTGTTTCTCGTCGGGCGGCCGGAAGGGCGGGGTTTTAACCCCGCCGAAAAAGCGGCTTCTAACTCTTTGTTCGTCTCGCGCCCCGCGCAGCTCGTTCCGACAGGCTGCGCAGGGCGCGAGACACGGGAATAATTAGGAAGGTCGTCTAACGGCGGGGTTAAAACCCCGCCCTTCCCCGTCTGTCTGCAAACATTTCAACTCTCAACCCTCTCCCTTGAGAGGCTGCCTCAGAACTCAGGCGCAGCAGAGGTGGGGGAGAGGAATTGGGCCGGAGAGGGGTCCGGGCGCGGGTTGGCCGCGTGCTGTCGGGGTGACGGGCGGCCGAGATCGGAAGGGAGCGGTTGCGGCGGCGAGCCCCTTCTTCCAGGCTCTCCAGAGCTTCTTCAGGTTGTAAGCGGTGCACCGCAGCACCC
>JBEKAK010000141.1:0-9318 GCA_050018275.1 Terriglobia bacterium | reverse complement strand
CGGGTAACTTGGCGGGTGCGGCGGATCAGTTGGCGCGCCGCCTCCCCCGCCCGGGCGGGGGAGCTTCCTTCCCCTCTGGCAGGTTCTTCACTCATGGTTCACTCCTTTCGAGTACCGCACAGTTTAGTGCGGGTTAGGGGGTGAACCAGGGAGCAAAAACCGTAGCTTAACGAACCTCACTCGACGGTCCCATTTGCGCTGAAGTCGGACACCGGAGAGTACTTTCCGTATGGGCGACGATCCGGGAGTTGAGAAATCTTCGGTCTACGCTACGGCGTTAATCGGGGGTAACTGCGCCGATTTGCGTGGACGCTCGCCGAAGCTTTGCATGACCCTGGAATTCTTTGGTGTGACTAGCGGCGGGCGAATTCGGCTTGTGAGGCTGCCAGGCGGGTCCGCCGTCTTCCCACTGGTTATCGGTGAGTTGCTCGACTTGGGTGCCGTCATAGCGCATTACGAAGATTTCGCCGTAGGGCTGCGGCGCACCTGTATAGAGCGCTTCGTCTTTAAATCCCATCCGGGAGCTTGTGAACAGAAGTCGTTCTCCATCTGGCGACCAAGCCAGATGAGCTTCGTTGCCGTGAGTATGGGTCAACTGGCGCAGGTCTTTGCCGTCCGGCCGAATCGTTAACACTTCAAAATCGCTGGCAATTTTGCGGATGAAAGCAATCAAATCGCCGCGCGGAGACCAGACGGGAAAGTTGTCGTAATCGCTGGTCAGGACGGTAACCGAGCGATCATCGAGATTCACGATGCGCAGACCTTCGCCATCGGGGCCCGCGGTCCGGTAGACGATGTGCTTACCATCGGGCGCGAAGGACGGAAAAGCATTGTTGTTCGGACCCGAGGTGATGAGGCGAAACCCCGATCCATCGGCGTTGATGATGCCCACCTGTGCACCGCCATTCACGGAATCAATCGGTTTTTTCCTTCCGGCGGCGAAGTGGAGGAACGAAGTGAAGCCGCCCATTCCAAAGATAATCTGCTGGCCATCGGGAGACCATTGCGGGCCCAGGATCAACTCCTTCCGCTCGAGGATCGGGCGGCCCGGTTTCCCTTCATTGACGATCAACAGGCTGGTCGTTTGGCTTGGGTTCGGCATCGTCACCGCGAAGCGCTCACCAGTCGGATCGTATGCGGGCAAGATTACGGTGGTGAACAGTTCATAATTCGGATTCCCGCTCCAGAGCTTCGAAGGTTCAGCGGTACGTTTCACACTGTACCGGCTGTAGACGACATGAGTGCCGTCTGGGGACCAGGAGGGAGAGCGCAGATCCGAGCCCGCGGGACCCGGTTTACCGCTCGCATAGAAGACTCCCTGTGCTGGATTGTGGAGTCGAACATAGGCGACCTCGCCTGAGGGCAGCACCGACGGGAATACTTTGACGCCCGGACCAGCAGCCACAGGGATCGTTTCACCGCTGGCAATGTTGATTTGGACGAGATGGGTCTCACCATCCGATGTGCCGTCGCGATAGGTAAATGTCTCTTCTGCCGACATGGAGTAGGCGATGACGCTTTTGCTATCGAGGGTCCACTTCGGACTGCCGCAGAAGTTGCCATGCTCCGAGATACGCTTCAGGCCGCTTCCGTCGGGCCGGATGAGATAAGTGTCGACCAGATGCAGGCGTTCCCATCGGCCTTTCGCTGGCGGAAGATTGCTTTCACGATCCGAGGAGAAGGCGATCCATTTGCCGTCGGGAGACCACGCAGGCCGGAAGTCTCCGCCCCGGCCGGAAGTGAGAGGCATGGCTTTGCGAGTCACGGGGTCAAGGATCCAGAGGTTGGCGGTTCCCGCGGCGCGCGTGGTGACGAAGACGATCTGTTTGCCATTGGGTGAGAAGGCGGCCTGGTCGTCATACGCGGGGTCGTCGGTCAGGCGATCGAGACCCGTCCCGTCCGGGTGAATGCGATAGAGATCGGCCGAGCCGGCGCGCTCCGACGTAAAGACGATCCAATCGCCTTTGGGAGACCACGTGGGATTGTAATCGAGCGAGCCCGACTGCGTGAGAGGCCGCTCTCCGGAGCCGTCCGCATTAGAGATGAACAGGCTGGCTTGCGTTGGGCGAGCCGCGAAAAGAGAATATGATCGACCGCCGAGCAAAACAACGCCGTGGACGCGAACGCCAGGAGGGACAACAGGACACGGAGACGAAACATGGTTCCCGCCGGAAAGTGAAGTGAGTTGCCAAGCCGATTGGCGATCTCCGAGTCTATCACCTATAAAAGCGGGTTTGCACCGAGAATCGCGACCCGCCGACCTTAACAGTGGAGGGTCGCCGGAACGGGTTAAGTTCCAGATCGTCGGCCATCTGGAAGTAATCCACATGTCCGAGTATTGGGCTTCACGGACGAGTGACAGAGCCCGTTTCACTCAGCTGGCTGGAAATCGCCTTCTCATGGACTATGTGCGTGGTTGGCCATCGCACGGACTCGCCGACCATTTCATGCCTGCTGGACTCGATCCTCCCGGCGCATCCGGAAACTATGCTGAGTGGGTACTCAGCTGGATTGGGAATGATAAACGCCCTTCCACCCCGGAATCCTGCCGAGCGCGATGCACTGGGCCAGTTGATGGGTAGGCGACTTTTCAGGCCGAATCCTCAGCCAGCATTGCAACTGTCTATCCTGCAGCGATTTGCGACGAATCGAGACCGGCGCCGATCCGCCGTAAGTGTGATTACACGATAGCGAATGGTGGCTGAACCGACGTGGCTCGATCGCCGTCCCAGCAAATTGGGAAGCGCGTCTTTTTGATTCTTTGGGTAGCGACTCTGTCCAAGTGATTCGCGGCCTATACATGGCGGGCTCAGGAAAATAACCTCCGAGTGGGCGACCATCCGGGAGTTGATCGGCTCGGTCAACACTAGGGCGTTCCCAGCGAGTGCTATGCCATCACAACCTTCCTCCAACGGGACCTCGGCGGAGTCAGGGGCTGCGCTTCTACAGGTACGGTGCTATCCGGCCCAGTGGCGCCCCACTGCTCATAAAGTGGCAAGATCTCTTCCGAGTGCGCCCTGAACCTCAAGTAATTAGCTGGGGGTGGCGGGATGCGCGGGGGTAAACCCTTGAATTCTTGCGGGCATTCCAGACGAGGCGGCAAGGTTGATTTTCCGCATCGGAGGCCCTTTCTGCAGGTTTCTGAGGCATCTCTTGGGGCGAGGCCCGTTTGCTACGCGGACGACATCGACAGGGGTTGTTGCGGCAGTCGTCGATGTTAGCTGGGGGACCTGATCCTGATCGCGGCATTCCGCGTACCTAACGCCCAGCATCAGCTGCGGCGCGAAGCGCCCTCAGCTTCGTGCTGTTCCTAGCCGGCAACTCTGCAGCGAAGTCGGGATCCTTCTAGTCCGCAATAATTCTGTACGTCGCGATTCATACTTTCAAGTGCCGATGCCGGTGTGCGATCCTGTCGTTGATGCCGAAACTCGATTCCCCGTCCAACGTGCTGCTGACCCTGTTCGATCTTTTGCTGGATGCCCTGAGGTTCATCAGGGTCAGCCTGCGACCGCGGTGTGCTCTGGCCGCCGCGCCGACCCGACCGGCCCCATAACCCTTGTCGTGAAGTGTGCAGGAACGCGTAGTGCGGGAAATCCGCACGCTACGTGTGATGCGGCGGGAGCTGGAAACGGGGGCTTGGGGGCATCCCCGACCTACCGCACCAGTTCCCGACCCTACCAAGTGTGGACGTGCTTCCGTTCGACCTCTTCCTTGATGGTGCACAGGGCATGGTTCCACACAACGTCGTGCACGAATCCTGGAAACAATAACCTGGCACCCTCCCATATAACCCGACCCGCGAAGCCCTTGCCTCTCTTGTAGTCGAATGCCGTGTAAATGGAGAGCCCGCGGTTTCCGTCCTTGGTCGGTGCGACGTTGAAGATGAGTTTCCCGTGGTGCACAAGCCGCTCGTCGGCCTGATATAGCAAGGTTTCGAGGCCGACTCTTCTGGTCAGCCGCAGTTGCGCGCCCAGCCCGACGAACGGTATTCTGTATCGAAGCACCGATCCGACCTGGTTGGGCACCCCCTGGACCTGTCGGACGTCGACGAATCGCAGGTTGACGAACCTCGCATTGGGTTGGCCGAACCTGGCCAGTTCCTTCATGATCTCTTCCCCAGAACCTCGGATCTTGATCACGTACATCCGTTCGAAGTCAGGCGACTTGCCAAGCTCCATTCCCAGGCCTGACGCAAGGCGCTCCTTGAGCACTTCGCGCTTCTCCTTCAGCACGACTGTCGGGTACCGTCCGTACTCCCCCCATTTCAGACCGAAAAGCACCTCGAACGCCACATTCCTGAAAGTGACCGTCGCACCCATGAGAATGGATCGCAGCACGTCGAAGCCGCACATCTCCCGGAGCACTTCCCGATAGTCGGCCGTGCCGCTGGCGATCTTCCATAGCACTACGGTCAAGGGCCGCCTACGCTCGTCTCGCCCCTTGCCCTCGGTGGCAAACGCCTGGTACATGATGCGGCTGACCACCGGCCTGTTGAACGCTACCCGGCTCATGCCAAATACCATCCGTCCGAAGCGATTGTCTGCCACAAGCCAGTTGATGGCCTTCCCGTATCCCCTCGCGAGAGCCGGCTTGTCGACTCCCTCATGGAGCACGGTCTGCGCCAGCTGGCTCGCCGTCGCGTGGGCCGAAAACAGGCCGTCTTTGTTCAACCGCGACCCGACTGCGTCGCCGATGATGGCAAACCGGTCGGCGAAGGGGGATATAGCAGTCGTCGCAGTCATCCTGGGAGCACAAGCGCAGGCGATGGGAGCGGCCGCGATGCCTGGCAGGATGCGGTCGATCTGAGGCAGCGTCAGAAAATCGCGGACGATCTGCTGACTGTCTCGTGGCAAGACCGCATCGTCGATACACTTGCCGATCATGGCGACGGTTAAGAACCTGCCCTTGGGAATGAGCGCCGTATGCTCAACGGCGAGGTGTTTCGAGCCGTACTCGATGAAGTATATCTCTCGGTGAATATTCCGCTCGAGATAGTCCTCACCCACGTCAAGCTCGAAGATGAAGGCCTTTCGGGACTTGCCTGGAACGAACGCCGGATTCAACCGCTTGACCGAGGCAATCAGCTCATCGGCACGATAATCGGTGCCACAGTGTGCGTTGATTCCGGTAGCGATAGTCACGAAGCCGGCATCAAGCGAGACCTTCTCTCCCGATTGTGTCCTCACTGTCAGGCTGGGGATCCCAGACGCAGCATAGGCAATCGCCTGGACTTCGCCATACAGGATGCGCGCGCCTTCCTTGACCGCCTCACCGAGCAGAAACCCATCGAACCCCGCAGGTCTCCCGGTCCTTCTGCCAGGTAAAGAGCCCCTGAATACTGAGTACATTTGCATGTCTTTGGGAACTCGAAGCCGGAAGTTCTTCCACTGCCCCTGTATCCAGATGTAGTCGATGCGCCCCTGGATGATCTCCTCCGGAACCACGAGACCGTGCTCGTCGAGTATCTTATTCAACCTCGGTGAGATAAGGCCTGCGCAGAAGTTGCATCCCCTGCATTGAAAGTCATCGGAGCCCAGGTCGGTCGGACCACGTTTCTCGACGATGACAACATCCATGTGTCGATTAAGACGCCTAGCTTCCCGAAGAAGATGGATGGCAAAGAACGAACCGGCGGGTCCACCGCCCACGATGGCAATACGATCGTCGTTCTGGAGGCTCCCTGATTGAAATGACATTTCTGTGTTCGGGCACGTAAATTCATGGGATGAAAGGCGGCGTGACTTGTCACAAAGGCAAGCAGTTTCGCGTCCTGGCCTTGCAGCCGGATTTCTGCTGCTAACGCTCTGCTATTCGACCTGCTCAAGGCTCAGTGCTATCCTCACCCCATTCACCAGGACGACGCTCTGATTGATCAGGTCCTGGTTTGTGATTTCGGCGTCTGCAAACTGGCGCAAGGGACCGAGCGGAGAGATGAATTCCAGCGCCTCAGAGGACGAAGGAGCTGAGCGAGAGAACTCGTCGAGCACGGTGACATCGACGCCGCTGATCTCCGGGTCGGAGGGAATCTTTCCCAGGATGCCCTTCAGTTGCGGCGCGAGGAAGAGATCAAAACTCTGCGCCGCCCGCTTGTAGATGGAAGTCGAGTTCCGATCATAGAGAGTGGGGTTGCGTAGCGTGATCTGGAGATAGGCCTGGTTGTGAAAGACCCCGATCGACGCGGACGCGTAGTTCACAAAGTGATGGTGCGCGAGGCCATCGCTCGTGAGGGCGTCAAGCTGAGGCTGATATTTCTTCTGCAGCGCATCGAGGTCAAACGCCGCGGGTGTGGACGTAGCGCTGGGTGCGGCGGGAAGCGCCGGAGCAGCGGAATTAGCTGCGGGTTTGATGGGGCGCGGAAGTCGAAATGTTGTCGGTGTGTTGCTGAAAAGCCCGGCCAAGCGGAGGTCCGAATCGCGCCCGGTAGGCGCAGGGTCAGGCTCCTGGTTGTCCGTGTGGCCCGCCACCACCGCAGCCTGGACCTGATCGGGGCGCTTGGACTTGTCCAGCTGCGCCACGTCAAACGCCTTGTGTTGTCCAAGGGCAAGACCGAACTCATTTCCATCCAGAAAAACCTGGGAGCGGTCGATGATCTCCTGCTTCTGGGATTCCCGCGGTGCGTTCAGGTAGGCGGCTACATCGACTTTGTCAAAAACGAGCACCAGAAATTCCTTCCCTTCGTAGCCGAATTGCTTGCTGTGAGTCCTCACGTGGTAAGAGATCTCAAAGCCAAAGGCATCAAACGAGGGGCTGGGTGGGAAGTACTTGGGCAGCAGGTGCAGAATCGGAGCCACAACGTCGTCGAGGACGTGAGTGGCCCGCTCGTTCTGCGTGAGCAGATCGGAGTTGAACGCAGCGTTGTAATTCCCCGAAATCTTGAGCACCATGCGACCGTGGAAATTCACGAACTCAATGCCCCGGCTGTCCGCGCCGAGTTGGTCTTTGGGGTCCAGTCCAACATGGCGCGCAATCGCGAACTTGAACGGAAACTGCAAGTCTGAGATTTCGTGATTCAACTTCACGAGTTTTTCCATGTGTGCCTTTTCCAGAGCTTTCAACTGAGGATTCAGGATTTCGGCCGGACTCACCTGGCACCATCCCGGGGAAGGAAAAAAGAGGAGGCAAGCGCCCAGGGTCGACAGGGTCACAAGGAACAATCTTCGCGAAAAGCTCATGGTGTTCTACCTCACTGAGTATTTGGGTCCGGGTCGCGCCGGAGCCTGGTATGGAGGTTGAGCGATGGCACGGTAGAAGGCCATGACCGCGTCGATATCGTCCTGGCTCAGCGTCTTGCCCCAGGAGGGCATGAGGGCGGATTTCCCCACCGCGCTCCCGCCCAGGGTGATGATGTTGCGCATGAAATCTTCGCTCAGGGAATTGAACACCGCCCCGTCGTTGGCGAGGGGCGGCGCGGGATTGAGATTCGAACGATTGGATGGCCCCGCGGGGGTCGCATCCGCATGGCACCAGACGCAGTATTGATAGAACATCCGCTTGCCCTGCGCCTGTTGATAGTTGAGGGGAATGACGCGCTGCGGATCGTTCCCATCCGGTTCGCTGTCGTAAGCGCGAGAGAGAGGGTCGGGCTTTGCGGCGGCCAGCTTCTCCCGGCAGGAAGTACCGAACCCTGCCGACAGCAGGAGGGCCAATACGACAATGAGTCTTGATCTCATTGGCCCCTCCCGGCCGCCGCAGTGGTTCGCGTGGAGCCATTCTGCTTCAGCGTCATCAGGTAGGCGGTCAGAGCCGTGCGCTCTTCGTCGGTGAAGGCCCGGCGCGGCTCGATGGCGTCGGGGACCAGCGACTGCGGATCCTTCAGCCAGCCCTCAATCCATGCGGGGTTCATCCAGTTGCCGACGTTACTCAGGTTGGGGCCGACGTACCCACCCGTCGAACCGATCGTGTGGCAAGATTGGCACTGATACTTCACTTCATAGAGCTGCTTGCCCAGGCTGACCATTGGGGGAGTGAGTTGCTTTGCATCAACGCCCTCCAGGTTCACGTTGGGGGTTTGCAGGACCATGCCGAGGTAATCCGCCAAGACTGTTGCCTCCTCTGTCGTCATGTTGAACTGCGGCATCCGGAAGGTGAGCGTCGGGCGCAGCGTCTGCGGGTTCTTCAAAAAGTCGACAATCCACTTCCGCTGCGCGCGGCTGCCCTCGAACGTCAGGTCAGGGGCGAGCGTGCCGCCGAAGCCGTTGAAGCGATGGCACACATAGCACTTGTAGCGCTCGAACAGCTCTCCGAATGCTCCGGCCGGCCGGAATTGAGGGTGCTCCGCGGGCAGAATCAGGTTTTCAATGCCGGCCCGCGCAGGATTTCCTGACATGCTCAACAGCGCGGACGTGATGGCTTCAAGGTCGTTCGGCATGAGCGAATACTGGGGCATGCGCGCCGCGGCATTCACGGAGAGAGGATTGGTAATCTTGGCTTCGATGTAGGAGATGAGCGTGCGCGCAATCCGGGAGTTGCCGAATTCCAGTTGTGAAACGGTCTTGCTGCCCAGGCTCGCGAGATCGGGGCCATAATCTGCCTGTGAAGCCACGCCCTTGATCACGTGGCAACTACCGCAACCTTTCTCCAGAAAAAGCCGCCGTCCAAGCTGGCTTTCCGCTGCGGTCGGAGATTGAAGTTTCGGCACATCACTCAACAAAGTGGGGTCTGTCAACCTGGATTCGATGTATCGCGTTACGACATAGAGGTCTTGATCGGACCATTGGTAGTGCGGCATCTCGGCGTGCGGCAGATACGCCTGAGGATTACGCAGCCAGGCCGTCAACCAGTCCGGGTTCGCCTTGCTTCCCACCTTGGTGAGTTCCGGGCCGCTGTCACCACCGATCAGCTTGGTTTCACCTGCGCGAGTCACAGTGAGCGAATGGCAGGTGGTGCAAAACATCTGCCGGAAGCGCGTCTCACCTTGTTCGACGAGGTCGGGTTTCCGTTCCCATACGGCCACCACTCGCGGATCAAACTTGTGGGGTCGGAGGGTCTCGGTCTGGAGGGTGCTGAGGTAGCCGGAAAGGGCCCGCAGTTCATTTTCGTTCAGCTGGAACTTGGGCATGCGCGGCTCATCTTCATTTTCGTAGCCGTTCACGACCACGCTGCCGTCGCTCGCGGTGATGGTGCGAGGATCTTTTAGCCACTTGTAGATCCACGCGCGGCTGACCTTGCTGGCGATATTCGTCAGGTCCGGTCCCAGCATGGCCGGGCGCTCAATCCCCTGCAGGCGATGACAACCCACGCAGTTGAGCGCGGCCAGAAGCTCGCGGCCGCGATTGAGTCGCGGCGTTTGGGGCAGGTCGGAGCGGTGGCACACGCCGC
>JBEKAK010000140.1:0-9814 GCA_050018275.1 Terriglobia bacterium | reverse complement strand
CCGCCACGGCAACTCCCACCTCGGCTTGCTTCAGCACCCCCACAATCTGCTCCACAGAAAATCGCTTCCGCTTCACGGCAAAACCTCCTCTGCGACTCCTAGATTCTGCCGGAAACTAACTCTCCAAGTGGATCAAAAGACCCGGGGCCGCCCATGACGTTCACGCCGACCGCGACCGGTTCACGAACTGGGACGCTGACCGTCACGGACAATAGCAACGGCATAGCCGGCAGCACGCAGACGTTCTGGCTGAGCGGCACGGGCGTTGCCCCAGTCGCGAGTGGATTCCCAACAGGGCCACTGTCGTTCGGCAACCAGCTCATCAATGCAACCAGCACAGCTCAGACGGTGACGCTGTCCAATTCAGGGGGCGGGACATTGACCGTCAACGGCATCACGGGCTCGGCTAACTTCGCGCTAAGCAACAACTGCGGCACGAGCCGGGCAGCAGGCGCGAGCTGCACCATCAGCGTGACGTTCAGGCCGACCGCCACCGGCCTGCTGAGTGGGTCGCTGACCATCACCGACAACGCGCTTGACAGCCCGCAGCACGACGCACTGAGCGGGACGGGTCAGGACTTCACATTAACCACAGCGTCCGGCTCTTCCACTTCGGCAACCGTCTCAGCGGGGCAGTCCGCAACGTACACTTTGAGTGTGGTCGGTCAAGGTGGATTCAACCAGAGCGTGAGCTTAACTTGTGCCGGAGCCCCCTCGAAGTCAACCTGCACGGTGTCGCCCAGCACGCTGACTCCGGGCAGTTCTGCGACGAATATCACGGTCACGGTGACTACGACCGCGCCTTCAGTAAGGGCGCCGCGCTCTCGACCTCTTCCTCCGGCCAGGCCGCTCTTGCCCGGGCCAGTAGGCTTGGTCATGCTCGCCTTGGCTTTGGCTGCAGTGGTCTGGACCGTGCGGGGCTGGTGCCAACCCGAGGTCAGCCGACGGCGTGCCACGTTCCTAACGCTCGCGGCAGGGTTGTTACTGACCCTGGCGATGGCCGCGTGTGGCGGGGGAGGAAGAAACGGGCTCACCACTACCCCAGAAACACCCGCGGGGACATACCCCCTGACGGTGACGGGCCGCAGTGGCTCAGGCTCTGCAACTGTGAGCCACAGCATGACCCTCACGCTGCACGTAAGTTAAAGCAAGAGGCAGTACGCTGGAGCCCCGCGTCTCTCCGACAGCTGAGGAGAGCCGCAGGGCTCCAGCGATTCAATTCCGACATATACGTCGCGTCTGGGCCGGGCTAGCAGGCTGGCGGAGAGCTTTGATTTCAGACCTGCGCCTCTTGCCGCTCATCCAGGCCTGGCCCGCCGGGCCCACGCCGCCGCTTTGGCCGAGACTCCGCGCAGCGATTGTCGCAGATTCGGCCCATGCCACGCCCGGCGCTCGTACGCCTGATCGAGAATCGTTAACAGCAGAGACGAATTCCGTTGTGTAGTAGGCATGTTTTTCGAACGACACTGGATTCCCGCCCTTCGGCAAGCTCAGGGCAAGCTTTTCGCGGGAATGACCGTTGAAGATCTCGAAGAACCTGCCGGCGCATGCCGGGTCGAAAAGGTCGACAAAGCCAAGCGCTCAACCCTTTCAACTTTTCAACCGTTCAACTTCTTGAACCCGCTTTTCACAGGTTCTGCTTGAAGAAGTCCAGGATGCGCTGGTCGACGTAGGTGCGCGGAACATCTCCCTGGAAGCCGTGCTTCTGTCCAGGCTGCAGGTGCAGCTCGTAGGGTTTGCCGGCGCGGATGAGCCCATCCAGGAAGTTGATGGTGTTTTGCATATGCACGTTGTCGTCCGACGTTCCATGGATGATCAGCAGCCGAGCCCGCAGGTTCGCGGCGGCCTCGAGGGGCGACCCGTTCTTGTAGCCCTCGGGATTCTCGCTGGGCGTGCGCATGTAACGCTCGGTGTAGATGCTGTCGTAGAATTTCCAGGCGGTGACCGGTGCTCCCGCTGCGCCGCACTTGAAAACCTCCGGGGCGTGCGTAAGCGCATAGAGCGTCATGTACCCGCCGTAGGACCATCCGCGAATGCCGATGCGCCCGCCGTCCACGTAAGGCAGCGACTTCAGGTATTCGACGCCGGCCAGTTGATCCTCCAGTTCGTGCCTCCCCATGTCTTTGAAAATCACGGACTCCCACGCATGGCCGCGTCCCCAGGAGCCACGATTGTCGAGCGTCCACACCAGAAAGCCGTTTTGGGCCAGGAGCTGATCGAAGAGGCTGGAATTCTCCCAGTGCCTCTGAACAAGCTGAATGTGTGGCCCTCCGTAGACATCAACGATCACCGGATACTTGCGCGTGGGGTCAAAGTCGGCGGGCTTCAGAAGCTCGGCGTAAAGCGTGGCGCCGTCGCGGGCCTTCACTTCCAGGAACTCGCGCTTGCCCAAGGCATAATCAGCGAGGTGATTGGCGGGAGAATCGAGGGTGGCGGCCAGTGTCCCGGCGGGATGTAGCAGACGCGTCACCGGCGGCGTGTCTGCTGCGGAGAATGTATCGGCCAGGAAGCGGCCATCCGGGGAAAGGTCGAGCGCGTGCGATCCCGGCTCGGTCGTGATTCGCTCCAAGCCGCTGCCATCCAGGTGAACGCGGAAGAGTTGCCTTTCACGAGGGTCCGGGTTGGTAGCAGCAAAGTAAAGCCAGTTTTCCTGGGGGTCCAACTGGAAGAGGGGCGCCTCCTGAAATATCGGCCGGTCGATCATCCACGCGCCGCGAGTAATCTGCCGGAGGAGCTTTCCCTCCGCCGCGTAGAGGTAGAGGTGCTGCCATCCGTCGCGCTCGGAAACCCACAGAAACTCGCGGCCGTCTTTCAGGAAGTGCGGAGGCTCCAGGGAATTCACCCAGTAGGGGTCTTGTTCCACGCACAGGACGCGATCCTTTCCCGAACCCGGGTCCCAGCGATGCACCGCGACCTGACTCTGCGCCCGGTTGATCGCCAGGAAACAGAGGGCGGTGGCGTCCGGCGTCCAGGTGAAGCTGGGCCCGAGGTATTCCACCTGCTTCGAATCCAGGGTGAGGGAGGCAGGTTCCGCGGCAGCATGCTCCCAGGCGACCACGTGAAGTGAGGCCCGAGGATTGGGGTCGCCAGCCTGCGGAAAGCGCTCGTGAATCAGGCTCACGTGCGTCGCGAGGTACTCGGTGATGGGATACTCGGGAACGGGGCCATCGTCGAGGCGCAGGTAAGCCAGGCGCTTGCCGTCGGGCGACCATTCATAGGCACGCGCCGTCGAGCGGTTGGCGAGCTCTTCTTCATAGACCCAGTCGAGCCGGCCATTGTAAATGGTGTCGCTACCATCGCGCGTCAGTCGCCGCGCGGCGCCGCTCTCGAGGTCGAGCGCGTAGAGGTCGTGCTTCTTCACAAAGGCAATCCGGTCGCCCCCCGGAGAGAAAGCCGGGACTTCTTCCGCATCTGCATCTTGGGTCAGCCGCCGCAGTCCGCCCGTTTGGGGATCCAGCAGCCAGAGATCGTTGTCGCCTTCCAGTAGGATCGCGTCGCCTCGGGGAGACCACTGGTACGTTTTGAGGTCAACTTTCTCTTTGCGGTCCGAGGGATTGAAGAGAACCGTCTCGGTGTGGTGCTCCAAGTCGTAGGCGCAGAGCGTGGAAACGCCTGCCTCCGCAGGCAGACCTCCCTTCCCCAGCGACGCGGGGCGGACGAAGGTCACCTGCTTGCCGCCGGGGCGCCACCGCAGGGCAGAGATTCCCGGCGCGACGATGCTGTCGCTCCGGACGACCTCCTGGAGTGTTAACAGCTTTTTGCCTGACTGCGCATTGTAGGGGCGAGCGGCGCTCGCCCCTTGCGGGCTCCCGTTCAGAGAGCGGCCGTTCGGCCCTACACAGAGCGAAAGCAGGGAGAGAATGGTGAATCCAAGCAGCAGACTGGCGGCACGTTTCAAGGGCGCCCTCCTGGGTAGTGGGTTGAAAAACCTCGCAAGCATATCATCTGGAGCCCGGCGGATTGAAGGGGCGAGCCCTTCGTCTCACAGGGCGGCACCAGGGCGGCCCCCTAACCTGTCGGTCGGGACGGCGAGCATAAGTCGAGCCGTGAGCGAAACTCGAACCGCGCCATGCCCACCCGCGGAAAGAACCCCCAGCAATTATGCATTGGGATTTAACGATCAGACTATAATCGACGCAGTTGTTTCATAATTTATAATTCAGAATTCATAATTCGAAAAAACGTCAAGGGAAAAGGAAGAAGGGTCAAGGATAATTCGCTTCCCAGACGCAACGACACCCAGTGCCGTCGTCATAGTTGAAGTGGACGCGCCTGTCGCGGTACGAAACCCGAAGGATCCTGGGATAACCATTGTACGAGGACCCGCCACGCAGAACGCGGTTCTTGCCGCCTGCCGGCCCCTGAGGGTCTGTTGCGGGGCTGTTCTGGTAGTAGTCTGCCCCGTACCAGTCACTCACCCACTCCGCCACGTTCCCCAGTGTGTCAAACAACCCAAATCCGTTGGCGCGCTTTTGCGCTACACCGATCGCGGCTGTACCTTTCAACATGCTCTTTGAGTACCACGCCACCTCATCCAACGCCCCGTAGCGCGCTTGCGGGCTCCCGCCTCGCGCCGCGTACTCCCACTCCGCCTCCGTCGGCACCCGCCCTCCAGCCCATTGACAGTAGCTTCGTGCGTCATTAAACTGCACGTTGCCCATGGGGATAGCGTCATTCGCCCAGCCCTTGTATTTGCTATCGTACGATAGAGGATGTGGCATCTGCCGCCCTGTCTGGCTTGCGAAGCGCTTGTATGCCCCCACCGTCACCTCCGTCTGCCCAATCCAGAACCCCTTGCTGATCGTTACTCGATGCGCGGGTTTTTCTTCGTCATAACACTCGCTGTCCCCCGGCGAACAGCCCATCATGAAGGTCCCGGGCGGAATCCAGACATATTTGAGTCCGTCTTTGGGATTCTCTCGCACCTGACCGGGCGAGGGAGGAGCATCCTGCAGTGTGGCTTCCACGCGGGTTTCTTGCCCCGGCGTCACCGTCACGCTCTTTAGGTATTCTTTTTTCTCTGGCGCTGAAACCCGCAGCTCGTGCGGTCCGGGAGGAACATTAGCTAGCACAAGTTCCCCACTCGCATCGGCACTCCCCCGGCTCGCACCGTCCAAGGAGATGCTGGCGCCAGCAAGGGTTCGCAGTCTTATGCTTCCCGGCACGTCCACGAGCCGTGCCTCAATTCTGGTGGTCTGCGGCGCTGCGAGCGTGAGGTTCTGCTCGGAGTCTTTCTTGCCCGCCAGCGAGACTTTCAGCGTGTGCGCGCCGGGTTTGGCCCTCATCGTCAGTTCGCCTTGGGCGTCGGCGCGGCCCTGGAGCTCTCCATCCAGATACACCTCGGCCTTCGGCAAGGTCACGACCACCAGGTGCGCCGTCGCCGCGGCGCTCGCCTCACGCACGGCGGCGAGCACCGTGTCGTTCGCGCCCGCCAAACGCAGCATCTCGAGATACTGCTCATCCGCGAGGAAGTTGATGCCGCGCTGCTTCACCAGCGTCGCCGTGCGCTCGTTGGGCACCCCGCCTGCCACCAGGTGCAACACCTGCTCCTTGGTCAAAGGCTGCGGCTTTGCCGTGTGCAGAGCCGCGATGAGCACGTCCTGCGCTCCCGCCTTGCGCAGGGCCTGGACATAGTCGTCGGTTGGCTCGAAGTCGATGCCACGCTCGCGCACTGACTTTGCCAACTGCGTATTGTCCATCTCGGCCTTGACCAGCTCCATGACTTGGTTTTTCGTTAGGGGTTTCTCGGGTTGCTGCGGCAAGGCGGGTCGCCCCATCACGGCGACAAGTGCGATCAAAATGAGGAAGCGGAGTTTCATAAGGCATCTGCGGGCCATCGGGTGATCGGACCATCGGATCACCCGCGGGTAGCCGCTGACGTGCGTTGGCTGGCAACGCCGCGACGGTACGCTGCACATTCTAGTCCTTTATGAAGTAGGTATGGCAAAAGATTCACGAGGGAAGCCCCGAAGGAGGGAGCCCAAGGAGACGGCGGGAAGAGGGCGGGGATTTTTCACTTCGCCAGGACAGAGGTACTCCCTGCCTCCGAGCGCACCTGCATCCAGGCTGTGGGGGGGACCTTGAGGAACAACTCAACAATTTGAGGGTCAAACTGCTTGCCACTGTACAGGCGGATTTCATTCCGCGCTGCCTCCCATCCCGGGGCTTGGCGATAGAGGCGATCGGAGGTCATGGCGTCGAGCGTGTCGGCTACGGCAAACAACCGTGCCCCGAGTGGAATCTGGGCGTCTTTCAGCGCGTCGGGATAACCCGTGCCATCAAACCGCTCGTGGTGATGTCGAACAATGGCGCTGGCAGGGCGCAAGAAGGGAACACGTCTGAGGATCTCGTCCCCCGCAATGGGATGTTTGCGCATGTCCACCCACTCTTCGGCCGTGAGCTTCGCGGGCTTCAGCAGGATCGCGTCCGAAACAGCAATCTTGCCGATATCGTGCAGCAAAGCTGCTTGTTCCAGCGACGGCATCAGCGCCGGTGGGTAGCCCGCCCGGCGGGCCAGGTAGCGGGTATAGGCGCGCACTCGAAGAGAATGCGAGAACGTCTCGTGCTCGCGTGCATCGAGCGCCGCCACCAAAGCTTCCAAGGTCATTTGGTAGTTCGATTCGAGTTCGCTCAGCGCCGCCTCGAGCTCGCGCGTCCGGCGCTGGATGCTCGTCTCGAGCGAACCCTGGTAGGCCCGCGCCTGCCGTAGAGATAACAGGCGTTCAAACGTGTGCGTCACGGATCGGGTCACTTCCTCCGGCGTCAAGGGCTTGAGCAGGAAATCGAACGCTTGCATCCGCAGCGCCGCAATGACCGTTTCGATCTGAATCTCTCCGGTGACCAAAATGAACCCAACGTCCCAGCGCGTCTGTTGAGCCATGGTCAGAAGCTCCAGCCCTGTGGCGCCCGGCATCCAAATGTCGGATATGATGACATCGAAGTCGCCACTTTCAATCGCTTCCAGGGCGCACGGGGCATCATCGGCCTCGGCCACCTGCGCGCTGATGGGGTTCAGGACCTCTCGGAAAAAGGCGCGGATGGGGGGATCGTCGTCCACAACCAGGACTTTCGGAAGCAATCTGGTAATCATGCCTTTTCCACGCGGACGGCTCCGCCGGCCCGGGTCAGCACCTCCGCCCCGGGCCTAAGCCAGGAATTTCTCCTCCAGGGGTTTAATCGGCCCTGTTCTGAAGTCCCTTTAGTGGGTGCCGGATGTCTCACTCCCCTGGAGGATGATGGGCAGGAGATCCAGGGAACAGCTCAAGTGGCCGTCCGGACGACAGGGTGAGGAGGTTTTCATCCGATTCAGGCCAGCCCGGATCAAACGGCGGAGACAACCGAGCCCCAGCGTGCCGACCACGTTCCCCGTTTCGGCAGAATACACTTCCGCCGGGTTGGCGGACTTGCCCTTCTTGACCGCAAACGCATGGGACACATCCTTCGTGGGGATCACCAGGTGCAACTCAATCCCTTGACCCATCAGGGCTTGGGGATTTTCGAAAACGCCCCCTTGCTGGGGTCCAGGCGGGCAGGCCAAGCGTGGGAACTCGTCCATGAAGAGGATTGGGCTGGTTCTGAATACTCGTCCTGCGGACCAGCCGACTCGGGCGCCAAGCAATAGGCTTGTGCCGTTCCAACTTGAAGCGTCTATGGGTTGTTTTCTTCTCCTCCCGCAAGTTGCGGCCCGATGGCTCGTGCCGTTCCAACTATTTCTCCCGCCGTTGTGGAATCGCGCTGACTGCGCAGGCAGGAGCAGGCGCCGACATCCAGGCCGATTAAGTTGGAACGGCACTGGCGCCGAAGTTGCCACGGTTCCGACACCCTACACTCGTTAAACGGGGCCTTGGCGGAGATTTCTTCAACTTTTGGATCCGTCCCGCCGAAATAAGTTGTGGTTAATGAAGGTGAGTCGTTCAGGAGAGAGGCAAGACCGGCCCCCGGCCGAGTTGTGCTTCTCACAGTCACAATGGGAATGAGGGTGAGACGATGCGTGTCCTCATAGCTGAAGACGATAAACCGGTGGCCAGTTTTGTTCAGAAGGGTCTGGAAGCCGAGCAATACGCCGTGGATGTCGCTCAGGACGGTGATGAAGCGCAATTCATGGTCAACCAATTCGATTATGACGTGGCGATCCTCGACCTGTCCCTCCCCCGCGTGGACGGTCTGGATGTCCTGAAACACATCCGCGAATCCAAACCCGCCCTGCCCGTTCTGATTCTGACCGGCCGCAACCGTGTCGAGGACCGGGTGAAGGGATTGGATCTGGGAGCCGACGACTACCTGACCAAGCCTTTCTCCTTCAGCGAGCTCTCCGCACGGGTGCGGGCGCTCTTGCGTCGGGCCGCGCAGCCCGCGGAGGTCGTGTTGCGGGTGGGCGACTTGGAATTGAACCGCGTGGAACGGACCGTGAAGCGCGCCGGCCAAGCGATCGAGCTGACTCCCAAGGAATTCGCCCTGCTCGAGTACCTGATGCGCAACTCCGGTCGTTGCGTTACTCGCGCCATGATCATTGAACACGTGTGGAATCTCTCCTTCGATACCATGACCAACGTCGTGGACGTGTACATCAACTACCTGCGCAAGAAGGTTGATAGCAGCTGCGAGCACAAGCTAATCCGCACGGTTCGGGGCGTAGGCTACCACATCGGGAATGAGGCTTAAAACCGTGCCGAACGATGTGAGGCCGGCTCGACCGGAACTGGCGGCGACCGACGCGGGCAGTCTGGCGCCGAAAGAAACCTCCGAGGGAGGGAACCCCGTGCCCACAACGGTGATCCCCGCCCACGATTCTGCGGGAGGCCAGACGGCTTCCGAGTGCTGCCGCGCATGTCTGGGAGCGTTGGCTCATCGGCTGGCCCAGCCCGCCACCGCTTTGCGCGGCGGGATGGAGTTGGCGCTTCTGGGGAAAGGCTCGTTGTCGGAATACCGGTCCGTACTCGAACAGTCGCTGCAGCTCGTCGACCACATGGTGCAGTTGATTGTCTCGCTACGTGATCTTGCCGAATCCAGCGGGCCGGCCGGTCCCCCTCAGAGTGTCGCCCTGGACCAGATCGTGCGGGAGATTCAGGCGGAAGTGCAGGGGCTGGCGGAATCCCGAGAAATCCATTTTCAACTCACGGCGGAGGGCGCCGCGAACATTTGCGTCGATCCGGGCCGTCTCCGCCAAGCGCTTCAGAACTTGTTTGCCTGGGTGATCCAGAACAGCGCCGGAGGAGGGGTGATCGAGACGGATATCTCGGCGTCCAACGGAGAAGCTCATGTGTCCCTGCTGCCTCCGCGTTGGGACTTGCAGTACCTGCAGGTCAAAATGCTGGAGGATATCGCTAACCCGGGCTTGCTGTTTTCTCACGCGGCCAAGACCGGCGCGATGGGATGGGCTATCAACCGGCGTCTGGTGGGGGGCCTGGGAGGTAGGCTCGAGATCGTGACCGAAGGCCCTGACACCGGCTGTATTCGCGCGCGCTTTCCCTTGGCACCCGCAACCTGAAGCTGGAAATTACTCATGAAACTTCTCTGCCCAAGGCATGGGATGGCTCACCGCCCCGAGTCGAAGCTGAAGCCTGCCCGTCCCTTCGACCTAGAGAAGTTTAATCCTGAGCTAATCCCTATCTAAGGATGCCGTGGCAAGAATAGAGCTTACCCAACGAGGAGATGATGACGACCAGTGCCCTTGACAGTGTCCGTAAAGATCACCTCTCCACCATTGTGGCAAGCCCCGACCCGCTCTTTCGTCAGCGGATTCTCCAGCAGCTCGCGGCGCGCAGTTGGTTTGCGGAGGAAGCTTGCGGCGGCGCGGAGGCTCTCGCGTTGCTGG
>JBEKAK010000139.1:0-9874 GCA_050018275.1 Terriglobia bacterium | reverse complement strand
TCCGTCCGCGAAGCCTGTGCACACCCCCAAAAGGTCCAACCGCCCCACCGTGCAGCCCAAAACCCAGGCCAGCATCGACGATCAGCACTCCGAAGCGATTCTCGGAAAACTTGGTGAGAAAAGCAGGTTAGGTCATTTTCACTTCCACGTCGCTGCGGTCTTCTTCTGAAACCTTGAACAGGTCCTTCCGTTGCAGGCTCATCAGGTGCGCGATGAACACGTCAGGGAGCTGCTGGATGCGAATGTTGTAGGTGTTCACATCGTCGTTGAAGAACTCGCGCCGGTCCGCAATCTTCTCTTCCAACTCGGAGATGCGTTTCTGCAATTGCATGAAGTTATTGTTGGCCTTCAGCTCCGGATAGTTCTCGGCCACGGCAAACAGGCTCTTGAGCGCTCCGGAAATCATGTTGTCGGCCTGAGCTTTCTCGCCCACGGAACCGGCTTTCATGAACGCTGTGCGCGCTTCGGTGATGAGCTGAAAGGTCTTCTGCTCGTACTGCATGTAGCCTTTGCAGGTTTCGATCAGTTTGGGCAGTTCGTCGTGTCGCTGCTTGAGCAGGACGTCGATATTCGCCCAGGCTTTGTCGATATCATTCTTCAAGCGCACCAGGCTGTTGTAGATCGTGATGAGATAGACAAAGATCCCCACCACGGCCAGGATCACCACTAGTGCTACTAGAATCGTCAGACCCATGGTTGTGTGTCTCCTTAAGCGTCAGAGCCATCCGAACTTGGCCAGCAAGATTCCCAGGCAAGCCACCGAGAGGGCCGCGCCGCCGAAAATATGCAGGGCCGCACGCTTGCGCAAAGTCCCTTCGATTTCCTTCTCGCTCCGCCAGGAGATCAGGAAGGTCGGCTCGTTCGTTCCCTTCAGGATCAGGTTGCGGTCCTGTTCGTCCTGGGGAGTGGGATTCTCCCCGCAGGTTCCCGTGACGTCATACCAATGATCGGGGAGAATCAGGTACTCGCTCAGCCGGTAACGGTCCGAAGACCGCAGATTCATGCCGCCCGCAAAACTCGGCAGGAGGCTTCTGGCATCGAGAGGGAAGGAGGTGCCCCGCGTGCTCACCACGGATTGGGCATAGGCGAAGAGGTCGGCGTGGGGGGCCATCGAGCCCGTGGCCAGCGCAGGATCGTCCTTGCCCCAGAGCCGCCCTACGGACCGTCCGAACCCGCCTCCCGTTTCCACCTTCGCGGTCTGGATCAGATCGTATTCCGCGCCATGCGCGTCAACCAGCACTTTGCCCGTCCCATCCTCGAGATAAAACCTTACGCCGTTGGCATCGGTCGCAGCGCGAGACCAGTGTCCGCGGTTCTTGTCGCGGACCCAGCGCTCGATATCGACTTTGTAGAAACAGCAGGGAGTTTGCGTGACGGGGCTGGTGACCGTCTGCTCAACCCTGGCTTTGCCGTGGATTTCCACCAGGCCCATGGGAATGCTGCGAATCGGGATTTCGGGAGTATCCAGGAGCACGCGGTACTCGCGATACACGCGGAAGCCTTTGAAGAAGAAGACAAGCCCGGCGCCAAAACCGACTACGAGGGCTACGTCCGCGTCTGAGCCGTGCGATGACATAGACTGACCTGGGATTCGCGCCATCCTACTCGACGCGCCGCGAAAACGCAAGCTCGGCCCGAACCGGCACTGCACACTCTGTCCGCGCCACCCCCACCGAGCGCGGCGGGTTTCTGATGCTGAGGCTGACTGATCTTCCCTCTGCCGTTGCCCCCGTGGACTTGACAGTGACCTACCCAAGCGGCCATCTCTTCAGTATGATGATGGGCCGCCTCGACCTCTCTTCGATTGCGGGGAAATCGCCCAAAGTGGGGCTGAGGACCGGGAACGCTGGAATGCAACAATTTCGGATTCTGGAACACCCGGCAGATGTCGGCTTTGAGGCTTTCGGCTCGACTCGCGAGGAAACCTTTGCTAACGCCGCTCGCGCGCTGACTTACTTGATTGTAGACTTGGAGGCGATCGATCCTCGCGAGGAGGTATCCGTGCAGGTGCAGGGGCCTGACCCCGAGAGCCTGCTGGTCAATTGGCTGAGTGAACTCTTGTATCTGCACGACGCCGAGGGATGGCTCTTTCGAGATTTCGAGATCCTGAACCTTCAGGACGATTCCCTGAGCGCGCTCGCGCGTGGTGAAAAGTTCCAGCGGTCGCGGCATCAAGCCAAACTGCTGGTGAAGGCCATCACCTACCATCAGCTCACTCTGGAAAGAACCCCGGAAGGCTGGCGAGCGCAAGTGTATGTGGATATCTAAGAACCGGCGAAAGTCGAAAGTCAAAGGAACCAGCGGCGCAGGTGGCTGCGGGCTGCTTTCACCGCGGCATGCTAGTCCCGTGCCCGCCTGGTTAGGTTCTTTTCGGAAGCGTTCGCAGTCAACCAAAGCGCCGTGTGGGCAGAGCGGGTTCGGGACTTCTTTAGGCGGTCACGGGACTAGGGCTCTTCGTGGCTGCTGGAATTCTCTGTTCCCTGTCACCTGTTCCCCGTTGCCTGTCCTTATCTCCTGCCTCCTGCTGACTGCTTACAGCCTCCTGCCTCTCGTCCGCGGGATGTTCGCCGCCAGAGGGCTTTACCAGGTCCAAGAGGTCAAGCCCAAAGTCTTCGTCTGGGTTCCTGACGACGTTATCGATCAGGAATGCGATCCCCAATTCAGCCGCGCGGCGACGGCCGGATTCATCCTGACCTCGGACGGCGTCGTGGTGGTGGACACTACCAATAGTCCGTTCCACGCTCGCGAGCTGCTTTATGAAATTCGCAAGCGCACGGAAATGCCGGTCAAATACGTTATCAACACGACTTCTGCGGCCGACCACATGTTGGGTAACGAAGTATTCACGGACGAGCAGGCCACCCTGATCTCCACCACGACCGCCCAATCGGAAATGCAGCAGTACCGCCAGGAGCTTTTTGCTCGTTTGCAGGGGGAGGACGCCTGGCGCCTGCAAGCTCGCATGCGCGGCTTCCACGTTACGCCCGCGACCCAGACCTTTGATGGGGAAATGACCCTCACCGTGGGCGACCGGGAAATCAGAGTGGTCAGCCTGCTGCGGGACGAGACCTCATCCCAGAACGCCGCGGTGCATGTGCCTTCTGCGAGAACTCTCTTCTTAGGGGAGTTTTACGACAACCACTATTTTCCGCGCATTGGTTCGCACGACGTCCACCGCTGGATCGAGGTGCTCCGGCAAGTCGAGGGCTGGGATGTTGACACCTACGTTCCCGGTCACGGCGCGCCGGGCAGCAAGAAAGACCTGGCCGATTTCCGCCGGTTCCTGGAATGGCTTGTCGCGCAAGTCGAGATGCGCCTCAAAGAGGGGAAATCTGCGGAAGACGTGCAGAAGCAGCTTTCGCTTCCGAAGACCTACGCTTGGCACGCGCCGGAGCTGGCGGCTGAAGATGTGCAGGCTGTTTGCCGGCAACTGGGCGCGCCGCAAGCGCCTTCCACGTCCGCCCAACCCAGTCGACCCTAGACTGGCAACACTGCCCCCCAACTGAATGTCCTCCATGCGCGCTAAATTCCCATCGCGACGCAGAGCGCGGCCACATCACCAATCCTCTCACCCAGTGCCGCCGGAACCACTTGGCACGTGCGCGCCGGCAGATCCAGGGCCTCGCGCCGCATTACCCGGCAAGCGGGCTCCAGGAGCAAGCCACCAAGCCGCATGGCGAGTCCGCCGATCACGATGCGGTCGGGATTCAGCAGGTCTACCAGGATCGCCAAAACCTCTCCCAGCCGCTCGCCGGTGGACTCCAGAATCTCCACCGCGACGGGATCGCCCTGCCGGGCCGCCATCGCAACGTCCTTCGCAGTTGTGGGACCTCCGGCTCGATACAACTTTGTCAACCGGGTCGGCCGCTTTCTCCTTATCGCGCGTGCGACGGCTTGCTGCGCGACCTGCGCTATACCACCACCGCTTGCCCAACCTTCTGCCGAACCTTTCTTGTTGTGACCGATGGGCCCCGCGCGCGTCAGGCGAAGGTGGCCGACTTCGCCGGCGAGGTCGTTCGTGCCGCGGTAGAGTCGACCGTCGGTAATGATGCCGGCGCCGAGGCCGGTCCCCATGGTGAGGAATACCATGTTCTGGCAGCCCTCGCCGGCGCCGAAGCACTGTTCGGCCACGGCCCCGGCGTTGGCGTCATTCTCGATGAGGCATTCGGCCAGGAACTCGCGTTCGAGGATGGCTTTGATCGGTACATCATCCCAAGTCGGCAGGTTGGGCGGCGACTGGATGATCCCCTTGATGCGCTCGAGCGGGCCTCCGCAGCTCACTCCCATCCGCGCGAGGGCCTCAGTTCCAGCGCCTTGCTCAGCCAGCAGGTCGCGGATTGTGGACTTGATCAGTTGCAAGGCTCTTTCCGGTCCCTGGGCGGGGCGAGTTGCGAACTCCTTGCGCGCCAGGACGGCGGGCGGTTGTCGAGAGAGCAAGACGGCGGTCTTCGTCCCTCCGATGTCGACGCCGACCAGCAGCTTGCCTTCCGGCGATTTCACGGGCGGCCTCCAGTTCCAGAGCGCTTGCGGTGTGCGGCGGAGTCGGACTACCTCCGCGTCCGATTGCGCCGGGACAGACCACACACCGGCAGTCTGACTCATGGCGACCCTGCGACTATACTTGCAAAATCTCGCTTAGGGAATATTCTCTAGTCTGCGCCCCAGAGGCGCACGACGCCTGATTTGCGGAGGGATTCCATGACTTATTCGCGGAGAGACTTGTGCCTGCTGCTACCCACGCTCGCCACGTCTTTGGGGCTCGCGGCGCAGAAGCCCTCGCTGGCCAGCAAGGCGGCCGGCTACGAGGATTTGCAGGTCGAGAAGAAGGGCGGGAACGAGTTCCGCCCCGTCCTGGAAGGCGAAACTCATGACGGCTGTCCCCTCGAAGTCCATGAGACTCGGCTGGCGCCCGGCGCCATGCCTCACCCGGCGCATCACCACCGGCATGAGGAGATGTTCCTCATCCGCGAGGGGACCATCGAGGCAACGATCAGCGGGCGATCGACTCGGTTGGGCCCAGGTTCAGTGGTTTTCGTCGCGTCGAACGAAGAGCACGGAATTCGCAATGCGGACACCACTCCGGCGCAGTACTTTGTGGTCGCTCTGGGCAAAGATGCCTAGTGTCGAGTCCCGGAAATACGTTAGGGAAGTCAGCCCGCAGAGCGGGCGACAGACTGTAGCCCACGGCGTGAGCCGTGGGATCAGAGTTAGGCCCCCCTCCCCCTGTCCCCCTCCCCCGTCGGACGGGGGAGGGGGAATGGAAGGGGGTGGGAGGCATTCCTGCCCCAGGGCTTGCGCCCTGGGCTACCATCTTACGCCCCTGACGGGGCTGTCCAGCGCTCGGCCGCATCGGGACGACTTTTTCAGCGAGTTTTTGGGACGCGACACTAGAAGCGGTTGCAAAAGTGCTCCTCGGGTACAGAAAACAAGGCACTTTGTCGGGCCAAACCGAGGTTTTGCAATAGGTTCTAGCTGGTTTGGATTTGCGATCTTGGATTGGTTAAGGATAGCAGTCAGCTCTCAGCGGTCAGCGAGCAGCGAGAGCTTTAGCTGAAAGCTGAATGCTGATCGCTGAGAGCTTAAACAATCGAAAATCTAAAATCCAAAATCAGGAGGTCTTCGGCAAGTGCGCCAGAGCCTCGCGGATTTTTGCCTCCGGATATTCGTAATCGGAAAGCTCGCCGGCAAGATACTTTTCGTAAGCCGCCATATCGAAATGTCCGTGGCCGCTGAGGTTGAAGAGGATGGTCTTTTCTTTGCCTTCTTCCCTAGCCTTCCTGGCTTCGTCGATGACACAGCAGACGGCGTGGGAAGTCTCCGGCGCCACGATGATGCCCTCCGCCCGCGCAAACGTTAATGCGGCTTCGAAGCACTTCAATTGGGGATAGCTCACCGCCTCCACGACACCCACGCGGTGCAGCAGGCTCACCAGCGGCGCCATGCCGTGGTAGCGCAACCCGCCGGCGTGGATTCCGGGCGGGACGAAGTCGTGCCCGAGCGTGTCCATCTTGAGCAGCGGCGTCATTCCGCTCTTGTCGCCGAAGTCGTAGGCGTACACGCCCTTGGTCATGGTGGGGCACGCGGCGGGTTCGACCGCGATCAGGCGAAGGCTCTTGCCCGCGGCTTTCTCCGGCACGAAGGGGAAGGCCAGCCCGGAAAAGTTGCTCCCTCCGCCGCAGCAACCGATGACGAGGTCCGGCGAAGCTCCAGCGAGTTTCATCTGCGCGATGGCTTCCTGGCCAATCACGGTCTGATGAAGCAGGACGTGGTTGAGCACGCTGCCCAATGAGTAGTTGGTGTCCTGGCGAGTGGCGGCGTCTTCCACGGCTTCGCTGATGGCGATGCCCAGACTGCCGGGACATTCGGGGTCGTCGGTAAGAACCTTCTGACCAGCTCGTGTTTGGTCGCTGGGGGAAGGAATGCACCTCGCGCCCCAGCATTCCATCATGGTGCGGCGATGCGGCTTCTGATAAAAGCTGCACTTCACCATGTAGACCATGCACTCCATGCCGAAGACATTGCACGCCAGCGCCAGCGCGCTGCCCCACTGGCCCGCGCCGGTTTCTGTGGTGAGGCGTTTGATCCCGGCCGCCTTGTTGTAGTAAGCCTGCGCGATCGCTGTATTGGGCTTGTGGCTGCCGGCGGGTGAAACTCCTTCGTTCTTGTAGAAGATCTTGGCCGGAGTTCCGAGCGCCTTCTCGAGGCGGTGGGCGCGATGCAAAGGCGTGGGCCGCCACATCCGCAGGATGTCGAGAATCGGATCAGGAATAGGCACGCTCGGCGCGCTCGTGACCTCCTGTTCGATCAGGGCGTTCGGGAAGATGGCTTCCAAATCGCTGGGCTGGGCGGGCCGGCCCGTGGCTGGGTTCAGCGGCGGAGGCAGCGGCGCGGGTAGGTCGGGGATCACGTTGTACCAGGACTTGGGGATTTCTCGTTCGGATAAGAGGTACCTATATTCAGGCATGCTGGGTCTCCAGGTGGATTGTGTTAGGAAAGCTGAGAACGATTCGCTCAAGACTGCTGGGCCGCGCAAGGGGCGTCAAGATGCCGCCTCGGCAGCCGGTGCGGTTGGAAGTCGCGAGAAGCATCGATGCAACTCTCCCGGTCCAGCGGCGGCCCCCACGCCGCGGAACTTGCGGTGGAAATGAAGCCGGCAGGATAGCACAAAAAGCCCGCGGCTGGGCAGCGGGCCGTCACCCCATTTTGGCGGGTCAGGTAATCGCGCCAACCCCGCAAAGCAGCGGTCACTTCCGGGAGTAATCCGGCCAATCCCGTTCTCATCTGCGAAGGAGATTATTCTCGCTTTCCCGGTTCGATCAGGGCGACCCTAAAAGGAAACAAGGCAGCGGGAATGCCGTGGGCGCCCGCAGGCGCGTTGCTCTACCGTGGCGATGTGAGAACGCCGCAACGAGGGGTGCGCAGCCGAACCTAACCTCGGGGCTCTCACTGGGAGGGGATTTCGGAGGGAGGGTGGATGTCGAGCTCCATAAGCAACGCGTCCTCTACGGGACCCTGATAGTAATCCTTGCGCGTTGAATGCAATCTGAATCCCAAGGAAGCATAGAGCGCGAGGGCAGGATGGTTGGAGGCGCGGACCTCCAGGAAAATGCGGCGCGCCCCGGATTCCTGTAGCTCCCGGATTCCTTCCCGAAGCAACGAACGGGCAACCCCCTGCCGCTGGTGCGCGGGGTCGACGGCGAGGTTGCGTAGCTCGGCTTCATCGCTCGCGCGGTGGAACGCCGCAAAGCCCACGATGTGTGGCGGCTTCGCGGTCGCGAGTTCCGCCACGAGGATCATTCCGCATGGATCGCCCGCCAAACGGAGGTAATCGTCTTGGTGCCACTGCGCGGCAGCAGGACACCTGGACTGGACAGTGTGGACGACCGGGAGGTCATTATCTATGAAAGCTCGAATCATCATAGGACAATGATCGTCGAAGGCGTAGCGCAGACCGCGCTTTTCAGAGGTCGCGGCTTTTACGTCAACGAGCCGCGGACCTTGCTTACCAGGTCCCCGATACGCGGCATAGCCACTGAGTGGCCAACGGTTGTCGAAGCTTCAGTCCTTCCAGTTGATTTCAGCATCGGGCCGGCGAATGTAGTAGGCATCAAGTTTGGAATCCGAATAGGGGCTGCCGGCTTGTTCTTCCTTCAGGGCGATGGAGGCGATGGAGTCCATCAAAGTGCCTTCAATCCGCTGCCAGCCGAGTGAGGGAGGCAGGCTCTCACCGAGAGCGTGGGCGGCGCGGTCGTGCGCGCGAACCAGACACGTAGCACTCGCGCCGCTGGCAAGTCGCTCTTCTAGAAATGAGCGCAGAGGTTCAGGTTTAAGAACCCAACCTGTATCCACCGATTCATAGTGCTGCTCTTTCGCGCCGTGTGTCTCCTGAGGAACTCGGCGGAAGCAGCCCAGGAAAAACTCCCCCCGCCGCGCGTCCAGAATGGGGAAGGCCCAATCGGATGTCAGGCGTGGTTTGCTCACCAAGGCTTCGAGTACAGAGACACCGCGAACCGGCCTGTCGAAAGCCTTTCCCCAGGCCTGGGCAGCCGCCAGGCCCACACGGATGCCCGTGAACGATCCCGGTCCGTTGGCCACCGCATACAACCCGATCTCGCTGAGTTCACGGCGGGCTTGCGCCAGCGCTTGCTGCACCATTTCAAACAAGGTGATCGAGTAAAGGTTAGCCGGGCCTTGGTTCGGAACAGACGCCAGACACTCCGCGTTCTTGAAGATTCCTACGCCACCCTTCTCGCTGGTTGTATCAAAGGCCAGAATGAGCATCCGAAAGCATTATATCGGAGGCGGCGCGGCGCGGTCGTTTGGAAATGCGCACTCCACAGGTTGATCAAGTTGCCTCGGCAGGAAGTTGGCACGTCGGTGGAGTTCGCGTCGCGAGGGGTCGTGATATGGAAAAAGGTGGCAGGAGACCCATATGTTAGAATAGATAGTCTGCCGTGAACCTGAAACACCTGGCTGAGAAGTTCTTGGCGCGAACTGCTGTGCAGTGTGGCGGCTCGTCGCCGCTTTGCGCGACCTCAAACTGCCGCGAGTAAGCGGGAGCCACGCTCCCGCACTCCAAAGCGTGGACGGCGCACCGGGCCACGGCTGCAGCGCCGCAAGCTGTTTTGGGGAAGCACCAGCAAAACGTATGACTGAAGCCACCGGGTCCACATCGCGGCCTCTCGAGCTGACGGAGCTCCTGACCTTGATGCTCGAAGTGAGCGAGCGGATCAGCTCCACACTCGATCTCGATGAGTTGATGGCGCGCATTGCGGAGATCGTCAAGCGCGCCATTGACTACAAGGTTTTTGCGATTCTTCTCCTGAACGAGAAAACGCAGGAACTGCGCGTTCGTTTCAGCATCGGCCACCCCGAGGAACTTGTCCGCAGCCTGAGGGTTAAGGTGGGACAGGGCATCGTGGGCCGGGCCGCTCAAACGCGGCATTCGATCCTGGTCAATGACGTTCAAAAGGATCCCGCCTATATTCCGTCGTTACCTTCGATGCGCGCCGAGTTGGCTGTCCCTCTGATGTTCAAGAGCCGCCTGATCGGGGTGATCGACCTGGAAACCCCGCTGCCCGACTTTTTCAACGATTCGCATGTCAACCTGCTGGAGCTCCTCGCCAGCCGGATGGCCATGGCCATCGAAAACGCGCGGCTCTACCGGCGCAGTCAGCGCCAGGCGCGGATGCTGCAGCTATTGAACGAAATCAGCCGCGAGCTCAGTTCGGTGCTGGTGTTGAACGGATTGCTTCGGAAGATTGGGACGCTCACCAAGCGGCTCGTCGATTACCACCGGTTCAGCATCCTGCTGGCCGACGAGCAGGCGCAAACCTTTAATGCGGTTATCTCTCTAAAACAGGACGAGCGGATG
>JBEKAK010000138.1:0-10042 GCA_050018275.1 Terriglobia bacterium | reverse complement strand
CCGCGAAGCCTGTGCACACCCCCAAAAGGTCCAACCGCCCCACCGTGCAGCCCAAAACCCAGGCCAGCATCGACGATCAGCACTCCGAAGCGATTCTCGGAAAACTTGGTGAGAAAAGCAGGCTAGCTCTGAAGCTCCCATGCCTGCGAACGCACAACTGCCGACTGGCCGAGCGCATCGGTGCCAAACATGACAACGGGGTTTTCCGAACCTGGACGCTGCGCCCGCGCTCGTGAACTACTCGAGCTTCGCGAGCCGCGCGGAAACTTCCTGCTTGTAGCGATCGATGAATCCCAGAATGTACTCAGTGGGATTCAGATTCTCGTCCTCGACCAGGGGCGTGAGATCGACGCCGTAAATAACGGCGGTGGTTGCATCCACCGAGTGAGAAGCCAGGTAGGTGGCGTTGGCCCGGCGCCGGCCCCAGGTGGCCAGATCGTAGCGCTTGCCGCCGCAGATCTGGGAATCGAAAACACCGACAAGCGACATGGCCAGATTCTCGCGCTCGTGCACATCGAAGACGACCTTATCTTCGTCGTTCAGCCAGTCGAGGTTCCGCCAGACTTCGCAGCCGTAGAGACGCTGCGGCCGCGCCTGCTTGGGCAGCTCGCGCAGCGCGCGGATGGTGCGTAGGGCGACGGACACATGCGTATCGTGCTTGTCGGCCAGGTTGTGGGTGTAGATCACTTGCGGACGCGTTGCGTCCACAATCTGCTTGAGGTCCTCGACCACCGGAAGGTTCTTGCGGTCTTTCACTTCACCGCTCGTGTAGTCCAGGAACACCTGTGCTGCGTATTCGCCGACGACGGCCGCTTTCTTCTGCTCCAGGCGCCGCACCTTCTGCATGTCTTCGTCAGTGAAGCGCGCGTAAATGCCGTCACGCGCGCTGCCGGCTCCGTTGGTCACTGTCACGCCAGCAAAGGACCGATCGTCCCGGCCAAAGCATTCCAGGATCCCGTGAAAAGCCATTATCTCGTTGTCGTCCTGATGAGCGCCAATGGCCAGATGAGTGGTGCGGGCGAGGCCTCTTTCAAGTGGCGACCCGTCCGGCACGTATATCTCTGAGGAAGACTTGTGTAGGTTCATAGCCTGATCTCCTAATTCCTATTTAACCATCGGCAGGCTGGCCGCTGCCACGGCCTGCCCCACACGGCGGCTCGACTCATCGGGCAGGTGCAAGGCCAGCTTCGCCGCCAGCTCCGGAAACTCCTTCTGCAGCACTTCCTGGGCGCGCTTCAGGATGATGTTTCCGCCCTCTCCCGAGGTGACACGGCCCAGGATGAGGACGTGCCGTAACTTGTAGAAGTCGGCGTAATGCGCAACGCCATAACCCACGTAGCAGCCGATGGTCTCAAAGATCAGTCGCGCGCGTCCGTCGCCCCCGTGGAGTAGTTCCTGGACGGACTTGAGCCTTTCCGCCGGACCCAGCCGGGCGTCGAGCGCGATGCCCGCAAGGGGCGCCAGGCGGAAAACTGCTTGTTGCGAGAAGTAATTTGCACCCACTCCCCGATCGCCCGACCACTCATCCATGGGGGCGTTTGGGTTGTAATCGACCGGGCAGAAGGCGAGTTCGTTCAACCAAGTGGTGAGCTCGCCCGTAGGCGTCACGTAGCCGCCCGCCTCACTCGAGCCCAACGCCATGCCCAGCACCGCCGCGTCGTTCAGCGACAGGGCGCCGGCCAGCGCCGTCACTTCGCCGTCGTTTACGACTTCAAACGGAATCCCGCCCCAGGCTTGTTTCAAATCCGCAAAGAGGTTGCGAATCTTGGTGTCAAATAGCTGCTTGGGAATTCCGCGGTAGAGTGAGCCCACGCAGGGGCGGCTGTTGATGTACACACCCGCGGCGCTGCCTCCCACGGCATCGACGTGCGGCAAGTGCTGGGCGGCCGATGTGAGCGCGGCGTGGATCTCGTTGAAGTGGTAGCTGGGGTCGGTGGCGTTGCGTGGATCCCAAACCACCTCTTCCGTGTAAACGGCTTCGCCGTCTTTCACCGCGGCCACTTTTCGATCACTCGCCCCCAGATCGAAGCCGATTCGGCAACCTTCCAGGTGGCCGCCCAAGCGTACCGTGCCCTCGTTGGGCTGCGGGACTTTGTCGGCGTCCGTGATCTCCACCGTGAAGGGGTGCTCGTAGATGCCCGCCATGAAATGCACGTCGAAGGCCCGCGGGCCTCTAGGTGAGTAAACCTGCCGGATATGTTCACCGACGTGCCTCGGCCCTCCGACGATGACTCTCCATCCACCTTTTTGCCAAAGCAGCATTTTCACCGCCCGTTCGGCAAAAGGCAAGTTCAGGGCGGCAAGTGGCGCGCCTTCGTCGAAGCACTCGGTTCGGTAAATCGAAATCGACCGGTCACCGCGCTCGAGGCCGATCACCAGTGGCACCGCGCAATCCGATTTATGTACAAAACTGCAAAAAACCTGATTGGCCAAAACCGCGGGCGCGAATCCCGAGTGAAGCGGTGGAACAACTTGCGGCTTGGCGAGCTGTGCTAGCCCTTTCATCCCCAGATCTCACTCCCGGCAAGCGTGAACAGGAAAGCTCAAATCAATCGAGAGCTGCGGGCGCTGTTCAACCATACCATCGCTGCAGCGGACCTAAGTGCCCTTCTAGGTGGATCCGACTAGTGTGATAGCGTTTGTATCATTTTGTAAACAACTCTTAGACTGTTTGTGCAACTCAAGTTCCACAACTATTTTAGCAGGATTGCGGCCTGCGTTTCATTGGCACCGTGGATGGGCGCGGTCTGACCACCCCAGTGTGTCGCCAGAATTCAATCGCTTTGAGAAATCAGCGGGTTACGAGACGCGTCCAGGGTACCACATGTCCTGGTAAACTGGCTCCATGTCCGAGTTCGTGCTGACTCTCTTTTGTTGGTTCCGTGCCTTCTTTCGCTCTCGAAACAATTTGGGACTGGAAATTCTGGCCTTGCGTCAGCAAGTCAGCGTGCTCAAGCGCAAAAACCCACGCCCCAGACTGAACACCTGGGATCAGGGGTTCTGGGTGCTCCTGTGACGGGTCTGGTCTCGGTGGGCCGAGATGTTAGTGGTGGTGAAGCCAGAGACCGTAGTGAGGTGGCATCGTGAGGGGTTTCGGCTGTATTGGCGGTTCCTCCCCCTCAATACCGATCCGGCAAATTGTCCTACAGGACTGGCCCCTGAACTTCGCCCAGACGGAATTCTTGCAGAGAACACCGGCTCGAAGCGCGCGCTGCCCGCAAGCGCTGGCCACGGGGCGCGCGACGTTGGCCCACGTTTGCTCCGGAGCGCCCAGGCCTAACCCTGGTAGCACCGAATCGGCCAGTTTTCGGATGGCCCACCGAAGATGGGTAGCCATCTAGACGCCTGGGTTGACCTGGGCGACTCTTCCTCAAAATCCCGAGTCCAGACGCAGGTCTAAGGGAAATAATCCTCCACACCGACTTTTTGCGGATGACAACCACAAGCCTAGCCGACCGTACTTTAATAAGCCCTTCCTCGTGTGCTAATGAGTGTTTCCATCCTTGACAGGCAGGCGCCACGATCGGTGTGGGCGGCCCCGGCTCCGGCGGGGGACAGCTGCCGTGCCGTTACAGCGCCCAGCCCGGACGGTAAGGGAAACTCACCAAGGGCTGCGCGGAGGGTACATTCGTGACCTGCAGTTTCGCCGAGTCCCAGCGCAACTTCTTCCCTGCGCGCACGGCGACGTTGCCGAGCAGGATAGTCTCAGTGACGGCCGCTTCGAACTCGAAATTGGCGCCGGGGGGCGGGCCGCCCTTGCAGGCTTCAATCCACTCGCGGTCGTGACCAGGAGAGCGCGGCAGGGTTTTCGGCGGTGGCTGGAAGGACTTCATGCGGGACTCGGGAATCAGGCGCGGCTCCTCGCCGCTAAATCCGCACAGAATCGCGCCGCGGTCGCCGACGAAGAGCAGGCCTTCATTGTCTTCGCCGCTCAGGTCGCGCGTGTCTTCCATGCCCTTGAGGCGTGGCGGCGTGAGCCCGCCGTCGTACCAATGGACTATGACGGGTGGCATCTCGCCGCGCGCCGGGAAATCGAAGTGCACAAGAGAAGCTTGCGGGTAAGTCTCCGCGAAGACGCGCGTCGAGCTTGCCTCGACGGCTTCGGGCGCGCGCAGCGTGAGCACCCGGAAAGTCGTGTCGAAGCTGTAGCAGCCCATGTCCCCGATCGCACCGGTGCCGAAATCGAACCAGCCGCGCCAGACGAAGGGCAGATAAACATGGTGGTAGGGCCGCGCAGGCGCCGGCCCGAGCCACAGGTCCCAATCGAGCCCGGCGGGGACCGGCTCTCCCTCTTTGGGGCGCTCGATGCCTTGTGGCCAGAACGGGCGGCTCGACCAGTTGTGAACTTCGCGCACCGGGCCGATCGCGCCCGCCCCAATCCATTCGCACAAGAAGCGCGTGGCTTCCGACGCCTGGTTCGAGACCGCGACTTGCGTCGCCACCTTCGCCTCGCGGGCGACTCGGGCCATCCTGCGGGCTTCTTCGATCGAGTGCGTCATCGGCTTCTGACAATAAACGTGCTTGCCCTTGCGCATGGCGGCGATCGAAACCGGCGCGTGCCAGTGGTCGGGCGTGCACACGATGACGGCGTCGAGATCCTTTTCTTTGTCCAGGAGCTCGCGAAAGTCGTTGTAGGCCGCGCAGGCGGGCGAGGCGCCGGAGCCCCCTTGCTTCGCATAGTAGGCGTCGACCAGGCGCCGGGCGGGCTCGCGGCCGCACGTACACCCTTTCCAGTCGGAGCCCCAGTTCGCGTCGCGGAGCAAATGGCGCTGCTTCTCGCGTATTTCGTTCGTGCCCCACTCGGAATAGTCGCTGCTCTCCTTGTTGACGTCGCACACGGCGATGATCCGCACGTCGGGCTGCTTCAGGAAATCCATCATCACGCGCGTCCCCTGCGCGCCCACGCCGATGCAGGCCACCGTGAGGCCATCGCTGGGAGGCGTGTGGCCCCGGCCGCCCAGCACGCTGCGCGGCACGATCATCCACGCGGCCGCGGCGGTCGCCCCCTGCCCTATAAAATCCCGCCGCGACAGGTTTTTGCCTTGCGACTGCCTTCTCCCGCTCTTCATGGTGGACTCCTTCCTTGACCCGCACTGTTACGCGCGCGACACCAAATTTGGCCGCGATGTCCCGCTGAAAATACTTCTTGCGGCGATGGCCGGCGACGCCGAACGCATGGCGCGGTTCGAACGGGAAGACCGCACCGTGGCCTCCCTCAGACGCTGGGAACCGGTAGAGCTCACATCACAAAGAGAAGGACCCACAGTCAGGAGAGTGCTGACAGCGGCTACCAGCATCACACCTGCAGATTGCGCAGGTAGGGAACGCTGGCCTTCATCATCTCCAGGCTCATCTCGACGAAGTAATTCTTTATGCCGCCCGTTTTCGCCGCGGTAAAGATTTTCTTCCAATCGAGGGTGCCCTGGCCTACCGGCGTTATTCTTCTGGTTTTCGCTGACCAGCCCTGCACGTGCATCGAAATGAAGCGACCCGGGTACTTCGTGAAGTACTCGGCTGCGTCGTAGCCTTGGCTGATCGTGGAGACCTGGAACTGGAACTTGACCAGCTTCGGATCGAGAAGTTTGAACAATAAGTCATAGGTGCGCTGGCCGTCGACCATCGAGAGCTCAAAGTCCTCATTGTGCAGGCCCTGCTGGATGCCGGCCTTGGCTGCCTGCTCGCCCATTTTGTTATATTCATCGGCCGACCGCTTGACGTAATCCATTGTCGGGTTCCGCGGCCCGTCGAGGCTCGGCACGATCATTTGCGTCAGGCCGACGTCTTTTGCCCAGGCAATTCTGCCCGCCTGATTTTCCCTAAGTTCCTTGATGTCGAAGTGAGAGCTCACACATGTGAGGCCTGAATCGCCCAAAATTCTCCGGAGCTCGGCCCCCGTGTATTTGCCGATGCCGGCGAACCCGGAGTCGGCGTAACCCACCGGCGAGCACAGCTCGATCGTCTGAAATCCGGCCTCGGCAAGCCGCTTGATCGTGCCAGGAAAGTCCTTGGCGATCATCGTCCTGACAGGCCACGTCTGACACCCAATGGGGATGCCAAGCGGATTGGCACGAAGCATCCGTGTGCCTGCAGACAGGAACCCGGCCGCAGCGGCATTTGTCGCCGCATTCTTGAAAAACTCTCTTCTCGAGATTGCGGACATTCACGCCTCCTTAACGCGTTGAATCGGTCTGGAGCGTGTCCAGCCAGCCCACGGTATTGTCTCACGATTCGCCGACAATGAACGAACGCTCCCGCGAGCAGGGGGGGCAGCCGATATACTTGGCCGTGTGGTCGGCAAACCGTAGATGTGGCGCCCACGTTCGCCTGCCGGCTCCTCTCAGATTGGATCAACGAACTGAACATGACGCTCATCCAGGTCTTGGCGGCCCACACCCAACGCCTAGCCGAAATAGCACGGCGTCCAGCTGTGGAAACTTGGTTACAGAGAAACGGAGTGATCACCATCACTCAGAACAAAAAAGTGTTACCCGTTTTCCTCGAACAACTCCCTCATAATTAGATTGCCCCCACAAAAAGCTGTCCCCTATGCCTTTTTATGTCACGGTCTCGCGAGCTTGGCCTAAGTACTCCTCCTGTCCTCCGCAGATAAACCACAACCTAGGCACGAGCGCGGGTGGACGAGGGTTCGGAGACTTAACAATTCAAGTCTCCTGGCGGACTTGCACGGTATGGCATCCTCAAAGGGATGCGCAAAGATGATTGCCCCTCAGGCCTGTTACTGGCGGCTGCTGCGGTCCTCCAGGACACCAGCAAATTCATCGGCATGGGCGTCCGTTCCATAACTGCGCTGATGGCTGAGACCCTTTCCTCGCGCACGCAACCGGCCCTTTACCTGGAACGTAAAGTCATGTCTCGCCCCGCGCGGTTAACGCTACATGCCCGATGACCCATGATCCCCGCATGGGCTCGAGCAACTCGGAACGAGCTGACTGCAAAGGTTCCATCTCCTTGAAGGCTCCTGCCGTCGCTCCAACTCAATCATGGCCACCAGTTTGGGTGGTCACAGTCACGACGATATTCGGGACAACGTTCCACCCATCCACATGCAGCGCGGCTTCTTTCCCGGCAAGCGTCGGAATATCGTAGCTGCCTGTGATCTCCCGGCTTTCTCCCGGCAGCAAAGAGAAATAGTTGTCCTGCCAGAAGACCGGCGTAACGTCTTCGCCTTCTTTTCCACTGGTGAGCCTTAGCCGCACCATGAAAGCCAGGTCTTTGTTCGGATTTTGCAGGGTAACGCGAACGATCCCGTTGTCCCCCTGGGTTTCCAACTTCCCGTGGGAAACCAGTTGCACTTGGGGCAGCTTTTTCAGGCCGCTGAGGTCGCCGTAAGAGATTTGCGGCGTGTAGGCCGTACCCCTGCGCTTCGCCCAATCCAGAACATCGGGTTTCGTCGACAGCCAGTAGAAGTTGGTGCTCACCAGCTTGCCGGTGGCATCGTGCAGCCACAGCCGCAGGAAGTAGGTCGTAGTCAGATCCTTCACTTTCGGCAGGTCAAAGGCTTTGGTGCTGCTGTCCGCATGAAGATCCAGCACTGCCACGCGTGAGTCTTTCTCGCTTGCATCCAGGTTGTAGATCTTGGCTGTGACCTTCATTCCCGGCAGCGGATGGTCGAACCCGTTGATGACTGCCACCGAGTCGTCGTCATACGAATACTGCACGTGCGCTATCTCACACGCTCGCTTGGTGCCAAAGTACCCGCCCGCCGGGACCAGATAGTAGTCGTACAGGTGCCAAATCAACGACGGCCAGGCATTGTTCAGCATCCATTGGATGACTCCCGTCGAGGAGTACTTGTTGCGCGCGTACGCCTCGAACATCGCCCGCTGTCCCTCATAGGCCGTAGCCTGCGATGTCCAGAGGAAGTCTTCCAGACTCTCAGCCCTGCCGTACCGCTGCTCCATCCCGTTGGTGAAGAGGCCGATGGTCCTGAAGCGCCCGCCACCCGCGTGGAAGTTCCAGAAGTCGTCGACCGGCCACAGGTGATCGGCCGGCAGGAACCGTTTCAAGCTCTCGATGGTCGGGATGGCCGGCCCTGGTCCCGTCTCCGTGTTGAAGCCATAGGCTCCGCCAGCTTTCGTGTCAGTCAGCCAGTAGTTCGGCGGCTCATAATCGTAAGGCCCCGTCATCTTCACCCCGGAGCGCCCTGTTACCGATGTTGGAACCGCCGCGGCCGAAGAGATCGAGGGATTCGGCCACCGTTGGTCCTTCAGAATCCCCAGGTACATCTTCTCGACATCGGGCGGCGGAGGTCCATCGCTACCGTAGAGCCACACGAAAACGCTGGGGTGGTTGCGCAAACGGCGCACTTGGTCCGCCAGCGAAGCGCCTGCAATCTTGTGGTTCGCAGGGGGCCACTCATCCCAACGTTCCCAAATGCTGCAGCAACACCAGCCAGGCATCACCAGGATACCCATCCGGTCTGTCATTTCGAAGAACTCGTCGCGCTCCATCTGACCTTCCAGACGGATGGTGTTCAGGCCCATGTCGCGTGTGTAACGCAATCCGGCCTGCATCCGCTGCGGCGACCAGTGCAGAAGCATGTCTGACGCCCAGGCTGCACCGCGAATCAGGATCTTCCGGCCGTTGATCTTGAACAGCCGATGGCCCTGGTCGGTGAGCTCCGAGGTTACTTCTCGCACGCCGAATTGCACCGTGGCCGAGTCGGAAACCAGCCCGCCACTCTCAAACACCAGCTTAGCGGTGTATAGGTTGGGCGTGCCCATCTGGTAGGGCCACCACAGTCGCGGTTGCGCGAGCTTCAATTGAGGATATTGCTCGGGCGTGAAGCTGATGGTCTTCAACTCTCCGGGACTGAGTTCCACCGGTTGGCTCAGGTGGATGCCCTCGGTCTCGGCACGGAGCACGCCCTTTACCGGATGATCAGAGATGTTGAGCAAATCGGCGCTGACGTCGAGGGCTGCGGTCCTGTAATCGGAACCCAGTTTCGAATTCACAAAAGGATGCCGCAAGGAAACCGCAGCGCTGCTGGTGAGGTAGACATCCTTCCACAGGCCCATGTTCTTGTCGGGTGGCGTAGGATTCCAGTCCACCCAATTAATGGTCAGGTCAGTCTTTTCGGGAGCAAAGACCTCCACTGCCAGCGCATTGGATCTCCCCACCTGCACCCATTGGGTGACCTTGAATTCGAAAACACGGAACGCTCCGGCGACATCAGCGACGTCGGCGATTTTCTGGCCGTTCAGCCAAATATTGGCCCGGTAGTTAATTCCGTCGAAATGTAGCCACACGGCCTTTTGCTGATAGCTGTCAGGTAAATTAAACTCGGTGCGGTACCACCACGCGCATCGAAAGGGACTGTTGTCCGGCATGGGCTGGTCGACGAAAAGGGGCCTGGGGGGGTAGTCCGTGCCAGGTAGAGAACGGAGGTTCATCCCGAAATAGGGGTCCGGATAAGTTTTGTCCATGACTAGTGCTCCCACAACCGTTGCGGGCGACTGCGTCCGGTGCCACCCCTGGGTTTGGAAACCCACCTTGGAGATGTTTTCACCTGTGGCTTTGATGTGGCAGGCAGATTCCAATGCCCAGTTGTTTTCCAGGAGCACTTTTGCTGGTTGCCCTGCGGTCGAATCACGAGGGAACGCAAGGAGTGAGGTAAGTAGGATCCCGAACATCAATGCGGAAAAGCAAGAACATCGCGCGCCCGGCATAGGCCTCCTTGAATAACCCAACAATTTCAGAACCGCCCACTGCGAAAAAATACTCTCACCGGACAGAACGGACTTATAACAAACTCAGCTTCGAGAGTCCTGGCGTTCCTTGCAGTCTCTACACCGCCTGGTCCAGGGGACCGCTTCCAGGCGCGCCTCGCTAATTGGTTGCCCGCATTCTTCGCAGATGCCATATTTCTCGTGCTGAATGCGCATCAAGGCATCCTCAATGGCACGCAAGAGCTTGCCGTCTGTCAGATGCAACCGGATTTGCGTGGCGGCGTCGGTTTCACTGGCGGCCATATCGACCGGGTCCCCACGAGGTTCACCTGCGGTGGGAATCGAATCAACTA
>JBEKAK010000137.1:0-10577 GCA_050018275.1 Terriglobia bacterium | reverse complement strand
TTGAAAAGGCCGCCTTTCCTGGGACTTTAACTACGCTCAGACAACGCAGTTATGCCCGAGAAAGCGGCCTTTTTCCACTTCTATTTAACGTTTTGTTCTTATCCCTTGTGAGATTTCCGGGCTAAAGTACGTTCTCCGGCCATCGTTTTTCGTCATTGCGGCTTCGGATATTGCCATCACCGCTCCAACGTCCGGGCTGGGCGTGGAATGTAAATTCGAAACGAACTATGGCAGAAGCGGTCTTCTCGCAGGGTTCTTCGGCATCAATCCTGGTTCTTTCAGGCATCATGAGCCTTTCAGCAGAACTGGACGTTCCTGGCTCAATTTCACAATGAATTCCCCAAGCAGCGAATTTCCCCAAGCGAACCACGATCGGGTGAATTTTGCGGAATTGTCCTTTTGGAATGCCTCGTGGATGAAACCTGTCTCCGCCTGCGTCCTCTTGATCCAGAACAGGCACTGGGCAATCTCCGCATCGTCGTTGCTCGTAAGCGCCCTTGTGATCAGGGACATCGGCCAGATCATGTCGAGTCCGACATGGGGACCACCAATTCCTTCCGCTGCGCTCCCCCGGAAGAAATAGGGGTTCGTGTCGCTCAGCACGTGCCGACGTGTTTGCTGGTAGACGGCGTCCCCCAGAGAGCAGCAACCGAAGTACGGGAGACTCAGCAGTCCCGGGATGTTGGCATCATCCATGAAGAGCTGGTTGCCATAGCCGTCGACTTCATACGCCCAGACTTCGCCTCCCGTTGCCTCTTTCACCCGGCCATATTTCACAACCGCCGATTCGACTTCGCTGGCAAGCACTCGACACTCCGTTGCAAGCTCCACCTCGCGGAGAATCTCCGTGGCCATCTCTGCCAACTGCCGCAGCGAAACCACCGCAAACTGGTTCGCGGGGATAAACAGCGAATATTGGCAAGCGTCATCGGAAGGACGGAACATTGAGTAAATCAGACCTACAGGGCGCGCCGGATTGCCGTACCCGCCAAGGGCCTGAGTGTCCGTGGGCACCTCCGACTGGCGCTGGAAGTGATACGGCCCGGCGCCGTGCTTTCTTTGCTGTTCCCGAAACGTTGCCAGAACCAGCCGCATCGCCTGCGCCCATTCTTTATCGAACGACGCAGTATCCCCGGTGGCTCTCCTATATCCATGCGCAAGCCGTAACGAGAGAGGCTCGACTAACCCTTCCTGGGTGAGGCGCGAACGCGCCCACAACATGAGCGGATCTTCTCCCGTCATCGTCAAGAACCCAAGGAGGTTGTAGATTTGCGGGGGAGCCAGCTCAGGATCGGCGTCGGCGTCTTTCCATAGCGTGAGGTAATCCTGATAGGCCGCCTTGGCATTGGCAATGTCGCCCTGCATGGCCTAGGCACGGACGAGGCCGAGATGGGCGAGCGCTCCAATGAGCGAGTTCCATACGATTCCGCGATGGTCGAGGACTTTCTGGAACTCGGCAGCGGCTTCACTCCCTTGATGGGCGGCTAGATAGGCTTGGCCGCGCACATAGACGGGATACAAAGCGGTCCAACCGTAAGAGCCGTACGACGGCTGTGCTAGCTCATACGGTGCGGCGGTTCTGAGACTGTCAAGGGCCTCTGAAGCATTTCCCTTGCCGAAAACTGATGACCCACTCTTTCTCGCCTATCTCCATTGACTTTCCTCGGCCCTCGCTCTTAACATGCATCCGCAAAAGGAGCCCATCGTGTACAAAAAACTCCGCCCCGTCGCCGCAGCTGCCTTTCTTCTGCTCTTGCCTCTCGCCGTCACCGCTCAGGAACTTTCCAATCGCCTCGAACCGATGGACGTATTCCGCGTCCAGGTCGCTTCCGATCCACAAATTTCTCCCGACGGCAAGCGCATCGTCTATGCTCGCCAGTCCGCGGACGTATCTTCCGACCGCCGCGTCTCCAACCTCTGGATCGTCAATTTTGATGGCACCGAGCATCGTCCCCTCACCACCGGCAACTACGGCGACTCCTCCCCGCGCTGGTCGCCCGATGGCACGCGTCTCGCCTTCATCTCCGACCGCGACGGTAAGTCTCAGCTCTATGTTCGCTGGATGGATTCCGGCCAGACCGCCAAGCTCACCGATCTTGAAAATACTCCTTCCGGCATTTCCTGGTCGCCCGATGGTAAGCAGATCGCCTTCACCTCGCTTGTCTCCTCCGCTCCACCGAAAATCGCCACGCTTCCTCCCCCACCTGAGGGCGCCAAATGGGCCGACGCACCGAAGGTCTATGAGGATCTCATCTACCGCTTCAACGGCCCCGGCTACCTCAAACCCGGCTATTCCCAAATTTTCGTTGTTGCTGCCGACGGTGGCGCGCCTCGTCAACTCACCACCGGCAACTTTCCCCACGGCCCGGGTGTCGGCGGTTTTGGCGGCTCCGACGCCGTCTGGGCTCCCGATGGAAAATTCCTCATAGTTGCCATGAATGGCACCACCAACTACGAATACGAACCTCTCCACACCGAGCTTTACGAACTCAATGTCGCAAACGGTTCACTTAAGCAACTCACTCACCGCAACGGCCCCAACCAGTCCCCAGATGTTTCTCCCGACGGCAAACTCATCGCTTACAGCGGCTTCGACGACCGCTACCAGGGCCATCAGACCACCTACCTCTACGTCGCCAACCGCGATGGCAGCAATCCTCACGTTGTCACTTCCAAACTCGATCGCGACGCCTCCACTCCCCATTGGGCCGGTGACGGCAAGGGTATCTTCTTCACCTACGCCGATCAGGGCGACACCAAGCTCGCCTATCTCCCGCTCGATGGCTCCCCCAAAGTTCTCGCCGACCATCTCAATCTTGGCGCCAATTTCACCGTCGCCAATAACGGCGCCTTCGCCATCCAGTACGACACGCCTTCCGATCCCGGCGACGTCGCTGTCGCTTCTCTCGCCGATCCCAAACTCAACGTCCTCACCTCTCTCAATCGCGAATTCTTCACCGCCAAAAAAATCGGTGCCGTCGAAGAGCTTTGGTACGACTCCTCCGTCGACAAACGCAGAATTGAAGGCTGGATCATCAAACCGCCCGATTTCGATCCCGTCAAAAAATATCCCCTCATCCTCCAGATTCATGGCGGTCCATTCTCCAACTACGGCGATCGTTTCGACCTTCAGGCGCAGATCTGGGCCGCCAAGGGCTACGTCATCCTCTATACCAACCCGCGCGGAAGCACGAGCTACGGCGAAGAATTCGCCAACCTCATCCACCACGCCTATCCCGGCGACGATTTCCACGACCTCAATTCCGGCGTCGACGCGATGCTCGCCAAGGGCTACATCGACAAGGACAATCTCTTCGTCACCGGCGGCTCCGGCGGCGGCGTCCTCACCTGCTGGATGATCGGCCGTACCGACCGTTTCCGCGCCGCCGCCAGTCTTTATCCCGTCATCAACTGGTATAGCTGGGTCCTCACCTCCGACCTTCCCTCTTTCGGCGCGCAATACTGGTTCGGCGCCAATCCGTGGGATGACACGGACAACTACATGAAACGCTCGGTGATTTCTCGGGTGAAAAACGTGAAGACGCCCACTCTGCTCATGACCGGCGAAGAAGACTTCCGCACTCCCATTTCCGAGGCCGAGCAATACTACTCCGCCCTCAAACTCCTAAAAGTCGAATCCGCCCTCGTCCGTTTCCCAGGCGAGCCCCACGGCCTAACCCGCCGCCCCAGCCACCAAATCGCAAAAATCGTTTACACCCTAAACTGGTTCGAAACCCACCGCAAAAAGCCCTAACCCGCCTCACTTTTCTTTCTTTTGTAGCGGCCGCCTTCGGAGGCGGGCGCCTTGTCTTGGGTTTGTGAGGCGGCCTAACTGGTTAACCGGAGATCACGGATGGTATGGGGTTTGATCGAGATCAAATTCGACGTATGAGGTAGGCATCAACAGCAAAGGAGTGGCCACAGGCCAAAGCCTGCGCTATTGGGGCAGGCCCATGCGTTTCAGCAAATCCGCGTAGCGCGGGTCAGGGCGTAAGAAATCGAAACCTGGCCATGATTTGAGATACAACAATTGGCCGCTCTTTTCCCGGCAGGCTTTTTCCAACCAGCTAAACGTCCGATCTTTTTCTCCCAAGAGCGCATACATCCGGGCGATCATTGCCGGATCGATGTACATGCGCTTTGCCTGCTCTTCCTGGAACGCAACGAGGTTTTTCATGGCCCCACGGAACCCTGACTTGGAGTACTCCTGGCTTACTGCCTTGTTCAGTGCAAGGTCTTCCGAGTCGTTCCTAATCTTGGCTTTTTTCTCCCATTCCTCCAGCCAAAGATCATATTTCCCCGTAATTAAGTAAACCTCCGCCAGAACGTAATGAGCATCGGCAAAGTTGGGATCGATTTCCAGAGTCCTTTTCTCTTGTTCGATGCCCTGGTCGTATTGTTTGGACCAAAAATACTCTTGCCCCAAATTTCCGTTTGCATTCAGGTTGAGGGGATCAAGCTCGACGGCGCGCCGGAAATGTAAGAGGGCCTGCTCATAATTTCCGAGCATGTCGAAGTAGAGGCCATACATAACATGCGTGCGGCTGAGGTTGGGATTCAGTTCGAGGGCGCGTTCAAACCCGCGCGCGGCAGCAGCCCAGTCCCAGTCATAGGCGTAAGCCATCGCGAGTACTGCATGTGCTTCCGCCTGGGTGTCGTCAATGGCTAGTGCCCGTCTGGCGTAGCTCTTTGACTTTGGGATGGTTTCGCTGTGGGGAACATAGGCGTGGTCCGAGATGGCCAAGTAATACTCAGCAAGTCCGACGTAGGCCAGCGCGTAGTTGGGATCCTTCTCGACAGCTTGCTGAAAATAGTCCCGCCCTTTGTTCATAGCCTCAGGCGTGCGCTTGTCCCAGTAGTAGCGGCCCTTGAGGTATAGCTGGTAAGCCTCGGGATCGGAGGTCCCGCCATTGCTGAGCTTCACCTTCTGCTCACCAGTGAGATGTTCGCGCAGACGCACGGAGATTTCTCTCGCAATGTCGCGTCGCACCGAGAGCACGTCGGTGAGTTTCCGGTCGTACTGCTCGCTCCACAGGCTGCGATTTGTGCGAACGTCAGTGAGCTCGGCGCTCACAAGCAACGAATCGCCGCGTTGCGTGACCCGCCCTGTCACAACCCCTGCGACCTTCAATTCGCTCGCGGCTTTTTGTGGGTCAAATTCCTTGGCTTTGTAATGGAAAACAGAACTGCGAGGACGCACGGTCAGATTGGGAAGCTGGGAAAGACTGCTGATCAGGCTTTCCGTCAATCCGTCACTCAGGTACTCGGTGTTCGGGTCCGCCGTGACGTGAACGAAGGGCAGCACCGCAAGCGTCTCAATTGTGGAGCCAGAGCTGGGAGACTACCACCGATAAGTGCCGAAGCCCAAACCTGCGATGGCCAGAAGCACGACAGCAATTACCGTGAGGAGAGTTTTCTTGTGGCGCGCCAGAAGACCAACGGCGATTTCCGAATCGGAGGACGCTGCAATCCCGGATGTGGATGGTACACCCAGGGAAGGTACGCGCCCGGACGCGCTTGAGTCTCTCTGCGCGGACCCCGCAGATGGTATTGCCGAACGGCTCGCGTCCGTGTCGCGCTTCAGCCGCTGCAAATCCGCGCGCATCTCTGAAGCGTGCTGGTAGCGCAGGTTACGGTCCTTCTCTAGCGCCTTCATGATGATGCGCTCCAATTCGGAGGGCAGGTCAGGATTTAGCCTTGCCGGGGAAGCAGGAGTTCGAGAGAGAATCGCCTCAAAGATCACGGCGGAAGTATCACCCCGGAAAGGAATCGTACCTGTCACCATCTCGTACAGGACTGCGCCGAAAGAAAACAAATCTGTGCGAGCATCAAGTTCTTTTCCCTGGGCCTGCTCGGGGGACATGTAGGCGACGGTACCGAGCGCCGTGCCCGGGCTGGTGAGATGCTGCTCATCGACGGAACGTGTCTCCGCTTGATCAAGCGAAGTCTGGCTCGGAGAAGCCGTGGGGTAGACTTTCGCGAGACCGAAGTCGAGAATTTTGGCGTGGCCACGATCAGTGATGAAGATGTTGGCAGGCTTGATGTCGCGGTGGACGATACCCTTGGCGTGAGCGGCGTCGAGAGCGTCGGCGATTTCGATGCTGAGCACGAGCAGCGTGTCGAGTTCCAGGGGACGCCCCGCAATGCGGTGTTTCAGGGTAGCGCCCTCCAGATACTCCATGGCGATGAAGGCCTTCCCCTCCGCTTCACCAATGTCATAAACGGTGCAGATGTTGGGATGGTTCAAGGCCGACGCTGCCTGCGCCTCTCTCTGAAAACGCGCCAGTGCCTGCGCGTCTTTGGCTAGATTGTCGGGTAGGAATTTCAGCGCGACATTACGGTGCAGGCGCGTATCTTCGGCCTCGTAAACAACACCCATCCCGCCGCCGCCCAGCTTCTTGATGATGCGGTAGTGGCCCAGTTCGAGGCCGACAGGTAAATCCCGACCTAGCGTTCGGCTAGCCATGGGGAAGAATGCTCCTCTCCCCCCACCGAGATTCTACGCCGTTGGCCCAAAGGTATCGACAAGAAACCGGTGGGTCATGGCGATGAAGGTGTTTCAAAGTGGTCGCAAAACGCCCGAGCTTTTCGAGGATGGGGTAAGCCGCGGCGACCTTGTTATAGATAGATATCGACCGAGGTTGGTTGCTCGGAAGGACACAGGCCTGCTCTGACGATGTAGTCAGTGCGCACGCACGGACATATGATTCCGTTTAGAAATCAGTGATGCCCGTCCGCTGGTGCGGAAAGTTCCAGCTACGGCGCTTCGGTGTCGACAGTTGTGACCCCTTTTCTCCTCCAAAGCGGACGGGGACGGCAAAGGGGGAGCCATGACGCCTCGCACTTTACCCCGGAACCCGAACGTCATTAACGGCGAAGCAAGACACTTTTTGCAGGATTTCCGTCAAGGCGACACTTCAGCCCTGGCGCGCTTTTCTCTCCTCAATCTCCTGCCCGACACGCCAAACCCAAGACTCGCCGACGCTCAGCACATGGTCGCACGCGAGTATGGCTATGCGAGTTGGCCGAAACTGAAGCAGCATCTGGACGCGATGGCCCGCGACTCTGATATTTTGGAAGAACTCGTGGGTTTATAGACCCCACTTAGAGTTTCCACTCCGTGAGGCATCGGAATTCCACCTGGCCCAAAAGGAAAGGGCCCGCGTCCCATTGTGCCCGTCGTCGTGCCCGGAGTTTTTCGAGGATAGGTAGTGCGAGATGGTTTGGCCAATCGTTGGTTGAGAGTGTCAGATTGTCTCGACTCCGACTCAAAAACTCAGCAAAAACCGCCAAATTCTTCTTTCCCCAGCCACTTACTCAGTTTTCCTTGAATGCCGCCTACAGCCTTTCACCTAGTTTGACAACCCAAACGACACTCAAATCAGTAACAGGATGTAACAAATTCCTTCATAACTGTCAATCAAGACCGAGATGTGTATTGACCTGTTGTGGGCGCAACCCTATGATTCGCCGTAGAAGGTGAATGGGAAGGAGATCTTCCCATGCCGGACCAGGCTTTGCCCATAGACTCCTTCATCGGGCTCGAGCTCTCCCACTACCGCATTATCGAGAAAATCGGCTGCGGAGGAATGGGTGTCGTCTTCCGTGCTCACGATGCGCACCTCAACCGCGAAGTCGTCATCAAGGTGCTGAGTCCAAGAACCATCACCGATGAAGGAGCTCGCAAACATCTCCGCAAAGAGGCCTTGGCCCTCTCCAAACTGAATCATCCCAATATCGCCACCGTTTACGATTTCGATACGCAAAGGGGCGTGGATTTCCTGGTGATGGAGTACATCCCGGGAATTACGCTCAGCGACAAGCTTGTTGCTGGACCGCTGCCGGAGAAGGAAGTTTTGCGCCTGGGAATGCAACTCAGTGATGGTCTGGCCGCCGCTCATGAACATGGGGTCGTACATCGCGACCTGAAGCCCGGTAACCTCCGGCTAACGAGCGACGGGCGGCTGAAGATTCTGGATTTCGGTCTTGCGAAGCTGTGGCGACCGCTGACGGAAACGGCCGTAACGGAAAGCTCCCTCCAAACACATTCCATCTCAGGAACCTTGCCGTACATGGCGCCGGAGCAGTTTTCGGGGGAAGAGATCGACGCACGCACGGACATTCACGGGGCGGGGTTCGTGTTGTATGAGATGGCCACGGGGCAGCGCCCGTTCGCGGAGGTGCAGAGTGGGCAGTTGATTGGCGCGCTTATGCGTAAACCACCGATCCCGCCCACAACGTTAAATCCCAAGGTATCTGCGGAGTTGGAGCGAATCATCGGAAAATGTGTGGAGAAAGAACCGGAAAACCGCTACCAGTCGGCCAAAGAGTTGGCGATTGATCTGCGCCGGCTAGGGGCGCCGAGCACAGCCGCGGCGCCAGTCCAAAAAAGGGAGCGGCGCACCCGGAATCTGATTCTGCTCGCGGGGGCACTGTTAGTAGCAGTGTGTGTCACTTTGTTCACGCTCAATGTGAGCGTATGGCGTGATCGGCCGTTCGGAATAACAGCTACGCCTCGCATTGATTCCTTGGCCGTCTTGCCACTGGAGAACCTCTCGGGGGATCCCGGGCAGGAGTACTTCGCCGACGGCATGACCGAGGCACTGATCACCACGCTGTCCCAAATCAGTGCGCTGAAGGTGACCTCGCGAACCTCGGTGATGCACTACAAGGGAACAAGAAAGACGGTGCCGCAGATTGCGCAGGAACTTCACGTCGACGCCGTAGTCGAAGGCTCGGTCATGCGGGACGGGAACCATCTGCGCGTCACGGCCCAACTGATCCACGCACCAACAGACACCCACATCTGGGCCAAGAGTTATCAGCGAGATCTGCGCGACGTCTTGGCAGTGCAGAACGAAGTAGCGCAGGCCATCACGAGCGAGATTAACGTCAAGTTGACGGCGCAAGAGCAGGTGCGTCTGGCAAGGACTCATCCTGCAAATTACGCGGCGCATGATGCCTATCTCAAGGCCCGTTACCACTTGCAGCAAGGAACGGAAGATCAGTTGCGGGAAGCCAAAGCCTACTTCGAGGAGGCGGCCAGGATAGATTCCATCTACGCTCCCGCTTACGCGGGCTTGGCGGACTACTACTTATTAACGGATGAATTGTCCCCTGGGGTGGCAATGCCAAAAGCGAAGGAATACGTCCAGAAGGCTCTGGCACTTGATGACGGTCTGGCCGACGCTCACGCGACACTGGCATCCATCAAATTCTATGGTGATTGGGACTGGCTCGGTGCGGAAAAGGAGTTCAAGCGCGCTATCGAATTGAGCCCCAGCTACGCCGAGGCCCACCGAACCTATTCCGACTTCCTATCGGAAATGGGGCGGCACGAGCAAGCCCTGGCTGAGATTCGAACCGCGCAAGAACTCGATCCTCTTTCAGCTACTACCATCCTGGATGGCGGATGGGCGTTGTATTACGCGCGCCAATACAATCGTGCTATCCAGCAATGTCGCAAGGTACTGGACTTGGATCCGCATTCCGTGTCGGCGCGCGACTGCATCGGATCCGCCCACTTGGCAACAGCGGCGTATGACCAGGCCATCGCGGAGTATAGCGCCCTGGTGACATCTTCTGGAAATGATCCCCTGCGGCTTGCTAGCTTGGGATGCGCGTACGCCTTGGCAGGCAAGAAGCCCCAAGCTCAGAAGGTTGTTGCGCAGCTAGATGAGGCATCCAAAATCCATTATGTTCCGCCCTACTTCTTGGGCTTAGTCCATGCGGCCTTGGGTGACAATGATGAAGCTTTCTCGTGGCTAGAAAAGGCCTATGAGCAGCACGATTCGTACTTAGTTCGGCTCAAAGTTGAACCTGTGATGGATCCGCTGCAGTCGGATCCGCGATTTGACAAACTGCTGCACCGTATGAACCTTTAAGGGGCAGAAATCTTTAATAACGGCCGAGAGCAGATCCCCGCACGCAGGAAACCCGCGCCCGCAAGATGCAAGGCCACTATCGCATCTTAGAACTGGCTTCTTCCTGCTTCAACTGCGGCAGAGCAGCAACAATCATTGTGCTCCTTTTCCCGTGAACCATTGTGAGCACCCAGTCAGGCGAAGCGTCTTTTTGGTCCACGGACGATAGCGACACCCACGGGCCGGCGACTATGACGTCTTTCGAAAAGACCTTTTGCTCGTTGACAAATTTCATGAAACCTTTGGGGTCTTGGGAAAACTTGAGATAGGTAGCGTTGGATACTCGCAGAACAGATATTTGGGGCCACACGTCTTTACCTTCCTCTTGCCAAATCCTCATCACCTGTGTGCCGTTCACTTTTTCCCATTGCATAGGACCTCCTTGCATACAAGGGATTTAATCGGTGGGGGTAACCTATGTGTGTTCGTATACCGCGGCCAAGGAGAAGTCAAGCCCAGATGCAAGGGCAGAGGTGCGTTACTGCGCGTGTTGAGGGTGCGAACCGGTCCGGGACCGGTGGACGCGTAGTCGGCTCATGCTTATCCGGTTGTTTCAGCAAGCCCCAATTAGTAGTATATGGGCATGCCGCGCCCAGCGTTTGCGAAAACCTTACGCGAGTTCCAGTCGATGTTCTCTACCGAAGAAGCTTGCCA
>JBEKAK010000136.1:0-11055 GCA_050018275.1 Terriglobia bacterium | reverse complement strand
TTTCGAGACGAGAGAATTGTACCATGCTTTTAGTTTCAAAAAAGAAAACAAAATCGCATGGCTTTATTAACTACTATAGAAACACAACCTGTAGCATTCTGCTGAAACAACCGGATAAGCATGAGTCGCCTAGTCTTTATCGACGAATCCGCAGGGGCAATCCGCGGTTCTGGCCGAGCGACGGCGCACTCGAACAAATGGGTTTGGACAACAGAGGAAAAACGCCCCACTACCTGGTCATTTCGGGCGGGGACACTTGCGATAGGGGCTGTTGGGCGCAGCCGCTGGCGCTGGGATGTCTGCGGCGTACTTATATGAGGTACAACCTCCCAGTGCTGCGACAGCGCCGTTTCTACAGCGCCAGCGTTTCAGACTGGGTGCTTTTCGGGGCTGGCCTCGGCGCCGCAGGACTCGATGAAGTCATCGATTTCGCTGATTGAAGCAACATGCCGAGGATAGTTGATCACATGCACGTTAAACGCAAAGCGGTTGTTGGCACCAGAAGCATCAAGCAATCGTTCGCGCAGACGCTCCGCCACGCGGTCGGCGTCTTCCTCGAGTACCCCGGGCAGTAGGATCCCGAACACTCCCTGAGCGAGCAGATAGACTGTGTCCTCGCCACGGAGCATTCGGACCGTGGCCTTGACCGCGTCCGCAATCACCGTCGAAGTCTCGCCGGACTCGAGCACCTGCCGTGAGGGTCTGAGAAGAGTTAGCACCAGTGAGAGCGGCTGCTGGAAGGTCTTCGCACTGGAAAACTCGAGCTTCAATCGGGCCCGAAACTGCTCGAGGTCTGGTATGGTTTCGAGTAGGTCGGCGCTCGCCTGGCCGAGCAGCCTTGCCGTCCGCGTCCGTTCTTCCCGAAGCTGCTTGCGCAGGTGACGCACGGTCAACTGCCTTTCGACGAGATATGCGACGAGAAGCAGAGACAGAACACAAAAACTGAAGACAATTTCTCGCAGCGATACCCCCTTGGGGAGCACAGGACTCCAGAGGGAAGAGAAGTACATGAGCAAGGCTATCCCCCCGGCTAGGATGCCGATCATGGTGATAGCCATTATCCACAGCTCCGCGTCGCGCCGCTCGAGCTTTCGGGGGTCGATATGATCGAAGACCTGCACAGTTCCTCCAGTCGCGATTGTCCGGCGTAGCGTTGTCTTCGAGGCCCTATCAAACGTGCCCAGGCTATTTTATCGGGAATTTCGAGGTGAGTCTTTAGGATTGCCAAGAACGACCTGCGCGATAATTCCCTCGTTGTAGAAGTGCAACCCCTGACTGCCCGGAAGTCCCCTTCGAGGACCCGAACCCCGTTTCCGGATAGTTTCCGAGTGGGCGACCATCCATTCCCTATCGTCTCGCAGTCGGTGATTAAGCTCGAAACGGTCGAGGGCGCGCTTTTGGGGTGCGGGTTAAGGAAAGCCAAATGGCGGAGGCAGTGACAGGTGTTCTCCTGCACCGCCGTTTGTGGATCAGCAGCCTGATCCTTGGTGGGGATCGTATCAACAGTAATCAGCCTGCTTTCGAAAGGCGGAATTACCTGGGCTTGAGGTGGCCGCTTGCAGCTTCTCTGGCGCGTGCCACGGGACCAACGGGAAGATGGCCGGTAACCAAGTGATTCTCTGGCGTGCCCCCTAGTATTTCGACTCGCGCCGAAATCACATACTCAGGCATATGTAGCACTACGGCGGGAGGTTCAGGCGGCGCAGGAGGTCCTGGAAGCGCGGGTCGGAGCGCAGGATGTCGAACTCGGGTGCGCTCTTCAGATCATAGGTGACGAGGCCCCTTCGTTCGTGGCAAGCTTGATTCAACCAATGCAGCGCTTTCCCCCTATCCTTGAGTAGCCCGTAGTGGAAGGCGACGTACAAAGCGGAATAAGAGTCGAAGTCGTGGGAGGGCGCACCGCTCTCCATCTCCTGCCGATTGGCTTCGTAGCGTCGCTCCGTGAGTTGCGCGGCCTTGAGCTGCGCACCGGGCAGGCCCGATTTTGCGTAAGCCGAGGTGATCTCCTCCTGGTCGTGGAACAGCGCCGGATCGTGCGCTAGGGCCGCTACCGTCCTCTCTTCGGCCAGGGCGTCCGGAACTCTGCCCTCGATCCAGCAGATGCGGGCGAGTTCCTCGTGGGGAGAGGCCGATTGCGGGTTGATTGCGGCTGCTGTTTCCAACTGCTCTACCGCCCGATCATATTCGTGCAGGCCGAGGAGCATGACGCCGCGCAGGTAATTGATTGGCAATGAAAAGGGGTCCAGTTGCCGCGCCCGGTCGTTCTCGGCCAGCGCCTCGCTCAGACGGCCAAGGGTTAGCAGGTGGAGGGCATACCAGTGGTGGGCCATCGCATAGTTCGGATTCAACTCAATCGCTCGTTTCAGCTCCTTCTCCCCTTCGGCGAATTTGCCCTGGGACACAACGGCGATTCCGAGCGACGCGTGTCCCTCGGCCAGGCCGGGTTCGAGCGCCACCGCCTTCCGGGCGTACTGTTCCGCCAGGGGATAGTCCACCTTTGTCGACCAGCTCGCTGAATAGCAATCGGCGAGGCCGGAATAGGCCAGAGCGAAGCCGGGGTCTCCCCGTAGGGCCTGCTCGAAGTATCCGACCGCCTCCGTGGCGGGTTCCTCAGTTCTCTGGTTCCAAAGATAACGACCGTGTAGGTAAGCATCGTACGCTGGCAGATTGATCGCTCGCTTGCTGGCTAGGCGCGTCTCCTCGGCGGTGGTCAGCCGCCCGCTGACTTCGTGGGCGATCGCCAAGGCCATCTGCTTCTCCAGTTGTATGACGTCAGCGGAGTCGCACTCATAGCTTTCCGCCCACAGGTGGCGGTCGGTCCGTGCCTCAAGCAATTGTGCGGTGATTCGTACCCGGTTCCCGGAGCGCTGCACCGTGCCTTCCACGACGGCATCCACGCTTAGCTCCTGGGCGATTTGCGGCAGCGGCTTCTTGGCGCCCTTGTATTGCATCACCGAGGTCCGCGAGATCACTCGCAGTGTCGCGATCTTGCCCAGATCGGTGATCAGGGCATCGGTCAGGCCGTCGGCGAAGTATTCCTGCTCGGGATCGTGGGAGAGGTTTTCGAGCGGCAGGACGGCGATGGATTCGATGTGCGGCTCCTGTACGGGAGCACGGCTGTGCGCCCCTACGTAAGCGGCCAGGCGGCCGCGCAGGCCCGCCACGTTCAGACCGATGAGCGTCGCAAGCAGCGTGACGAGCGCGCCGACCATCGCGGCCACAAGCCAGCGCTTTTGTTGGCGGGGCTCTGATGACGAATATTGGGGCAATCGCGGGCGAAACCAACCTGGGCCCGGTCTTTGGTGATCTGGAGGGCTCAGTGGCAGCAACCATCCTCGGACAGAACGGCGACGGCTCTTACAACGTCCAGCATTATTGGGTCACTGCGGCGGGTGACACGATCACGCTGAAGGTGGCCGTGCTCCACCCCACTTACCTAACAAATGACCTGGGTATCGTGTCCGTGCTTTGGGGAGCTTACAGGTCCGAGATCAACGGCGGTACCGGTAAGTTCAAGAATGCCACGGGTTATCTGGATTACTTCGGGCTGGCGGATTTTCACCAGAATACGCTGGTGCTGCGCTACCGCGGCCAAGTCTGCTATGCGCACTAAACGCGCGGGCGGCGATCGAGAGAAGTAACCACACCACGCCGCGTCGGCGGCGCAGCGGGTAGATACAAGCCACGCTTGGGGCCTTCCAAAGCGTGGCTTATCCCCTTCTGAGGAGTCCACGCTTAAATCAGTCGCACATAAGGGTGGCTGCAACTGCCACCAGAGATCTGTCGCCTTGGTGTGTCCGTTGAATCGCAGGTGTGGTCCGCCTCTTGACCCTGGGCGATTGTGCCTGGGTCACGGCGCACTCGGAAACAATTCACTTAGACCCATAACGCGCTTGCCGGAAAGTGAACCCCTCCGCGTACTGATGAAGGTCGAACGGCCTGACGGGTTGCGATCCTAAAGTTCCCGCCCCTAATAAGCCGGAATCCACGCCCTCAAATTCATGTCGCTCGCCAACTTCATTCGGTGCGCAGTGGAAACGGGCTCCGCCCGATTGCGATCAGGACCGACTTGAAGATGATAATAGAGCGGAATCGTGTCTAGTTGCTCTTGCTCGTCGTGTTCCTGAGCACGAGCACGAGGATGCGTCCGTCGGAGTGAAACTCCCCGCCCGTCGCGGTCTTGGCGGTGGTCAGCGGATCGGCTGGCGTAACGTGATCCCGCTGGACGACGAGCCCCGTTCCCGAAAGCGTGCCATTCACGTACTCGCGTTCGCCGTCGATCGCCGGATCGATCTTGTGCGTCACGCCATTGTTACGCTGGTCCCGCTCGAATCCGATATCGTGCGTAGCCGCCACGCACCACAGCGGTCGCCCGCCGACCTCGTACGGCGATTTCCAGACGCGCAGGTGATGCCGTGACATTGCAACCTTCACCGGCTCGCCGTGCGCGAATCCATAGTCCTGTGGCCGGTTGAAAAGAAAGAGCGTGCTCATCGGCATCGTCAGGTAGTCCTTCTTCTCGATAGTGCCCATCACGGCACTCAGCATCGCACTCCCCACCGACTTATCCACCTGGACCCACCCGGCTGTAGTGAATACCTGAACCACCTGATCCTGTGTTCCCACGATCAAGACGTTGACCATGTCGCCGGGTTTGCCGTTGGGATCGGAGTTGCGACGCGGGATTTTGCTCAGCAAATCGGGAGTGATGCCTGGAAGGCGGGTCTCCACTGGACCGCCAACGCTTGTGGCATCCGCTGAACCCTCGTCCAGAACTTCGACCTTCACGTGGAAACTTCCGTCCGCGGTCGAGGCTTCGCTCATACTCTGATTGATCCCCAGGAACAGTCTTCCTGCCACCGGCACGTCGTATTCCTTGCTTGCGCCCACCAAGAACGGCTGCGCATAAGCGTCAGAACCGATTCGGCCGATCAAAGCGCCGTGGCCGGCATACTTTACCGCGTATTGGTGGATCAGGTCAGCAAATCCACGCGGGAGCCCGTCCGGACCAAACGTCCCCAACGTTCGCGATTTTCCTTTGTACGATTCGTCAGGCGGATACGTGATTTTCCCGGTGGCCGTGAAGCGCAGCTTCGCCCCTCCGCGCACGTCGACGTTCGTGTCCACCCATTCTTTTGTCCCGGCCACGTCGACCTCGTACGACTTGATGCTGCCCGCCTTCGCGGGGTATGTCTGTGCCCGCGCCGCTGGGCCCGGGCACACCATGGCCGCCGCACCCAACACCAGCGCCGCAAACCTCATCGCTTTCCTGCTCTTCGCAATTTTCATGGCTTATCCTCAGCCTTGATTTCTACCCCTATTTGACCCAACTCGCGGTGCGCGGGCAGCATGGCCCCCGCCTGGCGACTCCTGCTGGGCCTGAAGCAGTTGCGTGTGCGTGTCGCGGAGGGTGTTCCAGACGCGCCAGCGAATGACCAGGCTGTGAGCCGAAAACAATCCTTGCGCTGGACCGTTATCCTCTGCGCTGGGTTGGACGGGCGCGGTGGCCCGCAGTGCCGCATCGTGCTCCGCCATCAGGCGCTGAATCTGGCTGCGCGGGTCGCCTCCTGCGCGCACTAAGTCTTCCTTGGCATCTGCCAACTCGTCCTGATTAAGAGTTTGTTCGGCCTGGACAAGTTCGACCTGCGCCTGGATGCTGTCTTGCAGGCTTCCCCTGGCTTTGGTGACCTTCGCTTTTAGTTCCTTGATTCTGTCCTCGTCGGCATTGATCTCCGCTTCAAGTTGCTGGATGCGTTCTTCCAGCGCTTGCATCTCGGCGTTATGCGGTTTAGGGGCCCGATTAGCGGCGCGCAAGGCAGCAGCAAAGGCCAGGGAAACGTCGTGGTCGGCCGCCTGCAACGCATCCTTGGCGAATTGCTGTTCGTCAGGAGTAACCGCGAGGGGAGCCAGCTTGCGTGCCGTCTCAAGCAAGTGCTGATCGACCAGGGAAGCCTGCTTGGTCGCCCGTGCGCGTCGGCCTCCGAATCGGGGAATGATGTCAAGGGAGTCGCCTGTCAGCCTGAGGCCCAACACTGCGGCGAGGGCAAGGACCGTCAATCCGAGCAGGACAACCTTGTGAGAGGTTTTCATGGCTCCAGTTCAGTCCCCGATGGCCTCTTTCTCATTTGCCAGACTTCCCGCGGCGTGCACGAAGGTATTTGAGCAAGGCGTCAGGTTTTTTTCTTTTTGAATAGGCCGCCGAGTGCGCCGAGCGGATTGTTGGTGTTCTGCTGCTGTTGCGACGTGGTGCTGGGAGAAGCCAGGTTGCCGAGCTGTGATTTGAGCATATCAGCGGCGAGGCCCCTGACGTCAGGGACGAATTTGGGATCCGAAGTGGTGCCCTGAATCAGGAACGGAATTCGCCGGCCCGTACTCGCGGTCGAGCCGCCACTGCCGCCAGGGATTTTTCCAACTAACCCTCCAAGAGCGCCGGCGGCACCCCCCGCCGCACCAGTCGCGCCACCAAGGGAGCTCGTAAGCGTGGCAACCATCTTGAAATCGAGATTGTTCTTGGCATCGATTGTACCGGCTCCGAAGAGAGTGCCAAGAGCAGGAACAGCGGCATTGAAATTGTCGGCGCGGAGGCCGTCGGGCGCCATACGGAGATTCGTGGTGAGCTTCTCGATGTCGAGGTCCTTGCCGGTCTTGACACCGGTGAGCGCCGAGATGGCGGACATTTTTGAGCCCAGATCGAAGCCAGCAAGCTTTCCGTTAAAGAGACCTGCCGTGCCGGTAGTAACCAGTTTGTCGATTGGCCCATTGAGATTGAGATCGGCGTTGAGCGTCCCGGCCTGAAGCGAAGCACCCTGCGGAACATTGATCCCGAGGGCGGGGAGAAAAGATTCGAGATCTTTGGCGGGCATGTCCTTTCCGTCGAGCTTGATGTTGATGACGGTGGCCTCGCCCACGATTTCATAGGTGCCCGCAAGCCTAGCCGCTGCGCTGCCGATCTTCAGGGTGGAAGGATTGAGGACGCCAGCGTTCTTGCGGAGATTGTATTTAGTATTGAAATCCACGGTGACGGGAACCCCGGCGGGTGATCCCCCGGCAATTAACAGGGCTTTGGAGAGTCTGGCGTTGCCCTTGGTTTCGGCTTCACCGTTTTGCGAGGCGAGCGTGCCGTCGAGATCGAGAATGCCCCCGAGTCCCGCGGTGGGATCGAGGAAACCCGACGAGGCGAGACTTAAAGAACTGACATGGAGCGTGGCCTCGAGCGGAGTCAGCGAAGTGTCGGCTTGATCGATAGGGCCGACATTGCCATCTAGCTTGAATTTACCACCTCCGGGAAGATCGGCGGTGACGGTGACCGGAAAGTTCGAGGTCATGGAAACGTCAGAGGCGGTGATGTTCACGTGATCGTATGTGCTGTGCCTCTGCGAATTCGTGGTGCCGACAATGATGCTGCCGTCCTTGAGCTGGAGTTTCTTAACGGAGAAGTCCGTGGGAGAGTTTGACGGACTCGAAGACTTTGTGGGAGTGGAGGAGCCGCCCAGGGAAGAATAGTTCCACCGGCCGGCCGCATTCCGAAGGAGCGTCACTTGTGGTCTATCAATCGTGACGCCAGTAACGTTGATTGCCTTCGAGAAAATCAGCGGCATGATTTCGATGCCCACCTTCAGCGAGCTGGCGGTGAGGAAAGACGACGAACTGAACTTGGGATCGTCACCGATCGCGAGATTCTCGGCGGAGAGAGAACCGCTGAGGAGCGAGAGGCTCAGGTTTCCGAGTTGTACCTTACGTCCGAGGGCGGCGGAAGTTTTCTCCTCAATGGTGGGGCGGAACTGATTGACGGGGATTAAGAATGGAGCGACGAGAACCAGGATAATCAGAACACCAACAATGATAAGAACGGTGCGGAGCTTGCCACTCATGATCACCTCCAAGGTGGCAGGGATGGGCCATGCCCAGCACGCAGGGGAGGGATTATAGCACAGCGAGTAACCGGAATCCCCGATTCCAACCTTGTCTTTGCGCAAAACCATGGTTTCCGCACGGCAAGCGCCCCCGCGAACGAAACACGGTTTTTGCGAAACATTCAGGATGCCGCCAGTTTCCGAGATGCCAACTTCACGGCCGCGTGACCGCCGACGTCAGAGTACGAGCCGCGCGAGGCTGGAGTTGTTTCCGAGTCGGCGACGATACAGGAGTTGGGCGACTTCGCTCTACCCTACGGCGTCTATATTGGCCGGCGGCCATTTTCTGGGAGAGCCAACTTTTCATTCCCAATCCATTTTGTGTGCGCCCAGCAGCCATGATGCGCACAGGAGCCCTTGGGGAAACCTTAGTCTGTTGCGGGGACCACTTCACGGTTGATCCAGCACGGAGAGGTGTTGCTGCAGTCGGCGCTTCTGCGAACCCCCTCCCCTCCTTGAACTCCTCCCGTTAGACCTGCGGTCGTTGACTTGTCGATATACGCGGCGTATGCTGGCGTCATTCCGGAGTTCACCTGCATCTTGCTGTGAGGCAATCGCCTCATGATCGGCCAGACTGTTTCCCACTATCGCATTCTGGAGAAGCTGGGTGGCGGCGGCATGGGTGTGGTCTACAAGGCCGAAGACACCAAGCTGGGCGGGTTCGTCGCACTCAAGTTCCTGTCCCACGATCTGGTCCAGGACCGCAAGTTCGTGGAGCGCTTCCACCGCGAAGCGCGGGCGACGCGGGCGCTCAATCATTCCAACATCTGCACGATTTACGACATTGATGAGCATGAGGGCCAGCCCTTCATCGCCATGGAATGCTTGGAGGGCGAGACGCTGCGGCAACATCTGGGCGTCGGGGCGCTGAAGACCGAGGAAGTGCTGGACCTGGGGATTCAGATTGCCGACGGGCTAGAGGCGGCGCACGCGAAGGGCATCGTCCACCGCGACATCAAGCCAGCGAATATTTTTGTGACGAAACGGGGCCAGGCCAAGATCCTGGACTTCGGGCTGGCGAAAGGAGCGCCGCCCTCCTCGGGGGCCCCGTCGCTGCCCACCGCGGCTAAGGAGTCGCTGACCAGCACGGGGATGGCGGTGGGCACGTTCGAGTACATGTCGCCCGAGCAGGTGCGGGCCGAGGAGGTCGATGCCAGATCGGACCTGTTCAGCTTTGGGCTAGTGCTCTACGAGATGGCCACGGGACACCGCGCCTTCACGGGCGACTCGCCCGGGACCGTCTTCGACGCCATTCTCAACCGTGCGCCCATCTCTCCGTTGCGGCTGAATCCCGAGTTGCCGCCGGAACTCGGGCGCATTATCAGCAAGGCGATCGAAAAAGGCCGCAAGCTCCGCTACCAGACGGCCGCAGAGCTGAAGGCCGACCTTGAACGCCTGAAGCACGAGACCGCGGGGAAAGTAGGCGCAGGGCTTGCCCTGCTGAGGTGGGCGCGGCGAGCAGCGGCCCTACAGAAGCGTTGGATGCTGGCACTGGGCATCAGTGCGCCGTTTGCCTGCTTCGCTGTGCTGGTTGGGCTCAACGTCGGCGGACTGCACGACCGGCTCGCGCGCCGAGCCGCCCCCGGCCGCATTCAGTCGCTGGCCGTGCTCCCCCTGGAAAACCTTTCCGGCGACAAGGAACAGGACTATTTCGCCGACGGCATGACCGAGGAGCTGATTACGAACCTCGCCAAGATCAGCGCCCTGAAAGTCATTTCGCGGACCTCGATGATGCAGTACAAGGGCACCAAGAAGCCTTTGCCGCAGATCGCCAAGGAGCTGAACGTGGACGCACTGATCGAAGGTTCGGTGCTGCGCGAGGGCGGCCAGGTGCGCATCACCGCGCAGCTCATTCAGGCCTCAACGGACCAGCACCTGTGGGCGGAGAGCTACCAGCGAGACCTGCGCGGCGTCCTGGCCTTGCAGGGCGAAATCGCAAGCGTGATTGCTGAGAAAGTCCAGGCGGCCCTGACGCCCACCGAGCGAGCCCGCCTAGCGAGTGCTCGCCCCGTCAATCCCGAAGCCTACGAGGCCTACCTGAAGGGGAAGTTCTACGTGAACAAAATGACGCCAGAAGGGTTCGAAAAAGGCCTGGCATATATGCAGCAGGCCATCGACAAAGATCCCGCAAACCCCCTCCCGTACGGAGGACTGGCGCTCGCTCACAGCATCATCGGCCACGAAAGAGATGTGCACGCTTTCGAACGAGCTCGGGCTGCCGCGCGCAAGGCGGAAGAGTTGGGCGGCGAGCCGCCAGCGGAAATGCACCTAGCTTTCGGTATGACCAAACTCTACTCCGACTGGGACTATGCGGGTGCGGAGCGGGACTTGCGGCGCGCCATGGAACTCAACCCGAGTCTAGGCGAGGCTCATCGCGATTATTCGTGGTATCTCTTCCTGATCGGGCACCGGGATGAAGCCCTGGCAGAAATGAGAGGAGCGCAAGAGGTGGAACCGCTCACGCCGCTTTTTGCCGCGGATCGGGCATGGCAATATTGGTGGGCGGGGCAAAATGACAAAGCGATAGATGAAGCCCGAAAATCCCTCGAACTGGATCCCAATTTCAATGAGGGGCTCTACGCCGTGAGGGTTGTGTATGCAGAAAAGGGGATGTATGCGGAAGCCATCGCTGCGCACCAAAAGGCGGGCGCAGTCGACCCTGACTGGAGATGGGGTCTTGCGCGTACCTATGCGCAGGCCGGCCGGAAGGACGAGGCGCGGAAGATACTGGCCAAGTTCTTGGGGGAGAAACCCAAGCCGACGGGTGCTTGGGCGAGTTGGTTTCTGGCTGAGATATACGGAGCCCTGGGGGAAAAGGATGAGGCGTTCAGATGGCTGGAAGCCGCCTACAAGGAGCGCCATAGCTTTCTGCCTTGGCTCAGGGACAATCCCGCCTACGCGCCCTTGCGCTCCGACCCGCGCTTCCAGGCTCTGGTGCGCCGCATGAACCTTCCCAAATAGGTTTCCATGCACCAAGAGCCGCAAACCCTGCCAAGGAAGCGGAACCCGCGTCCGTGCGCCGCATGAATTTCTCGCCGTAAGGTCGCCCGCGGTGTGTGGCTCGCTCCTGTTTCTTGCATACCCCCATAATGTGACTTCCGCGCGCACCTGCACACTCGCGGAATCGACTGGCTCCCTGATC
>JBEKAK010000135.1:0-11082 GCA_050018275.1 Terriglobia bacterium | reverse complement strand
CCTTGGGATAGGGCAGGTCTTCTCTGAACGCGTGCCGCTTGAGGGTTCGCACGTAGAAAAATCGCAGCGCCGCGACCCGGGCAACTACTGTCCCGACGGCCAGCTTGCGCTCCCGGAGCAGGTACGCTTGGTAGGTTCGAAGCTCATCAGGTCCTAACTTGTCGGGCCGCTTGCCAAAGTGTTTGGCGAAGAGCGCGACGGCCTGCAGGTAATAACGGATGGTTCGATCAGAGTAATTCCGACGCTGGAGTTCCTCCAGCATCATTCGACGCAGTTGGGTCATAAGGACCTCCTTATGACTCCACACTACTCCTTGGGTTGCATGGGGGTTCTAAAACGTCGGACACGCGAAGCGTTCGCCGCGGCAGCGGCTTCGTTCTAGTCGGCAAACCGGAAAAGTGATCGAAGCCCCTAAAAGTGGTAGCGCAGTCAAATCCCAGATTGCCCGCCGAAAGTAACCTCGTGTTTATCGACAAACCCGCAAAGGCCGGCTGGCGCTGACGCTGTCCCTGGGGGTCTCCGATTCCCCCCCCATTTTCTACCCAGGCATTTCATCCCCTTCGCGGGGGTGGCAACGGAAGGCGCGGCCGCGCAGCACGCCCCCTCACCCGGCTCGCTACGCTCGCCACCCTCTCCCCTCGGAGAGGGCTGTTCCGTTACAGTCAGCGGTATCCCCATAAATTCGGATCCGTGACCCTCTCCCTAGGGGAGAGGGTGGGCGTCCTGGGGGCGCCCGGGTGAGGGGTCACTTGCTTTACCAGGGGAATCGAAGAAATCGAAAGAGAGGTCTGGGCCAGCCGCGCGCGCTTCGCTCGCCCGTGGGCGCTGCCCGCATCCTCGTGGTGTCATTCCCGCGAAAGCGGGAATCCAGGACAGCCGCATAGACCCCCCCCTGCGCGGGGGTGACATGCCAGTGGCGATGTAAAAACCTGCCCCGATGTTCCTGATCGGGGTCGCCGCTACGTCGTCGCGGGTGCGTTTTTCCGCAGCCTGTTTAGCCGTATTCTTTTTTGAGCTTGTAAGTGATGCTGTCCACGAGGGCTTGCCAGCTCGCCTCGATAAGGTTTTCGGAGACGCCCACGGTTCCCCAGGTGTCGTGGCCGTCGCTGGTCTCGATCAGCACCCGAACCTTGGCGTCGGTGGCTCCTTTGGGGTTCAGCACGCGGACTTTATAATCGGTCAAGCGCACGTCCCGGATGCACGGGAAGAAAGTGGTCAGCGATTTCCTCAGGGCCCTGTCGAGGGCGCTGACCGGGCCGACCCCTTCGGCGGCCGTATGTTCTTCCTTGCCGTCCACGCGCAACTTGATGACGGCCTCCGAGTACGGTTCGTTGACCCCTTTCTTTTCGGTGATAACGCGAAAGCCGTCCAACTCGAAAAACTCTTTGGCGTGGTGCACCAACTTGTCGAACAGGATTTCAAAGGACGCTTCCGCTCCCTCAAACTGATAGCCGTCGTGCTCCATTTCCTTGAGCTTTTCCACCACCACCTTGGCGTCGGGAGAGGACTTGTCGATTTTCAAACCTCGCTCTTCCGCTTTGTAAATCACGTTGCTCTTTCCAGACAGTTCCGAAACCAGGACCCGGCGTTCGTTGCCGACCACCGCGGGGTCCACGTGCTCGTAAGCGGAGGTCTCTTTCATGACCGCGCTCACGTGAATGCCGCCTTTGTGGGCAAACGCGCTCTTGCCGACGTAGGGCAAATCCTGACGAGGGTACAGGTTGGCCAGCTCGCTAACGTAATGGGAAACTTCCGTGAGGTGCTTGAGGTTTTCCCTGCCGATCGAGTGCAGCCCCAACTTCAACTCGAGATTGGGGATCACCGAGCAAAGGTTGGCGTTCCCGCAGCGCTCTCCATAACCGTTGATCGTGCCTTGCACCTGCACTGCCCCCTGCTGCACGGCGGCAATGGAGTTGGCCACCGCCATTTCGCAATCATTGTGAGTGTGAATTCCCAGGGGCGTCTTGACGTGTTTCGAAGCGACCTGAAAACGCTCCCCAATGTCGGCGGTCACCGTGCCGCCGTTGGTGTCGCACAACACGATGCTGTCAGCTCCCGCTTCCTCGGCGGCCTTGAGTGTGGCCAGCGCATAAGCCGAGTCGGCTTTGAACCCGTCAAAGAAATGCTCGGCGTCGTAGATCACTTCCTTCCCCTTGGATTTCAGGAAGGCCACGGACTCGCCAACCAGATCGAGGTTTTCCTTGAGCGAAACCCCCAAGGCCACTTTCACATGCAGATCCCAGGTCTTCCCGAAAATGGTCACTACGGGAGTGTTGGCTTCGATAAGCGCTTGGAGATTCCGGTCATGGGACGCCGTGTGGCGCGGGTGGCGGGTGCTGCCAAACGCCGCGAGCTTGGCGTGCTTCAGCTTGAGTTCCTGGGCGCGGGAGAAGAAGGCAACGTCTTTGCTGTTCGAGCCGGGCCAGCCGCCCTCGATGTAGTCCAATCCCAGATCGTCAAGCTTCTTGACGATGTGGAGCTTGTCTTCCACAGAGAACGAGATGTGCTCGCCTTGTGAGCCGTCGCGGAGGGTCGTGTCGTAAATAAGGATCTTTTTCATAGTTTTGCCTGAACCGAAAGAACCAGGATAGGGTGAGAATGACCAATCCGCTGAAAGAAGTCAATCTTCACACCGGAACTCAGCAATCGTCGGATAGTTGCCCTTCCCGTCCATTAGATCGTGAAGTCTCTTGCCCGAGTGTGAGTTGCTAAAGACGCGTGCCGCCTTCGCGCCGGAACGGGAGAAACCGGCGCGCGGACGTGTAGGGGCGCACCTTGTGGCCGTGCGCAGATTCCAGATCGGGGGTATTCAGTTTTCGTCTCGCTCGGATTTGCCGAAGGATTTTAGAACGACACGCAGGCGCTGGACAGCCTCCTGACCGGTATCACCCTTGATGGTGACGACTTCCACGTCCCCAACCAAGCGCAGATAATCCGGATCGCCGTCTTCATGGCCCCCGCCGCGTTCCACATTTCCCGAAAAGCGGTAAAACTTGCCGTGAATCTTGTTCGTGCGAAATTCGACGTGAGTCTTCTTGCGAGTCCCTTCGAGGATGGTGTAGCTCAGGATCGCGTCGGACTCCTCTTGGCTCTGAAAGACATCGATGTACCCCTTAAGCCTCCCTTCCTCGTCGAGAATGGCCAGGGTATCGTCCGCAGAAAGGAAATGGTACTTGGCCGTGATGTCATCGATCAGTTCGGTCTGATCCTGAGCCCTGAGGACACTGCCTGCAAAGACGGCAGCGAGAATGACCAGCCACCCGATGGGTCTCGCAATTTCGCATCGTCGGGGAAAAACCCGTGGCGCTCGCTCTCGTACCCCCAGAACCATACGCGTAACGCATCCTTTCCTGCCGGTGGCTTTGCGGCCTCTGCACACTTCCCCGCCGCGATCCCGTGGCTCGAACCAGTTTATGCTCACTTTGAGGAGACGGCAAGTAACGACGCCGGACCTTGTCATCCCGCGTTTTTCCCAGACCGTGCCTGCGGGCAAGCCTCCCTTTGTCCACGATCCTGAGTCCAGAGGGCCGTCAGCTCACACCTCAATGGCAGGCGGCTTGCTTGGGCTGCGGTGAATTCTCCCTTAGGGTCCGCAGTAAACACCTGTCGTTTCCAAGAACTCCGTTCCCATTGAGTCAGTGGAAGTTTCCGGCGCTGAGCAGACAAAGGAAGAGGAATCCAATAATAGCTCAGGCGGCTGGGATGTAGCCTTCACATCTTCGCCCGTCCCGAGGTTCTTGCGGACGACGTTTGTCTGACTGGTACTATCGTACTATTGCCATGGCACGGGAGTACTAGTACGGTGGTGCGGTAGAGGTTGAACCTTTGGTGCGGAAGGACCACGCGGATGGACAAGAAATTTTACACATTCTTGGTCTTCCCTGGTGCTCACGGAAAACTCCATAAGCTTCGTCTTCCCTTTTATGTCGTCCATCTGGTGCTGACGTTCAGCGTCGTGGGGATCATGACGATGGCGGCGCTGGCCAACAGTTATGCCAGGATGCTGCTGAAAGTCTCAAACTACAACAGTCTGAGAACCGAACATGAAGCCCTGAAGACGCAGAACAGAACTCTGGAAAATGTCGTAACCAAAACCAATGCCGAGTTGGGCTCCCTGCAATCCTTGGCGGCGGAAGTGGCTTTGACCTATGGATTCGGCCACGCGCATCGCCTTCGGTTCCCGGAGGCAGCGCTTGCCCTGGCCACCCAGACCAACTCCACGGTGGAGTCGAGCTATCAGGCCTCCCTTTATGCCTTCAATTTGATCCGGCGTGGCTCTTTGAACCCTACCGGGGACGCCGTCGCGATGGGCATATTCGCGAATACGGAGTTGGGACGCGAGACAATACCATCCCTCTGGCCCGTACGGGGGGAGATTACGGCGGGCTTTGGGCAGCGCCTGGACCCCTTCAGTGGAGAGGGGGCTTTTCATCGTGGCGTGGACATTGGGGCTCCCTACGGCGCCAGGGTCGAGGCTTCGGCTGATGGCATCGTCTTGCTGGCCGGACCCAATTTCGGGTACGGCAACGTAGTCCTGATCGACCACGGCTTTGGACTCACGACGAAATATGGGCACCTCAGTAAGATTTTTGTCGTGGTGGGCCAGGAGGTCAAACAAGGACAAGGCATCGGCACCGTGGGCATGACAGGTAGGGCGACGGGCCCGCATCTGCATTACGAAGTGACTGTCAACGATACCCCCGTAAACCCGATGAAGTACTTGCGCGAGTAACCGGGAGCAGCGGGAAGAGCAAATGGCCGGTGAGATGAGCTTTATCTTGTGGCAAAGGGGCGACCCAGGATTTCAACCGGGCAAAACCGCCCCCCGGCACTGACTCACGCACACAATCGGCGCCAGCCCTCGTTGCACGTACCTGCAACCGTCGCACGGTTGCTTCATCCCAGTCTCTCCCGAAGACACCTCACGGTGTTTTATTCACATCGAACAGCAGGTGTTGGCTGAACTGCACCTTCAGTTTGGGATTCTGACTCGCGACGGTTCCGGGCGTCTTCCCACTCTTGCCGTCCAAGACAGTGGACTTGCCTGAGGCAGGAGAGAACATTCCGCAGGCAACGTGACTGCGCGAAGACTGGCTTGACAGGCAGGAAGTTTTCCGCGACGATTTCGCTTCTTCATCAAGGGCAAGCTCCCTCGGAGGCTGACCATGAATATGCGCAGGTGGATCTCGCAGACTGTTCTTGTCGCTCTGGCAACGGCACTCTTGCTTCCCGGCTTTCCGAGCCACGCCGCGACGCTCAAGCCGCTGGTGGCCGGACGCCGCGGTGTGGTGGCCGCGGGCCATCCGCTGGTGGCGGAGGCGGGATTGCGAATCCTCGAGAAAGGCGGCAACGCCGTGGACGCGGGCGTGGCCACGCTCTTCGCTGCCTCGGTGGTGGAGATGATGAGCTTCGGCGCGGGTGGTGAGTGCCCCATCTTGCTCAAGCTGAAGAACGGCCCGGTAGTGGCGATCAACGGCGACGGCATCGCTCCGGAACTGGCCACGGTGGAATTCTACGAACACTTGCGGCGAGACGATCCCCGCATCGTGCAGTCGGTGACGATTTCCGGAGGCGAGGGCGGCTTCATCCCATCCTTCGGCCCGCTGAGCGCGATTGTGCCGAGCGCCATGGACTCGATTCTGCTGGCGCTGGAGAAGTACGGAACGATGAGCCTGGCGGAGGTGATCCAGCCGGCCATCGAACTCGCGCAGGGTTTTCCGGTCTATGCCCGCCTGGAGCGCGCGCTCGCGGGGGCCAGACCTGTCGCGGAGAAGTGGCCGAGCACGGCGAAGGTCTACTTGCCCGGGGGGCGTGTGCCCAAAGAAGGTGAAATCTTCATCGAAGCCGCCCTGGCGCGCACGTTTCAAACCCTCGCCGAGGTGGAAAAGCAGAACGCCGGGCTCGGGCGCGCAGCAGCCATCGACGCGGTACGCGATTATTTCTATCGCGGCCTCCTCGCGAAACGCATCAGCGATTTCTGCCGGGAAGCCGGTTGCCTGCTGCGCGAAGGGGATTTCGCCGCTTACCACGCGAGGATCGAAGAGCCTCTCACCGTGACGTATCGCGGCGTGCAGGTTTACAAGTGCGGCTTCTGGACGCAGAGCCCGGTCTTCCTCCAGAACTTGACCTTGCTCGAGGGCTTTGACCTGAAAACCATGAAGCACAATTCCGCCGACTACGTGCACACCGTGGTGGAAGCCATGAAGCTGGGGTATGCCGACCGCGACGCGTACTACGGCGACCCGGATTTCGCTCCGATGCCGGCCGCGCTCATCTCGAAGGAGTACGCAAACCTCCGGCGGCCGTTGATTGATCCGCAAAAGGCTTCCGCCGAACATCTCCCCGGCGATCCCGTGCATATGGTGGCGCGGGCGCCGGAGGATTTTGTGCGGGCACGATACCGGCACCGCAACGGCGAGCACCAGGACACAACCTGTGTCAATGTGATCGATGGGGAGGGAAACCTGTTCTCCGCCACGCCCAGCGGCGCATGGATTCCCGCCGTCATCGCGGGCGACACGGGAATCCCTCTCACGCAGCGGGCGCAGGCATTTGTGCTGACGCCCGGACATCCTAACCAAATTGCGCCGCACAAGCGGCCGCGCATTACCCTGACGCCCACACTCGCCCTGCGGGACGGCAAGCCCTGGCTGGTGTTTTCCACCCCCGGCGGCGACAGCCAGGACCAGACCCTGCTGCAGATTTTCCTGAACGTGGTCGAGTTCGGAATGAATCCCCAGGAGGCGGTGGAAGCGCCGCGCTTCAATTCCGAAGCGATGTACAGCTCCTTCGACAATCACGGCGACCAGCCGCTGACCCTTGACGTCGAAAAACGCTTTGAGGAAACGGTGCTGGCCACGCTCCGCGCCCGCGGTCACAAATTGCAGGTGGGAGGGGATTGGAGCAATCCCACCTCGCCCACCCTGATCAAATATGATCCCGCCACCGGCGTCATCGCAGGCGGCGCCGATGTGCGCGGTCACCGCTACGCGCTGGCGTGGTGAGGGGGTCGGGGGTTAGGGGTTAGGGATCGGTTATCAGTCATCAGTTGTAAGTCATCAGTTGTCAGTAGAGACCGTCAGTTCTCCCTCGCGCTGTCCAAGCGACCGGGGAAAACTCTTGTCCTTGGAATGTTTGTGTTCCCAGCTGAAAACTGACCACCGATGACTGAGGACTGACAGCTGAAGACTGATAACTTCTTTCAGCGCTTGGCGCGCTCGTAGCAGCCCAGCACGCGCAGAAAATTCGTCACCTCGCCCAGGTGGGTCAGGGCGTTCTGGCAACGCTTCTCTTTCACGTTCCCGATGAAATCAAGATAGAAGAAATATTCCCAAGGGCGGCCGCGCAGCGGTCGGGACTCCATTTTGGTGAGGTCGATGTCGCGCAGGGCGAAAACGCTGAGGCACTTGAAAAGGGCTCCGGGCACGTTGCGGGTGGAGAAGACGATCGAGACCTTGCTGGCCCGCGGCGAGACTCGCGCGGTCTTCGAGAGCAGCAGGAAGCGCGTGTAGTTTTCGTGGTGGTCCTCAAGGTGAGTCGCCAGGATGCGCGCGTGGTAGACCTCCGCGGCAATGCGGCTGGCAATGGCCGCCGCCCCACCGAGAGGGCGCTCCGTGAGCATCTTGACAGCCCCCGCTGTGTCGTAAAAGGGGACGCGCTCCACCCGGGGGTTCTTGGCGAAGAAGTGGCTGCACTGAGCGAGCGCCACCGGGTGCGAATAGACTTGGCGCACCTCCCGGCGCGCCGTGCCCGGCGGGGCGATGAGATTGTGGACAATGCGCAGGTTCACCTCGCCCACAATGTGCAAGTGGTTCGCAAGCAGCAGGTCGAAGTTCTCGTAGACGGATCCGGCCAGGGTGTTTTCAATCGGCACCAGACAGAAATTGGCGCGCCCTCGGGTGACACTCTCGAAGGTGGCTGCGAAAGTCTCGCACGGCAGCACACGGATGCGGCGGCCTAGGAGTTTGTAGGCAGCTTCTTCGCTGAACGAGCCTCTCTCACCTTGGAAGGCAACCAGGGACGCGGCCATGAGATCAAGTTTCTCCTGTCATGAGAATCAAGCGAGGATGCTACCACGCACGGCTGAACCCGACAACCTTTCCAAGGATCGGGCGGCCGGCAGCGCCCTCCTTGTTTGTCGGTCATCCCGACATAAAGAAGCTGTGAAATTATCCCTAGAAGGGCAAAAGCATTTCACGCAAAGGCGCAAAGTCGTAAAAGGCGCAAAGAAAAAAGCCCTTCTTCTTTGCGAGTCCTTGCGTGAGATTGTTCGTTTTTTCACAGCTTCGAGGCGTCGGGACAGGTTCCTGCGCAACCTGCCTACCCTGACTGCCGCAGGCAGGCGCAGGCAGGGCAGGGCGGGAATCCAAGCGGGGCAAGCAACAGGTGCACACGAAAGCGCCGGCTTCTGCGCGACGGGCTTGCGGCGAGTGCCGTTCCAACTTGATGGGCCGTGCGCCTAACCGGTTGCTGAAAAATGCCATTGACATGTAATTCTGATCCCGCCTCGCAGGAGAAGAATGCAAGTAGTTCTTAATACTTGGCAAATGCGGGGATCCTTGGAGATTTGTCAGCAAGCTTCTAAAGCCGAGACCTTTCGAGATCGGTGGCAATCGCCGCTCGCAGGACTGGGTCCAAATGGTTGACGGCGCTAGGTTGTTCCGAGGAGTCCGCGGAAGAAGAAATCGGTATAGACCTGGGCCAGTTCTTCCTGCTTGACCGGGCCCTGGGCGGAATACCACTGGTAGAGCCAGTTAATGATCCCCAGCAGCGCAAAGGCGGCAAGCTGCGGTCTGACCAAAGGCGGTCTGCCGCTCTGCTCCTGGACGCGGGTGATCAGGTTTTCGAGGTAGTCGATGTAGGCGCGTTTGCGGGCGTTGAGCTTCTTGCGCAGGGGGCCGCTCAGCGAGCGGTTCTCATGGAGGATTACGGTGATCTCCTGGTCGCGCGCGCGCACGATCAGGTCGATGTGGCCGATGATGGTTTGGCGGAGCTTCTCGCGCGGGTCGGCGATATCCCTGATGGGGGCGAGCACGGTCTCGTCCAGGATATCCATGCCGTAGTTCTGGATTTCGAACAGCAAGCGGTCCTTGCTACCCACGTGATGATAGAGGCCGGCCTTGGTGAGGCCGACCGCCTCCGCGATGTCCTGCATGGAGGCGCCGTCGTAGCTCTTTGCATAGAAGACGCGCGCCGCGATGCGGCAGATCTCGCGCAGCTTCTGCTTGGCTTCGGGAGCGTGTGCCATAGGAGGGTGACCCCAACGAACGGGCGCAGTGTAACACAAAAGGCAACGCTCAGCATGCAGTTCCCGGGGGGTGAGGCGCGAGGAGTTTGGGGGTCTGCCGTCAACCCGACGGATATTTTCGAGGCGAGAAATGGTGCGAAAGGGGGGACTCGAACCCCCACCCCTTGCGGGACCAGATCCTAAGTCTGCAAACCTCCGCTGATTCCAAAGCAGATCAACAACTTAGCTCGGCAGAACGCGGAAAAGTCCAGCAAAATCCGCAACCCCCGCGCAACCAGAATTCCCCCGAAACTGACTGCAGAGAAGGCGAAGAGCCTAAAGGCGGTGGCTCGTGAAGCTCGCCACCGCCGAACTCGCTTTGGGCCGTACGCACGGTTTCTACGTGACCGAGAGGTGCGACGGGTGCAAGAAACTCTTGAATCAAACCGTTCACTACACGATTGCTGGCAAGCCACAAGTCTATTGCTCAGCCGCTTGTCGGGATTCGGCATTCTTCAGGGATCGCAGTGAAGCAAAAAAGCACGCCACGCCGGGGAGATGTGCGTACTGCAGCGGTAGTCTCAAAGGGAAGAAGCGCGGCTCGATTTTCTGTGATGATACGTGCCGAAAAGGACATTCTCGCAAAATCCAACGTATCACTACAGCGGAAGTCGAAAAATCGCGGACACCGCCTCAATTGAATCAACGAGTTGCAAGCCCGAAAACCGTCGAGCAAGGGAATTGTATTCGCGGCGGGCCGCAGCCCTTCAGCAATGCGCGTGGCGGGTTTCCGCCAAACTTGGGTTGCCGGTCGAAGAGGGACTGGCAACCTCGGGTAGCCGAAGTAGCTAAGTCGCCCAGTCTGGAGGGTCTCCCCGCACTTGAACTCGGAGTGTGTTCGAGCTCGGGAAAAGAGAAATGCTGGCCGACCACAGGATTGAACAGGAACGGTGGGCGCGAGAGAACCGGCAGCGTCGGAAGTTGCCCAGGGATTTGGGCAAGTTCATCGCAGGCTTGCCCGCCTGGGACCGGTTTGTGACAGTGACGCTGCGTAACCGAGAGCCTCAACGGGAGGAAGCATGGGAGAGAGGCAGACTCCGCAGGAAAGCCAATGTCACGATCTGCAAGCCCGACCCGCAGCTTGTGAGGTACGAACCGAGTTCACGCTACTCCCGAGCGGACTGTCCACCAACCCCGCAGGTGGTGCTCTGGAAGATCAAGGACTGGCTGACGGATGTCGAGAAAGCTGCGGGCAAGCCAATAGGCTGGGTATTAGCCGAAGAGTTCGGGCGACAGGGTAGCCGATACCACTGTCACTTGCTCATCACCGGAGTCCAGAGACTTTCGCGGCGATTTTGGCAAAGAGAAGCGTACCGGCGATTCGGCCACACAAGCATCGAGCCCTACGACCCGGGGCGCGGGGCTGCCCATTATGTGGCCAAATATTCGGGAAGAACTCTTGGAGAAATCCATTTTGGCGGGACCCTGGCGGGCAGGGATCTGTCGGAATGCGTGAAGAGTCACTCGAAAGGTGGCTGTCGAGACGTAACTGTATCACCGCCGTTCCCGAAGGGCTGTTTTCACATGTGCCTGTCGCGGCGGCACCGGTGAATCTTCGAAAGCGGTGAGCGCAGAAAGGGCTCCTCCGGGAGCATTCTAAGCTGAGACTAATCCCAATTTAGACCGAGGCTGCATGGCAAGGGGTAAATGGACTGCAACAACCGAACTGGTGGAAAGGGCCGAGCGAATTCTTTCCGCTGAGCAGCCGATGACTATCCGGCAGTTGTTCTACCGGCTAGTGAGTGTTCAAGCCCTGGAGAATAGTGTCCCCGAGTACAAGAAACTCAGCCGCGTGA
>JBEKAK010000134.1:0-11255 GCA_050018275.1 Terriglobia bacterium | reverse complement strand
GGCTTCTTTCTTGAAGACGCGGCAGACCTCGACGGCCAGCAAACGAATCTCCGTATCGGCATGAGGGCTGCCGCGCAGTTCGAGGAAATGCCGCCAGGCGCGGGAGTTTCCCGTCACGAAAATCTTGGTTTCGGTGGCGTTGGGAAGGATGGAGCGGGCCGCTTGGCGTGCCCACTTGCGCCGGTCGCGCGGGGCCATTTCCGGATGCTGTTGCTGCACGTGCTGGGTGGTGGCCTCCGCCAATTCAACGTACGCTTTGCGGATGCACTCGATGGTCTGCTGCCATTTCTGGCGCAGTTCCGGGTTTTCCTGGTAGAGCGGCGGCACCACGTAACGCGCCTCGCTCTCATCCACGTAGCGCTGGGAAAGCTGCGAATAGCCGAAGCCGGCGCGGTGGCGAACCAGTTCGTGCGTGAGCGCCCGGCTGACCCCGGTGATCAACAGGCACCACACGGCATGCTCGAGCACGCTGCCGTGTTTGGAAGAGAGGATGTTTTCCAGATATTCGCGATTGCTTTTTCGCCCCTTCCCAAATGACATATAGCAGGTGCGCCCGGCGATTTCGGTCAAGACCTCAGCGGCCGCGGCGGCATCCGTCGTAAAGGCCATTCCCTCGTCCTCGAGGAAACGCGCCAGTTCGTCGTCGGCGACGAGCTGACGTCCGACGAGATAGACCCTGGGTTTAGTAATGTAGGGATCGATGGGTGGAGTTGTGGCCATCAGACTCCAGTCAAGCTGGGTAGTGTAAAGCCCTGGGTCTCAGACTTCGAGGCGACTGGCAAACCGAACTTGCTGATGCTTGCGCAACCCACCGCTACGAGCTGGACGTGGTATTGGTTGCGGCCGGCGCAGCTTCGGCTTTCTTCACGCCGGCGTATTTCCGCCGGAACCTCTCCACACGGCCGGCGCTGTCAATGAGCTTTTGCTTGCCCGTAAAGAAAGGATGACACTTGGAACAGATTTCCAGGTGCAGCAGGTCACTTTTATACGTCGAGCGAGTCTTGAAGGTGTTACCGCACGCGCAAACGACATTAACATCGTGATAGTTGGGGTGAATGGCCTTCTTCATGGAACTCCTTTTCGGCTTCAGAACAAACTTCCATTTTAACGGCATGACCCAGAACTTTCAATCGGCTTTGAAGGGCTCAGCAGGTTGCTGACAAAAGTCCCGGGCTTGTCATCCTCAGCCCTTCGCGAACAACCCTCAGGGTAAACTCCGCGAAGGATCTGCTTTTCTGTGGCATCAGCGACTTGCGAGATTCTTCATCGTCCCGATCAGATCGGGACTCCTCAGAATGGCAACCATCGGTAGCTTTTAGGCACCCTGCCGGTGTGTGCCGCCCCGCAGGCGAAAAACGGCCCGACAGAATCGAAGCGACCCGTTGCCCAATAGTTCAACCCAGCACCGGGACGGCTACGGACCGGACGGCGCGCGAGTCGTTACTCAACAGGAAATGGACAACGCGCGCCACGTCTTCCGTCTTCACCCACTCGGAGGAATCGGCATGCGGCATGGCGCGTCGATTAGCCTCCGTGTCCATGGTTCCTGGCATGACGCAGTGAGCGTGGATGTCATAGTCTTTCAGTTCGTCCCCCAGGATCTCTGTAAGCTGACGGACTGCGCCCTTCGAGATCGCGTAGGCGGCGATGCCGGCGCCGCCGCCGTTCAGAATCGCCCCACTCGAAATTGTGATGATGCGGCCAAAGTTCTGTTTGATCATCGCCGGCACGACGGCATGCAGCGAGAGGTATACGGTTCTTAGATTGAGATCGAACATCCGGTCCCAGCTCTCCTCACTCGTTTCGTGGATCTTCCCGGCAGCGAATCCACCGGCAATGCAAACTAGGAAGTCGATTCGCCCCCAGCGTTCGGCAACGTCTGCGGCGAAACGCTCCACAGCAGCTACTTTCGTCAGGTCAACCTTTCCACCCCACAGGCGCTCACGCCCTGCGCCGGCACGACTGTAAAGCGCCGCCCAGTGTTCCTCAGCCTTGTAGGGCACAGCAACGCGCGCGCCGTTCGCCAGCAAGTCTGCACTGACGGCGCTGCCCAGCGCGCCAGATCCGCCGGTGACGATGGCGACTCGACTTTGAAAGTCCATAAAGACACCTCGCTCCATTCAGTTTCCCAGGGAAATGCAATGATATCAGATAGGAGCCGGCGGGTAATCAGCGCAGGAGAGCCCATGTGCATTCTTGCCGGCCTCGCACTACATGGCCAACTATTACAGGGTCGCCAGAATGACACGCATTTCGCGCAGCACGTCCGCCTCATTGCTGATAAAAAGGTAGTGATTTGCTCCCGGCAAGTTTACGATGCGCACGCCACCTGGGGCGTTCTGAAGGTTTTTCTTCCACCGATTGACGTAGGCTGCGGTGGCGGCGTCGAACGCCTCAATTGCGGCGCGTTCTTGCGCGTCCTTCGGTTGATACCGTGGCTTATCACCCTTGGAGGGAAAAAACGCCAGGACGGGCACCCGGATCTTTGAATAATCCCGCTTCAGTGCGCCGTCACCGATGGCCTTATGGATTTTGGCGGATCCCTTGAAGCTGCCCACTGATCCCACGGGATTGGTTTCGTGAGTATTGCGCAACTCGGACTCAGGAAAGGGGACTTCACCGCTCCGCACCTGCCACTCGCGGTACGCTTGAAAGGAACTCCGGTCGGAAGCAGAAGGCCCTGGATGGTCTCGCATCGGTGCCGGCAAAATGCGGAAAAGCTCCATATATGCAGGGCTACTCGCGGGAAAATCCGTAGGGTCAGCCGCCGCATCCAGATAGACAAGGCCGGCCAAACGATCAGAGTGTTGGGCGCCCAAGGTTGTCAACTCCTCCCCGGCCATGGAGTGACCCACCAACACCGGGGAAACGAGTTTTAGAGAATCAAGAACCGCCAGGACGTCATCCGCCAGACGCTGCTGCGCATAGCCCAACTCGGGGTGACTGGACGCGCCGTATCCGCGTCGAGTGATGCCGTAAACGTGGCAAATGGCTTGGAGCTTCGGGGCGAACTCATCGAAGACGTGTGCAGTGTTTCCTGACCCCGCCAGCAGCACAACCGGTCGTCCCGATCCGCCCCAATCGAGCACCTCCAGCCGGACGCCATCTTCCACCGTTATGAACTGCACTTGGTGTGGGGACGGGTCATGCCAGGGGGCAGGCTCTTGGCATGACGCCGGCACCATCAAGGAAACCAACGCGAACGCAGTTGCTCCGAAACTGAGACGATTGCCCATGGGGCTTTCCACCTCCGTGCTGAAGGTTACTGGCCTTTGGCCAAGGCCGTTGTGCCCAGCATTCCGCCCAGACCCATCGTCTCCACCACGGAGGAGGGGACAATCACCATCGAGCCCCGTTCCTTGATCGCTTCATAAAGCATGTTCATGGCCCGGAGGTGCAGAGCCACGGGATTGTCGCGATAGACGCTGGCCGCCTGTTCGAACTTCGCGGAGATCTCCGTCTCCGCTTGGCCGAGAATGATGCGCGCTTGGCGTTCCCGCTCCGCCTGGGCCTGTCGCGACATGGCATCTTCGAGAGCCTGGGGAATGCGCACGTCGCGAATCTCCACCGATTGCACGGTGATCCCCCAGGGGTTGGTCTTCTCATCCAGGATGCGCTGTAACTCGTGGCCGAGCGTCTCGCGCTCGGTGATCATTTGCGCCAGCTCGTGGCGCCCGATGGATTCCCGCAGCGCGGTCTGCGCGCTCATGGTGATGGCGTCGACAAAACTCTCGACTTCCAGAATGGATTTCTCCGCGTTCCACACCACCCAGAAGACGATGGCATCGACATTCACGGGAACCGTGTCGCGCGTCAGCGTGGATTCAGCCGTGACTTTCGAGACCCGCACGCGCTGATCCACGTAAGGGCTCAGGGTGTCAATCACGGGAATAATCGTGAACAGGCCGGGGCCGCGCAGTCCGACGTAGCGGCCGAAGCGCAGCAACGCCACCTTCTCCCATTGCCGCACGACTTTGATGGCGAACATGAAGTAGAGGCCCGCCAGAATCCCGACAACCAGGGGCGCGGGATGTTTGAGCGTGGCAGTTGCCCCAGCGCCCACCCCGCTGCACAGGACGCAAACTGCTATCCCGACATTACTCACATTCAACTTGAATGCGCTGGACATGGTTCACCTCCTCCTTTTGCCGTCGGGCTCGGGCGAGAGCCCCTTGAGACGCTCGACCAGTTCGGCCACCTTGTACCCGCTGGCTCCCGCGCGTGCCACAAATTCGCGCACGAGTTGATCCAACTGCCGCTCGCGCTCGACATCATCCTGGCGAACCTGCTTCTCCGCGATGAACGTGCCCGTGCCCTGCTGGGTCTCAATCACCCCGCGTATTTCAAGCTCGCGATAGGCGCGCAGCACGGTGTTGGGGTTGATGGCCAGATCCACCGCCACTTGGCGCACCGTAGGAAGCTGGTCGCCCGTCGCCAGCAGCCCGGAGGCAATGCCGCCCTGCACCTTGTCGATGATCTGACGGTAGATCGGCACGCCGCTCGCGAGATCGAGGTGAAAGGCAAAGGGAGCTTTACGGGTTGGGGTAGTCCTTTTCATCTAGAACGCTAGTGTACTATATAACTCAGACACTGTCAAGAGAAAAATGCGACCGGGCAAGGAGGCTGGCGACGACCGCAGGTAAGTGGCGCAGATATGCTCCCGCACCTCCACGGGACTTGACCAACAAGTTCGGCCTCTTGCATACCGCAGAGCCCCTCCCTGTGCCAGCCCGACGCGGTCGCAAAGCCTTGAGGGACTCGCGATCCCGATGCTATGCTGCTTGCTTCGGGGTGCATTGAATGAAACCCCGGGGAGGCCCGCATGCGTTTGCGCAAGCTTGGTCACAGTCCCCTCACGGTCTCAGCCCTCGGGCTGGGCTGCATGGGGATGTCCGAATTCTACGGTTCCCGGCACGATGAGGAATCGATCGCGACGATCCATCGTGCCCTGGACCTGGGCATCAATTTCCTGGACACTGCCGACGCTTATGGCCGCGGCGACAACGAGGAACTGGTCGGCCGCGCCCTCAAAGGCCGCCGCAAGCAGGTCGTCCTGGCGACAAAATTCGGCAACGTGCGCGACGCCGAGGGCCGCTTCGTGGGCATCAATGGCCACTCTGAATACGTGCGCCAAGCGTGCGAAGCCAGCCTGCGACGGCTAAACGTCGAGACCATCGACCTCTACTATCAGCACCGCGTCGATCGCACCGTTCCGATCGAAGAGACCGTGGGCGCCATGTCGCGGCTGGTCGAAGAGGGCAAGGTCCGCTTCCTGGGACTTTCCGAGGCCGCTCCCGCCACGCTTCGCCGCGCGCACCGCTCGCACCCGATCAGCGCGCTGCAAACGGAATACTCACTGTGGACTCGCGACCCCGAGGAAGAGATCCTTCCCGTGTGCCGGGAGCTGGGCACGAGCTTCGTTGCTTACAGCCCGCTGGGCCGCGGTTTCCTGACGGGGCGCTTCACGCGTTATGAAGACCTGGCTCCTGACGACTGGCGTCGCAATAATCCGCGTTTTCAGGGGGAGAATTTCGAGCGCAATCTCGAGCTGGTCCGGCGCGTCGAGCAGATCGCCGCGGAGAAGGGCTGCAAAGCGTCGCAACTGGCGCTGGCTTGGGTGCTGGCCCAAGGTGAAGAGATCATCCCGATTCCGGGGACTACGCGCCGCGCGCACTTGGAACAGAACCTCGCGGCGCTCGAAATCACCCTGACCGCGCAAGACCTGGCGCGCCTTAACCAGGTGGCGCCCAAAGGCGTCGCGGCCGGGGACCGCTACCCGGAAGGCGGCATGAGAGTCGTCAACGGCTAATAACATCCCGATGACATTGGGTAGGTCACGCCGAGAGCCTCGCTCTGGCCCCCGATGCCGATGCGGCGCAGTTTAATGTGACTTCCTCGTTGTGACACGATCTCAAAGCCAAACTTGCGCAAGATGGCAACGACGTCCGACCCGGAGAGCCGTCTAAGCCGTGGCAGGATGCGCCTCCAATTCGAAGGTGACGAGAATACTGGGTGAGGGCGCGAGTCCCAGCTCGGCGAGGTCTTCTCCCTCGAGGTGAAGCTCTACCGCCTCGCGCAAATTGCGCGTAACGTCGTCGAGGGTTCGCCCCTGCGTCACCACCGGGATTTCCAGACACTCGGCTACGTAACCCGACTGTTCACCTGGACGGATAGCGGCTTTAATCGTGCGGTGTAAAGCCATCGCGTTTACCTCCGTTCGCCGCGGACGCCAACGTGAACTACTGAAACGAAGATTCCCAGACTCCCGTCACGCCCCCAAGCGCAGACCCGCGCAGCCCCGGCTGGCAACCGGCGGTCCTAAGCAACCTCTCTTATATCGAACGAAACGGAATAGAGGAAGGCACTCACGCCGGGGATCATTTTCAGAGCGTATTGTAGCTTTTCATCCAGTTCCCTTTGGATGACAATTCCCTTTACCCCGCGCCCTTCGGCTAAGTTCTCTTTGACCCAACCCATATACCTCAGCACTTGACCGATCACTGCATCGCTGGCTCTTCCTTTCTTGAGCTCAATTACTACAAATTCCTTTTTGTCTTTGTCAAAGGCCAGAAGATCGATGGGTCCAATTGATGTGGGGAACTGGCGTCCCGTGGAGTCTTCATCCTGGTAGAGTTCTAATTTGGCTCCAAAGTTGATCTTGTCAAAATTCGCCTCAATGAACTCCTCAAGATACTTCTCCATCGCAAACTCCATGGACTCCGCCTCTTTGATGATGGAGCCTCCCGCTGCGGCTGTCTGGGCTCGAAGGTCGCCACCCTCCTTAATTCTCCGCACGGCTTCGATGCCTTCTTCCTCCACGGCTACAACATGAAGAAGGTGGTCGAAATCAATAAAGCTTATATCTGGCCTCGACGATTTCATGCTTCCTATCTCTTGCATCACCTTCTTGTACTTCTGTCCCCAAGAGTCCCCTTTTTCGAATTCCGGCATGCGACCCAAAGCTTCTAATCCCATTTCGGTCTTGTTGTTCCAAGTCGCGTACTTGGTGGGGTCAAGGTCCATCAGCAGAGATGTGGCTAGCCCCTTTCCGATACCCTGAAGGTGGTACCGCCCCTTGGTCTCCAAGACTTCGTTCAATCGTTGCTCAAGTGGAACAGACTCGTCGAAAAGAAATTTGATTGTGGCTCTGAAGGCGGCCATGTTTTTGACGATTCTGTCTCTATAGATAGCGTTGAACGGATGCCTCCCTGCGCCTTCGTTGAAGTAATTAAGGAAATGCTTCCTGAGTTCGTCGTCTGGAATACTATCAACCTTCGAGGGATCTACCCATTTCGTCCAACGTTCGTGGTCACGTAGTCTTCGTTCACGCCAGGGTTTTGCTCGCTCCGAAAGCACAAACTCATCGATGAGCATTCCCACTTGTTCGTCTGTAAGTCCCATAGACCCTCCGTATCAGTTAGACCCTATGTTCGATAACGACGCTCGCGGTTGAGGCGAGTTCCTGCCTTACTTGTACGCCGGCACTCCGGTTACGCGCTCGCCGATGATCAGCGTGTGCATGTTGTGTGTACCCTCGTAGGTGAAGACCGACTCGAGGTTGCACATGTGGCGGAAGATGGGATACTCGTCGGCGACGCCGTTGGCGCCCAGGATATCGCGTGCCGCGCGCGCCACGTCGAGCGCTATCTTCACGTTGTTCCGCTTGAGCATAGAAACATGGGCGAAGTCAGCGCGACCTTGGTCTTTCAACCGGCCCACCTGCAAGGCCAACAATTGTCCCTTGGTGATTTCCGTAATCATGTCGGCGAACTTTGCCTGGATGAGCTGATGGGTTGCGATAGGTTTATCGTCAAACTGCTTGCGCACCTTGGCGTATTCCAGCGATTCGTTGTAGCACGCCATGGCTGCGCCGAGGGCTCCCCACCCGATGCCATAGCGTGCCTGCGTCAGACAGCTCAGCGGAGCTTTCATTCCCTGCGCCTTGGGCAGCACGCTGGACGCCGGCACGCGCACGTCTTGGAGTGAGAGCGTGGAAGTCACCGACGCGCGCAGCGACCATTTTCCTTTGATGTCCTGGGAGGTGTAGCCGGGCGTCCCCTTTTCGACCAAGAACCCGCGAACCCCTTCCTCCGTGCGTGCCCAAACCACCGCCACATCCGCGATAGTGCCAGAGGTAATCCACGCTTTCTCACCATTAAGAATATAGTGATTGCCGTCCTTAACTCCGCGGGCTCGCATGCCGGCGGGGTTGGAACCGAAGTCGGGCTCGGTCAATCCGAAGCAACCGATGGCCTTGCCCTGCTGCAGCTCGGGCAGCCAGCGTTCCTTCTGCTCCTCGGAGCCGTACTCCTTGATGGGGTACATCACGAGCGCCCCTTGCACGCTCACGAAGCTGCGCAAGCCGCTGTCGCCGCGCTCCAGCTCCTGCATGATCAGCCCGTACTGCACGTTCGACATGCCCGCGCAGCCGTAACCCTCCAGGTTGGCGCCGTAAAAACCCAGCTCCGCCATGAGCGGAACCAGGTGCATCGGGAACTTGCCCGCGCGGTTCCACTCCTCGATGTACGGAAGAACTTCTTTGTCGACAAATTCGCGTACGGTCTGGCGTACGAGCTTTTCATCGTCCGTGAGCAGGGAATCGATCTGCAGGTAGTCAACTCCGTGAAAAGCGAACATGAGGCCTCCTCCAGGTGCCGGCGACAGAGGCCGGTCACCTTCCCGAACGCTGCACGCATTCTTGCAAGGGCTCGGTCAATCGGCTCGAGGGATTCGTCCCGTGGCGTCTCGGTCGTGGCCACCACGAGGTCCGCGCAGGATTGGGCCGGACGCCGGGCCAATGTTCTCTTCCCGGAACCCGTCCCTCCTCCGATTCCGATGATGAAATGACTGATAGAATCTCCAGACGGCATGATGAGGCAACGCCCCGTCCTGCAGGCGCAAGCACTGCGGCTGGCTCCCCGCTGCAGCAGGAGGTCAGCCAGCCAGCATTCTAGTGATCGGCTGGAGGCGGGTCAAGGAGCCAACCGCTGCGCGCGCAAGCCGCGCGGCAAGCGGCTCCTGCCCCCTCCGCGCGCATTTTGGAATTGTGCCGCGCCAGCATATAATCAAATGCCTTATGGACGAACGCACGCGGCTGACCGCAATGGTCAAGGCAGCGGGTTGAGCGGCCAAGTTGAGTCCAAGTATTTTGGACTCGGTGCTCTCCAAGTTGCCGAAACAATCTGACCCCAAGGTGCTGGTAGGCTTCGACACCGCCGACGACGCGGGAGTGTATCAACTTTCGCCGGAGTTGGCGCTGGTCCAAACCGTGGATTTCTTCACGCCTATCGTCGATGACCCGTACACGTTCGGCCAGATCGCCGCGGCCAACGCTCTCAGCGATGTGTACGCGATGGGCGGCCGGCCGATTTCCGCGCTCTCCATTGTGGGGTTTCCGAACACCGGCCGCGATGTCGAGATTCTCGAGAAGATTCTCCAGGGTGGCCTCGCCAAGATGCAGGAAGCCGGTTGCACGGTGATTGGCGGCCATTCCATCGGCGACGATGAGATCAAATTCGGCTACGCGGTGACCGGGGTCATTAATCCCCAGCGCGTGCTGAAGAATGTGGGCGCGCGGCCGGGCGATCGCCTCATTCTGACCAAGCGTATCGGCACCGGGGTGATCGGCACCGCCCTGAAGCAAGACCGTGCCGATAAAGCTTCGGTTGATGCAGCCATCGAATCCATGTGCACTCTGAATCGTGTGGCCAGCGAAGTGGCCTTGCAGTTTGACGTGCACGCCGCCACGGACATCACCGGCTTCGGGTTGCTGGGGCACGCGCGCGAAATGGCAGTAGGCAGCAGAGTGAGTTTCGTGATGGACTCTTCGCAGATCGAGTTTCTGCCGGAAGCCATCGAATACGCGCGCCGGGGCTTTCTTCCCGGCGGTTTGAAGCGCAACCTGGAATTCCTTGGCGGCTGCGTCGAGTTCGCGAACGGCGTCCGGGAGGAGGTCAGGAACCTGCTCTTCGATCCGCAGACTTCCGGCGGGTTGCTGCTTTCCGTGGCTTCAAAAGACGCCGTGCCGCTTCTGGAATCCCTGCGCGGGAACGGCGTGGGCGGGCAGCAGGTTGGGGAAGTCCTTGAGAAAACTCATCCCCTGATTCAAGTGCGATGATCGTGCCTCAACAAACCGCGTCCCGGTTCGGCTGGGCATGGCTGGCGCTGGCCTTGGCGCTTGCGTTGCATGTCACTGACGAGGCGCTGACGGGATTCCTCAGCGTTTACAATCCCGCGGTTAAGACCCTTCGCGCCCACGTTCCATTCTTGCCTGTGCCTACGTTTACCTTCGGCGTGTGGCTCGCTGGGCTCGTTCTGGGAATCTGCGTGCTCCTGGCACTTGCGGTGCCCGCCTTTCGGGGCGCGCGCTGGCTGGCGCTGCTCGCCTATCCGGTCGGGATCCTGATGTTCGCAAACGGCATGGGGCACGTCGCTGGCACGGTCTACATGCGACGCCCGATGCCGGGGGTTTACTCCGCCCCGCTGCTCCTGATCACATCGACGTATCTGTTACTGATGGCGCGAACGCTTCGCGCCGCGGCGCGGGACAACTGAACGGTCATTCCGCGCCATCGCCGCAGACGCGCTGGTGGAAGCCGGATCGAGCAGAGTTTAAACCTGGATTGCGCGTTTCGCCGAACACGGGTTAAGATTGCCGCGATGAGAAAACAGATTCCTACGCAGCTAGTTGTCGGTTTGGCGATTCTGGTCATTGGTGGTGGAATCGTCTGGGGCGAGTACTTCCTCATGAAGTGGTATCCAAGCCACCAAGAGGTGGTTAAAAAAGAAACCTTGCTGCTCCTGCCGTATAAGAACGACAGTCTGGGGATTGAGATGCAGGTGGCGGCGGGCTTTTACGAGAAGGTGGAGCCCTTTGCCGGCGGCGTGCGGATTGTTGCGCCGAGATTCTGGAGCATTGGACCTTCCGTGAGGCTCACGTCGCAGCCGAATCCCGATCAAAGCACGGAGTTCACTCCCCAGGTCCTGGCCAAATGGCAGACCCTGGGCGTCACCGAGGAGATTCCGCGCTACCACTTTGAGCGCACCCGACTCAACAATCGCGACGCGGTCTTGATCTGGCAGTACAAGGACCGGGCGATGGCGCTTACGGCACGAATCATTTCGCCAGACCGCATTGTGCAGGCGGATTGTACGCCGGGCCGAGCCGACGAGGATCTTTACATGCAAGCCTGCGATGAGAGCCTGCGGACAATCAAGGTGGCGGGCCCCGAATCTCCGCCGCCTCTCACTCCGGG
>JBEKAK010000133.1:0-11664 GCA_050018275.1 Terriglobia bacterium | reverse complement strand
GGCCCGCATTGGGAAGTGGTGACCTACGGGGGCACGCAGCCCACCGGACTGGATGCTCTGGAGTGGGCGCAGCGCGTGGAGGAGCTGGGCGCGGGTGAAATCCTGCTGACCTCCATGGACGCGGACGGCACCCAGGCGGGTTTCGACTGCGAGCTCACCGCCACGATCGCGCGCGCGCTGCACATCCCGGTCATCGCTTCGGGCGGGGCGGGCGGCCCGGACCATTTTGCGGAAGTGTTTTTGCGAGGTTGCGCCGACGCCGCGCTGGCCGCTTCGATTTTTCATTACGAGACGCACACCATCCGCGGCCTGAAAGAATTCCTGCGCGCCCAAGGCGTGCCGGTTAGGCTGTGAGAATAGGTGCGGGGTTCTCGGGACTAGGTGCTGGAGATTTTGAAACCCAGTCCCCAGCACCCAGTCCCGGTTTCCCATGATCATCCCCTGCATCGACTTGATGGATCGCAAGGTCGTGCAACTGATTCAGGGCAGAGAAAAATTCCTGGAGCTCCCCGACGCGGTTGCCGTGCTCGAGAAATTTGCGAGCTATCCGGAAATCCAGGTGATCGACCTCGACGCGGCGATGGGCAAAGCGGAGAACAACGCCGAGATCGTGCGCGAGCTTTGCCGCCGCAAACCCTGCCGTGTGGGCGGCGGCATTCGCAGCGTCGAGCGCGCACAGGCGGCCGCACGAGACGGTGCGCTCAAGGTCATTGTGGGCAGCAGCGCCTTCAGCGCGCGCGGCATCAATGAAGAATTCTTGCGCGGCCTCGTGGCAGCCGTGCCGCGTGATAAGGTTCTGATCGCCGTGGATTCTCTTGGCGACCGCGTGGCCATTCGCGGCTGGCGCGAGACGCTGCCGCTCACCGCCGCGCAGGCGCTGCCTCAGCTCGAGCCCTATTGCTCGGAGTTTCTCTGCACCTACATCGATGCGGAAGGAAAACTGCAGGGAACGAACATCGATTGGTTCCGGAGTTTGCGCGCCGCCACCAAGCTGCCCATCACCGCGGCGGGGGGCATCACCACCGACGACGAAATTCAGGCGCTGGAAGAACTCGGCATGAACGCGGCGCTGGGGATGGCGATCTACCGGAAGATCTTCCCGGAATTCTTCGTGGAGCACGAGCCCGGCAGGCACTGAACGGCCCTGTCCTTGGGGGTCTGCGAGGTCCCGTCGTGCCTGCATGAAAGTGCCGTTGAAAGTTGAAAGGGAGAACCCGCTGCTTTCGACCTTTGACTTTCAACCTTCAACTGCTCTTCAGAGACCCCTCACCCGCCCTCGTCCCTCAGTCGACGCTCCCAGCAGTCGGAGCGGGCCTGGTCGGCTGGGCAAGACTTGTGACTATTTCTTAGTCCGGCTGCCGGGTTTGACGGCGGGGATTCCCGCTTTGCACAGCGGGCAGTCAGCGGGATTGTAATTCTGAATCTGCAGGGTGACGAGCGCGGCTTTGGGCAGGCCTGCCTGCCCAGGCAGGCCCAGGTCGGCCTTGCCTCCGCTGCGGTCGATGAGCGCACCTGTGCCTACCACCCTGCCGCCTGCATGCTCGACGCACTGAATCGTCTCGCGCGTGGACAGACCCGTGGTGATCACGTCCTCCACCACCAGCGTGACTTCACCGGGCGTCAAGCTGAAGCCGCGCCGCAGCGTCATGGCGCCCTCTTGCCGCTCGGTGAAAAGTGCGCGTGCGCCCAGGGCGCGGGCCACTTCGTGGGCCACCAGGATTCCCCCAAGCGCCGGCGCTGCCACCACCGCTGGGCACAGGTGACGCAACTTCTCCGCCAGCAGTGACCCCAACTGCTCCGCCACGCGCGGATGCTGCAGTACGAGCGCGCATTGCACGTAGCGATCGCTGTGCAAGCCCGAGGAAAGAATGAAGTGCCCCTCGAGAACCGCCGAATGCTTGCGAAAGATATCGAGAATCTCGTTTTCTGTCATGAGTGTTGAGCCTGGGATGCAGGCGCTGCGAGCACCTTTTCGATCTCCGCCGCGATGGCGTCGGCTGCGGCCGCGGGATCCGGGGCGGCGGTGATGGGCCGTCCAATGACCAGATAGTCCGCACCCGCGCGGATGGCGCTCTCGGGACTGGCGATGCGCGTTTGGTCGTCGCTCGCGACCGTCACCGGCCTGACCCCGGGCGTAACGATCAGAAAGTTGGGGCCACAGGCTTTTCGAATCGCCGTGATTTCACGTGGCGAGGCCACGACGCCATCCAGCCCAGCCTTCTGCGCGAGCCGCGCCAGCCGGACCACGACTTCCTCCGGAGATCCCTGGAAGCCTACTTCCGCCAGGTCGTCCGGGCCGAGGCTGGTCAGAACCGTGACCGCCAGCACTCGCGTGGGCGCCGCGACGGCCCGCGCGCCCTCGGCCAAGCGAACACCCTTCAGGGCGGCTTCCATCATCTTGCGGCCGCCGGAGGCGTGAACGTTCAGCAGGCTTACGCCGAGCATCGCCGCTTGGCGCGCTGCGGCGAGCACGGTGTTGGGAATGTCGTGAAACTTGAGATCGAGGAATACTCGTTCACCCGTGGCCACGAGATAGCGTGCCAGCACCGGACCTTCCGCTGTGAACACTTCCGACCCAACCTTGAACATCCCCACGTGGCCGTGGAGTTTTTGCGCGACGCGCAGACCCGCTTCCGCGCTCGGAACATCCAGCGCTACAACGATTTTTTCCCACGCAGGCATCGTGGCCATTTTAGCAGGTTGCTGAAGATTCCGGTTGTCATTCTGAGCGAAGGGACTGCGGCGATTCTTCGCCCGCAGAGCGGGCCCAGGATGACAGTAGGCGTGCTGAGAACAGTGGCGGGCGCTTACTCTTCGGCGACGCTTCCGTCACCGAAGAGTCCGCAAAATTCGTCTGAGGATTTTCGCAGCGCCAGCCAGTCTGGAAGCAGGTCCGGGGTTTCCAGCCACACCTGGAACCACCGGGAGATCTCCTGCTTCTCAAGGCGTTTCTGCGGCTGCACGCGTGGGTTTGCCGCCAGGCTCTGCGCGCGCAGCTTGCCCTTTTTCACGAGCGCACGGACCATTGTCATGCCGACGCGATCTGCGGCGCTGCGATAGTCGCGATAAAGGGCATCGAGCTTCAGCAGGGATCGTTCCGCGCTGGCCAGGTCATGAAACTCCAACACGCCTGCCAGCCGGCTCGCGTAAGGCTCCTCCATGGCCGGGGCGGAGTAGCGGTCCTCGTACTGGACTTGACAGCCGGCCTCCCGCAGGACCGCCGCGATGTAAGCCAGAGAGGTGTTGTCGCGGGGGCCAAGTCGGCGCCGAAGTTCGTTGCGGACAGCGCGCAGTTGTTCCCAATCGATACGCTTCAGGTTTTGCGCTCGGCAGTAATCAAGAATGACCTGCTTCTTGCTCACTTTGGCAGACAGATGCTCCTGTCGGACCGCCTCATGGGGTTTGGCCGCGACGCCGTGGCGTTGAGGACTTGTCCGACGGACCGGGCTTTTGCAGAGCGCCGTGCCGTAGCGCCGCGAGTTCCCGCCTGTATCGTGCCACGTTGCGCTGGTGTTCGGAAAGGGTTGGGGCGAAGATGTGCCCTCCGTGATTATTACTTACAAAGTAGAGTGCGTCGCCATCTGCCGGGTGCAATACCGCGCGCACTGAGACTTCGCCCGGACTGGCAATGGGCCCCGGCGGCAAGCCTGCGCGCCGGTAAGTATTGAAAGGCGAGTCGAAGTTGAGATCAGCAGCGGTGATGGGGCCGCCCGAATGGTGGTCGAGCCGTACGGCGTAGATGACGGTAGGGTCGGACTGCAACGGCATGCCCTTTTCGACGCGGCGCGTGAAAACGCCTGCCACCACCGGGCGCTCCGCCGGGTCCGGAGTCTCCTTCTCGACCAGGGAGGCCAGGGTTATAACTTCGTGCAGTTTCACCGAACCCGGAACGATCTCGCTGCGGAACCTCGTTTGGAGTATGTGCCGGAAGCGGGCCAGCATCGCGGCCACGACCGTCGCGGCGTTCGCACGCCGCGGAAACCGATACGTATCCGGAAAAAGATAACCTTCGAGCGAGGGCGCGGAGGGATCAAGATCACGGATCAGCGCAGTCTGCTGGGTGGTGCGCAGGAAATCGGCAGGATTCAAGCCCAGGCGTTCCTCGAAAATGCGCGCCATGTCGAATCGGTCTGAGCCTTCGGGAATCACGACCTGATTGAGATAAACATCTCCCTGGATCAATTTGTGGTAAACATCGATGGGGCACAACGGCCGGTCGAAGAGGTAATCACCGGCCTTGAGATGATTGTGCGTCCGTCTAATCCAGTAGCGAGCGAGAAAAGGAATCCTGTGCGCGAGCACGCCCCGCGCCGCGAGGAGGTCGGCGATGGAGGGGGCGTCGCTACCGGGCTCAATTTCTACGATCAGACTACCAGTGAAGCCCTGGTAGGGATGGTAGAGGTCGTACACCACCCAGGCCGCACCCCCCAAGCCCAGCACGACAGCCACCGCTGCGAGTATGCGTTTCATCCCTCCACTCCACCTTGTCGGTTGCGCTCGTTTTCAAGGTAATCAAGATAACTCTGCAGAAGCAAGACGGCCGCCACGCGGTCCACGGCACGCTGCCGCTTGCCGATGCTCATTCCGGATTCGCGCAGGGTGCGATTCGCCTCCGCGCTGGTCAGCCGCTCGTCCCACAAATCCACGGGGCACGGCAGGCGCTGCCGAAGTTTCTCCGCGAATTCCGCGACGCGTTGCGACATGCTGGTCTCGCCGCCCCGGTGACCGATGGGATTTCCCACCAGCACGCGCTCCACCGAGTATTCCTCCGCGAGCGCGCGCAGGCGCTCCAGATCGTCGGCAAGGCGCGTCCGTTCAAGCGTAGGCAACCCCTGCGCCGTAATTCCGAGCGCGTCGGATACGGCCAAGCCCATACGTTTGGTGCCGAAATCAATTGCCAAGATCCGTCGACTCACAATAGTGTTCAGCCTGGCGGACAGAGACGTTGTCAGCATTTTCCGTGGCGACCCGGAGATGCCACCTTCGTCGCAGCCGCCCGAATCCGATGATACACCCATCGGTCAAACTCACGGGAGGTTCGCGGCTGCCGCCCCAGCCAAGTGGCGCGCTTCCGCCTGTCACGGTGAAAGGGATTGATCAGCCGCTGCGGGTTAACGCGCCCGGTTCCAGGGTGTGAGGCGGGCGCAGCTCAGCTCGAAACTTCGGCAGTCTCGGTCGCGGAGTCGGGCAGATGTGCGGGCCGGTCGGCCAAGTCCAACGTCACGGCCTTTTCGTTGCAGGAGGCGTAGCGGTCACAGCGCAGGCAATCGCGCCAGACTTTGGTGGGAAACCTCTCGCGCGGGACTTCGCGAAACCCCAGCTTCTCAAAGAACGTGGGAGCCACGGTGAGCGCAAACACCGTCTTCAAGCCGAAGCCCTCGGCCTCAGCGAGCAGACACTCCATCACCTCGCGGCCGATGCCCTTGGACTTCAGGGCCGAGTCGACGCACAAAGAGCGGATTTCCGCAATCTCCTGGCTGTAGAGCTTGAGCGCGCCGCAGCCCGCCAGCTTGCCCTCCTCCTCGGCCACGGTGAACTCCCACACGTTTTCGTAAAGGTCGGTAAGCGTGCGCGGCAGCATGATGCGCTCGCCCGCGTAGTAGTTGATCAACCGGTGGAGGTCGGGCACATCACCGAGCTTAGCTTTGCGGATCGTCAGCAACCTTTCCTCTCTCTCAAGACTTGCGCCGATAGGCATCGGCGAGCGGCACTGGACGAACCCATGTCGTACGGCCCGACTAAGCGTGCTCATCCTGCATGAGAAGAATCATGAGCGCCTTTTGAGCGTGCAAGCGGTTCTCCGCTTGGTCATACACTACGGATTGTGTTGAATCGATGACCTCGTCGGTAACTTCCTGGCCCCGGTGAGCCGGAAGGCAATGCATAAACAGAGCAGCGGAATCGGCAGCGGCCATGAGGTCTTTGGTCACGCGATAAGGCGCGAAGACCTGTGACCGGAGGTGCGCCGCGTATTCCTGCCCCATGCTGGTCCAGACGTCTGTATAGACCGCCTGAGCGCCCGCCACCGCCTGAACCGGGTCATGCAGGGCCTCGACCGTCGCGCCGGTTTCAGCCGCGAAAGCGCGGGCGGCCTCCAGGACCTCCGACTTCGGCTCATAACCAGGCGGCGTCGCGACACGAACGGACGCCCCAAGCTTTGCCGCCATAATCATCAGCGAGTGGCACACGTTGCTGCCGTCCCCGACGAAGGTCAGTTTCAATCCTTTCAGGCTGCCGAACTTTTCGTGCAACGTAAAGAAATCCGCCAGCGCCTGGCACGGATGGAAGAGGTCGGTCAGGGCATTGATGACGGGGATGGAAGCATTCGCGGCCAGTTCCAGGACGGACTCGTGCGCAAAGGTCCGCGCCACGATGCCATGCACCCAGCGCTCGAGGTTGCGGGCAATGTCCTTGATGGCTTCGCGCTCGCCCAGGCGCGGCTTGGTGTGGTCCAGGTAGACGGCAAAGCCGCCCAGGCTGGTCATGCCGACTTCGAAGGTGGTGCGGGTTCGCAGCGAGGGCTTCTCGAAGATCATCGCCAGTTGCTTACCTCCCAGCGCCTGCGAAAACTCGCTGGGCGTGGCTTTCACCCGCTCCGAGAGGTCGAAGATGAGCTTCAGGTCGTCGCGAGTCAGATCCTGATCGGCCAAAAGGTCTCGGACACTCAAGGTCTCCGGCTTTCTGATCGTCGTCATCACCGCCATCACGCGTTTACCCCCTTCGTCGCGGCCGCCGGCGCCAGAGCTGCCAGGATCGGCCGTAGAACCGCAACCAATTCGTCCACATGCCTCGGTTCGATAATCAAAGGCGGGAGAAAGCGCAGCACCTTCTCCTGCGTGCAATTCATCAGCACGCCCGCTTCCAGCCCCTGTTGCACCACGGGCTTTCCGGACGTCACGAGTTCCACCGCCATCATCAATCCGTCGCCGCGCACTTCCCGGATCACCGGAAGCTCGGCGCGCAACCTTTCGAGCTGCGCGCGGAAATAAGCTCCCACCTCGCCGACGTGCGCAAGGAAACCAGGGCGCTCGAGGATCTCCAGAACCTTCAGCGCCAGCCGGCATTGCAGCGGGCCGCCTCCGAACGTCGTTCCGTGCATACCGGGAGAAAATGCTTGTGCGACTTCCTCGCGCGCCAGGATGGCCGCCAGCGGCAGCCCCGCGGCCAGCGGCTTGGCCACTACCACGACGTCCGGCTGCAAACCGAATTTTGTGAAGGCAAAGAAGCGCCCGGTACGCCCGAGCCCACACTGAATCTCATCGCAGATCAACAGTGCGCCCCGGGCGCGGCAAAGCTCTGCGGTGGCCCTCAGGAAATCCTCGCGAACTTCCACTACGCCGCCCTCGCCCTGAATCACTTCCAACAGCACCGCGGCGACCCGCGCCGTGAAGCTTTCCTGCAGGTGCGCAATATCGTTCTGGCGTACGAACCGGACTCCCGGCACCAGCGGCTCGAAAGGCTGGCGATACTTCTTCGACCAAGTCGCCGAAAGCGCACCAAACGTGCGTCCGTGAAAAGAGTTCTCGAGGGCCAGGATTTCGTAGCGCTCGAACGGCTCGGTGGCGGCCTGCTTCCGAGCGTAAGCGCGCGCCAGCTTCATCGCCCCGTCGATCGCTTCCGTGCCGCTGTTGGCAAAAAACGCGCGATCCAGGCCCGAGAGGCGTGTGAGTTTCTCCGCCAGCGGCGCTTGATAGGGATGGTAGAGCAGGTTGGAAATGTGCAAGACGGTTTCCGCTTCGTCGCGAAGAGCTGCCATGATTTCCGGGTGAGCGTAACCCAGAGAATTGACCGCCAAGCCGCCGAGGAAATCCAGATACTTCTTCCCGTTCTCGTCGTAGAGGTAGCAGCCCTCACCTCGCACGGCCAGGACCGGCAGCCGATCGTAGGTGGGAATCAGCACGCGCTTTTCAAGTTCGGCAATCAGATCGCGATTCATCAGCCCTTCACAATCCGAGTTCCAGCGGTTTTGCCGTCCTGGATCGCGCGCAGCAGCACGTTCGGGGCGGCGGTGGAGAGGATGTCCACTTCGCCCACGTGATGGCGCAGCGTGCGCCCGCAGGAGAGCAGCTTCGGAATCATTCCGTCCCGGACAACGCCTTTGCGGATCAAGCGGCGGATCTCCGCGAGCCTCACGACGGGCAGCAGTCGTTTCTCGGCGTCCCAAACGCCGCCCGATTCGGTGAGGTAAAGCAGGCGGTCGGCCTTCAGCGCCACCGCCAGAGCTGCCGCCAAATCATCGGCGTTGATGTTCAGAAACTCGCCACGCGCGTTCACGCCAAGGCTGGCCACGACCGGGATCAAGCCACCGCGCAGGGCAATTTCCAGCACGTTGGTCTTGACTTTGTGCGGCCGACCGACGAAGCCCAAATCCTTCCTGCTGCCATTCACACCGACGGTCAGCTTGCGCGCGCGCACCAAGCTGCCGTCACCACCACAGACTCCCAGCGCGGATTGTCCCTGGCTCTCAAGTGCGGCCACCCACTGCTTGTTCACGAGGCCCGCCAGCACCATCATCGCCACGTCCCGTGTGGCCGCATTGGTCACGCGCAGGCCGTGGTGAAACTCCGTGGAGATGCCCAGGCGCTCGAGAGTGTGCGTCAGCACCTTCCCGCCGCCGTGCACCACCACCACAGAGTGGCCGGCGCGGCAAAGCGCTGCAATTTGCCGCGCCAGGTTCTTGCGGCCCTTCGGGTCCTCCGCGCCATGCCCGCCGATTTTGACAACCAAATTCATAACAGTCCGGTCTCTTGTGGGAAGCCAAACATCACGTTCATGTTCTGAACTGCCTGCCCCGCCGCACCCTTGCCGAGGTTGTCGAGGGCGGAAACCAGGATCAATCTCCCCGTGGGCGCATCGAGTGCAAAGCCCAGATCCGCGTATTGCGTGTGCCCTACGCCCTGAATTTCCGGCAAACTTCCGGCCGGATATATGCGTACCAGGGGCGCAGCCGCATAAAATTTCCTGAATAAAGCTTCCACTTCGCTGACTTCGCGCCGCTGCCAGAGGCGCAGATAAATCGTGCTCAAAATGCCGCGCGTGATCGGCAGAAGGTGGGGTGTGAAAATGAAATCCTTTTCCGCCAGATCAAGCGCCTCGAGCATTTCCGGCACGTGTCGATGATTGAAAACGCCGTAGGCGCGCAAGTTCTCGTTAACTTCGGGGAAATGCACCTTGTCGCTGGGGGTGCGGCCGGCTCCGCTGGCGCCGGACTTCGAATCTGCGATGATCCCCGCCTGGCGGTCCACCCAGCCGGCCTTGAGGAGCGGGGCGAGCGCCAGGATGACGGACGTGGCGTAACAGCCAGGATTCGACACGAGACGTGCTTTGGCAATCGCGGGCGCATCGAATTCCGGGATGCCGTAGACCGCTTCGGCCAACGCCTCCGCGGCGTAGTGATCAAAGCCATACCAGCGTGTGTAAGCCTTGGAGTTTTTCAGCCGAAAAGCGCCACTCAGGTCCACCACGCGCAGGCCACTCTGCAGCAGGGCTGGCACGACTTGGTGCGAAGTCTCGTGAGGAGTGGCAAGGAAAACCACACCGCAGCCGGAGGTGGCGACCTGTTCGGTGTCCAAGGGCTCACAGAGGACCGAAAACCGCCCGCGCAGTTTGGGATGAACCTGCTCAATCGCAAACGCTTTCTTGCCGTCCCTTCCGGATGACATCAGGCAGGTCACGGATGCGAAGGGATGGGCGGCGAGGAGGCTCAGGAGTTCGCATCCCACGTAACCTGTGGCGCCAATCACCGCGGCGTGAATCGCCGAATGGGCGGGCGATTTCGCGCCGAACTGTTTGGGAGTTTTTGTCTCGACGGCTGTGCTCAATGCCTTTTTGTACCCCACATCCTCTTAAAGCATATTTATACAGCGTGTGTATAAATATTCTTTTTTATAGCGGAAGCGCTGCACTCCTGTCAAGAAAAAACTCAATCGCCGGAAGGATTTGGCGGAGGGGCCGAACCCGCTTGACGAACCCACCCGCCGGAAGGGAAAGTCCTTTGGTACTCCGGCTGCGCTAGCAAAGAAAGCGCGGCGCGACGGCATCCCCTCAAGTATAATAGCAGTTTCGGGCTGTACCACACTGACGATCATCTTCTGGGAGGATTGGGAATGCGTCGCATAGCCATGCTTGCGTGCTGGTGTTTCCTTGGGGTTTCTGCGGCCGCACTTGCCGTGCCGGTCAAAACTCAGGACATTACTTTCCCGAGCGGCGGCGAGACCCTTACGGGTTATCTTGTTCTGCCCGAATCAGGCGGCAAACACCCTGCCCTGCTAGTCATCCACGAGTGGTGGGGGTTGAACGACTGGGTCAAGGAGCAGGCGCGCAGATTGGCGGAGCAAGGGTACGTGGCCTTGGCGGTGGACCTCTATCGCGGGCAAGTGGCGTATGATCCCTCGCTCGCCCACGAACTGATGCGCGGCATGCCGCAGGACCGCGCCGTTCGTGACCTCAAGGCCGCCTTCGACTACCTGGCAGCGCGCCAGGACGTGAACAAAGAGAAGATCGGCTCCGTAGGCTGGTGCATGGGAGGCGGGTTTTCGCTGCTGCTGGCGGTCGATGAGCCGCGGCTGGCCGCCTGCGTGCTGAACTACGGCTCCATGCCCACGGACTCGGCGGACATTCAAAAGATCCACGCGCCGGTGTTGGGAAATTTCGGTGCCGATGATCGCGGTATTCCACCCAGCGCGGTCGAGGCCTTCGAGCGGGCTATGAAAGGCGCGAACAAATCCGTCGACGTGAAAGTCTATCCCGGCGCCGGCCACGCCTTTGAGAACCCGAACAACAAACTGGGTTATCGCGAGGTTGCTGCCGAGGACGCCTGGAAACGCACCCTGACATTCCTGGACCACAACCTGAAGTAGAGTCGGACGGGTATCGGGATCCGTGCAGCAACCCCCGGCTTCTCATCCCGTGGGATAGGAGAGCTCTCCTTCGCGCACGGTCGCGACAGGCAGGAGCTTCCGTCGCCCCGTGCGGGTCTTGCCATCCGAATCCGTAAAGGTGAATTCGCCGTCGCGCAGATCGAGAACGGTCGCGTCTGGCATGGCGCCAGTCTTCATCGTCCCGATCTCGACGCCGAGGATGTGTGTCAGATCTTGCGGTACAACAGCGCCTTCTTCACCTCGCCGATGGCGCGCGTCACGTTGATCTCGCGAGGGCAGGCTTCGACACAGTTGAAGATCGTGCGGCAACGCCAGACGCCGTCGAGGGTGTTCAGGACCTGCATCCTTTCCTCGCCGCCCTCGTCGCGGGAGTCGAAGAGGAAGCGATGAGCATTCACGATTGCCGCCGGTCCCACGTATTCCCCATCTGCCCAGAAGGACGGGCAACCCGAAGTGCACGCCCCACACAGAATGCACTTGGTCGTGTCGTCGAACTTCTCGCGATCCTCCGGTGACTGCAGCCGTTCCTTTTCCGGGTCGGGAGTGTGGGTGATGAGATACGGCTTCACGCTGCGGTACTTCGCCAGGAAGGCGTCCATATCCACGAGCAGGTCTTTGATGACACGGTAGCCGCGTAACGGCTCGATGGTGATCTTTTGGCCCAGATTCATGAGCAGCACTTTGCACGCCAGCCGGTTCGATCCGTTGATCTGCATCGCGTCGGAGCCGCAGATTCCGTGGGCGCACGAGCGGCGATAGGTGAGTGAGCCGTCGAGGTACCACT
>JBEKAK010000132.1:0-11794 GCA_050018275.1 Terriglobia bacterium | reverse complement strand
GGCAAGACCGACTTCGACTTCTTCACCGCAGAACACGCCCAAGGGGCTTACAACGATGAGCAGGAAATAATCAGGACGGGCCAGCCGGTGTTGGGCAAGGAGGAGAAGGAAACCTGGCCGGATGGCCGGGACACCTGGGTCTCGACCACGAAAATGCCCCTGCGTGACGCCAACGGGAACATCATCGGAACTTTCGGCGTCTCCCGCGACATTACGGAGCGCAAGCAAGCGGAGCAAGAATTGCGCAACGCCAAAGAGACTGCGGAAGCTGCCAGCCGGGCCAAGAGCGAGTTCCTGGCAGTGATGAGCCATGAGATCCGGACCCCCATGAATGGGATCATTGGCATGACGGAATTGGCCCTCGACACGCCCCTTTCGCGTGAGCAGCGAGAGTACCTGAACAGGGTGAAGGAGTCCGCTGACACCCTCCTGACCTTGATCAATGACATCCTGGATTCCTCCAAGATTGAGGCCGGGAGGCTTTCGCTCGACATTGGCGAATTCGACCTGCAAGATACGCTCAGCAACACCATGCGGGCACTCGCCTCCCGGGCTGATGAGAAGGGACTTGAGTTGACATGGGAGACCCTGCCCGACGTTTCGGCCCGCTTAGTCGGAGATCCTGGACGGCTGCGACAAATCCTTGTGAATCTGGTGGGGAATGCCATCAAGTTCACGGAACGCGGGGAGGTGGACTTGCGAGTCGAGATCGAGTCGCAAGGGGAAGATTGGACCGCCCTGCATTTCTGCGTCACCGATACTGGCATCGGCATCCCGCGGGAAAAGCAACAGCGGATTTTTGAGGCCTTCATGCAGGCTGATAGCTCAACCACACGTAAATATGGTGGGACCGGCCTGGGCTTGGCTATCTCGTCCCGACTGGCAAAGCTGATGGAAGGCCAAATCTGGTTGGAGAGCGAACCTAACAAAGGAAGCAAGTTCCATTTCACGGCGAAGTTTGGCCTTGTGACAGGGCCGCAGCCACAACCCGCTGCTAAGGCAAAGGTCAACCTGCAAGGTACGCCGGTGCTCGTCATTGACGATAATGCCACCAACCGGCGTATTCTGGAGGCCATGCTCAAGTGCTGGTCGATGCAGCCCACGTTGGTGGAGAGGGGGCATGAGGGTCTGGTCGCGATGCGGCGCGCAAAGGACATGGGCAAAACTTTTCCTCTGATTCTGCTGGATGCCCAAATGCCGGGCATGGACGGCTTCATGGTCGTTGAGAAGCTCAAGGAAGATCCAACCCTCGCCGGAAGCGCGATCATGATGTTGACCTCTGCTGGACAGCGCGGTGACGCCGCCCGCTGCCGTGAGCTTGGCATCTCGGCGTATCTCGTCAAACCGATCCGGCAGTCCGAGCTCTTGGAGGCAATTCTGCTCGTTCTTGGCCAGCCCTTCCTGAGAAAGGACCACCCTGACCTTGTCACCCGTCACACGATTCGAGAAGCGCGTCGCAAGCTCCGCATCCTTGTGGCGGAGGACAACGCGATCAACCGAGAGCTCGTGACGCGCCTGATCCAGAAGCACGGACACACCGGCATGGCAGTCACGACCGGTCGAGAAGCTGTCGACCTATTGGATAAGGACGCGGCGAATTGTGACATCGTCCTGATGGATGTGGAAATGCCGGACATGGATGGCTTTCAGGCCACAGCTATCATCCGTGAGAAGGAAAAGATCAGCGGTAAGCACATCCCGATCATTGCCATGACAGCATACGCCATGAAAGGTGATCGTGAACGTTGCTTGGCGGCAGGCATGGACGGCTATGTGCCCAAGCCCATCCGACACCAAGAGCTGTTTGAAACAATTCAAACACTCGTCATGGATGTGCCCAACATTCCCACCAATGCGCCTCCAGAAAAACCTTTGGTGGAGGTTCTGGATGAAGCGCTGCTTATGTCTCGTGTGGACAGCGACCCTCAATTGCTAAGGGACCTCGTGGACCTGTTTCTGGAGGACTGTCCGCGTCTTGTGGATGAAATCAGGGTCGCGCTTGACAGGAAAGAGGCAAAGGCCGTGGAAAGAGGCGCGCATAGTCTGAGAGGCTCCACAGGTAACCTTGCTGCGAAGATGGCCTCGGAAGCTGCGCTCAAGCTCGAAAGGCTCACTCACGCTGGGGACTTGGTGAACGCCGAAAGTGCGCTGCAGGAGTTGGAGTGTCAGCTAGAACGCTTGAAGCCCGCTTTGCTGGCCGTTCGGGCGGAGACAGAGAAATGACCGTTCTGATTGCCGCAGAAACAGGTTAGAACACTCGCGCAGGCTGATTTGTTCACCCAAGGCGACGGCAACTTCAAAGCCCCAGGGTTGAGCCGTCACATAGACCCTCCGAAGAACGCAGCGAGGTAACTCGGGAAGATGTCCACCACGAGAATCCTGGTCGCCGAAGATGAAATCACCTTCCGCCATATGCTCAAGACTTTCCTTACCAAGTGGGGCTACCAGGTTGTGGTCGTGAGCAATGGGCTGGAAGCGTGGAAGGTGCTTCAGGGGGAGGATAGACCGCGGCTTGCCATTCTCGACTGGATGATGCCAAACATGGATGGTGTGGAAATCTGCCGCGCGATCAGGGAAAGGAAACCCGCCCCTTACATTTATCTCCTCCTATTGACAAGCCGGGATCAAAAGCAGGACGTGGTGGAAGGTATCGAGGCTGGCGCTGACGACTACCTCATCAAGCCTTTTGATCCGCATGAGTTAAGAGCTCGGATCCACGCGGGGGAACGCATCATCGAATTGGAGGACAGGCTGATCCGCGCCCAGGAGGCGTTCCGGGAATTGGCTGCCCATGATCCCCTGACGGGCCTTTTTAATCGCAGGGCATGTCTCGACTCTTTGTTGGCTGAATTGAATCGGGGATGTCGCGCCGGAAACCCCGTATGCATCGTCATGGCTGACATCGACCACTTCAAGAGAATTAACGACGCCCACGGACACCTGACCGGCGATGAAGTCCTTTGTGAGGTGGCTCGACGAATGCAAAGCTCACTGCGACGCTACGACACTATCGGTCGATTTGGCGGGGAAGAGTTCCTCTTGGTTCTCCCCGGTTGCAGTCTTGAGGAAGGTGTGAAACTAGCAGAGCGAATTTGCCACTTGGTTCGCTCCGAGCCGGCGAAAGCCAAGAATAAATCCATCGACGTATCAATCAGCCTGGGGGTGGCAGTCGCCAACCGACCTGTTCCGGCGGACCTCGAAGCATTGCTGGGATCCGCGGACGCCGCTCTTTACCGGGCAAAAGAGGCTGGACGCAATCGAGTTGAATTCTCTGCCAATCCCAGCCCCTCCTCGGGGACCCGCGACTGAACTGAACGCGAAGTGCACCTCACATTACTTCTCAGTCGGTATTGGTAAACGAAAGTTATCCGCGAGGCGATATGCTCACCAAACAGAGAGCATTGAGTTTCCCAGCAAACTGCCATAACAGCCTGCGCCTCCACCCGGTTCTGGGCTAAGTCCCGAGCGGCCAGCTCTTTTCTAATCTAAGGCTCGATTTTAATGAGAAAGAAGAGATTCGATTACTCGCCCGACCCTCGATGTATGAGTAAATCTTGACAATCGCGCCGCCCCGTTATACAAATAGATGCACACCCTTTAAGCCAGTATTGCGTTGACGGTGGAAGGTCAGCATGAGATTGGGAGTCATCAGCCCGTATCACCTGACCAGAGAGGGAATGCGTGCCCTCCTGACTGCCAGGAACTACGCTGTAGTAGTAGATCTTTCAAACCTTCCAGACGACCTGGGTGTGCTGCGCGAGGCACAGCCGGAGATTCTGCTCCTTCAAGCCAGCGGCCGTGTCTCGGATCTCGAAATCGTCTCCCGCCTGCGTAAGCTCTTACCCAAGATCAAAGTCCTGCTCATTCTAGACAAGACCGATGAGGAGACAGAATTTGAGGCGCTCCGGGCGGGGGCGTGGGGATGCGTCTCAAGGGCCACAGACCTGGACACCTTAGTCAAGGCTTGCGACATCGTCGGACAGGGCGACATCTGGGTGAGCCAGCGCGTGGCGACACGGATCATCGGCAAGCTCACGCAATCGGAGAACGGGGACGACGCAAGCTGGACTGGGCTGACGCGCCGGGAGTGGGAGATCCTAGCTCTGCTGGCCAGTGGTTCCCGTAACAAGGAAATTGCCAACCGCCTTACGGTTTCAGAAAATACGGTGAAGACCCACCTGTACACCCTCTACCGGAAGATCAATGTGGACTGCCGCTTGGCGGCCACCCTGTACTATTTCCAGCATGCCAAGTCCAACGGAGAATTCCCCCACAAACCTGCCTCGCCTCAGGGAAAGCGGAAGAAGGCCGAGGTCCGTTCTGATCAAGACGAGAAGCCGATGCCCGCATGAGTGGGTGCGCGACAGATTTGTGAGCGCGGGTAGCGCAGAGTGTGTGTCTTTCACACTCTGCGGTTCTTAACCTGATAAACGTCCTTCGTCTTATTAACACACGACTTTTCCACCTGGCAGGGTAATCCAGTTTCCCTGAAGGTCAGAAGTGGCGATCGGAGGTCGAGCCCGACGGGCGAAAAGCCGCAGAGTCTCTTGTGAGAACGAGACTCTGCGCTACCCGCTGCCGACCCGGAGGTAGCCACGGTCAATTCGTCTTTGGAATTGACCGTGGGTTCGTCATCGAAGGAAAAGCCCACGGTCACAAGAGCGCTGCCGGGGGCTACCCGCTAGTGGCCAGTTCGGGCATACATTTCCAACACATGCCAGGCGACATACAGAATGCCTCCTGCGAGCAGGAACCTGAATTGCCGGTTGCCCCAGCGGCTCGCTTTGATTGCGTGTCTCTCCATCGCCTCCTGAATTCCGGGGCAGGCCTCAGGGGCCAATTGAGGGTGCTCTCCTACCAGAGGATGAGTGCCGCTTTCCACCTGGAGGAGCGTGATATTCCAGGAGAGAGCGGCGAAAACATAACCAAGGTGCTTGCACCCGAAGAAAAAACTAAGACCCCAACTCAGCACCGCAGCGGCTAGGGGAATCTGGAGCGGGGAGAGAGGGCTGTTGTGGGTTTGGTTCACGGCGAGAGCGATGCCGGCACCTGCGGCCGCGAGCAGGAAGTACGTGTACCGCGTCTGACCCTCGCGAAGGGATCTATAGATCTGTCGCTCGGTTTCGCCTGCCATCGCTCTTTCCTTACCCGCTTTGCTCACGCGGCGTAGCCCACCTTACTCCTGTTTGGACTAAACCGCTGGCTGGCGCAGAGCGCAGCTCTGCGCTTCGGTGTTCCATATCAGCGCTCGTAATGCCCACCCACAACCGGCACTCTGTGCGCGGACCGCTGCAACTCCTGACCAGCAGCACCTATCGCCCGGTCAAGCTTCTTGAGAGTGATCGGCTCCGCCTGATTTCACTCTTGTCTGTGGGCCGCAGAGCCACGCTCTGCGCCAGCCCGCCTGATGCAATCCTCTTTTTCTTAGTCAGCCGAAACTTCCAGTAAGATAATGGATTCATCGCCACCGGAAAGCCTCACCGCTTTGGTGAATGACTTCCTCTCCAAGTGGGGAACTTTTTCGATAAGGTCCGCTTCCAAAAACGTGAATGATTTATCGAAGTCTGAGAACTGTAATGTAAGCCATCCTTCGCCTAGCGATACGATCCGCGCCGCATCTAATTCCTCAATAGGTTGGAACGATCCAGGCCGCTGGACTGATAACAGAGTTCCATTGGTTTTCCACGCCAATAAAACGCTCAACACTGCATCTGGTGAACGCATGTTTTGCCTTCTCCTCAAGCGAGCAGCGCGGACCTGTTGCTGAGGTCCGCGGCTCTTACCCGGGAAAATCCCTACGAGGAAAAACCTTAGACCCGAAAAACCAAATCTGCGCTGTTCATTATTTGTTCATCTGCTGCAACAGGCGCTCGTAATTCTGCTTATAGGATGCCTTCTTGGCGTCGAGCATGTAGGCCCCGCGGAGTCCCTCAAGAGCACCTCGCCGGTTGCCTTTCTGGGGCAGTCTCTCGGGGGCGGTCCCTCAGTTGGGCCTAATCCAAACGAAGTCCGTCCACACTACCGGAAACCGCTCACCGCAATTGCTGTTGTCCTCCTCGGACCATTTTTCACCGCGTCCTTGCGTCTCCGAGCGACCCTCGATCCGCGAAGGGCTATACTTAGTGAACTCCATGTGCCGCTGAAACTGACACGCTCTGGTTCTCCACTGGTAATGCTCCCTATCATACCAGCGACCTACCCATTGGCTTCTGCAGGTCCCCTGATACTTGTCTCCCTCATTCCCGAGATCACATAGCAGCAAGACGCCAAGCTTAGACTGCTCCTCCGTAACCAGCCACTCTACGTAGGCGTGCCCTTGTTCAAGCCGTACTCTGAATCTCGCTCCGCTTGCGAGGCTCTTCCATTCGCCGGAAATATCCGTCGGCGTTGCTTCCGTAAGCGGAGGCAGCGGCTGCAACAGGCGCTCGTATGCCTGCCTGTAGAGCGCGTTCTTGGGGTCGAGCGTGCAGGCCGCACGGTATTCCTCCAGAGCACCCTGCCGGTCGCCCTTCTTCTCCAGTGCGGCTCCGAGGGCGGCGTGCGCCCATTCGTTATTGGGGTTCAGGCGTAGCGCTTCGCGCTCTTCGGCGATCATTCCATCATTGTCACCCTTGCTTCCGCGCGCGAAGCCGAGGGCAACGTGCGCCATATCATTATTGGGGTTCAGGCGTAGCGCTTCGCGAAACTCCGCGATTGCACTATCCCAGTTGCCCTTGTTTCCGAGCGCGACGCCGAGGCCAACGTGCGCCATATCATTATTGGGGTTCAAGCGTAGCGCTTCGCGTTCTTCAGTGATTTCTCCATCCCAGTCGCCCTTGTTTCCGAGTGCCTGGCCGAGGTCCACGTGCGCATTTTCATTATTGGGGTTCAGGCGGAGCGCTTCGCGTTCTTCAGTGATTTCTCCATCCCAGTCGCCCTTGTTTCCGAGCGCAAAGCCGAGGCTGACGTGCACCGCTGCAAGGTTCGGGTTCAAGCGGACCGCTTCGCGTTCTTCAGTGATCTCTCCATCCCAGTCGCCCTTGTTTTCGAGCGCGGTCCCGAGGTTGTTGTGCGCCAAGGCATTATTGGGGTTCAAGCGTAGCGCTTCACGTTCTTCAGTGATTTCTCCATCCCAGTCGCCCTTGTTTCCCAGTGCGGCGCCCAGGTTAGCGTGCGCCACGTCATTATTGGGATTCAGGCGCAGCGCCTCGCGCTCTTCGGCGATCATTCCATCATTGTCGCCCTTGTTTCCCAGTGCGACCCCGAGGCTGACGTGCGCCGCTGCAAGGTTCGGGTTCAAGCGGACCGCCTCGCGTTCTTCAGTGATTTCTCCATCCCAGTCGCCCTTGTTTCCCAGTGCGGCGCCCAGGTTAGCGTGCGCCACGTCATTATTGGGATTCAGGCGCAGCGCCTCGCGTTCTTCAGTGATTTCTCCATCCCGGTCGCCCTTGTTTCCGAGCGCGATGCCGAGGTTGTTGTGCGCGTTGTCATTATTCGGGTTCAGGTGGACGGCCTCGCGGGCGGCCGTCGCGGTATCGTCCCACTTCTTCTGCTGAATCAGGACATAGGCAAGGCTCACGTAAACGGCGTCGTTTTGAGAATCAAGTAGCAAGGCCGCGCGATATTCCTGTTCAGCCTCTGCATACTGCCCTTTCTTTGCGAGTTCCGCTCCGCGCGCCACGTGTTGCCGGATTTCCGATTGCCGCGCCCGGACTACCTGGTCAATAGTTTCCGGCTTCGTCACCTTGGCGCTCTTCAGTGAGCTCATTAATTCGTCGTCACCCCCGCCCAGACGCACTTCCTGGAGATAATCATCGTTCGCATCGAAGTCGATGCCGCGCTCTTTCACCAGCATCGCCACGCGGTGGCTCGGCACCTGCGCGGCGAGCAGGGCGAAAACCTGTACCTGGTTCAGCGGCTTCTTCGCGCTCGCGGGCTCGGGCTGCTTGGCTGCGCGCAGCGCCTTAAGAAATGCCTCGCTCGCGCCTGCGGCCTTGAGGCTTTGCATAAAGTCCTCCGCCGGGGCAAAATCAATCCCGCGCTGCTCGATCAGCTTCGCGCCCGAATCGTCTCCCAGCCCGCTCCGCACCAAGCCCTGTACTTGGTCTTGCGTGAAGGGCTTCTGCTGCGCCCGCATGGGCAGCGTCAGAATCACTGCTATGATGAGCATTAGGATGGGCACGACCGGTCGACGCCTCATCGGCACCTCCCGAAAGCGGGAATTACAAAGACGATGTGTGGGCATTCTACCACGGGAAGTTCACGCATTATGATTCCTGGGTGCTGGTGTCATTTGGAATGGGATCCCTTTCGAAACACTGGTCATTCCCGCGAAAGCGGGAATCCAGTCCGTCGGCGGCCCATTTCCAATGGCTTGCGGAGTAGATTCCCGCTTTCGCGGGAATGACTGCACCTGGGAGCGCCCGTGTCTCGCAAATGACACCAGTACTGATTCCTGCGCTGGTGCGCCGATAGCTCACGCGCAGCGGCGCATGGGCTACGCCACACTCGTGCGGGAATACCCGTTCACGCTGGACCATCGCCAGGGAGTGGGAATCTGCGCCGTTGGGACAAACGTAATGCGGAGATCCTTCGTCGTTCCGCAGGGCGGGACTCCTCAGGATGACAGCGGGCGGCTCCGCACCCGCGCCAGCACCTCGACTCTTGCTAACTCCCTCCTGCTCATCTCGGTTCGCCCCAATCTGACCTCCTTCCGGAGATCACATTAGGGGACATTTCTATCGAGGACAAAAGGGGAGATTTCTAAAGAGCTTTGACACCGCATGAGTTCGAGGCTTGACAAATGGGATCTCGGGCCGGTATCGCCCCGCAGGCATTCCCCTAGTCCCGTGACCGCCTAATGAAGTCCCCAGTGCATTCCGCGGACGTGCCGTCATGGTTGCCTGCGGACGCTTTCGCAAAGCACCTAAATAGGCGGGCACGGGACAAGCCCGGGTTTTTCTGGTCAGGAACAGACCTTTCAAAGTTCACCTCTCCGCACGGACCTCACCTATGGGAGTGTGCCCAGAAGCCCTTCGGCTGTCAGCGGATAACGAAGGAAACGAATAAACCCACAAGATCTGCCTAGGAGGAAAGTATTAGGAAATCCTGCTGTGGCGAAGCCCGACTTTCCTAATCCATTCAGTTGCTCGCGCGGCTGTGCGCCCCCCTTATTCCTAGGCAGGTTGGCGTAGGTGCTGGACAGACTTTCTCATACCATTTAGGCGGGAAACTCATACCGACAGGCGATTGTTTTTCCCCCCTCCAACATTTAAAAAGGAGACCACCCCAAAGTGGTCGGCGTTCGTAATTGCCTGAACAAAAGCAGAAAGGCATACACCATGCGCGAAGAGAGGCGGTTCGAGATCCGATGCCCTGTAACTGTCCATCTTTCCAATGGACCAAACCACCAGACAGAAATGCAGGGCGTGCTTTACGACATTGGAGTTGGCGGGGCCCGAATAGCAATGGAGCAACCCTTGGCCCCAGGGACAAAGATTGTTCTGCTCGTGCACTTCCAGACTCCGGACAAACAAGTCACAACGATCCGCTTTGAAGGAATCATTCAGCGTTCCAAAGAGGAGCCCCGGTTCGAGGTCGCCGTGGGCTTCCGAGGGACCGGCCGATTTCAGCAGAACCAGCTCAGTGATCTGTTCGGGATAAAGGCTGCCAACGCCGATCAAGGAAGTTGAGGGAGAGTTGGAAGGAAAGCAAGGATCCGTTGTCGGCGGGGATGTCTTGGGCAGACGGGCTGCTCTGCGGCCGGGAAAGAGCCACCGGGAGAGGTGGAATTGTTCGCAAGAAGCGGCTTAGGAAGTGGAGGACTCTTGGGAGTCAGAGGGCGGAGCTATATGTTAATGCGCGAGGCCGAACCGCTTGAGGATTACCGGCCGGGGGGCCCGGGCTGGTTCGCGATCTACACCAAGCACCAGCATGAGAAGCTGGCTGCAGGTTCTCTGGCCTACAAGGGGTTTGAGGTATTCCTGCCTCTGTACACCGCCGTTCGTCAGTGGAGTGATCGAACCAAGGAACTTTCCCTGCCGCTCTTTCCCTGCTACTTGTTCTTGCGCAGGGGACTCGAGCAGCGGCTCAGTATTTTGACCACGCCGGGCGTCCAGGGTTTGGTGGGATTCGCAGGCGTGGCCGCGATCATTCCCGATGTGGAGATCGAGGCGCTGCGCCGGGCCCTTGTGAGAGGCGCGCGCGTTGAACCCCACCCGTTCCTGAAGTGCGGAGATTGGGTTCGAGTGAAGTGTGGCCCGCTGGAAGGCATCGAAGGGGTCCTGGTGCGTCACAAGAGCCAATTCCGCCTGGTTTTGTCAGTCGAGCTCGTGCAGAAATCGGCGGCGGTGGAAGTGGACGCGTGGGCGGTGGAGCGTGTGCCACGACCCGAACCGCGCGGGCCTGCACCTTCCTGCACCTTACACCCTCGCCCTTACGCCTGAGGGGCGCGTGGTTTTGGCGCCTGATGTCATGACGCACAAAACAACCGGGGAAAACACATCGCCCAAGCGAAGAATCAGGAGAACCGAAATGGCAGTGTCTGGCATGACGCGTAGCGCCCTGAGAAAGCTCATGGGAGACAGGCTTGCGACCACCTGTGCGCTCATCTTGGCGTGCTGTCCGCTCCTGGTCGCGCAAACCCCTGTGGCCGTCGCCCATGATTCAGAACTCGTGTCGGGACCAGCCTCTCGGGTGGTGGCTGCTTCCTCCCTGGCCCTCCCCGACTACATCATTAGTTCGGCTGACGTCCTGATCGTCAGCGTCTATGATGCCCCGGATATTTCCGGTGAATACCGTGTCGGCCCAACTGGCCAAATCGAGCTACCCTTGCTCTCGGAAGCTATCGTAGCCGCGGGGTTGACGCCTGCTCAGCTTTCCGAACAGATAAGCGAGAAATACCGTAAGGCAGAGATCTTCAGTCATCCTCGTGTGACGGTGGCCGTCAAGGAATCTCGCGTCCACTCCATTACTATAGCGGGGGCAGTGAAGACACCCCAAATCTATCCCTTATTTGGAAAGGCAACGTTATTGGACGTCCTGTCGCAGGCACAAGGCCTGGCGAATGACGCCGGCGGTGCGGCCCTTATAACCCGAGGGGGAATTGCGATGCAGACCTTGGAACAATCCGGAGAATGTAGGTCCGCGGCCCGGAAGGCTCCTTGCGCTGCATCCTTCACGGTGGACCTCAAGCAGTTGGAGGAGACCGGGGACCCCGCTTTCAACGTGGACCTGTATCCCGGAGACCGAGTCACGGTCCAACGCGCCGGGATCGTTTATGTCGTGGGTGCGGTGAATCGACCGGGAGGGTTCCCGTTGAAGGCCGGGCAGGAAGATATGACGGTTTTGCAGGCGCTGGCGCTTGCCGAGGATCTGAAACCGACGGCTGCCCGGAAGAAAGCCATGATCATGCGGAGAAGTGCGGCGGCGGCGACGAATGGACGAGAAGCGATTGCGGTAAACCTGAAGAATGTACTGGAAGGTCGAGAGGCTGATCCCCGACTGCAGGCCAACGACATCCTATATGTCGCGGACAGCACAGGAAAGCGGGCCTTACGTCGTGGCGCCGAAGCCGCTGTCTACACGACGACCAGCCTCCTGATCTGGCACTGGTGAGGATGCGTGATGCACGCCCGAATCTCCTGGACAATCTTTATCTGCTGGGGTGAAGGCCATGCCTGATAACCAGGCCCTCGTGCCGCGAGGGCCAAACCTGCCAGAAGCTGCACACTCACCGGCTGTCCCGGTCCTCGATATCGAGGCACAAGAGTTCGACAGCTTCAGCTATCTGCAAACCTATTGGAACATCATCAAC
>JBEKAK010000131.1:0-11865 GCA_050018275.1 Terriglobia bacterium | reverse complement strand
GACTCGGGACCAAGCACAAGTCCACGACCTATAAGGAGATGCGAACCAGGCGGACCGTTCCAAGCCGCCCGGCCAAGACTGACCCCAACATATTGTGGCTTGCTGAAACAACCGGATAAGCATGAGCAGGCTTGATATTCGGAACTTGACTGTTTGAGTCAAGTTTGCCGAAGCCATTGCGACGGCAAGACCCCTCACCCGGTCCCGCCCTGCGGGACCGGGTGAGGGGTCACACATCGCCGGTCTCAGGTGGAACCTCGCTAGTTATCAGGGATACGTTCGGAGAGGGGTTTTCCTCAGCACGACAATAAACTGCCACGGTGAGTTGCCGCTACCAACGCAACTATTCCGGTCACCTTTTCCGGCACCGTTTTCTCGCGGGCACGGCGAGATGGGAAAGACGCCTGCGCGATGGCGGCAAGAAGCCGAGAACGCGAAAGAATCGATGGCACCGAGACCATTCTGTGTGCACCCCCGAGGCCAATCCAGCGCAGGAGAAATTCACCTGGGAAACCGCTCCGTGCCTTCGTCCACGCGGGCGTCGGGGACGGAATCCTGCCAGCGGATCTCGTAAAGCTCCACGGGCGTTTCCTTGCCTTTCACGCGGATGGGTTCCAGGCGTTGCGCTGGTATTTCGCCGTTCAATTGCGAGTAGGTTGATTCAGAGACGAGGATTTGTCCACCGGCCGCATTCGCGCACAGACGTGAGGCCAGGTTGACAGCATCTCCGATGACCGTGTAATCCATGCGCTTGGCGGAGCCGATGTTTCCGGCCGTCACCGGGCCGGTATTTATGCCCACCCCCATCAGGAGGCGCTGCTGGCCGCGGTTTTCCCACTCGCGATTGAGCTGCGCCAGAGCCCGCTGCATCTCGACGGCGGTCTTGGCGGCACGCAGCGCGTCGTCGGGTTTGGGAAGCGGGGCCCCGTAAACGGCCATGATGCCGTCGCCCAGATATTTGTCCAGCGTGCCTCCGCTTTCGAAGATGAGGTCGGTCATCTCCGAGAAGAATTCGTTCAGCAGTTCCACCACGGCTTGGGGTTCCATGTGTTCGGACATGCGGGTGAAACCGCGAATGTCGGAAAACAAGATGGTGGCGATCTGGTTCTCACCGCCCAGGTGGACTTCGCCGGGGCTGGCAAGAATCCTTTCGACGTTGGCGGAGCTGAGGAAGCGCTCCAGCGCCTGGCGCTCCACGACGCGGCGGGCCAGTTCCTCATGCGAGCGGGCGTTATCAAAGCTGATGGCCGCCTCCGCCGCAATCACGGAAAAGATACTGAGTTCTTCCATGGAGAACGCATAGGGCTTGCTCAGGCAATCGACATAAAAGAGCCCGAAGACGTGGTCTTTGTAAATCAGCGGGGAGCACATCGCCGAGCGGATGCCCGAGATGCGCAGGCTCTGGCTGGAGGAAAAGCGCTCGTCGCTGCCGACATCGTGAATCAGCAGCGGCACGCGGTCGCTCATGACCCGATCAATCACCGTCGTGGAGAGGGCCACGCCGCGCGCCTGGGCTTTCATACTGTCGTCCTTGTAAAGGAGCACGGCGGGCTTGAATCCCTTCTTGTCGTCGCGGAGCATGACGAAGCCCCGTTCCACGTTCTCCATCTGAAACACCAGTTCCATGACCCGGTGCATGACTTCTTCGGGTGTCAGAACGGAGGAGAGCGTCTTGCCGACGGCCAGGAGCAGTTTCAGGAGGTTATTCTCGTGTTCCAGGGCTTTCAGCCGGTCCGGGATGGCCACCGGGCCCGTGGCGGCCATGGGCGAGGCAAGCCGCAGAGCTGTCCTGATGTCATCCGCGTCGACCAAGCCGTCCACATCGGTCACGGAGCCGCCCGCGGCTTCAATGTGCAAGTCGTGCGAGCGCCCCGTCTCGTACTTGAGCTCGTACATGCCGATCCCGACCCGGTCCTGGTCGGAGAGGCCATGCTCCTGAATCTGCGTGCCGTTCACGAAGGTCCCGTTCAAGCTCCCGAGATCATTCAGCAGCGTGATATCACCGGGAAGCACGGTGACGCGCGCGTGGTGACGAGAGACACTGGGATGGCGCAGAATCAGATCGTTGGACTCTGCCCGTCCGACACTAATCGTGGGGCTGGAAATCTCGAAGATCTGCGTCCGGTCTGATGGATCGGTAATGACGAATCGAGCCATGAAGAGAGCCTGGTTTACTCCACGCGCACGACGTCAGAGAACTCCGGTCTCGCGCCGGCATTCATGGTGACGACCCGGGCGCGCGCGTTGCCGGCGTCGACCACTTGGGTGACCTCGATGACCCCCACCCGGGTGTTGGGGTCCGTGGCTTTGTAAACGGCCAATCGTGATCCCTGCTGAACGCCCTGAGCCGAGCCCATGTCGATCATTACATTCCCACCGTCTACAGCAGTGATATAACCCTGGGGCGCCTGGCGAGCCGGCACGGCCCCCGGATGTGTGACGAGGGTGGCCTCGACCGGGGCTGCCGGCTGCTGCGCGGGCTGGCCGGTCAGCTTCTTGACAGCATTCTCGGTTTCGGCGCGCAATTCCGTGAGCGCCGTCTTCAGCTTCGCGAAGTTCTCCTCGTTTCCGATGCGCAGGGAGGAGAGCATCTGGTCCAAGTCCTGAAGCGCCCGCTGCTGGCGGATGGCTACGGCCTGGAGTTGTGCCTGGTTCTGTTTCAATTCCGCAAGTTGAGCGTTCAGCGCGGCCACCTGATTGCCCAGGGCCTGCATCTGGTCGAGCACAGACTTGAACTGGTCGTCGAGATACTTTTGTTCATCCTCTTTCCACTTCGGCCACGCGCTGGGCGTCAAGAAGAGCAGCAATAAGATGACAAACGTAATACGACGGGTCATGACCGAACCTCCACTGCGTTCCTGGGTGTTTCGCGAAGGGCGCCCGCGCTATTGGCTGGTGAGGTTGATATTGATGTTGGACGTCCCACTCGCTGAAACGTCAACGTGCTGTTGAACCGGTCGGTATCCTGAAAGCGATATGGCCAGCGTATGCGGCCCAACGGCCAACCGAAAGGATGTGGGAGTCTGTCCGCCAACCGGCGACCCATCCACAAGCACCGTGGCGCCCGGTGGGATGGTCCGGACTTCCACGATCCCCGTCCTGGTGACCTCGCCAAGGTTTAACTTTTTGGTGACGATGGCCCCACTCTTCAGCGTGAACGTCCTCTCGTAAGGTTCCGCCCCCGGCCGCTTCACGGTGTAAGTGTGGTCTCCGGCGCTCAAGGTGGCGCGCACGGGGCTGGGCCCATAGGTTTTTCCATCAATCAGCACTTCCACTCCTGTGGGACTGGTCTCAATGTTGATTTCACCGCGGGGAGAGGAAAGATTGCCGACGACACTGTTGGTCTGGCCTCCCTGAATCGTCACACTCTGCTGGAAATCCTCGTAGCCGTCCTTGGAAATGACCACGTTGTAGGTTCCCGCGGGAAGCCCGCCAATCGTATAGGGTGTCACCCAGCTTGGATCGCTCCGTCCGTCGAGGGAGATCTTTGCACCGCTGATGTTGGCGCTGACTAGCAGTTGTCCCACCTTGGCCGGCGCGGGGCCGTGGGCGCGGGACGGTTCCTGTTTCGGGGCGCCCTCGGTTCTGGGCTGAATCTCTGCGGGCTTCGCCTCCGCCGCCGGTTGGGCAGGAGTTGTACCTTGCGGTGCAGTCGCGGCAGGCGGCGGGCCTTGCGGAGTAGCCTGCGTGACGACCTGCGGCGTGGCGGGCTGAACCGTGCGCTGGCCCTGTCCGCGCAAGAGGATGAAGTACCCTACGCCTCCCAATAACGCCACCACCAGAAGGGCGCCGAGGACCCACGCGATTTGGGGAATTCCCTGCTGGCGGGTCGGCGTCGGCCGAATCACGCGAATAACCGGGGGCCTCGTGATGGGCGTCTCGTCCACCGTGACCGGAGCGGGTCGCGGCGCCTGGTCCCGCACGGGAGAAGCAGGTTCGGCCGGGCCCACGGCAGTAGGGGCTGTCCTCAGAACCACCGTGCCCTGGGGCGAAGCCGCGCCGCCCAGGTTCTTGTAATTCCTCAGATCTTCTGCCAACTCGCGACACGTCTGGTAACGTTCGTCAGAATTCTTGGCGAGCGCTTTGCTAATGACGTAGTTCAAGCCGGCATGAATCGTCCCGTCCAGTTCGCGCGGCGGAATGGGGTTCTCGTTGATGATTTTATAGATGACCGTAGTAATGTTCTGACCGCCGAAGGGCTTTTCACCCGTCACCAATTCGTAAAGGATCACGCCCAGCGAGAAGATGTCCGACCGGCCATCGACTTGGCGCCCTTTGACCTGCTCGGGCGACATGTAATTCGGTGTGCCCAGAATCTGGCCGGCCTGCGTCATGCCCAGCGACATGATCTTGGCAATCCCAAAGTCGGTCAGTTTCACAAGCCCATTCTGCAGGAGCATGATGTTGGCGGGCTTGATATCGCGATGCACAATCTTGTTCCGGTGAGCGTGGTCGAGGGCGCTGCAGACCTGGTCATAGATGGGCACGATGGTTTCAAGGGGCAGGACGTTCTGCTCCTGGACGACCTTCTCGAGTGACTTGCCCTCCAGGAACTCCATGGCGAGAAAAAGGATGCCGCCGTCCTCGCCAAAATCGTACACGGTGATGATATTGGGATGGGTGAGAATTCCTGCGGCCTGCGCCTCCCGCTGGAAGCGTGCCTTGTACTCCTGGAACTCCTGCGGAGAAAGGCCCTCGGTGAGCATGGTCTTGATCGCCACCGTACGGCCAATGATCGGGTCGAACCCCTGGTACACGACACCCATTGACCCACGGCCCAATTCACCGACGATCTGATACCGCCCTGCTTTGGTCAGTGCTTCGGCCATGTAGCCTCGCTTTCACACTCCCGGCCTGATCTCGTCCCCGCGCCGGAGCAGATCCACTGAGTTTTTGCCTTTAGACCACCACCACGCGTTGGCCTCGCAAGGGTTCAGAAAGAAAGCCTTGTCAACAAGCCAAGCCTAACTCAAGAGGTGGTGCAAGTCAACGCTAACCCCGCGGCCAGAGTGAGCGAAACTGGGCCGCGACGAAATCGCCATTGTTAAGCTATCCTGATATCGAAAAATCCCACTACAAAGATTCAAGTGCACGACGCTGATGTGCCAGGAGCCTAGGGTTTCGATTGAGTCCTTCTCACCTGAACCAATCGACTTTGGGAGAACGCGACCCCCCCTCCCTGCCGAAGAGGCGATCTGGGGTAGCTGACGATCTCGACTTCCACCAGGGTCAAGCCTGCGTTCACAAAGTCGAGCTTCTTGGCCGCAGCCCAAGACACGTCGATCAGCCGCCCATCAATGCCGGGGCCGCGATCATTAATCCTCAGCACAATGGACTTGAGATTCACAAGGTTCGTGACACGGACGGTGGTGCCCAGCGGGAGTTCTCGGTGGGCAGCAGTAAGTCTATTCATGTCAAAGGCTTCGCCGCTTGCGGTGGCTTTGCCTTGATGCTTACTTCCGTACCAGCTCGCCACGCCAACTTCGCTTTTCGGCATCGCCTGGAATATCACTGGCAACGGTCCAAGGAAAGCCGGTGGCCTTGCTTCGGACTTTGGTGACAGGGCAAGTACCCCCGCCAGCGCACAGCCCATAACCAGTTTCCTCATTCGACCTCCAGCTAGCGTTTCTCCCTGACTCCAGCGAACGCTGAGTTCAGATGACTCTAGGTGGGATTTGGAGTTCGAAGCGCGGGGCCCGCACCTTGCCTGCCAAATACACCCCCCTCCCACACCCAACATGGCTCGAATGGACCCAGGTTGAACTTCCCGCCAAAAGAGATCTCAGATTACCGAATTAAGGAATTCTCATTTTATCTGGTGGGAGAAGTTTGACAATGGGTCGATGGTTCCACCGATATGGTACGAACGGCTAGTATACAAGGGGCACTCTAAGGTGCTGTTTCATGGCCGGACCCCCACGACGGCGCTGTCACGGAGAAGAGTAAGCCGGAATTTGCGTATTCAATTCTGCCCCCGGCGTGTACAGATCTGGGGTGTCTGCAACACGTTGAAACCCACATGAATAGAGCCCTCGGATGTCAATGGAGGACTGGTACCTGAGACTCAAATCGGAAATTCGGCCTGATTCCCACGGTCATCAATGACCTGGTAAAAACCTTTGCGGTCGCCCCTCGAACAAGTCCCGACTTGCGTTACAATTCTTCCAGGAGTATTAATCGGTTTAGGTGGCGGAGCAGGGGCTCAAAAGGCGGAAGCAAGCCCCGCCCGGCAAACGTCGAACGAATGCTTTGAGGTGGAACGTGAGAAACCGAGCCATGACCGGGTCTTTCGAGACCGCTTCTCCTCTGGGGTTGCTTCTTGGAGTGCAGCACAAGTTCTTGCCAGCTCTTGCTTTCATGGTTTTCTCGTTCGCGAATTTGACGGCCACACCAGGCGCGCCGGGTCCGGGCTTTCCAATCGAGGACGCCAGCAACACCTTGGCGGCCGGAACGCCGCTTTACCTGCGGCTGGAGACCCCGGTTAGCACAAAAACCTCGCACCTCAATCAGGCGGTAACCGCGCGCGTGGTGCGTGAGGTCACGAACGGCCAAAGCGTGCTGGTTCCCATCGGTGCGGAAGTGAAAGGGAAAATCGAGAAGCTGATTCCGACTTCTGACTCTACGGACCGCGCGCGCTTGCTGTTTCACTTTGACCAGTTGCTGATCCCGGGCCACGCCGCGCTCAAGCTGGCCGCTCACCTGACGGAGGTGGAGAACGCGCGGGAGACCGTCCTGGAGGATGGGACGATTCGAGGAGTCCTGGCCAGCGAGTTGCCGGTCTCGCATCTGGATGATGCCCTGGACAAGCTGGGGGCAGCGGGCGCCGACCTGAAGAAGATGTCGAGCAAAAATCTGGGAGAGGCGGATCCATCGATTGAATATCCTGCGGGCGCGGACCTGATCCTGGCACTGGATATGCCCCTTGCGGTGGGTTCGACTTCAGCGGCGGCCGCTGCGTCCGAGATCTCTCCGGACTTGGCGGATGCTATCCAGAAACTGCTCGCTGACGCGCCGCAGCGCGCCGCGGGAAAGAATAAAGCGCCGGGCGACCCGCTCAATTTGGTCTTGGTCGGAAATGCCGACCAGATCGCCAAGGCCTTCCAGCAGGCTGGCTGGAGCGAAGCTGCGAAGAAGAACAGAAAGTCGGTGCTGGGCACGCTGCGCGCGGTGGCCAGCGAAGAAGGCTACGGGGTGGCTCCCGTCTCCGATCTCTACCTTTATGACCGCGCCGAAGACCTGGCCTTCGAAAAGATGCTGAACACCTTCATGAAACGTCATCACCTGCGCCTGTGGCGTTCCTCGGTCACCACGCCCGATGGCCGTGAAATCTGGCTGGGCGCGGCGACGCACGACATCGGCCTGGACGTGCACCCCGGTGTGGTTTCACACGCCATCGATCCCGACCTCGATGCGGAGCGGGCTAAAGTCGGCGCAGACCTGATGGCCAGCGGGTCGGTTGCCACCGAACAACTCGTGACACGCCCCAATCCGCTCTCGGAGGGAAAGACCGCGACCGGGGGCACTTGGAAGACCAGCGGCCAGTTGCTGGTGATTGAGTTGAAGCTTTCGGGCACGAGCTGACAGTAAGCTGTTATACGCGGGTGGTGCCGTCAGGCCGTAGTGCGGCATGTGCGTGGTTCGACGAAACTGCCACTGCACGCCATTCCCATGAAAACGGGAATCCCACGGGGCTGGCCCACACCTTGTATTCCCGCCGGGCAGCAGATTTCTTTCGAACAGAGCACCCGAGAACAAATGTCCCATTGACGCGCCTCCGAGGCCCGAGGTATGTTTCCCTGCGGCGGAGCGGACCATCGCTTTGCCCCGGGTTCGCGATCTGAACGTGAGGTCAACGATGGCCACGACACCTGCTTCCCCGACCGCGGCTGCCCCGCGGGTCACCGGCAAGATCATTGACATGGTGGCAAAGGTTTCCGTGGACGCCACTCGTCCCTTACCCCTGGCCTGCGCGCTCTACGCCGTGGAAAGCCCTGAGGGGGTGTGGTTATGCGCGTACTACGGCGCCAACCGCGGCGTTTTCGACTACCTTCCCCAGAAGGACACCGAGATCGACGAAGCCAAACTGGGCATCGCCTTTCGTCACAAGCGCTTCATCCCTAAAGACCAATACCAACCCGCCCAATGGGAAGAATTCAAGAAAGAGCAGTTCATGACCTATGGCGGGCATGGCGAGTAAACCGGGGCTTCTTTCCGACTCCGAGTTTTCGGATCCGCGCCGTGCATCTGCGCGTAGAATTTCTGTTATACTTGCCCCCAGATCGAATTTCATCACGGACATTGAAGAGCAGCACAATTCTTAGAGGAGCGCTGAATACTTGTTGAACATCTCTGGCCTCGTGATGAGCACGACAGCTGGCGGGCCAGTAAAAAAAAGGGGGTACCGACCTATGAGTTTTTCTAAAAGGGCGATGATGGTGTTGGCTCTGGCGCTGACGGTCGCAGCGGGCGCCTGGGGACAGCGGGGCGGAAGAGGCGGAATGGGCATGGGACCGCAAGCGCCGACGCCCACTCTGCAAAATCCCGTGGTTGGCTCGGGCGCGGAATACCACATGAACACGAAGGGCAAGGATATGGACGTTGCCTACGCGATCGTCGGCAAGGAAGACGTGAAAGGCAGTCCCGGCATCTGGCTCGAAACTCGCATGCAAAGTGCAGAGCTGGGCGGGGAGATGGTCACGAAAATGTTGATGGTGAGCAGTGGCCCCGAGGCGGGCATGAAACGCATGATCACGCAAGCACCCGGACGGCCACCGATGGAAATGGGCAGTTTCATGATGGGGATGATGAAACCACACGAGGCCCAGCAATCCGGCGGCAAGCCGGACATGGGTGAACTGGTCGGCACGGAATCCGTCACGGTTCCCGCCGGCACGTTCATGTGCCAGCACTATCGCAAGCAGGAAAAGAGTGGGCAGGTCGACTACTGGGTTGCAACGCAAGTCGCGTCTTTCAGCTGGGTGAAGATGACCACGCCTGACATGACCATGGTGTTGAAGAGAATCCTGACCAACGAAACCTCCCATATCACAGGGGAACCCCAGAAGATGCAGATGCCGGAGATGCCGCACTTCTAGTGCCGTTCCAACTCTATGGGGCTGTGTACTTCGCTTCTGAGTTGTACGTCATCAGCACGCTACGGGGCTTACGCGAATTGGTCGGGATAAGTTGGAACGGCACTAGGTTGCACCCTCCTTTCGCCTTTGCAGAGCGGGCCGGGGCGCCGGCCCGCGCCTGCAAATCTCCCGGTTTCCGGCCTAGCGCCGGGATCTCCTGCCAGCGCAGGGCACGGCCTCGGTGTTCGATCGCCAGGCTCCCGTCCCGCCCTTCACACGCCACCACTTGGCTTTTCGCCGGCGCGTCGCTGCGCCGCGCCTGTAGAAAGTGCAAGAACCTATGCCACTCGGCTGAGGCTAGTGTCCTGAGTCAAAAGTCAGCTGACTAAGTCATTCCGTTGCGGGCGGCCGTTCCCGAGCCCCGTCAGGGGCGCAAGATCGTAGCCCAGGGCGCAAGCCCTGGGGGACGGAGCCCTAACCCCGCCTTCGGGCACCCCTCTCCCGCGCGGGCGGGAGAGAGGACGGGGTTGAGCGAGGGCTCCCTTACCCACGGCTCACGCCGTGGGCTACATTCTTTCGCCCCGATGCATCGGGGCTGACTTCATCACCGAACTTCTGACTCAGGGCACTAGCGCGATAACCGCCTTTGCTTTCAACAACATTCTGGCTTCGCCTCGATTATCACGTAACCCTTTTATCTTCAAGCACTCATCCAGATCGATGGTTTCTTCTTTCCTCTTCCCCTTCTTTTTCAATAACTCCCTTTCTTTTCACCAACATCGTGTGAGGAAATCTATAACTTGTTTCTTTTCAATAAAATCGTGTCAAACCCATAAACGGGCATTTTTTCTCCATTTGTTTTCAATAACATCGTCTAACTTACCTTCATTTTGGGGCCCCCTTTTTTTCGTCACCCTAGTTGCAGCAGAATCAACTAACTCCTTTAATTTAAATGACATAGATTCTCGCAAGGTTCTTGCTCTGCATTGCTAACCCCTTTTGTTTCTAACACATCGTGGAGAACCGCGGCCTCTTACAGGCTGCGGAAAAACTCTTCCATGCTGTCATCCTGATCCCGCTCTGCGGGAGAAGGATCTCGCTCTGCTGGCTCAGGGTAAACTCCGCGAAGGATCTCGCTCTGTGTATTCTCATGGCAATGCGAGATTCTTCGTCGTCCCGCAGGGCGGGACTCCTCTCCAGAAACTCGATGAATTACTCTTTTGACTTGAGCAATTTAGGCCGAGCGGACCGGAAGGCGTTGTACTTGCTTTTTGCGCGCCCAGAACGTCCTCGGCACTGTCCATCCTTGATCCCCGCGGGGGATCGATACAATAGCCGGGGGCAGCGCCCCCGGAAAACGCGCCCCCCACAAGGTCCGACCCTGAAAGAGTCTGTGTGAAAACTCTGGCTGGTGAGTTGCGTGTAATGCGGGGCGAGGAGACCCGCGATGAAATTTCTGCCCTACAACCCTGAGCAAGCTTATCTGTTGCCGCCGAGCGTGAGAGACGTGCTGGGGGAAGATCACCTATGGTTTTTCATCCATCGCATCGTCCAGCAACTGGATTTGAGCGGTCTGGAAGAGGACCACGCCGAAGAAGGCCGGGCGGCCTACGCTCCGGCGCTGATGGTGAAGGTGTGGTTGTACGCCTACGCCTTGGGGGTGACCTCGTCGCGGCGGCTGGAGCAGCGGGTGCGCGAGGACCTGGCGTTTCGGTACTTGGCGGGGGGAGCGGAGCCGGATTTCTGGACCTTGAACGATTTTCGGCGAGGGCACCGCCGGGCGCTGAACGACGTGTTCACGCAGGTGGTGGAAGCAGCGCGGCGTCTGGGGATGGGCAAGTTGGGACACGTGGCCATCGAGACGACGCGGGTGGCGGCGAACGCTTCGCGGCATCGGGTGGACTCGCTGGAGAAGTTGCGGCAGGAGCGGGCCCAGATCCGCCGGCAGATTCGCCGTTGGCAGCAGGCCTGCGACGCCACGGATCCGAACGAAACGCCGGGGACCCAGGTGGCGGCGAAACATCTGCAAGCTCTGGAAGAGCGTCTGGAGGGAATTCCCCGACGGCTGCAGGCCTTGAAGAAGACGGGGCTGGCGAAGCTCTCGCGCACCGACCCGGACAGCCGGTTTTTGAAGGAAGGGCGCGGCTTCACGTTGGGCTATACGGTGGCCATGGCGGTCACGGAAGACCACCTGATTGTGGAGCAGCGCGTGGGGCAGGAGACCCCAGCGACAATGACCTGCTGCTGCCGGTGGTGGATCGGGCCATGGAACGCTGCGGCGAGTGGCCCGAGCAAGTGAGTGGGGCCAGCGGCTTTTACTCGGACGATAACTTGGTGGGACTGGAGACGCGGTTGATCGACGGCTATGTGCCGGACCCCTATGAGGCGCGCGAACTGAATCTGGGTCGCCCGGCGCGGCGACGACGCTGGCGAAAACCCGAGCATCAACGCATGGTCCAGAAACTGCGCACGCCGGCCGGGCGAGCGATTTATCGACGCCGCAAGGCAATCGTCGAGCCGGTGTTCGGAGTGCTAAAACAACAACGCGGCCTGCGCCGCTTTCGACTGCGAGGCCTGGCCAATGTGGCGGTCGAAGTCACGCGGGCGGCGACGGCGTTCAACTTGACACGGATGTGGCGCTCCACATCCCCGAAGTGAACGGAACGGGCCAGGAACGACCCCAGGGGTGAGAAGCTCACACTCCGCGAGGCAATCCAAACCATCGTAATCGAGACTCAACACCAAAATGCTTATCCCCACAGCCCGGTTGTCACACAGACTCTGAAGGGTC
>JBEKAK010000130.1:0-11938 GCA_050018275.1 Terriglobia bacterium | reverse complement strand
AGAACCTGGGCGGGGAATTCCGCGAGGAATTGAGGAACACGACTGATGAGTTCGGTAAGCTGAAAGCAAGTGAATGCCCGCGCCAGCTTGATCTGTCGGTTGAATTGCGCAAAGGGAACCCCTCGCCGTTCGGCCAGCCGCGCCATAAGCCGGGGATTGGCACAGTTCGCACCGTCTAGAAACAGAATCCGCTTGCCCTCGAGGACCAGGCGCGGCAAGAAGTAGTGGCTGAGCCGGGGCGCATCGCACTCCCCGTGAAAGACCGCCAGACCCCGCGGCGGCAGGCGCCAAGGTTGCGTCAAGGCGGTCGAAGACGGAGTTGGCCCGTTCATGAACAAAGCTCTATCCCCCCAATAGAGGTAGCCTGAGTATAGGCGAATAAAAAGCGAAAGTCAAGTAGGAGCGCGCGGTCCCTCGGCGTTGCTCGGGACGGTGAGCGAAGCCGAACCGCGCTCGCCCCCAGCGGGCCGAACGCCGTTCGCCCCTACGAAGGGGCCACCCGGTGACGCGGCCGTGGGGGGGCAATCTCGGAATCATATGGACGAACTTCCGCCCACATGCTAGAAAAGAACTCGGAGGCTTCTTCCCGGCCTTTCCGCGAGCAATCCTAGCCTTTCCAATGGCCTTGAAACGCATCCTCATCACGAACGACGACGGCATTAACGCCGCGGGGATTGAGGCCCTCGAGCAGGGCTTGGTGCCGGTGGGGGAAGTGACGGTGATCGCTCCGGACAAGGAAATGAGCGCCACCAGCCAGTCGATCAGCCTGCACACGCCGCTGCGCATCCACCGGATCGACGACCGACATTACGCCGTCTCCGGCACGCCGGCTGACGCGGTGATCCTGGGCTTCTACCACATCCTGCCGCAGAAGCCCGACCTGGTGGTGAGCGGAATCAATCCCGGCGGCAATCTGGGCGAGAACGTGGTTTACTCTGGCACGGTCGCCGCCGCGATGGAAGCGGCGCTGCACGGTGTGCCGGCGTTCGCTATTTCGCTCGCCACGCGCAAGTACCTGGATTTTACCGTGGCGGCGGCCTTCGCGGCGCAACTCGCTGCCCAGATTATGGAAGAGAGACTGGCGCCGGGAGTGTGTTTGAATGTGAACGTTCCGCGCGGCGAAGTGCGCGGCGTGCGGGTTACCCGCCAGAGCCAGAAGATCTCCCAGAACATGGTCCGCGAGCAGAAGGACCCGCGCGGGCGGCCCTATTATTGGCTCGACGAGACCGTAGAACTGGGCGACGTCGAACCGGATACCGATTACGGCGCCATTCTCGCGCACGAAATCTCGGTGACGCCGCTGCAGGTGGACCGAACGCATTACCCCAGCCTCGAACAGCTTTCCCACTGGCTGCCAGGGTTGCGGGGGGCGAACAAGTAGGGGCGGCTTACCGCGTGGTGTTCTGGATCGGCCCCTTTTCAATTAACTCAGGCTGTCAAAACTGACTGGAGGTCGGGTAGCGGGTCAGCATAATCCGTCTCCGCGAAGTTACCGAAATGCTAGCTATCCCGGCACTCGAGCATGGAGTGTTTGTGACGCGAGCAAGCTGCTCCCGCGTAGGCGACACCGCGTATATAATTCACATAAAGGAGTAGGATGAACTGGCAACCGGGGAAGGTCAGCACTAGGAAATCAATTGCTGTAATCCTGATGGGGGTCGCGTTCGTGTTTGTGGGGCGAGCGCACCCTCAAGAATCAGAACCAGCCTCCAGCAAAGACCATCCGTTGTTGGAAGTAGACCTGCGCAACCTTGGATACAAGACATATGAAGGGGTAGAGCGCTTACCCACATTTGTTGACTTTACCGACGTCAACAATCTCGCGGTGGCGTGGCTGACGCTCGACGACCGCACTGCTGACAAGAAGACTGGTAAACATCCCATCGGACCCGCACACCTCCACGTCTTTGCCCTTGACACTAGGACTGGCCAGAAGCAGGGCCTGCGAGAGTGGTCTACCCCCTCCTATCCAGTTAGCTTTCTGGGGGTGCATGACGGAAGGTTTCTGACCTGCACGGGAAGCCTACTCCGTTTGTTCTCGCCCAGCTTTGACGTAATACGAGAACTACATCTACCAGATGACCGTGCCTGTGAAAGCATTTCTCCGAGCAGACAATTGCTGCTCCTTTCCTTTCGTTCCGGGCAACGTTATCAACGTACGCTATTGGACGTCGGGACATTTGCTGCTGTTGCTGAATGGACCGAAGAAGACCTGACGTACGGCATTTCGAGTCACTGGCTGGTTGGGCGTTGCGGTAAACCGTTGGAGGTTTGCATTCGGCGGATTGACCAGTCCTGGCACGCATTTCAACCCCCCGGCATCGACAAGCGATTCAGGGGCTACTGGCGTAAGTCTACATTCTTCGTGAATGATGAAACGTTAGTTATCGAAGCAGGGCACGAGATGGCTGTGGCCACGGTCGACGGCGCGCTATTGTTCCGAGTGGTTTTACCCAAGAATCGGTCATTCGGAGGGGACCAGGGATCGAGCGGCGGCGAAAGATTCGCAGTCATAGTGAATAGGCAAAGAGGTCTGACGAGTCCGGGGTTGGACATGTACGCGTTTCCGTCAAACGACCGGGTAGTTGTGTACAGCATTCCGGACCGCCGAGCGATTTACGCGGTGAAAGTCAAAGGCACGTCACCGTGGGCCCCCTGGGAACCTCATGTGAACCAGTTAGCACTATCGCCGGACGGGACCCTTCTGGCCGTAGTTTCTGACGAGATTCTGAAAGTCTATCGGCTTCCAGGAAGTAACATTGTGCCCGCGTTGACGGGATATGACGCGCCGGGGCAGCACTAGCGCACCCCAGCACCCCCCGAAGCCGCGTCCAGCGGAGTGTGTTATCTTTAAAGATTCGCGAAAGGCCGGGATTTCATGTCCAAAGTCCGAGTCCGTTTTGCTCCCAGCCCGACCGGCTACGTGCACGTGGGCAACGCTCGGACGGCTTTGTTCAACTGGCTGTTCGCGCGGCATCACGGCGGCGTCTTCGCTCTGCGGATAGAAGACACGGACGTGGAGCGCTCCGAGGAAGCATACGAAACGCAGTTGCTCGACGACCTGCGCTGGTTCGGGCTCGACTGGGACGAAGGTCCGGACAAGGGCGGTCCGTTCGGACCGTATCGCCAGTCGGGGCGGCTGGAAATCTACGCCCAGCACGCGGAGAGGTTGATTGCGCAGGGCGACGCCTACTATTGCTTTTGCTCGGCGGAGCAACTGGAAGCCGCGCGGCAGGAGGCGCTCAAAGCCGGGCGGCAGCCGCGCTATTCCGGACGCTGCCGGAAACTCCCATCCGAGGAGGCCGAGCGCCGCAAAGCTGCGGGTGAGCCAGCGGCCGTGCGCCTGAAGATCGTGGAGAGCAGTTTCTCCTGGAACGACCTCGTGCACGGGCCGACCACCTTTTCGAGTGAAGTGATCGGCGATCCCATCCTGGTGCGGTCGGAGGGCAACCCTGCTTACAACTACGCGGTGGTGATTGACGACCACCTGATGGAGATCACCCACGTGATCCGCGGCGACGACCACATTTCGAACACGCCGCGCCAGCTTGCCGTCTATCGCGCCTTGGGCTGGGAACCACCGGCGTTCGCGCATCTTTCCACCATCCTCGGCGCGGACCGCACGCGCCTTTCCAAGCGGCACGGGGCCGCTTCGCTGGCTAATTTTCGTGAAGAGGGGATCCTTCCAGAGGCGTTGAAGAATTATCTACTGCTGCTCGGGTGGTCGGCGTCAGACGGTAAGACAGAAAAGCTGAGCACTGAGGAGATGATTGCCCAATTCTCTTTGGACCAAATCACGAAGAGCCCTGCGGTATTTGACCGCAAGAAGCTCGACTGGCTGAACGGGGAATATATGGCTGAGCTTTCCTCCAAAAAGTTTCTTGATCTGTCAAAAGAGCGGCAATTGCGGTTTTTCAGGGAACGGACAGAGGAGTTCCTTAAATCAGAGGGGTACCTCGTGGAGGAGGAAATTGGGCGGGCCGGCGACATGATCAACGAGATCCTCGCAATCATTTTCGAGAGTAAGGGTTCGACTCGTCTTCAGGACATTGCCCAGCAGATATTTGGGTACAGTGCAGCAGCCATCATCACCGGCGAAGCCACGAGGCACGTAGCTGAAGAACCTGCTTCGCGAGAGATCCTGCGAACCTTCATCCCCAAAGTAGTCGGTGAGCCGGAGCTGAAGTTTGACCGATTTCGAGAAATCATGAAATGTGTTGAGAAGGAAACAGGGAAAAAGGGGAGAGAGCTGTTTCATCCCGTGCGGGTCGCCTTAACCGGCGCGGAGTCGGGTCCTGAGTTGAAGAAGCTGATTCCGATTTTCGAGGAAGGGTCGAAGTTGCCGCTGGCGCATCATGTGAAGAGCGTGGCCGAGCGATTGCGTGAGTTCGCGGAGGCGGCGAAGCTCTAGTCGTCGGCGATACGGGCGCAGGAAATGGCGAAAAGCGAATAGTGAAGAGTGAATAGTAAACTATCAATTACCCCGACTTGAATGGTGGAGGGGCGATTTGCTTCACCATTGACGATTCACTATTCACTATTTCGTGCCGGCCGCCGCAGGGCGGCGAGCGCTCGCTGGAGGAGACGGCGCGTTGTCGCAGCGAGAGAGTGGTGAACGGCTGGAGGTCGTGTACGGCATCCATGCGGTGCGGGAAGCGCTGCGCACCCGGCCGATGGACTACGTGCTGATCACGCAGGGTTACCACAACCCCCGCGTGCAAGAGATCATCGACGCCTGCCGGGCAGCGGGCATCGCGCTGCGTTTTTCGCCACGCCCGGCGGTGGAGCGCACGGCTGGCACGACCCAGCACCAGAATGTGGTGGCGGTGTGCACGCCCAAGGCCTATGATGATCTCACCGCGATCATGACCAGTGCTGAGCGGCCACTGCTGGTGGCGCTGGATGGCGTCGAAGACCCAGCGAACCTGGGGGCGATCATCCGCACCGTAGTCGCGGCCGGGGCCAGTGGAGTGGTGATTCCCGAGCGGCGTGCCGCGGGCCTCTCGCCGGCGGTCGCGCGGGCGGCGGCAGGCGCTCTGGAGCACACCAAGGTGGCGCGTGTCCCGAACCTGGTTCGAGCCTTGATGGACTTGAAAAAGCAGAACATTTGGGTGTATGGATTTGAGGCGGGGGGGCCGAGGTCTTACACGGAACTCGATTACTTGCCCGCGTGCGCACTGGTTCTGGGTGGCGAAGGCCGTGGCCTGCATCGGTTGGTGCGGGAAGCCTGTGATGAGCTGGCGCACATCCCCCTGCGCGGCCCCGTGAGCTCTTTGAATGTGTCCGTGGCTGCCGGCGTGGTGCTTTACGAGGCGGTGCGGCAACGCACTCGGCAAAAGGAAGGGGTCGCCTGAGTTCCCAGCGTGTGGGGGCAACCGACCGCTTCAGCGTTGCAACGCGGGTCGCCTCGAGGTCATCCAACAGGAAGGAAAGCTTCGGGAGGTTGTTCATGGGTCCGAAATGGCTGCGTGGGTCTGTGCGGTGGGCAGCTACCCTGGTGCTGCTGTTGGTGCTTTCGGAACAGGGCTCCGTGCGAACCAGCTTGGCGCAGCAGGGTGTGGCGGGCGCCGAACCTGGGCAGACTGCTCCGCAGAAGGAGTCGGCCGATCCGACGCAGACGGCCGCGACGATTCGCGTGGAATCCAGGTTGGTGACCACTCCGGTGACGGTATTCGACTCGGGCGGGCAATTCGTGTACGACGTCCAACAGGATGAATTCAAGATTTACGACAACGGCGCGCTGCAGCGCATCGCGCAGTTTGGGACCGAAATGCATCCTGTGGCTTTAGTGATCGTGGTGGAAACAAATGACACCACCGCGGCGTTGCTGGAGGACGTCCGCCCCCTGGGCTCCGTGTTCTCGGACCTGCTGATGGGGCCGCAGGGGCAGGCGGCGCTGATTACTTACAGCGACCGCGTGAATCTGGTCCAGGACTTCACCAGCAATGGTGACAAGTTGGATACGGCGCTGCGCGGGATCAAGGGGGGCGGCAGCGGGATGCACCTCGACGATGCGTTGGTGCGTGCGCTGGGGATGCTGGAGAAGCGGCCGAAAGAGGACCGGCGCGTGGCCGTGGTCTTTTCCGATGGCTACGATATCGGCAGCCAGATGAACAAAGGCGAGATCGTCAAGCGGGCGATGAATTCAGATGTCACGGTCTATGGGCTGGGCTTCAATACGACGAAAGCTCTGTGGTCAAGGCCACAGAAGGAGCCTCGCCCTGACCTCGTCGACGAGGCGGTGGGGCGGCCCACGCCTCCTGGCATGGCTCCCACACCCAGCTTATCCCAAACCACGTACAGCGCGCCCATTCCCATTGTGCCGATTCTGCTCGCTACCGGCGAAACGGTGAGGTCCACGGTTTTCAAGAGTTCGCTGGAATACTTCGCGGGTTATTCAGGGGGCGTCTACTATCAGAAGTGGGGAAAAAGCACGGTGCAGCAGACGCTGAACCGCATCGCCACGGAGATCCACGGCCAGTACGAGCTGGCCTATTACCCCGACAACCTGAATGAAGCCGGCTTCCATCGTATTGTGGTGCAAGTCCGACGGCCGGGAGCAAAGGTTCGAGCCCGCGCCGGGTATTACTATCAGGGGACATCACCATAGGGCACACGCCACGTTTCCTGCCGGCGGGCAGGTAACTTGCCTGCATGTCCCCGCCGAGACAGCGGCGCTACAGGGGTATGGAATCATGAATGGCAACTGGTGAATCGTCGATAGTGAAACAAGACGTTCCCCCATCGGCGAAACAGGAAGGTTCGTAATTCGTAATTTACTATTTCACCATTCCTTAACAAAGCCACAGACCGAGTTCGGCCGCAGCCTTATTAAAATTCGTCGTAGCTTCGCCACACCTGAACGCTCCTTCCGGATCTCAGTTCGATTTCCGCCAGATAGGGACGCATGAAGATGGGTTCGACGCTCAGGACCACGGCGTGGATCGCGCCTTGTTCCCTGTAAACAACGGTGAGGTACTGGTTATGCCTGGCTTTATCGCGTGGGGGCTGCACCTTCCACGCGATGTTCATCCCCCAAACCTCGGTGCTCAGGTCAGGGCGGTATTGCATGAGGGTGATAGCAGAAAAGGGCAGGTTGACAGAGCCCGTAGGGCAGGTGAAGGCGAGTCCATCCTTTTGGACTTCCAGTTTCCCACCGCATCCTTGCTGAATGTTTTCCGTCCCGCCCACGTACTGAAACGGCGGCTCGTCGGTGGGTTTTCGTTTGCCATAGGCCAAGCCCGTACACAAGAGCAGCACGAGCAGGCTGCTCGTCATCGAGATGCGCTTTCCAATGTGGCGCTGCATAATCATCAAGCTCCTGAAGCGGTTTTGTCTGACCGCACCTGCCCGCCGCCTCTCCATGAGTTTACTCCCAGAAGGGCCGTGGGGGGAACACGCTCGCGAGTTTAGGTCGGAGGGGCGGGCGAAATTCAGCGAAGGCCCGGATCGGCGGCGGGCCGGTCAGCGGGGGGCTCGCTGATGGGGACATCGACTTCGAGGTACCACGGAATGGGAAGACTGCCCCAATGCGCGGGGCGGAAGGTCCAGCCCTGGAGGGTCTTTCGGGCTGCTTCCAGGTCGCTTGCGGTCACGGGCGACGACTCGGAATCGATCACTTGACCCTGGTCATTCAGCAGCAGCCGCATATGCACCACATTGGTCGGAGGCGGGTCCGCGGGCCGCCCGATGACTTCGGGCGGTTTGATCTGACGGCTAAGGTCGCTTTCTGCCTGGGTTGCCGGCAGATCCAATCTGTGCATGCGCAAGGCGAACTTCAGTTCCACGTTGGTGAGGAAGGGGGAGGGCCCGGAGGGTGTGAGCAGGGGGTGATAGATCCAACTGCGAATCGCCTTCAGGGCCGACGCCGCCAGAATGGGATTACCGTACAGGACGTGAGCCTGTGCAACTTTCCCATCGCCTGCGACCTCGACCGCCAGTCGAACGCGCCCTTGGATGTAATTGACTTTGGCAAGCGGCGGATACTCCGGCGCAGCTTGATCCCGAACCAATCGGGTGGCCGTCTTGGCGTCTACTATGATCGGGGGTGAGCCCGGCGGAGGGGGTGAGGCCTGCGACAGGGCGACCTCCGGCAAGCACACCAGTGCCAGCACCAGGAGAAGAAGGCTATGGTTGCGGAAGCTGAACTCAGTCATCGCTTTCCAAGATCACTTGGGCCACCACGTAGCGATCGGAGTGCGAAATCGAAACTGCCACGCGGGTGACCTGGAGTTCGCGAGCTACTTCTTGCGCCCGCCCTGTCAAGATCAGCTCGGGTTTACCGCTCGGTTGGTGGGTGACTTCCACGTCGAGCCAGCGGATGCCCTCCCGCCAACCTGTTCCCAGAGCCTTGAAAGCTGCTTCCTTTGCCGCGAAGCGCGCGGCGTAGCGCTCGCCACGGTTCTTGAACCTTTCGCAGTAGGTGATTTCCGCCGGGGTGAAAATCCGCTTCGTGAACCGCTCGCGATGTCGTTCGAGACTTTGCTCGATGCGAGAGGTTTCCGCGATATCCACTCCGGTTCCGACGATCATCGTCAGGCTGCAAACCTACCGGGGCGCATCCTCAGTGGTCCGGGAGGCAGCAGCGCCGAACCTGAGCCCGCGACCTCCGAATGAGGCGCGCCAAGGCGCCTCGCGCTCGAACACTCGGTGTTGCATTTCCGCGTGCGAAATTATGTGATATTTAGAAGTCCGCGGGCCCCGCTGGAGGGCAGCCATCAAGCCGCAGGTCAACTGCTCGGCGTAATCCTCAATCATATGCACCAAACGCCCAGCTAACACGTGCTCCAGCCCATTCCGGCAGGGTCGATCTTTATTAACTTACTATAATAGTACCAAAATGTCAGCCAGATTGCAATGCGGGTGTGATGGAATTGGGGATTCTGTGGTGTCCGTCCCCAGGTTGAACATAGGATGTGCGTCTCCGATCCGCCGCGCCGTTTGTTTTGACAAGCTCCTTATCCTTGCAGTACCGTGAGTAAACCTAAGGAGGTCATCATGCGCGCCATACTACTGTGCCTTGTGGGCGCGGCACTGGTTTTGAGCGGCTGCAGTAAATCCGGGAAGGTTCAATCGAAAGACGCGATCCAAGAGGCCATAGAACGACACCTCCAGAAACAGTCGAGCGTCCTGCTCGACAACATGACGGTGGAAGTCCAGGACGTCAAGTTTGAAGGTGACCGAGCGAATGCTGACGTGAAGTTCCGGAGCAAACAGTCGCCGGACGTGGCTGTGGGAAGACAATACGTTTTGCGAAGAGTCGGAGGCCAGTGGCAGGTCGAATCGAGTTCATCCGCCGGGGGCATGGGCAACCCTCATGGAGGGCCCATGCCTCCCCAGCCAACCGCGCCATCCACCGCTCCTGTTGCGCCCCAACCAAGCCACTAAAACGTTGGGTCACTCGTAGACTAAATGTTCTAGAGACTTGAGAATGCTTTTATACCGGTCCTGAAGTTTCTTGACTTCCTTTTCCTTGTCTTTGTCGGGGTTGTCTTTCAAGAGCGCCAGAGCAGCTTTCGCGACGTCATCGCCCGCCGAGCAGAGCATTTTCGCCTTCGCCGAGTCGCCAGCGTGCTTGCGATCGAAGACGATGGCGCCTTCCGCGAGTTGGTTTCCGAGGAAGATTGCGAAGTCGAGGCCATTGAGCTTCGTGGAGCCGTTGGCCAGAGCGCTGTGGACTTTTGCCCGGTCTCCGGAGACCGCCCCGGCGAGCGCGTCATCAAGGCCCTTGCGGAGAGAATCGTGGGCCATACTCTCCTGGTCGCCGGGCTCGAGCCAACCGCCCTCCGCGGCCCGCTTCAGATCTTTCACCTCGACCGGGCCTTCCGTGGCGGGTAAGCTCGCTTCCAAAGTCAGCTCTTTGGCGATCACCCCGTCGGTGACCAGTTGATGCGCCGTTTCAGCCAAGCCCAGCGCGGCTTTGCCTGCGTACTGCAGATCGTCATGCCGCAGCCGTCCATACTCGGCCTTGACGTGTGTGTCCAAGGTCTTCTCAGTCCCTTGATCGTAAGCCTCCGCCAATTCTTTGTAGCTTTTGAGTTCGCCCGTATAGATTACGGCGCGGAGCACGCGTGCGCGCTCCGTGAAAGCGGTGGGCGGCGAAGCGGTCGCCAGCCCATCCGTGAAGTCCAGCGCCCGATCGAATCGACCGCGCTTGAACATGTCTTTCGCGCCCTCATAATCGCGTGCCGGGCCAATCGGTTTCTGAATAGGAGCTGAGCAGCTTGCGAGAACAATCCCTGCAACAGCCATCAAACTGAACCAGCGAGAACTGCGAGAGAACGAATCAAAGGAACGCAACATGGGGATTCCTCCGGGGGAGGGTGACATTGCGAGTCGTATCGCCGAAGAGGAACGGGCGCGACACAACCCGCGCCTATTGGATTGCCAGGACTGCCGCTCTCACTCCGAAGGATTCCTGAAGCAGAGCAGCCTGGCTCGGCTGCGTTGCGCAGCCACTATATGTCAAGCCTGAAGTGAATTCAATAGCAAGCCTGGCCTGAATCTCTCACCACGCTGTGCTGCTTTTCGTGTGGCGGGCAGGAGGGCGGGGCTAAAGAGGCTGCGGAAAAACCCTGCGGGAGTGTCATTCTGAGGAGTCCGCCGCGGCGGACGACGAAGAATCTCGTATTTCCGTTAGAATGCGCAGAGCGAGAGCCCCCGATTTCTGGGGTCCGGCGGACCCCATCGGGGTCCAGAGACCGGACTTCGCGCAGTTTACCCTGAGCGAAATGACAAAGATCCTTCGGCTTCGCCTCAGGATGACAGCGAATGGGCTCGGGATGACAGCTAGGAAGCGTTTTTCCGCGGCCTGCAAAACCCCGCCCTCCTCCCTACGAGTTCACCTCTGCCCGCCTTGCTGAGTTGACAAATAGATCCCACCGAACACCATTGCTGCACCGAGCAGACTCGGTAAGCTGAGCCGCTCACTCAGGAAGATCATAGCCACAAGGCTGGCGAAAACAGGTTCGAGATAGGAAAACATCCCAGCGCGCGCAGCCTCGATCTTGGCCAACCCCCAATTCCAGAAGTTCATCGCCAGGGTTCCCGCACCGATGCCCATGAAAGCCAAGGCCAGCAGGGTTCCAGGGTGAAGTCCCACTAGCGGAAACCGCATCTTCTGCAGCCAAACCCATGCGGTGAGCGGCACCGCTCCCAGGGTGAGGATGTAAAAGGAGTAGGTTTCCACCGGAATCCTCTGAGTGACCCAGCGGGTGATGACGGAGTAGGCTGCCCAATAGACCGTGGCGCCGAAGACGATGAGGTTGCCGGCCAACACTCCATGCAGACTCAACGAATTCAATTGACCTTGGGTGATGATGAGCACGACCCCGAAGAATCCTGCCGCTGCCCCGGCAAGTTTCCATACCGTGAATCTTTCGCCAAGAAGCAGGGAAGCCAGGACCGCGATGAGGACGGGAGAGAAACCGTAGAGAAGCGCCGCATTGGTCGCGGTGGTGTAAGCAAGGCCGAGATAGGTGAGCCCGTTAAGGACGTTCTGCCCGGCAAGTGCCAACCCCACCACCAGCGGAACAAACGGGCGAGGCAACCCGAGCAGCCTAACGCGTCCGCGAGCGACAGTCCAAATCACTTGGGTTATCGCCGAGAAAACGCTCGCTCCGGCCAGGAGCTCGAGCGGCGAAACTTCTCGCAGTGCGAACTTGGCGACCGCGAATCCGCCCCCCCACAAGCACGCCGAGGCGGTGAGCGCCAAGTAGACGAGCTTCCGCGAAGCTGGACTCTGGCTCATTTGATTCCCCGGAGGCGCCACCCATCCGCACCTCCTATTGTTGAAAATTATATCCGTGTGCGCCGTAATCCACCCGCAATCGGCGGCTACTTCACTGCCAGCACGAGCAGGGTAGCGTCATCCTGAAATTGCGCGCCGCAGAACTCCGTAACCTGCGCCAGCAGCTGCTGATTAATCTTCGCGGCGGAA
>JBEKAK010000129.1:0-12227 GCA_050018275.1 Terriglobia bacterium | reverse complement strand
ATAACTGCGGTGGTCGATGTTGGGGATCTGCGTGGCCGTGAACGCCACCACCTGGAAAGCGGGATTGTTGCGAAACACCACGTTGAAATTGTGAAAATCCCTGCCCGCCGCGCCGAGAATCACGACTCTCTGCATAACCTGTCCCCCATACCCGCCTCGCCCGGTCCGCAACGCCGGTGGTCGGGCCTGTGCTCCACCAGGTTCGCACCCAACGACTTTGTGCCGGACCGAGTCATCCTGGTCCTACTAAAGCAAGAGGTGGGCCAGGAATCACACGGCTGCTTGAAGGTAGCCTAACTTGCTCATTCTTGAAGGGCTAAGGCCTCGTGCAAGGTGGCGGTCGGCCTCTGCCAAGGACAACATGTGGGTTATCACACTGCGAGAAGGCTGCTTGCGATAGGGTACCCCCTGAAAACGGGCAGGGCGCGGGCTGCAGAATGTCAAGCGGGGGGAAAATGGACTTGTTGTCCACTGCTCGCGTGGGGATCTCTATGGCACCGGGGGGCGGCGGCGGCCGCCGGGTTCAGTGGCTTATTAGCCCGCTGAAATCTACGGGCCCTTGACGCGCTTTGCTTCCTGCACTCTGTAGGCGAGAAGACTGAGAAGAGAGATATACTCGATGACGCGTTGCACGGTGCCCTCTGAAAACGAGTGCTCCCGGGATTCCGGATGCTGAGCAAGGCGCCCTTGAAGAGGTGCATCATACCCCCTTGTTCGTCCAGGTCGGTTTGACCGCTGAGGTCGTCGAACGCCAGCACAGGACTGTATCGAGAGCACACAGCTCTGACTAACAAGGTGAACAGCCAATGCATTTCGTCATAGACACCATGAAACCCACCGACTGGGAGCAGGTCCGCGTGATTTACCACGAGGGGATCGCGACCCGGAACGCCACCTTCGAAACCGCACCACCGACCTGGGAGAAATGGAACGCCTCGCATCTTCCTTTTGGGCGGCTGGTGGCTCGCGCGAACGACGCCGTGCTCGGCTGGGGGGCGCTCAGTCCCATCTCAGACCGATGCTGTTATGCGGGAGTGGCAGAAGCGAGCGTCTACGTGGGCAAAAACCACCGCGGCCAAGGAATCGGCGCAGCCCTGCTCCGGCCAGTGATTGACCTGTCGGAGAAGCATGGCATCTGGACGCTGCAGGCCGGAATCTTTCCGGAAAATGCCGGCAGCCTCGCCCTGGTCCGGAAATGTGGCTTTCGCGAGGTCGGCCGGCGCGAACGTCTCGGTCAACTGGACGGCGTATGGCGCGACGTTCTCCTGCTAGAGCGACGCAGCAAGGTTACGGGCGTCTGAGTTCCAGTACTCGCGCCCCCGACCCTATGCCCACCCGCTGGCGCCTTGCGGGTGGGGCCACCGCCGCGCAAGTAGGGTTAGCCCGAATTTCTCACCACGGACGAGGAAGGGCGGGGTTTTAACCCCGCCGTTAGACGACCTTACCAAATCATTCCCGTGTCTCGCGCCCCGCGCAGCCTGTCGGAACGAGCTGCGCGGGGCGCGAGAGGAACAAAGAGTTATAAGCCGCTTTGTCGGCGGGGCTGAAGCCCCGCCCTTCCGACCGTCGGGAAAAAGGCATCGTGTGGTGAGAAATTCAGGCTAGAATCTCCTTTCGGAACAAGCAGAAGAGAGTAGCGAAGTGCGGCATTACCCCATGCTCGCCACACAAACCACACTTTAGAAGGAGGACTTATGACCAAGAGTGAATTCTATAAGGTCGCCATGGAATCGGTTCGGCCGGCCGAAAAGCTGATCGCGATGGTTCCGGCCGACAAACTGGATTGGAAGCCCGGACCAACCTTTATGAGCCTTGGCCAGGTTGTTTGTCACCTGAGCGACGGCCTCGGCGGCGGGTTTGAAATGCTGCTGAGTGGCAAGTGGCCGCCGTCGGAAGAAATGGAAGCGGGCATGAAACTGGAGAACATGCCCTCCTGTGGAGTTCAAGACGCACTGGACAAGCTCGAAAAGGACAAGAAGATTCTGCGCACGGCGCTGGACAGTATCAGCGAAGCGGATTTCACCAGCCGCGTGGTTTCCGTGCCCTGGGGATGGAAGGCCAAGCTGGAAATCATAAGTATTTCCTTCCTCGGGCACTTCAACAACCACAAAATGCAACTGTTCACATACTTGAAACTGGTGGGATTGCCTGTCAATACCGAGACACTTTACGGGGCGTAAATGAAGAAAGTCCCGAGTCCGGAGTCCGGGCTCCGAAGTCGGGACTGATTCATCGCGTGATCGGGCTATCGGCGGAACCTGCACGCCTGAAGGTCAGACCGATGCCCCACCGAGGTGAACGCCCGGCGTGACGTGCTTACGCACCAGCCGGCGCCGTTTGTTTTCCCCGACGCGCGACGGCGGCAACCACGCTGCCGAAGATCGCGCCCAAGACGCCTGTCCATCCGATCCACATGGTCAGCTGCGGCAGGATGGCTGCGTAGAGGTATTTCGTTGCCAGCGGTAGCTGGGCGAGGGCCGGTGGCACGGCGTCGTAGTGTGTTCCCCAGCCCGCGCCGCCATTTCCGTACATGGCGAAATACATCACGATCAAGACCGGAATCCGCGCCGCCAGAGCGTAAGCGAACAACGCGCTCCCGAGGGAACGCCAGCCGAGATACGGCACAAACGCCGCAGCCAGCATCAATAGAAGCGCCAACAGGGTGAGGCCGGAGGGATGCGAGATCGTCTTGGTGAACATGAACCCGGCGAGAATGTACACCACCAAGGCCACTAACGCATAGGCGATCGACTTCCCCGTGCTCGAGGGCCCCTCTCCAGCTCCGGCCAGCTTAAGGGCGAAATAGGGTCCGAAGATGATCGGCAGCCAAGAGATACCCACCACCGCCGCTCCCCCGCCCGCCACCGCGCTGAACCAGGGCGTGGGCCAGTGTTTGAGCTCGCCCACCAGCCGTAGGATGGTCACACCCAGGGTAATCACCGCGGGAATTACGATAAGCTTCGAAATGGAGATTGATTTCGCGTCTCCCATGGAGACCTCCTTTGCATTGGGCCTCAGCGATGCCCGCCTGCTCCTGACAAGGCTTCGCTAGTGTAGCACGGGGCCAGCGGAGTCGAACTTTCGATTTCTTCGCCGCTGGACCTCTGACTTCTGACTCCTGCCCTTTCCGCCGGGAGGTCAAAAGTGAATTCGGGGCTGTCCTCGGCGCGGCCAGAACTGGCGGGTTCCGGGCTGGGGTTATTCCAACGCTTCGATCATGCGCTGGAGGGCGACCATGCCGGGATCATCTTTTCCGACGCTCTTCTCGCCAAAGATCCGCGCCCGGCCCTGGCGGGCGGGCTGGCGGCGGAATCGGTCCAGGCACTCGGCCACGGCCCGGTCAGCCGCCGCGACCAGCGCCGCAGGGTCGTCGTGTCCTTGGGTGGCGACGCGCGCTGCCTCCAAAGCGTCGAGCACGGTCTTCTCGCCGAGCTGCCCGCCGCTGCGCTGTGACATTGCCTGCAGGGCACCCGCGAGCAGCGACGAGACCTCCGACCAAGGGACCTCCGTCCGCCCTTTGGTGGCTTTTGCGGCGCTCATCAGCCCTGTCGCCAGCAGCGTGCCGTACGTCGACCCCGAGAGCCTGGTGAAAGCCTGCGCGCACTTCACAAGCGCCATGCCGACGTCATCGGGGAGGTTGGGTATCTCAGCCGCCACGCCGCGCGAGCCGCGCACCATGGTCACACCCAAGTCGCCGTCGCCGAGCTGAGCGTCAAGCGAGTTCAGCTCGTCGGCGCACGCTTCGAGCTTCTGGACGATACGCTGGAGGGCTTCGCGCAATACCGCGGTCGTGAGCGCCGTGGACATGTCAAATCCTCAGAAACGGGCAGTCGCACGGAGCCTTCAGCAGAGCTTCCAGCTCCCCATCGAGCTTGCAGAACGTCAGCGACATTCCGGCCATTTCCATGGAGGTTGCGTAGCGGCCCACCAGCGGCATGACGATCTCGACACCCAGGCCGGCGAGTTTTCGGGCCATGTAGCGGTAGACAATGTAAAGCTCTTCCGGCGGCGTCGCGCCCAGGCTGTTAACCAATATGGAAATACGCTCGCCGGATTGCAGGGGCCTATCGGCGAGCAAGTAGGAAAGCATTTCCTCTGCGATGGCATCCGCAGGTTTCAAGGGTCCGCGGCGCACCCCCGGCTCGCCGTGAATCCCCATGCCGATTTCCATTTCCGTCTCGCTGATCTCGAAGGTCGGTCGTCCCACAGCGGGAACGGTGCAGGGTGTGAGGGCAACTCCCACCGACCGGCAGGCGTCCACGGCTTTCAAGGCGATGGCCGTCACCTGCTCCAGCGTGGCGAATTGGTCCGCCTTGGCTCCTGCGATCTTGTAGGCATACACCAGACCCGCGACGCCCCGCCGTTTTGAGCGCTCGGCAGGCGGGGCACTGGCCACGTCGTCAGCCACACGCACCGTGGTCGTTCGGATGTCCTCCATCTCGACCATCTCTCCGGCCATGTCGAAATTCATGTTGTCGCCGCCGTAGTTCCCATACAGGCGCAGGACTCCGGCTCCGCCGTGCGCGGCGCGGATGGCCTCCGCGACCTGATCCACCGCGGGCGAAGAGAACACGTCGCCAATCGCGCAGGCATCCAGCAATCCCTTGCCGACGTAACCTGTAAAGACCGGCAAATGCCCGGAGCCGCCGCCGGAGACGATTCCGACTTTCCCTTTTACGGGTCCATCCGCGCGGACGATGACCCGGCCCTGCGGCCCGATGCGTTTGTAATACTGCGGATGCGCCCGGCACAGCCCTTCCAGCATCTCGTCAACGTAAGCAAAAGGCTCATTGAGGATCTTCTTCATCGGTTTCTCCGCACGAACGTCCTCGGATTGCGAACGTGAAGCGCGAACGATCCGTTTCCCACCTGGGCGGGACCGCTGGCTGCGTGTCCCGGAGGGTGTGGAGTATACACCAGCAGGCTGCGTGGTCGGGCGGCGTTCAAGAGCAAGAGAGGATGCTCAGCGGCGGGACGTGGGGCCCCGAACGAGTACGCGCGCAGTCCCAGGTCCATCGAGAGTGTCAATATTTGCAGTGAGCATACCGCGCTTGGAAGTGTCTGCTTGACTTGCCGCCTATCCGAGTCATAGATTTCGGAGCATGCCGGATTTGATTCAGTCTGAAGCCGAACTGGAAGATCTCCTCTCGACGCCGAGCCCGGAAGATATCGCTCTCTTTCGCGAGGTGGAAGGCGACCTGCTGATTGTCGGGGTGGCCGGCAAGATGGGTCCCAGCCTGGCGCGTCGTGCCGTGCGTGCTGCGCAGGCCGCCGGTGTAAAGAAGCGCATCCTGGGTGTCTCCAGATTTTCCAGCCCTGCGGTGGAGCGTTTCCTCCAGCAAGCGGGGGTCGAAACCCTGCGGGCGGATTTGCTGGAGTCAAGCTCTGTCGCCACCCTGCCCGAAGCTCCGAACGTGATCTTCATGGCCGGGCGGAAGTTCGGCTCGACGGGCGCGGAGAGCCTGACCTGGGCGATGAATGCTTACCTGCCCGCGCTCGTCGCCGAGCGGTTTCGCCACTCCCGAATCGTTGCCTTCTCGAGCGGCAATGTCTATCCGCTCGTGCCCATACTCTCGGGAGGTGCCACCGAAGAGATAGCGCCTGAACCGCTCGGCGAGTACGCGCAGTCGGTGCTGGCGCGGGAGCGCCTGCTCGAGCACTTTTCACGTTGCCACGACACGCCGGTCGCATTGCTGCGACTGAATTACGCGACCGATCTTCGTTACGGTGTGCTGCTCGATATCGGCAGCAAGGTGTTCGAGGGCCGCAGCGTTGATGTCACCATGGGAGCCGTCAACGTGATCTGGCAAGGCGATGCCAATTCCGTAGCGCTGCGGAGCCTTGCCCACTGCCAGTCGCCGCCCTTGATCTTGAACTTGACCGGGCCGGAGGCGCTCTCAATCCGAGCTGTGGCAAAACGCTTCGGCGAATCCTTCGGCAAAGAGCCGATTCTGGAAGGTCAGGAGGCATCCACGGCCCTGCTCAGCAACGCCGGTCGTTGTCATCGCTTATTTGGCTTCCCCTCCGTGACTATAGATCAGATGATTGCGTGGACGGCGCACTGGATCAAGAGGGGCGGTCCGACCCTCAACAAGCCCACGCATTTCGAAACCCGGGACGGAAGATTTTAATGCCGTTCCAACCTATTGGGCCCATGTTCTACACTTACGTTCTATTGAGCCGGAAGGACGGTCGATGGTATACGGGGTCGACGGGGGACCTCAAGGCTCGGGTCGAGGACCACTCGAAAGGGCGCGTGCAGTCCACACGACACCGGCGCCCGCTGGAACTGGTCTACTACGAAGCCTGTCTGGCCGAGGACGATGCGAGGACGCGAGAGCGATACCCAAAAACAGGCAGAGGGAAAAAGTATCTTCGGCAAAGGCTTCGAGTTTGGCTCCAGGAAAGCGTGTCGAAATGGTTGGAACGGCACTAGTGACACCAAGCAAACATCTTTCGGTGGGCTTTCTGGGCCTCAGCCATCTGCATCCGCCGAGCTACATGAACGTGTTCCAGGCCATCCCCGAGGCTGCGGTGACGGCTGCTGCCGATGCCCATCCCGCCGTGCTGGAGGGCTTCGTCAAAGACTTTTCCGTGCGCGGGTACGCCGACTGGCGGGAATTGCTTGATCAGGAACGGCTGGACCTGGCGGTGATCTTCCTTCCCCACGCCGATTGTCCCGACGCCGCCGTAGCCTGCGCCGCGCGGGGCGTGCACGTGCTGGTGGAAAAACCCATGGCCGCCAGCACCGAGGGCGTGCGCCGCATGATCGCCGCGGCCGAGAAGGCCGGCGTGATCCTCTCGACGGCTTACGTTTGGCGTTACCACCCCGTCGCCAGGCACATGAAGAAGCTCGTGGGGGAAGGCGTCGCGGGCCGCATCGTGGGCTGCGAAGGCCGCTGGGCGGCGGGCCGTCTCTTCCGCTATGTGGAGGGCAATGCCGGCTGGATGCTCGAGAAAGCGCGGAGCGGCGGCGGACCCATGTGCAACCTGGGCGTCCACTGGATCGACCTTTATCGCTGGCTGCTGGCTGATGAAGTCGTGGAAGTGATGGGCAAGACCGTGCGCGTCAACGAGCAGTACGACATCGAAGACATTGCCTTTGCGCTCTTGACATTCTCCCGCGGAGCCGTCCTCGCCCTCGACATCAGTTACACCGTGCCGGGCTCTTACCCTTTTGGCCGTGACCTCTACCTCGCCTTGCGCGGAACCGCCGGCGTGCTTTCCTGGAGCCCCTCATTTGAGGGCGGCAAGGAGCGCTTGTTCGTGTGCAGCGATTCCGGCGAGTACTCCCAGCCCGCTCGCCAGCACCTCGATTTTGAACTCCCACCGCAGCGCGGTTACGGAGGCGTCATGGGCCATCGCTTCCTCTCGGACTTGGTGGAGTCGGTCCGAACGGGCAAGCCACCCGCCATCACCGGACATGACGGTCTGAAAGCCCTGGAAGTTGTCGAGGCCATCTATCAATCGGCGGAGAGTGGCCGGAGTGTAAGACTGTGAGCGCTGCGAAAGCGCCAGGCGCGGGTGAAAAGCACACCTTATAATCAGCAGGTCTCGGCTCTTCCTCCGGCAGAGCTCTGGCTCCTTCTGCCACTCGCTTCGTTTCGAGGTCGAAGAGCCGACGACTTCTGCGCAGCGGATTGACACAACAACTCCACGCAACTGCCTCGGAGCGATCATGAAGCGCAAATACCTCACGATAATGGTTGTCGGCGCCTTACTCCTGCTCGGCCGCGAATGGGCAAACCCGTTCCCGCCGACCGCGAACATCATCACGATTGACGCGAGCCGACCTGCGCCTCCCCCGCAAACGGGAAATCTTCGGCTGGGAGGGAAATCACCCAGCGGCCGTGAGTTGGGGGTCAATAGCCAATACCTGACGCTGGATGGCGCTCCGTGGCTTCCGGTCATGGGCGAGTTCCATTTTTCGCGCTATCCGGAGCAGGGCTGGGAAGACGAGCTTGGGAAAATGCAGGCGGGCGGAATTCAGATTGTCGCCACGTACGTCTTCTGGATTCACCAGGAAGAGGTCGAGGGCCAGTTTGATTGGTCGGGACGGCGCAATCTTCGCCGCTTCATCGAACTTTGCCGCGCGCATGGGTTGTACGCGTTCGTGCGCATTGGGCCCTGGGCCCATGGTGAGTCTCGAAACGGCGGATTTCCCGACTGGCTCCTTAACGAATGCCCCAAACTCAGGACCAATGACCCGTGTTACCTCACTCATGTCCGCCGCTATTTCGGAGAGCTCGGCACGCAACTGCACGGATTGTTCTGGAAAGACGGCGGGCCGATCCTGGGCGTCCAACTCGAGAACGAATACCTGGAGCACGGAGCGGGGGCGGGCGAGGCGCACATCGCTGAACTCAAAAGGCTGGCCCTGGAAGCTGGTATGGATGCACCCCTCTTCACAGTCACCGGCTGGGGCGGTCCGGAGTTTCCGCCGCGGGAGGTTATTCCGGTCTTTGGCGGGTATCCGGATGCATTTTGGGAGACCAGCCTGTACCCCCTGCCTCCCAACGTGAACTACTTCTTCAACCTGACGCGCGACGACGGCGCGATCGGGGCAGACCTGCGGCCTCTGCGGCCGGCCCTTTCGCACCTGGAAGATTATCCGTTTCTGACCGCCGAATTAGGCGGCGGCATGGAAACCAGTTACCACCGCCGCCCCGTGATCAGCGCCGGTGATGTGGGGGCGCTCGCCCTCGCGAAACTGGGTTCGGGCGCCAACCTGCTCGGTTATTACATGTATCACGGAGGAATGAACCCGGAAGGAAAGCTGAGTACCCTACAGGAGTCGCAAGCAACCGGCTATCCGAACGACCTTCCGGAGATTTCTTATGACTTCCAGGCGCCGCTCGGCGAGTTTGGACAGGTGCGGCCTTCCTACGGCGCGCTGAAGGTTCTGCACCTTTTCCTGCATGATTTCGGGAGCGATCTCGCTCCGACGACCCCGTTCCAACCCGCGGTTACGCCGGCCAGCATCTACGATACCCAGACTCCGCGAGTCATCGCCCGTGTCAAGGGAGATCAGGGCTTCGTCTTCGTCAGCAATTACCAGCGCGACTATCCCCTGCCCGATCGCCATGACTTCCAGGTGGCGCTGAAACTTCCCTCGGAAACCGTCACGGTGCCTCGAAAGCCTACAGTGGTTCCCGCGGGCGCCTACTTGATCTGGCCCGTGAATCTGAACCTGAACGGAGTTCTCCTGAAATACGCCACGGCGCAGCTCCTGTGCAGAGTCGCGACCGCGGACGCCGACCAATACTTCTTCTTCGCTTGGCCGGGAATCGAGCCGGAGTTTGCAGTGGATGCGCAAAGCGCCGCTCGGGTGGAGGCTCGCACGGGTGAGAAGTCGCGCGAGGAAGGAATAATCTATGTCCGTGGCATGACGCCGGGAACGAACGCTGCACTGGAAATGCGCTCCCAAAGCGGTAGAGCCGTGAACATTGTGGTCTTGACTCGGCAGCAGGCGGAGGAGTGCTACAAGTTTTCCCTCGCGGGCCGTGAACACGTTCTGCTGTCGCCTGCGGACGTTTTCTTCGACGCACCAGCGCTGCACGTCCGCTCGCGCACGGCGAATCAACTGTCCTTTTCCATCTTCCCCCCTCTGGAGCGTGCTCCGGAGGCTTCTGTACCTCTGCGGCCGGCCCGGCCCGACGGCGCCTTCGTGAAGTACTCCGCGGCGTTGGCGCCCAGGGTCATCCCTGTGCAATGGGTGGAAGTCCATGGTCCGCGTCCCTTGGGGCCGGTGAAGATGGGCCAGCACGCTGCTCTCGCTCCGACGGACGCGGACTTCGACCAAGCCGGAGAGTGGCGCATTGCCGTGCCTGAAAACGCACTCAAGAGCCTGAGCAATCTGTATCTCAGGATCCAGTACGTGGGCGACGTCGGACTCCTCTCGAGCGGCGGGCAGTTGCTCGATGATAACTTCTATAACGGCAGCGTCTGGGAAGTTGGGCTGAAACCCTTCGGCGACACTGCCTTGGGCCGAGATCTCACCTTGAAGATCTACCCGCTGCGGAAGGGTGCTCCTGTTTATTTGCCGAAAGACGCTTGGCCGCCCTTCCCGCCCAGCGGCGAAGTCGCCCAAATACGCAGCGCTTCTCTCGCTCCAGAATATGAGCTGGTCGTCAAGATAGGTGCGCCGCCACCCCGAGAGATGGAGAGGTCTGCAGAATCGCAGCGGAGCCACTAACCAAGGGTCCACCTCTGACCGACAATCCCGCAGGGCGGGACCGGGTTACCCCCTCAGGAAGGGAGTGTTGGAATGAACACCAAGCGTTTCGCGATTTTCGTTGCCAAGGTAATCGCCGCACACGTGACCACCTATTTTCTGGCGGGGGCGGTCTTTTATCCGCTGCTCACCAAGCCATACTATGTGGGACCGAATCCCATCTTCGCCGCGTTCTTGCGCACGGAAGCCGATCGGCAGTTGTGGCCACACGTGGTGAATTGGTTCCTGCCGGCCGAAATCTTGCGCGGGTTCCTCATCGCTGCGGTTCTCTATCCGCTGTACGACGTCCTGAAGGCGTGGCCTTTCCTGAAACGACTTTTCTATATTGCCAGTCTCTATTTGGTCCTGGGCTTCTGGGCGGCGACCGTCGCCGCTCCCGGCACGATTGAAGGCATGGTGTACATGCGGCCATTCATCACGCCGGAGGTCCATCTCCATGTCCAGCCGGAGATGATCTTCCAAGGTCTGGCCTTGGCGTTATTCATCGCCGGAGCCATGATGGAACCGAAGATGCCGGCGCGCCCGGTCGCGTGACCCCGATCCACAAGGCCCTCAGCATTAGCCCGAATTTCTCACCACTCTCTACTGTTTCTCGTCGGGCGCCGGAAGGCCCGAAACGAGCCGCGATGCCACCCAAGAGGGGGCACGGCGACGTCACTACTGAACCGATGGGGCAGCCGGCGTATGCTATTGGGCGAAGAGGGAAGGTTAAATCGAAAATTCCGGTTGACAGGAAAAAACCGCCATGCCTAGAATGATTCCTCGGGCTATTCCCAACAATTGAAACTCATGCGAGGAGCGCACCATGTCACTATGCATCAATGACACGGCCCCGGACTTCGTCGCCGACACCACCCAGGGAACCATCAAATTCCACGAATGGATCGGCGATGGCTGGGCCATCCTGTTTTCCCATCCCAAAGACTTCACTCCCGTGTGCACCACTGAACTCGGTCATATGGCGGGTCTGCAATCGGAATTTGCGAAACGCAACTGCAAGATCATCGGGCTGAGCGTTGACCCGGTGACCAATCACAGCAAGTGGGCGATGGACATCGAAGAGACGCAGGGCCACAAGGTGAAGTATCCAATGATCGGCGACCCGGAGCTCAAAGTCGCCAAGCTCTATGACATGTTGCCGGCCGACGCCGGAGACACTTCCGAGGGCCGGACGGCCGCGACCAATGCCACCGTGCGTACGGTCTTCGTGATCGGGCCGGACAAGAAGATCAAGCTGATGCTCAGCTACCCGATGAGCACGGGACGCAACTTCGACGAAGTGCTGCGCGTACTCGATTCCATCCAGCTCACGGCCAAGCACAAAGTCGCCACGCCCGTGAATTGGAAGCAGGGCGATGATGTCATCATCCTGCCCTCGGTATCGGACGAAGAGGCCAAACAGAAGTATCCCGGCGGCTGGAAGGCACCCCGGCCTTATCTGCGGATCGTACCCCTGCCGAGGTAGCAGTCCGCAAACGAGGGGGGTGTAGCGTGATCTTCAAGCAGTTCTATCTGCCGTGCCTAGCGCACGCTTCCTACATTATTGGAGGCGAGGAGACAGGCACGGCAGCCGTCGTTGACCCGCAACGTGACACGGACCAATACATTGCGTTTGCCGCCGAACACGCGCTCAAGATCCAGCACGTATTCCTGACGCATCTCCACGCCGATTTTGTCGCCGGGCATTTAGAGCTGCGCGATCGCGCGGGCGCAACGATTTATCTCGGTGCCGCAGCCAAGGCGGCGTATCCGTTTACCCCTCTCCGCGATGGCGCCATTGTCGAATTCGGACGCATACGCCTCAAGATCCTGGAAACGCCGGGCCACACTCCGGAGTCGATCTCCATCGTCGTTTACGACCTGAACTGTATGGTGCCAGGAGATCCTTTACAGTTAGTGCCAAGACATGCTTTACACCTTGGGGTAGAGTTTCCGGCCGAGGTGGGGATTATTTCCCCACGGGAGGAGGCCGGGAGCGATGCCGTGGCAGAGG
>JBEKAK010000128.1:0-12285 GCA_050018275.1 Terriglobia bacterium | reverse complement strand
CGCCGGCACCCAGTCCTCCAGCGCCTGCGGCAGCAAATCCATTTGATCGTAGTCGGCTCGTATCTCTTGGCTCATGATCTCTCGCTTAGCATTTCGCCTGCCACCATCGAGTTTTGAGACAGCCTCCGTAGGGAGAGGGCTGGGAATTCAAGACCCATTTTGGCTTGGCTTTGGTTTCGACTCTTGACTCTCGGCTCGTGTTACGTATGCAGTCTCTTGAAAAGACCTTCCGGGATAGTGCGTACCATTAGCATAATGACTCGCCAATACCAAGGAACATAAACCACGTTCTTCCCGCGCTGCACGGCATTATAGATACTTCGCGCCACGGCTTCCGGTGGAGCAAGCAGAAACAATTTTGGCCGTCCATAGGTCATGCGGGTGTCGACGAACCCTGGTTTCACCGTGATGACGCGGACCCCAACGTGGTGAAGCCGGTTGCGCAACCCCTGGAGGTACGTTGTCAGTCCGCCCTTTGCGGAGCCATAAAGGTAGTTGCTCTCGCGACCGCGGTCGCCGGCAACCGAAGAGAGCGCACAGATGAATCCCTTGCGCTTCTGCTCAAAATGCTTCGCCAGGACGTTGAGGGCCATGACGGATCCGGTAAAGTTCGTGTCCAGAATCCTCCGCGCTTCGTGCAAATCGTTCCGTGCCGTTTCCTGATCCCCCAGGTAGCCGACCGAGAGAACCGCTCCTTCCAGCGAATCGCCAGCAGGCGCGAGGCAGGTGGTGAGTGCGGATTCCATGCCTTCGAAGTTCAGGACATCGAAGCTTTGGGCGCGGGCGCTTACGCCGTGGCGCAGGTACAGGTCGGCCGAGAGAGCCTGGAGTTCTTCGAGGTCGCGACCTGCCAGGACAAGATCGTACTTATGCGATGCGAACTCCGCCGCCAATGCCCGGCCGATGCCCGCAGTGGCTCCCAGGATTAGAACGCTCGGCACAGAGTCACCCCCACTCGGCAGATCCGGCTTCGACAAATATCAGAGTGAGCGATAGAAGGTTCGTCAAACATGTGTTTCGACAATAGCCAGTCTCCGAGCCAACGAAGAAGACAGCAAGCCTTGCGGGTCCAGTTTCCGCTGGATCACCCGGAACGGTTCGAGCTGCGGGTACATAGCGGCAAAATCCTCGGCTCGCAGCACGGCGTCCTTGGCCAGATAGATCCGTCCCCCGTGATCCAGGGTCATCCGGTCGAGCTCGTGGAGGAAGGGAATGAGTCCGCGGGCCACGGGAATATCCAAGGCCAAGGTGTAGCCGCGCAGTGGAAAGGAAAGCAGGCCGGGGCCGGCATCGCCGAAGCGCTTCAGGACTGCCAAGAATGAGGCGCGGCCGGAGCGCGCCAGCCGGTCCAGGATGGCGCGGAGACCTTCGCGCCCACTCGCCTGCGGAAGCGCGATCTGGTACTGAACGAAGCCGTGCCTGCCGTACATTCGATTCCACTGGAGAATGGCATCGAGCGGATAGAAAAACTTCTCAAAGCTCACGAGGTCTCGCGTGAGGTTGCGGTGCAGGGCGTAGTAGGCCGTATTAAACCCCTTCACCGTGAGGCGGTTCAAAGTCCCAGAGGGGAAGTCGAACAACAGGTTCCACTGGAATCCCACTGGGGCAGCTAGGGGATTCCCGACGCGCGCCGGCAAATCGGCGGCCACAGCGTGATTGCCGCGCATCAGGACGCTGCGGCCCAGCGCTTTGCCTGTCGCGAGGCCGTCAATCCACGCCACGGAGTATTGATAGCGCTCGTCCGACTCCTCCATAGTCGCCAGGGCTTCCTCGAGGTTTCGAGCCTTCTGAAAGTCCACCCAAACGTACGCGGACACGACGCGGCGAAGTTGAAGCCTCGCGCTCAGGATGACTCCGGTCAGACCCATGCCCCCCACCGTGGCCCAAAAAACCGGGGCATTCATGGTTCGAGAACAAAGCAGGACTTCGCCACCAGGAATCAGCAACCGGAAATCCCGAACGAAGTTTGAGAAAGATCCTTCCTTGTGGTGGTTCTTGCCGTGGATATCCGTTGCAATGGCCCCACCCACGGTCACGAACTTCGTTCCCGGTGTCACGGGTAGAAACCAGCCGCGGGGGAGGAAATACTGAATGATCTCGGCGAGGCTCACTCCGCCCTCACATTCGAGCACACCGGAGGAACTGTCGAAGGAGAGAAAACGGTTCAGCAGGACATGCCAGATAACGCCCGCGTGGTCATTCAGCGCGGCGTCGCCGTAACTGCGCCCCAGGCCGCGGGAGATATAAGAGTGCTGCAAGCCCGATTCCAAGGTTGCGGCAACCTCGCTGCGTTTCTCCGGGCGAAAAATGTGACACGATTGCACGGGGTAACGGCCCCAGCCGGAAAGAGGTTGCGTCGTGAACCCAATAATCAACGGTTTCATTTCAATCTGAAAGGCGTTGGGCAGCTCCTAAGCAGCGCAACTTTGCGAGTCCGGCTGGGGCCGCTCGACAAAGTCTTGAGAATCCGCGCGAAGTTCGGTCTCGGGAAACCTCTCAGAGATAAATGATGAAGATCACGGATGCGGCCCACAGGAGAACCACGGAAAGTAATACCGGATCCGTGAAAAGAACCCGCGCGGGATTTCCTCCCTGCTGGGCGTGGTGAACCAGATGGAGATAACGGAAAATCCCAAACAATACGAAGGGAATCGTGATCTCCAGCCGCTTACCCGGAAACTTGCTCTGGACGTCCGGCGACAGGGTGTAGAGCGCGTACGAGACAACCGTGGATGCCGTGACAATGCTGATCAACTGATCCAGGAAGTAGGGGGTATACTTCGCCAGAATTGCCCGATGGTCAGAGGCATGATCGCCCAGCAATACCAGTTCATGCCGGCGCTTGCTCAAGGCGACAAAGAGAGCGAGCAGAGTGGTGCACACAATCAACCAGGGAGAGATGGCAACTCGAATCACCAAGCCCCCGCCGATTACGCGCAATAGAAAGCCTGCCGCAACAATGAACACATCCACGAGCACAATCTTCTTCAGAACAATCGAATAAAGAGCGTTGAGTGCCAGGTAAGCGACGACAATGCCAAAGAAGCGCGAATCCAACCTCCAGGCTTCGGCCAGAGCGACGATCCCTAGCAACACACCGGCGATTCCTGCTCTTGTGGCGCTAATACGACCCGCGGCGATCGGCCTGAGCTTCTTGGTCGGATGGTGGCGGTCTTCCGGTGCGTCGAGAATGTCGTTCAGAACGTAGGCGGTACTGGAGATCAAGCAGAAAACCAGCGCGGCCAGGATGACCTCGCGGCACCGGTCCCAGCGGGTAAGGCTCTGCGAAAAGATAAGAGCGGCAAAGACAAATCCATTCTTAACCCACTGCTGCGGGCGTAGCGTTTCCAGCAACGCCTCAAGCGTGGAACTACGGCCGCGGGCGGTAGTCTCAACGGGAAGTGATGTTGTCGGTGAATTCATCTAGACTCCCTGATTCACCTCTTTGGTCCCAAGGCGTGCAGCATTGGCTTTGCGGCCACGTCGAAGTTAGGTTAATTGATCGATACGGGATTTTCAATGCGAATTGGCACGCGCCGGCGGGTGATGCTTCTTTTGCATACTACGAGCTAACGCCCAGGCCGATACATACAAGATGGGTTATATATCTAGAGTTGCGTGGAGATCAGGGAATCATCCAGTCCAGCCAGTAGGCTTGCGCGAAGGCAATCAGGCTGAGCAGCAGCGCCATCAGCAGGCTGTGGCCGAAGGTGGACCGCACAACGTCGCCCTCATGCCCCACCAAACCGACCGTGGTAACTCCAACAGCAATATTCTGCGGAGAGATCATCTTTCCAGCCACGGCGCCAGACGAATTGGTGGCGGCAAGCAGGACCGGGCTCACGCCGATCTGATGGGCGGCTGCCACCTGAAGGTTTCCGAAAAGGAGATTGCTCGCTGTATCGCTACCGCTCAAGAAGCAGGCGATCCAACCGAGATACCCGCTGACCAGCGGGAAGAGTTTTCCCAACCCCGCCAGCGCCGCGCCCAACGTGTAGGCCATCCCGGAGTAGTTGTAAAGATACGCTAGCGCCACGATGAGTCCCACGGTCAGCCCCGGCATGCGGAGTTGCTTCAGGGTCCTCACCCCGGATTTTGCGACGACTTGTGGGCGGGTACGGAAAAGCAGGGCGGTAAGGATCGTCGCAGCGAGTGCGGCGGTTCCTGCCGCGAGTGGTTGAAATTGGAATACCGCGGCGTAGGGCTTTTGATAGAGCGTGATGAAAACCGCGTTGTGCAGATGAGGGAACGTGATGGCTTTCTGCGCGATGGTGAAGAGCCGGAAGTAAGTCCAGCCGACCATCACACCGGCAAGCAGCATCCAGGGCGCCCAGGCCGCGAGCGATTCCGAAACTGTGAGGCGAGCTTCCCCATCCGGCGGGCGGTCATGTGTCGTCGCGCTCGCGGCCCGGAGCGGCGGCGCGGGTTGCCAAATACGCAGGAACCACACCACGCAGACTGTCGAAAACATGGCCGCGACGATGTCCGTCGCGTAGGGTCCCCAATAGTTTGACGAGCCGAATTGAGCCAGGGCGAAACTCGCGCCGCCCACGAGCGCGGCCGGCCACGTCTCCTTCAAGCCCTTTCGGCCCGCTACCACCCAGACGAGATACGCCGGCAGGATCAGCGAGAGAAAAGGAAGTTGCCGTCCCACCATGGCGGAGAGTTTCATCTGGTCGAGGCCCGTCACGCCGGCCAGCGCTACGATGGGAATTCCGAGTCCTCCGAACGCCACAGGCGCGGTGTTGGCAATCAGGGCGAGCGTGACAGCCTGGCGCGCGGTGAATCCAAGGCCGAGCAGGAGAAAGCCTGCCACTGCCACCGGCGCACCGAAGCCGGCCGTGCCTTCCAGTAGGGCTCCGAAGCAGAAAGCCACCAGGATGGCCTGAATGCATGGGTCGCCGGAGGCATGCTCAGCCATCCAGCGGCGCAGCAGATCGAAGGCGTGAGTATCAACCGATAGATTGTAGAGCCACAGCGCCGAGAAGACGATCCACAAGATCGGCCAGAGCGCATAAACAAAACCAAATGCGCCGCTCAGAAGCGCCAACTCCGTGGGCATGCCCCATACGAGGATGGCGAGCAGGAACGCTGTCGCCAGCCCTACCGCGGCCGAGAACGCTCCGCTCTTGCGCAGCCCGCCCATGAGGATAAGGACAACTGCGAGTGGAAGGGCTGCAACCAGCGCGGAAATGCCTAGATTGTGCGCTGGCGCCAGTGGTTGAGGCCATACCCACGCGAGGTTCAAAACCCCGACCGGCGAGCCCGGCGAGACGAGAGAGCACTGCAGAGTGGTCAGTAGGTGCATTTCAAGAGCGCCGGCCTTCCAGCCGCGCCGGAGCGTGCCCCGAGCAGCGAGTGAGCCCTTGCCGGGCAGCCATACTTTGTTGATTAACCTTCTTCAAGATAATTGCTATCGGCAATTTCCTGTTTGGTAAACCCCACAAGTTCCGGTTCTATCGAGATGGCCATGCCCGTGCGTGCGTGGACGGTGCGCCGGACGTGCTTGGCCAGAGCGATCACGTCCTGCGCGGTGGCGCCTCCCTGATTGAGCAATACGAGCGGCTGAAGCTCATTTACCTGTGCGCCGCCGATCCGATGCCCTTTGAGGCCACAAATCTCGATCAAAAAAGCTGTCGGGATCCTGATTTTGTCCCCAGAGGGGAATCCCTTCCGAATCTCTTCCAGGCGCGCGAGTTCTCGCGATGAGAAGTCGCGCTCGATGTTCACCTGCAGCCGGGCGTATTCTCGTTCAGTAAGCGACAAGTTCATGAAGAACGAGCCCACGTTACCACCCCGCTCCTCGCGTGGATAGGGGAACTTGCGGTCGCGGATGGTGATGATGGCTTGCCGGATTTCGGCGAGCGAGGGTTGCTCGACGGATCGCTCCGAAAAATAGGCTCGCACGTCAGGATAATCGAGATTCGGGCGCGCGTGCTTGGCAAGTCGGAGCGTCAGCTTCACAATAATGAAGTTTCCTCGCGCGGTGGTGTTGAAGATACTACGCCGGTAGCCAAAACCGCAATCGCTCGTGCTGAGAACTCGGAGTGCCCCGGTGGTGACCTCCATCACCTGCACAGACTCCAGGACGTCGCTGACCTGCTGACCGTAGGCGCCGATGTTTTGAACGAGCGCCGCTCCGGCCTGCCCGGGGATGTGTGAGAGATTTTCGATTCCCCAGGAGTTTTGCTCCACGGCATAGCGGACCACATCATCCCAGGCTTCGGCGGCGTTCACTTCCGAGATCGCACTCTCAGCGTCTTCGTGGAGGATTTCGATCCCGCGGCGAACGGGGTGCACCACCACGCCTGCAAAGCCCCGGTCGCTCACCAGGATGTTGCTGCCTCCGCCGAGGACAAAAAGCGGCAGGCTGTGCTGAGCGGCCAAGGAGAGGGCCGCGCGGAATTCGTCCTCCGCGGTGGCGTGGACGAAGAATCGTGCCGGCCCGCCAATCTTGAAAGTCGTGTAGGGCTTGAGCGGCTCCTGCGGTTTGATTACGGGGCCATCCGCGCCTGGATAAGATTGCATAGAGCGTGATTGTAGCAGGTCAATAGACGCACCGCTCGCGGCCCGCTCAGTATTTCCCAGAGAATCGAGCGATCTCGCCATGGGGTCGTTGGCGATCGGGACATCTATTCGTCGGGCCATTAGACAACTGGGTCCGTCGCCCGATCAATGAATCATTGAGTGAATGGGGCGAAAGCCGCACGATGATTCACTGATTCAGTGACTCAGTGATCCAGCTTTTCGATGGCCCGATGAGCCGATCATCCGATCACCCGATGGCCCGATCCTGTTACCATTGCCGCTTTTCGACGCGCGGACGCTCGGCGCGGCTCATGGCTTTAACTTCGATGGCCGGATGCTCGAGCCCGCGCAACTCCTCGATGTTCTCGCAGACCTTCCGCACAGCGTCGGCGATGTTGTCGGCATCCTTCTTCGAACCGAGGAAAATGTGGTGTGGGAGCCAAACGGACTCTTCGTAGGCGGCGCGCTCGGAGACCGGACAGTGGTAGCTTGTCTTCAAATCGAGGGGCTTCTCGCGGCCCCAACTGAGCGCCGGCCATTCGCTCGGGTCGACGGGGAAGAGCGCACTCCTGTAAACCGGTTCGTAGAAGAGGCCATCACAGGGAATGCCTTCCATCTGCAGCGCGCCCAGAAACGCCGCGCGCGGGATACCGCCGAAATGTTCGGGCAGGTACTTGAAGACGAATTGATACGCCGCGACGCGCGTCTGCCGCTTGTCGCGCTCGAGGAAACCGAGGCCGGGTGTCCCGCGCAGGCGCTTATCCAAGTGGTCCATGTTCGCCTGGCGGACTTTGGCCTGCTTCGGAAGTCGCTCGAGCTGTGCGGCCAGGATCACGGCTTGCAGTTCGGTGAGGCGGTAGTTGAAGCCGATCAGGCGGTGCTGGTATTGGTCGGTCACGCTGGCGCGTCCACAGTTCATGAAGGACTGCGCGCGCTCGTAGAATTCCAGATTGCTGGTGATGACGCCACCGCCTTCACCGGAAGTCATCAGCTTGCTCGACTGAAAGCTGAAGCAGCCGAGGTCGCCCGTGGCGCCCGCGCCCTTGTTGCGCCACTTGCCGCCATGGGCGTGCGCGCAGTCTTCTATGACGACCAGGTTGTGAGCCTTGGCGATGCGGCAGATTTCGTCGAGATCGGCAAAGCGCATCGCGAGATGCACCGGAAGGATGGCGCGCGTCTTGGGCGTCAGGGCCGGCTCGATCAGCTTCGCATCCAGGCAGTAAGTGGCGGGGTCGATGTCCACAAAAACCGGCACCGCGTTGAGAAGCAGGATGGGGCCGACGGTCCCTTCCCAAGTGTAGGCGGGGACGATAACTTCGTCACCAGGCCTGATGCCCACGGCTTTCAGGGCGATTTCAATCGCTACGGTGCCGTTCGCGACCGCCAAACCGTATTTCGCGCCGTGATAGCGCGCGAACTTCCGCGCGAAAGCATCGGCAATCTGGTTGGGGAAGGGATAGCCGCCCCAGTTGCGGCTGGTGAGAACCTTCTGCAGCCCGCGCGCTTCCTGCTGGGTGTAGGCAGGCCAGGCGGTGAAGGGTTTCTTGCGAACAGGCTTGCCACCCGTAATGGCGAGTTTTCCCATGGTAGTCACTCCTCGGCGGTGCAGATCAAGTTCGGGTGCGAATCAAGGCGCTGTTGATTTTTCGCGTTCGCAGCACGGAGTCAGGCACTGCCTGACCTATGAAAGCGAAGAGTCCGAACTCCAACCCGCACGTTCTTGCAGTTACAGCGCGACGCGAGCAATATTGGAGTAAGCGGACTCGCCCGCCTCGTTGAGCGCGCGCACACGGTAGCAAAGCGTCTGCCCCGAGGTGGCGCCGGAATCACGGTAAGAATTCGCCTCTCCGGAAAGCTTGGTGACGCGTTCCCACGTGCCGCGGTCGCCCGGACGGCGCTCGACGGCGACGCCCGTGATCCCGCCGCCGTGCAGTTCCCAGGAAAGTTCCACGGAGCCGCCGGACGCCTGTGCGTTCAGCGAGCTAGGCGCCTCCGGGAGGACACTCCAGTCGAAAAAGCTTTCGTCGGCGATGGCCAGCACGCTGTCGCGAACCGGCACGCCCTCGATCGTATCCGTCGTGCCTTTTTTCCACTTGAGCGGCGAGATTCCGCCCGAAACCACGTCGATGAGCACTGGGTGCTCGATGCCGGAGTTCTTGAGGGTGAGTGTGGCGGTCAGCCGCGGAAAAACGTTTCCGGGGTTGCTGAGCGCGGCCATCCAGTAAGCGATGACGGCCTTGCCGGAAGCTGCGCGGAAGCCGTAAGCCAGGAACGGCGCGCGCGCCAGGCGGCGAAGGGCCGGGACATCGCTTGATTGAATCTGAATTCCCGCGTCGAGCTTCGTATCAGAAAACAGGGCGTTGGTGTTCTGGTAGGCCGAGAGCACTGGCCGCGCTGCGAAGTCGTCAGGCAGATAGCGCAAGCCGTGAATAAGGCCGAAGTCGTCGTACTCATTGCCGTCTACGCCGGCCGTAAGCAGCCAGACAAAGGTCTTGACACCCGCTGCCCAGTTGTAGAGCAAGCCGCGCGGGATGTACTTCGCTTGCACCGATCCATCCGAACCTTTCCAGGAGGGAATGGAATTGAATTCGTCGTCCCAGAAAGGGATGTCCTTGCGGATGCCCGGGTAGCTGCGGACGAACTCACGCAGCTTAGCTGGCGATTCGGTTCCGTAGGCCCCCGAGTCCATCGACTCGGGATTCAGGTTCCGACCGTAGCCAGGATAGGTATGGTAGGCGTATACATCGATTCCTGAAGCGCACTGGCAGGTGTCGAGTGCGCGCCGCGTGAAGTCGCGGCGGGGACCGGCTTGGCCTCCATAAATGACCTTCGCTTCCGGATCGGTCTCATGCACGGCGGGGATGAACGCTTTGAGCAAGCGCCCGTATTCCTCAGGATTTCCCCACGGGTTCCAATAGCTGATGTCCTGTTCGTTCCACAGGGCGTAGTAGCGGATGCGGCCCCGGAAGTGATCCACCACCCAGCGGACGTATTTCGAGAAAGCCTCAATCTGCTCGGGGGTCCTGGGGGGCCAGAAGATGGAGTAAAGGCTGCGGTCCGCGTTGTGGACGCTGCCGGGCTCGGGCGTGATCTGGTCAGGCTTTTCCCCGGCGGGGGAAGTGTACAGGGGGTTGCCGTAAAGGAGCTGGACCTGGATGTTGACGCCGTTTTCGACCAGTGAATCCACATAGTCGTCCACCTCCGGCGAGATCGAGTAGACGCCGCGCTTCCGCTCGACCCAATCCCAACTGGTTGGCTCAGAGCTGTTCTCGTACTGCCCGATGCGGATCCACTTCACCCCTGTGTCGAACATACGGGTCCACCACCAGCGATTCCAGGGCAGGTAGGGGTCGCGAGGCAAGTCGGAATTGATGCCGAAGCCCTCGCGGATCTGCGAAGAGCGCTTGGGTGGGACATGGTCCGGCGCGCGACGCCGACCTTCGGCGGCAGAGAGAACTTCGGGAAGTGTGAGACAAAGGGTGGCAGCCGCCAGGGTGAGAAAGATTGGACGGTTGCAGAAACAACCGCAGGAGACGCGCATCTGGGTCCTCCTCCGGGGGAAATGAGCCTGATTAAACTGTTTGAGTCGCGGAATATACCACAGGATGGGAGGCAAGGCAGAGGAGTTTGCAGAATCCCGGCGCGAGGCGGGTGTGGAAAATACTCATGTGGCAAAGAACGCAGCGGAGGGTTAACGCATCCTGAGAGGTGTCTCGACTTGGCGATAATTAACGGAGTCTCGCCTCAGACCGATGATCCCGCAGCGCCGGATTGCCGGAAGGGCCGGGGCTCCAACCCCGCTCCCGTACGGCTGGACGGGCGGGTGAGGGGTCTCGTCGTCCGCCACCGTATTGAGGGCGCGGGATGCGTGTCGTAAACAATGAAAGTGACAGGACGGCTAGGTTCGCACCTTCACGCCCGCCAGCTCCTCCAGAAAAGTGATGATCGCGGCGTAATCCAAGTCGCCTTTTCCCTGAGCTTTGGCGGCCATGTAAACCTCTTTCACGGCGGCGAGCGCGGGCATGGGGACGCCCTGCGCGTAACCGGCTTCGGCGGCTAATTCCAGGTCTTTGTGCATGAGCTTGAGCGGGAAGTAGGGGGTAAAGTCACCCTTGAAAATGAACGGCGCCTTGAAGTCGGTAAGCGCGGCGCGCGCTAGGCTGGACTGGATGATTTCCAGCATGGTCTCGGGCCGCACACCCGCCTTGGTCGCGAGCACGAAGCCTTCGCAGAAAACCTCGATCATCGTGGCCTGGATGGTGTTCTGCGCGAGCTTGGCAGAGAGGCCGAGCCCGTGCGAGCCGCAGTAGATATGCTTTTTGCCGAGCACCTGCAGGATGGGCAGGGCACGGTCGAAGGCTGCGCGATCGCCGCCCATCATGAACGTCAGCTCGCCCTTTTCGGCGCCATGCTTCGAGCCGGTGACAGGCGCGTCGAGCCAGCTTGCGCCTTTGCCTGCCACCAGGCACGCCATCTTGCGGCTGACGGTGGGGCTGATGGTGCTCGAGTCGATCACTAGCGTGCCGGCGCGCAACGATTCGAGAATTCCGCCCTTGCCCGCCACCACTTCCTCCACCGCGGCGGAGTCGCTCACGATCATCATGACGACGTTGGCATCGCGCGCGGCATCGGCAGGTGAAGAGGCCGCGCGGGCGCCAGCCGCCTGGAGTGCGGCGGCCTTCGCGGTGGTGCGATTGTAGACCGCCAGCTTGTGCCCCGCTTTGATGAGGTTCAGCGCCATGGGCTGACCCATGATTCCGAGTCCGATGAATCCGATGGATTCCGGCATGGATTTCCTCCTGGAAAAGCGACCAGCAATCAGCGTTCAGCGGTCAGCTAAACAAACTCGTCCAACAACCCGATTGCATTCTTACGTCATGTACCAGCCGCCGTCCACGTTGATAGTCTGGCCGGTGATATAACCGTTGCCCACCAGCATGACGGCCGCGTCCGCGACTTCCTCGACTTTGCCGAAGCGCCCCACGGGGATCAGGTCGGCACGCGCGCGGGGGTTCGCCGCCACCATCTGGGTATAGATCAGCGCGGGCGCGATGGCATTCACGGTAACACCCTCGCGCGCCAGAAGCCCGGCATAGGAATGCGTCAACCCGAGCATGCCCGCCTTGGACGCGGCATAGTGCGGCCCGACCACTCCGCCCGTGTGCGCGGCCACCGAGGAGATATTGATGATGCGCCCCCAGTGGCGCGCGCGCATTCCCGGCAGAACCTGCTGCGTGACCAGGAAGGCAGATTTGAGATTTACATTGATGAGTTCATCCCAGTCTTCTTCCCGAATCTCCTCCAGCGGCTGCGGGCGCGTGATGCCGGAATTGTTGACCAGGATTTCGATTGGCCCCAACCCCTGCTCAACCGTTTTCACCAGGCGCGTGACTTCCCGGGATTTCGAAACATCCGCCTGTGCGGCGAGCGCGCGCCGTCCCAAGCGCCGGATGAGCTCGCACACCTCCTCGGCTTCCGCCTCATGCCGGAGGTAATTGACCGCCACCTCGGCGCCAGCTTTGGCCAAGGCCTGGGCGATGGCCCGGCCGATGCCCAGACTCGCGCCCGTCACCAGAGCAACTTTCCCTGTCAGGTCGTCCATGGCGATGGAACCAAGGTGCAGAGCCTATGTGTTCGTTGCCAAGACATACTTTACACGGGGTGCCAGGACATCCTTTACACCTCCGTCTCCTTTCTGGGGCCGTGGGACCCGGAGGGAGCCCGGAGGGCGACCGGAGGGTCCCACGGCCCGGCGGC
>JBEKAK010000127.1:0-12506 GCA_050018275.1 Terriglobia bacterium | reverse complement strand
CTCGTTGTATTCCTTGACGGAAGGTAGGGGCACGCCATGGCGTGCCCCTACGGACGAGGTTGAGGTGAACGTACTCGACCTTCTCGTTGTATTCCTTGACGGAAGGTAGGGGCACGCCATGGCGTGCCCCTACGGACGGGATTGAGGTGAACGTACTCGACCTTCTCGTTGTATTCCTTAACGGAAGGTAGGGGCACGCCATGGCGTGCCCCTACGGACGAGGTTGAGGCGAACGTACTCGACCTTCTCGTTGTATTCCTTGACGGTGCGCAAGGTGCGGTCAAAGCGAGCCTGTCATTCTGAGCGAAGGCCCGCACCGGACGGTGCAGGGCGCAGCGAAGAATCCCTGTATTTGTCTGTGTCGGCGTTGGGAAAATGCCGAGATGCTTCGCGCAGTTTACCCTGAGCGACAAATGCCGAGGTCCTTCGCTTCGCTCAGAGCCTGCCCTGACCGAAGGGAAGGGATGACAACGAAGGGCTCAGCATGACAGTGGGCGAGTACGTTGGCGCGCAGATGGCATGCCCATGATCGGGGAGAAAAACCCACGCTGTCAAATAAAATGGGTGCAGCGCCCGCGCTCGGTTGAAGGCGCGCGCCAACAGGGCGAATTCGGCCCCGCTCAAGTTCGCGCCGTCTCAGCAGCCGCACCGTAATGAAGAAATATCGCTTCGAAAGAAAGGGACGCCGGAGCTTCGACACGGCGGTAAAATACGACAGGGCGAGGGCGCTTGCCAGAGAAGAGACGCGGACCGCAAAACCGGCGGTTCGCGCTTGCCGGGCGATGCGTCGCTGCTGGCTGTTGATCGGATTGGGTGAGCCCATGCGCAAGCAAAGTTCGCTGACGCGAACACGCAGACATCACAAACTAATGTCTGCGCCAGCCCGCCACCGCGCCGCTTCCATTGCTCTTCTGCTGCTGGCGCTCGCAGCCTGCAACTCACGGCCGCCCGCGATTTCCTCCCCCGCAACGGGACCCTCGGTTTTGCTGATTACGGTGGACACCCTCCGCGCCGACCACCTCGGCTGCTACGGCGCGCGCGACGTGAAAACTCCGGCAATCGATTCGCTCGCCGCGCACGGCATCCGTTTCGGCGATGCCCTCTCCCAGGTCCCGCTCACGCTTCCCTCCCACGCTGTGATTTTGAGCGGCACCTACCCCATGTGGAACGGCCTTCGCGATTTCGATCGGCTCTTCCGGTTGCGCCCCGACGTGCACCTGATCGCTGAAGCCTTCCAGCGCCACGGCTACGAGACTGCGGCCTTCGTGAGTGCCTTCGTGCTCGATTCACTCTGGGGACTGAACCGGGGGTTTAATACTTATGACGATCGATTCGAATCTCTCGACGTAAGTTCTCTGAAAAACAAAGGCGACGTGCGCAGTGCCAGTGAGACGGTGGATCACTTGTTAGCTTGGTACCGGGCAAGAGACGCCGGCGGGAAGAACCCCAAACCATCCTTCGTGTGGTTGCACCTTTACGATCCCCACACTCCCTACGATCCTCCCGAACCCTTTCATACCGAGTATGCCAGCCACCTTTACGATGGCGAAATCGCTTATGCCGACCAGCAGCTCAGCTACCTTTTTGACTACCTGCGACAGAACGGGGCATACGACCAAACGCTGATTGTCCTTTTAAGCGACCACGGAGAATCTCTGGGGGAGCATGGCGAAGACGAGCACGGGTTTTTTGTCTATCGCTCAACGATCCACGTACCGCTCATTATCAAGCTGCCCGTCAGCCAACGGGCCAGTGAAGCGCCGCCAACGGTCATTAACGCCCCGGTCGGAACCATTGATGTGGCGCCGACGTTGCTGGAACTGGCGCGCATCCAGGACCCCATCAGCCTTCAGTTCCAGGGAAGGAGCCTCGGCTCGCTGGCGTTAGGCAAGAGCAAGCCAAGCAACCTGCCAATATACTCGGAGAGCTTTTACCCCCGCAATCCCTTCGGTTGGAGCCCTCTGCGCTCGCTCTCCACCGCGCGTTACCAGTATATTGCCGCGCCCCGCCCCGAGCTCTATGACCTCGTTCACGACCGCGCCGAAAAACATAACGTGCAGCACAGCGCGGACGCGGCCGCATTCCGCAGCCAACTCCTCGACATCGAACGGCGATACACAAGCAGTACCTCTTCCTCGGACACCGCTTCGACGCTGTCCAGTGAGACAGTCGAGAAACTCAAATCACTCGGGTACGTAGCCTTTTCCGCCCCCGTGGCGACCACGAGCGAAGATAACCTTCCTGACCCGAAGGATCGGCTGCAAACTTTCAAAGCCTTTCTGCGCGCCCGGTCCCTGGCCAGCGCCGGGCAATTCGAACGCGCCAATGCGTTGCTCAAGTCCTTGCGCGCCCAGGAGCCTAACCTCTACGTGATCCCTGCCGAGCTGGGGCATAATGCCGAGGCGGAAAAGCGCTTACCGGAAGCCGAGAATTACTACCGGGAAACCCTGAAATTGAACCCTGCTTTTGAGGACGGAATGCTGTCGATGGCACGATTGTCTACAGGCGCAGGAAAAACGGACGAGGCTCGTACGTGGTATGAACTCGCAATCAGTAAGAACCCGCAAAACTATCTGCTCTACCGAGACCTCGGGCAATTGGAGCAATCCCACCATGATTTGGAAGACGCAAAACGAAATTTTGAGAAAGCCATTGCGCTGAAGCCGGATTACGTCGCCGCCCTCAAGGGTCTGGGAACGACTCTCGTCGAACTTCAGCGTTTTGATGAAGCGCTGAAGCCCCTGGAGAAGGCGGCTTCACTCGCATCAGATGATCCCGAACTCAACGACGCCCTCCGCACCGCCTACCTCAACACCACGGACCCGAAGAAGGCCATCCAGCCCTTACGGAAAGCACTGGAGCTGAAGAGCAAGTAGAACCCGCTGGCAAGGCGACGTAGAGCGCAAGGGGATAAAGCGCTCCCGCGGAGGGAGCAGTCCGCAGGCCCTCCGCATGGGTTATGCCCTGGGCGGCCCAGAGCAGTTGGGACAGTTCCCGTTCGGTCAGGGCCTCACGCGTGAATTCTCTGACCGACCGCCGGCGCGCCAGCGCTTCTTCGAGCGACATCTTCCCCCTTTGCTCCGGCGGCGGAAGTCGCAGGATACTTGCAGAACTGGATTTGGTTTGGATCATAGCGGCACCCATGGCTGGAGACATCGCGAGACCAACCCAGCAAGCGAGGAGGGGAACGCAAAGACCGTCTTCACGGCGCAAGGGACCTCCGGTATCAGCAGGTTCAGCCCGGCCATGAACGTCCCTCGGGAGGAACCCTTACCTCCCGGAACAATTCGGCACGCTACCTGCTGCCCCATACGCCGGGTATGGGCCGCCCACATCGAGGACACTTCCCGGCGTCCAACCTGAACTCCGCCACATCGAAGCCCAATCGGCGAATCAGCAACATGCCGCACGCCGGGCAGTACGTATTGTTACGCCGATGGCCAGGCTCGTTACCCAGGTAAACGAATTCCAGGCCTGCCTCTTTGCCGATTTGCCAGGCACGCTCCAGAGTTGGAATCGGTGTCGGCGGGGCCGTGAATTGGTACGCGGGATAGTAGCCGGTAACGTGCCAGGGCACCTCGCGGCCCAAATCTCCTGCAATCCGTTCGGCGATCCCGTGCAGGCCTGAATCGGAATCGTTCACGGTGGGAATCACCAGCGTGGTGATTTCAACATGCACGCCCCGCGAGCGTGCCAGCTTCGCGGCAGCCCAGACCTTATCGACGTCGACCATCTTGCAGAACTTCTTCACGGACGCGGCATCGCCTTTGATATCGACGTTCATGGCCTCCAGGCCCGATTCAATCAATAGGGCGAGCGCCTCAGGGGTCATATAGCCGTTGGTTACATAGGTGCTGTAGAAACCGCGCTGCCTGGCCAGGCGAAACACGTCCACCGACCACTCCAGCGATAGCGTGGGTTCATTAAACGAAATGGATGTTCCCTGGCAGCCGTTTCTCTCCACCAAGTCGATGAAGCGCTGCGGAGAAACATAATCGCCTTTGGCGGGCGGGGGCGACTTGCTGATGTCCCAGTTCTGGCACCACGGGCAACCGAAGTTGCATGACCAACTGCCTGCCGTCAGCGCCTTACTGCCCGGGTGAAAGTGATAGAACGGTTTTTTCTCAATCGGGTTCGCCGCGAGCGAGGAAACCAAGCCGTAGATCAGGGTGACTAATCTCCCATCGCGGTTGTGACGCGTTCGGCACCAGCCAAAACCGCCCGGAATAAGCGTGCACCGCCGCTCGCACGCATTGCAGCGGACTTTGCCGTCCAGGGGTTCTTGTAGTAGTGCTTCACGAACGAAAATGCTCTCGACTTCCCCCGACCAGGCACGTGCTGCTCGCGGTTTCAACACGGTCCAGACCTCTTCAGTTCGTGGCGGGCTTTTTGGTTGCTCTAGTATATCGCCGATCGGGGCACACAGGGTGCGTGCGGGTGGGAGGTTCTCTCCGCTGCGGTGGACCTACGACCAAAATGTGCTTCAGTAGTCACGCGAAAGCAAATGGCGGTTGCCGATGCGGACGTTGGTGAGACCCTCCGCGCGGGCTGCTTCGTCCTCTCGCCCGGGCGGGAGCAGCGTAACATCCTTGGAACGTTTTTCTGCAAACTGTCAGGGGATCAAATCTTCTTCCCACTTCTCCGCATGGGGTGAGCTCCTGCTTTCCAGGAGTGCGGCAAAGGCATTCAGCGCTTTTCGAGCATCTCCCAATGGATAATAAAATGCTTCCCAGTTGTCGCTGTCTTCCCCGTCATGGTTCGGAATCACATATTCGAAATGCCAGGCTTCCTTCAGTTCACCATACGCGCTGCTGGCGCGCGTCTCAATATTCTCGAGGTCTTTTGCCGAGAGCTCGATTTTCTGGCGGCGCGTGCGCCGGAGCAGTTTGCGCCTCATAAGGTCTGTGACCAGATCGGGGAGCGAGAGATTGCGCTCCGGCGCCTTCAGGTAAATGATCTCTTCTCTCGAGAGCGGGGAAAGGAAAACACTGAGCCTGTCTATGCCGGCCAAGCGCGGGTGCGTCTGTAGTGCTCGGCCCACAAAAGGATTGCCCTCGAAGAAAGCGCTGCTGTCTCGTAGCATGACATGCAGCTCCTCGACATCAAGCGCTTGCAGGTCGCCGCGTACATCTAACACCGCGTAACGATCTTCCGCCCGCAATGCCTCGACTTGGCTGCGCAGGCGGAAATGATAATCCACGCCATCCACCTCACCCGGCCGAGGCGCGCGGCTGTTGTAAAGAACAAGCTTCCGCAACGTGTCCCGCAGCTCTGGATAAAACCTTCCCAGAGCTTTGTCGAGCGGGCTCTTTCCGGCGCAGGATGGGCCGGATAGAATCACGAGTCTTTTCGAACTCTCTCCACTCACTGCCTACCTCCCGGCAACCGCCTTCTTATGGGCGGTTCGCTGATTTGCCGACTCGCCCGATCATCGGAAGTTGCTCCGCGCGCTAGTTTGGTCCCCTAGTGCCAGCGTATATGTTAGCCCTTCTGCCTCTCTTTGGAACACCGTGGTCTCCTTTGCGACGGCGTCTTCATCCCCCTCACGCCGCGTGGTCAGATCGGCGGAGAAAGGGCGAATAGACCTTCCGCCAGAGCACGCCCGATGTTGGCCATGAGATCGAATTTTCCATTCACTGCGTAGAGACGGGGTGTCGGCGCCCAAAGCTCCCGCTGGACGCGGCGCGGGGTGACTTGCGGTCCACCCTGGCGATGTTCCAATTCCGTCACGAGCGTGGGCAGTTCCGAGCGCGGCGGCTGCCGCTGCTGTGGCTTTCTGTAGGGTGCGACGGGTGAATTGTTGGTTCCTGATGCTATTCTCCGGATTCTCACGTCATGCCGTCCCATGCCCGCCGCCGGCGTTCAGGCGCGCAGGTCCACGGCAGGGAAGCAATTGAAGGCCTGCTTGTTCACCTGCCAGTAAGGCATGAATTCCACGCCCGGATTATTCTCCACCAGGTAGTGGAGCGGCTGGCCGGGCACTGGTTGCAAATGTAGCAGCAGATCTTCCGGCTGCCTTACGTTCTTGAGGCCTAGCCTGATTTCGGGTGCGCCCACGGCAGCCAGTAAGATGGGGCCCCAGCTCACGGCGTAGCGGTTATGATTGGGGATTTGATCCACTCCCGTGTAGCGCTCCGCCCAGAGCGCCGCGGGCAGGGTGAACTGCACGGTATCACCCTCAGCCCAGGCGCGGTCGAGCAGCACATAGCTGCCGGGTCGGCCGGTTGCCGTTGCCTTGCCGTTGACGTACACGGCCATTTCGCCGCCGGCCCAGGAGGGCACACGGACGCGGACTTTCGCCGGCGTCGGCTGGGCCGACGAGAACTGCAAGCGAACCTCGGGGTGGAAGGGGAACCCGGTGGCCATCTTCACCCGCAGTGACGCGCCTCCTTCCGTCCAATGGAGCGTACACGGTTCAAAGAGGTTGACGTAAAAGCCGTCGGAGGCGAGCGAGTAGATATGCTCCGGCAGAGAGCCGATCAGCCGCGTCCCTTGCCCCTCGCAGCAGGTATTTATGTGCGTGGGCTTCTCCTTGTGGTGCACCAGCAAGGCGTGGTAACGAAAACCCTCCGAGCCCCTCTGATTGGCCATCGCCACGTTGTAGATGGATTTCTCAATTTCCGCGACGTACTTTTCGTTTTCCGGATCCAGGAGATGAAAACGCTGGCTGAGAAAGGCCCAGAAGGTATTTCCGCAAAGTTCTTCCAGTTCGGCGTGCAGCATGTAGGACTTGGGTGGGCACACGGTGAACTCGATGATAGAGATTGAACCGCCAGGGTTTTCCCAGTTGTCGTGATAAAGCTCCCAGGCGCCTTCCACCGCGTGGAGGTAACGGGGATCACCCGTGGCGCGGTAGAGGTCCATGTAGGCTTCCAGCGTCGTGAGCAGATAGCAATGCGGCCGATCATAGGGATACTGCCAGATCGCGCGCTCTTCCCGCGCAGCCAACTGTTCCATCCAGTAGTTCTCCTGGAAATATCGCTGAATCACCTGAATGTCCGCCGGCTTGCCCACGGGTGTGAAATACATGCGGGTGTTGGCGATCATGCCCTGGCCGCCCTGGATGGCGAAGCGCAGCAGTTGCGGCAAGTAGGAACACTGATTGAACCAATCAGAGTAACCCCGAAGCAATTCAAAGGCCTTCGGGTTTCCTGCGTAGCCCGCCTCGATGAGGCCATGCACCAGCCAGGCACGCGTGTAAGCGCCTCGTTCTGAGAAGAAAATAGTGTCCTCGGGATAGGCCATGATGTACCCGTTCGGCTGGCGGCACTCGGCAATTCCATCCACCACGGCATTCAAACGACGGCGAAGCTCGGGGTGATCGATCCAACGCAAGGTGTTCCCCGCCGCCATGAGGAAGCGCCCGGCGTTCGAACCCGCCAAGTCTTCCTCCCAAAACTGGACCTCGCCCGTGGGCTTTTGCGGAGGCTTGGCGGTCCCCACGCGCTCGCGGAATTGGCGCAGGAGGTGATCAACTGAATAGGAATTCAGGAGATAGAGAATATTATCCTCCATCGCCTTCTGGAAAACACCTCGCTCGAGCGTCACGCCGGTAAGGGGCACGCGAGCCTTGTGGACGGGAGGCTTCCACGCGCCGGCGTCAGTGACGTTTTCGGGATGGTCCATGAAGGTGGTCTCGCCGCCCGGGCGCGCTGGTCGTGTCACCTGGGCAACGTCGTCTTCGCTTCCATAGGTCGGGTCCACCGTCACAGGACGTAGGGTGGCGATTTCTTTGCCCCCCGAGTACACACCAATCTTCCCCAAGGCCAGGTAGTAGCCACCCCCAACCACATTCATCAGGCGCGTAGTCGTAAAGCGCACGTGGCGACCGGTGACTCCGCGCGCTGCATAATGCTCGATGTGGCCCTTCGGGTTGGGATAGTCCGCGTCGGTGTGTTCCACAATCACAAGGGGACTATGAAAATCGGGGTCGTTCGAGCATTCTATCTTGAAACGGACCGGATAACCCTCGCCCGCATAATTCTCGTCGCGCCCCGGGAAGCCCTTTTCATTGGCCGGGTAAACCTTGACGAAATCAATCGGGCGGCTTTCACCCAAGTCGATCTGGACCCAGGTTGTGGCATCGGCGGTCTTGGCGGGTTTCGAACGATAAGCCCGATACGCGCTCGCAGGCGTGTTGGTCATCCAATCGCCCGTGGGGGCAGGAACAACCTGTTCATTCGCCGGCTCATTCGAAGCCACGCCCCCGTCAGCTTTCGTGAGATGCGGAACGGCAATTAACGCGCCTGCCCCTACCGAAGTTCCCAGAAAAGTGCGCCTTGTGATACCCATGTGCAATCCTCCTACCCTGTAGCACTACTTTCTAATAACCTTGTTTCGAGGGCCTTGTTGATGTTGATCCCACCCGGGGCTATTCTGCTGCTATCGGCCATGGCCTCGCGATTTACACCGCCCACCCGCGCGCAGCAGCTTGCGGCAATCGGCCCGACGACGTTGCTACCGCAGCCCCTTCAGCGGGCCTTGGAGCCTCGAGACGATTTCCAGCCCATCCCTGTGCCCGAAGCCAGCGACTGGCTTCGAAACCACACCGAGGTCGGACAGACGTTTGACCAATTCAGTCGCTCCCGGCCGAACCGGCCGGATAATCACCGGAGTAAACTCTACCTCCAGCCGCTGGGCAGATTCAATGAAAGCGATGCGCCCTCGCTCGACCAATTGCGGCGGTTCACTGCGGCCTTCTTCATGATGGAGGTGGTTGTCCTGCCACCCTCGGACTTGGCCCAAAACCACATCACCACTCGTCGGAACCCCTGGACCGGCCAGACCCAGTTACTCACGCACGACATCCTAAACGCGCTCGAGGCTCGGTTACCCAAAGACGCTTTCGCGCTGTTGGGCATAACGATGACGGATCTCTATCCCGACCCGAGTTGGAACTTCGTCTTCGGCCAAGCGTCGCCTCTCGACCGCATGGGCGTCTACAGCTTCGCCCGTTACGATCCCAGATTCTACGGCGAGGCTCCTACCGCGGACTCGCGCCAGCTGATGCTCCGGCGCTGTTGCAAAGTTCTGGCCCACGAGACGTGTCATATGTTCGGCATCGAGCACTGCGTCTGGTTTCGCTGCCTGATGAACGGCTCGAACCACCTCGCCGAATCTGACGCCAGGCCGCTGCACCTCTGCCCAGTGGATCTCCGCAAGCTTCAATGGAGCATCGGGTTTGATGTGGTTGAGCGCTACCGGCGCCTGCGCGACTTCCACCGGCAAGCGGGCTTTGAGGATGAGGCTCAGTGGTTGGACAAGCGGATTCGCTTCATCGCGCCACACGACCGGAACAGGGATACGCGTTGAGTTTGTACGTCTGCCCTCTGCGACCCTGTCGCGGGGCTGGAAACTTGTGGGACTTTGGGCATTATCCGCGGACTTCTTGCTCTTCGGGAAGGCACCCAAAGGCTTGGGCAATACGCTGACTGCTTGAGCCGATTGATGCTAATGGTACGCCCAAGTGGACGACTGAAGTCAGTGGGAGGCTCGTTATGTCCTGATCTTCCGACCGCCGAAGACGATGCCTGGTTGAACGTAGTTAAGGCACATCAGGCGGGTACAGCCCAACCCACCTTAAGTGGGGTTCGGGACGAAAAACCCCCACCCGGAAAGTGGTGACGTGACCGGGGGTTTTTGTACCAGTTGAAATGAGCGAGAATTCAACTGAAGAGGAGGACAGGTCATGTCCACGAAGAAGTATAAGCCGGAGCAGATTGTGAATCTGCTCCGGCAGATCGAAGTGGAGATAGCCAATGACTCAGGCTCGTGCAGAGTTTTAGCGAATGACAAGGCGAGAATTCAGAAGGACGAGACATCTTGCGGAGCACGCCGGTTGCGATCGTTAATTATCCCTTGGTCGAGTTTTTGGTAGGAACACCTGCTTTTCAGAAAGGTGTGCTAACTCTGACGTGACGCCGGTTTAGGTTCACATGGCATTTTCATGACACTGCGGATTTCGGAGGCAAAACGTGAGAATACAGTTTTGCAAATGATTGAAAATGCATGGCAGAGAGTTATCCAGAGTAAACTCAAGATGGAACCCATTCGGTTACGAGCCGAATAGTCGCCACAAGATTTGCGGCAAGCAACTACCGTCAACCAGTTGATCGTAAAAGGATTGGCTCCTCGGCCAGGACTCGAACCTGGAACCCTTCGGTTAACAGCCGAATGCTCTACCATTGAGCTACCGAGGAATTGGACAAACGATGGGGAACGCTTAGACCGAGTGAACGTCGAGGCGCCGCGTTAGCTCTTATGCTCTTCCGGCTTCTTGTCCGCCGAATTGCCGCTTTCCATGCCGCCCTTGAGAGCGTCCTTAAACTCGCGAATGCCTCTCCCCAGGCCCTTACCCAACTCCGGCAACTTTCCAGGCCCGAAGATGATCAACACGATCAACAGAATGAAGAAAATGTGAGTCGGTTGAAACAAACCTTCCATAATCCTACCTCCCGATCCCGCCATGCGGGACCACCGCCAGAACCAAGTTCCAGTATAGCTTAATCCGGCAAGGAACCGAACCAAATTATTTGCGCTGGCGGAAAACCATGTTCCCGGGCTTTACCGCGTCCTCCGCGCACTTCGTCAAATAGAGAGCTACATAGCTGGAAGTCACGTAGTCGTTGCGGCCGTATCCCAACTGGTGCGCGAGCGCATCGATCCAACGCTTCGGACCCTCCAGCTCGATGAAGTTCCCGATGGGCGTTTCATCGTACACCACCTGACCTGATAGGCCCGCATGTCCAGACGCTGAAGACTTGCGTCGGCTCCTTGGCCCGTAGGCAGTGCGATATTTTTCATAGCGGAAAACTTCACGCAAACCCAGGGCCTCAAAAGCCTCTTTGAGGCGCCGGCCGTCTTTCACTTCCGTCTCTACTTCGCGCCTCACTTTGTAGCCCGGCGAGCCGAGCGGCGCGCCCTTGAAGGTCACCAGATCTCGAGTTCGTTCAAAGCGCAGGCGGAGCACCGACCGCGCGCGGCGGAGTCGCAAGTCCGGGAAATCAAAAAGCAAGTTGCGCTCAAAGTGCCGCGGCTCGGCCGGGACGAACCCCAGGCTTGCAAGCTTGCGCTTGATCGCCCGCGGCCCTGCAACCCTCAGCTTGATTTCCCTTTCGTGACCGAGCATAGGTAGGATTCAGGATCAAGGATTCAGGATTTAGGATCGAAGGCGTGGCGGGTCGCGTGCCCTACAATCCTGAGTCCTTGATCCTAAATCCTAAATCCTGCTCTTAAGATTCCCGCTCCACAATATATTCCGGCAGCGAGCGCAGAGCATCCTTGTACGGGGAATCAGGAAGACCGTCCAAGCACTTTCGCGCCGTGTCCGCGAACTGTTGCGCCTTCTGGCGCGCCGCCAGCAAGGTCGCATAGCGATCGACCAGCTCCATGATTTCCGAGAACCGGATCGAGTCGTAGCTGCCTTCTTCCAGCACGCGCGCGATTTTTTCTTTCTCCTCCGCACGGCACTTCTGCACCAGGTAAATCAAGGGCAGAGTGAGCTTGCCTTCGCGCAAGTCCGTGCCGATGGGTTTCCCCAGTTTCGCTTCCGAAGAAGTGAAGTCCAGGATGTCGTCAATCAGTTGGAACGCCAGGCCGAGGTTGGTGCCGTAGGTTCCCAAGCGCGTCTCTTCTCCCTCGTCCTTGCCCACCAGCAGCGCGCCGAGCCGCAGGCAGGCGGAAAACAGGCAGGCGGTCTTGCGATACGTCAGCTCGAAGTACGAGTCCTCGGTGACATCGATCTTTCTCAAGAGCGTCAATTGAAGGAGCTCGCCCTCCACCATGCCCTGAGTCAGCCCGATCAGCAGGTCGAGGATTTTGAAATTGCGTTCCGCCAGGGCGATATTGAAGGCCTGCATGTAGAGCCAATCGCCCGCCAGCACGCTCATGTGATTTCCCCAGCGGGAATTGGTGGAGGGCCGGCCGCGGCGAGTGTCGGCGCCGTCAATGATGTCGTCGTGGACGAGCGTCGCCGTGTGGAGCTGTTCGACCACCGCACCCAGCCGGATGGCGGCGGGCCCCTCGTAGCCGCAGAGTTTCGAGGAGAGGAGAACCAGCGCCGGCCTCAGCCGCTTCCCCCCGCTCACCTCCAGGTACTGATTGATCTCGGTGATGGTTTGGACGCTCGAGACGCTTTGCTGTTGGAGCTCGTCTTCGACCCGGCGCAGGTCGGCGCGCACCAAATCGAAGATTTCTTTGCCGTTGAGATTTTTGATCGAAGCCAAAAGCGATTCTCCGCTGCCCCCTCACGTACCGTACGATTCGTGGCCACGCCAATACGCAGCAATAGCAGTGACCCCTCGCCGAGACGCGAAAAACTTTTTTCGATAGTCCTTCATATTCCCACAAATCCTGAACTAAGGAAAGGGCGAAGTGCGTAGCGGTTGTGTCAAGCATTTGTCAGTTGAGCTCCGCGAGAATACAAGACTTCGAACCAAGTTGTTCCGCAGCGAGCGATCCAGAGGCGGAGCTTGAGGAGGCGGTGAGCGCCGCGTCGTGTCCAGCGC
>JBEKAK010000126.1:0-12862 GCA_050018275.1 Terriglobia bacterium | reverse complement strand
GACCCCGCAAGAATTCGCAGGCGCCGGGGCGGCTCTCCCCCCCGAGCCGCCCCGGAGAGAAGAACAAAAGCAAAAAACTACCCTGGAACTCGCATTATGATTGGTACAGAAAACGGGGGCAGGTCACTCGCCCCCTTGGGGGAGAGGGTTGTAAACGGGCGCTACCAGTTTATTGAGAGGACTTCCTTCAGTGCAGCGTCATCCATGGGTTGTAAAGGCTTAAAAGTAGTCGTTACTTGGTAAGGCGTACGGGTGGCATTCTGGATGGCTAATACTAGTTCATTCACATGCAAACAGTAATCAGCGGGCAGTCGAGGCGGACGTTGTTCGGTAATCGCTCGCGCCAGTTCTGCAACCCCTCGTGCATAATCTTGGCGATACCGAGCATTTCGCTTCTTCCAGCTAAATTTCTTCACCGGTGGATATGTTCTAGGACCGGGGCCTAACCAATGTTTTATGAATGGGTAAGCCTTGGTTATCGGATACCTCTCGGCCCGAAACTTCAGTTTAGAATATCTATCGAGATACACCGGGGCAGAATAGTTCCAACATTCGTCAACCCTCAAGACTCCCGTATCTCCTACTATTCGCATAACGTGGTTGTGAGGGGCCACTAGACTGCACGTCAATCTAGCGACCACTCCTGATTCAAAAGTGATGCACGCAACTGAGAAGTCCGGAGTCGTCACATACAGAGGCTCTTCGGGCACCATTTGTTTGTTAGGCCATAAACAAGCCGAAAAAGCCGTGAGGGTTTTGGCCGGTCCAAAGAAGGCCGTAAACCAAGTCAGATAATACCCCGCATGTTCCACCGTAACGCCCACCTGGAACTCTTCCCGGTAGTCGTAGGGAGCACCCGATGCAGAGCGCCATAGATGCGGATCCCCCAAATGAAGAGGCCCATCATCAAGTTCTGCATACACCACGCGAACCGTTCCTATTGCACTGTTGCGCAAAGCTTTCCACAGCGTTTGGGCCGTTTCTCCCAACACACTGCACGGGGCGGCGGACAAATAGAGACCTTTGGCGCCCGCCAACTCCACTAATGCTTGGGCCTGTGAAAGTGCCGTCGCCAGGGGCTTTTCGGAGTACAAATGTTTCCCGGCCTCTAAACACGCCTTTGACACTTCAAAATGATTACTCGAATTGGTTAGATTGACCATCATCTCGATGTTGGGGTCGGCCAACATCGCTTCTAAACTCGGACAGAGTGTTACCGAGTGATAAGCACAAAATTGGGAAGCACGTTGCTGATCGCGGTCAGTCACCGCTACCAACTCCAAATGAGGGTATCGTTTTAGGCCGTCCATATAGAGGTCGGCAGTAACGCCACATCCTACAATCCCAATTCGCATCGCTCCCCCAAAGTGTCAACGGTATCCACAATTTCTACAGTTACTTCCAAAGGCATACCCGGTCTCGGGCATATTACCCAAGAACGGTGTAATCTCGCAAGGGGACATTTGGAAAGGGGTAGGCGTGACCGGGTCGAGGTTTTAGTCCAGGAGAAGCACGAGTGCCTTCGCCAGCCCGCGGGCCGCTTTCCTTTCAACCTATCCGAGATGACGGTAACAGAAATCGCCGAAAGATTTCTGAACAGCGGCGGGAGCGTATCGTAGGAGCCGCTTCGTAGTCACGTAAAAGGCTCGATTGACCGATTTAAGGGATTCATCAGCTTGCGCTGACGTGGCACCCGGAGGACTAATGAAGTCGGTCAAGTCCTCTTCAACGGTAGCCCACCGCCTCTTGTAATCAAGCAAACCCGTGTTATCGAGCGATGTACGGCCGAAGCTGAAGCATCCGGCGCCACTACTCTTGGCGCGCTGGATCGTCTCCCAACAAAGAAGTTGATTGGTGCCCGGGGTCGCGTTGTCCGCATCGCCTGTATACTCCATGGTCCACAGGTCCTTGAACTTCAAGGCCAGGAGTCCCCCGACCGGCTCGCCCGCGTGCACTGCCATGTACAGTGCGGCGCGATCCGGACTCAGCCAGCGATACATCGCCTGAAAGAAAGCAAAAGGCATCGGCGGAAGCGAGAGCCTCCGCCGCGTAGCGACCAGCAAGGCATGGAACACACGCAGGCTTTGCTCATCCTGCCGCTCTTCAACGACGACACCTGCACGTCTGGCCTTCTCCACCCGTCGGCGCACGCAAGACTGGTGGAAACTGCGGAACAGCGCATCGGTATTCTCGCCTAGCGGCAGGTAGTGGTGCTTGTATCTCGCGCTGGCCGTTAAGAGAGGAGGCATGCAGTCTGTGCTTATGCGTCTGGTACGAATCTCGATCCTCTGACTCCTATGTTTCCCAGACGCGTCCTCAATTGCCAGCCACAGAAAGCTGAACTCTTCCTTCGTCGAGATAAGCGGATCGCACATTGTTGCAAAAGGCACGCTGACGGTTCTGTTTCCCAATAACCAACTTGTCACCATGTACACGGGTAAACCGGCCTGTATCTGTCCACCTCCATCCCTCAAGACAAGGAATCGTCCGCGGATGTGCCCAAATGCACTTTCGAGTACCCTTTGCCACGATGAGAGGTGATAGACGAGTCCCAGCGGATGCCGAGTGACAAAGGCATCCCACTCGCCCTGCTCGTCAGGCGATAACCAGTGAATGGTGCTCATATCAGAGTGTCCGCAATGAGCAGCTCACGTCCACTCGATCTTTTTCTCAGCCTCTGCGCTAAATGGTTCCAGTTGGGCGAATGCTTCCCGCTGGTGGCCCTCAGGAAGATTGCTCGGCGGTACTGCGCCATCCGCACAAATAGGTCTTCAAGCCGCCCCAGTGTGGGAAAACGATACTGCCGTCAAAGCCTTCGCCGGCTAATCATGCTCCAAGGGTAAGATTTCTATGGGCTTTCTTCCCACCAACCATGCCGTGCCCCTCCGAATTACCGCAAAAAGAATCATCCACCACCCGGAGGCCAACAGAATGAATCCATCCCGATAGAGCCCGGCACGCATCGCTGTCTTCGTCCAATAAAAGATCAGCCCCCCAAACCAGGCTGACCTTTCAACCCAGCGTTCTCGTCCGCCGGGATATAAGCCGGCTCTCGCCTTTGCCAATAACACATGGATCCCCTCAATAAAGGGCGAGACCTTATTAACCGCATTCGTCAAATGCATCCTGTACCATACGGTATCTGGCGCAAGCACAAGAATCATCTTCCCCGATACCCCCAGCTTAGTTACTAGATCCTGTATATCCTGATAGAAAATACCTGGCGACCAGCCGCCTGCGGACCAGAATGTAGAACGATCAACGACCAGAGTACTTGTATTAAAAACACAAGGCCTGTCTTTGGCAAAGAAGTTAGCATACTCGACGAACTGAATGTCGCACGGAAGATCAGCCGTCTTCACCTCGGGAACCTTTCCATGACACTTAGCGGATCGACCAAGAATAAACTTGGGACAGCGGGCAGTTATAAGGCGACCATAGACCTCAAGAGCCCGGGACATCAAGACGTCATCACCATCCAAGAAAACCAAGTACTCTCCACTTGCCAGAGATGCACCACGGTTACGTGCCGCAGCGGCTCCACGATTTATAGGGAGTCTCGCCAAAATGATGGACTCACCAAAAGTGTTTAGAACGTCCGCAGTGCCGTCGCGAGAGCCATCATCCACAACGATAATTTCCTTGCTCGGATGCTCTTGGAACAAAGCAGATTCAACGGCCTCCCTTACAAAACCTTCTTGGTTGTAACAGGCGATTACAATACTAAACAGTAAATCTGACAATTGACTACCCCCACGATTTAAACTTCGCAACTGTCACGAACCACATCCTGAAGCGTGGCAAGCATATTAATCTACTCGGCGCTTGGCAAAGAAACCCAATGGCCATTGCACTCAAATCTTTTGGTAACATTTTAAGAATGGGCATGGGGTTCACCTCACAATTACGGGCAGCTGATTAAAAAATGGAGCGGGCGAAGAGAATCGAACCCTTACCTGGGGCTTGGAAAGCCTCAATTCTGCCATTGAACTACGCTGCATATTAATATTACGGGTGGCCCCAGATTCTCGGCAATGAACCGTCCGGTTCAATTTTCTTAGCACTTTGGTACCATTTCGGCTCCCTGTTTCATTTAACACGGAATTCGCTTTTTGGCGTTCCGGCAGCTGAGAGTATACCCCCGTTTGTCTCCAACCGAGCCCTTTCGGTGCATTTTCACTCTCCGAGATGGTCCGATCGACTCTCTTCTGCCTTCCGCGAGTCCTGAACGCCTGCAGTCATCGCCTGCTCCATCAGTTTTTCAGACACCGCCGCGTCCCGGGGGCATTTTCGTCCGTTTCCCTACTACCCGAGCCGGGGTTACCCCGTGGGAAACTGCAGCCGCGCGATCCTGCCCAGCATGGCTCCGAAGAGCCGCCGCGTCAAATGGCTCTCTGCCAGCAGTAGCCAGTAGTAGCGCGCGTGTTTCACCAGCCGTCCGCCCGTCTTCACCAACCGCTGCTGCAAGCCGGTGGGCGACCAGTGGTCGATTCTCTTCGGCAGCACCAACCGTCGCCACAGGTTTCCCAGGTTGTACGCGAGCACGCTCAGCCACAGCCGCACTTCGTTGGAACGGAACCGATGGCAAGACAGCCGGGTTATCTTGATCGCCTGCTTCCCCTCCTTGATCCACTGCTCGGCAGTCCCTCGCTTGTTGTAGAACCTCACCACCGCCTGGCTGTCCGTTTCCAGGTTGGTCACGATGAATCCTACACGCGGGAAGAGTTCGCCAAAGTGGAACTCCACCTTCGCCACTACCCGACGCGCCGTCTTCCAACTCGCTGCCTGATAGAGAAAGCCCTTGTACCAAATCACCGGCTTGTGGTTTGGGCGTCCCACTGGACGAGTCAACAACCCCAAGATGTCCCTCTCCAGACTGTCGTTGGCCGGGATGCGGATGGCATACTTCACGCCACGCTCTTCCAGGGCTTCGTAGATCTCCGGCTTGGCGAAGGCGGCATCGGCGCGGAACACTACCTCTTTGCCCAACGTCTGCTGCCTCTCGATCTCGGGCAGCAAGAGTTCTTCCCAACCCTCGGCGCTGTGCACATTGCCCGGCCGCAGCTTGGCCCCCAGGCAGTCGCCTTCGCGATTAAACAACAGCAGCGGGTGATAGCAGTTGGACTCGAAGTGTCCGTTGTAGGCGCTCTGCTCTTGCTCTCCGTACACTGGGATCTCCGTCGAATCCATGTCCAGGACGGTCCGGTAACCTGAATCCATCGTTTCCGCTTTGCCGATCAATGCCCGGTTGAGTCTTCCCAGTCCCGCGAAGTTCTCGTCCTCGGCCAGCATGTCGGTCTCGAAGGTCTGCAACCGGGAGGTCAGAGCGGCGCCCCGATCCCAGACCTTTTCGGAGCCGATGAGTCGGAATGCCGGGTAGTGGCACAGCCGCTCGGCGTCGTTCACATCCTCGTACCCCGCCAAGCGACTGTACACCGACTGCCGCAGCAGGTCGGCGAAGGGAAACTGCGTATTCTTCCCACGGCGGGAATCAGTCAGGTGTTGTTTGACGAGTTCTCCGAAGCCGAGTCGCTCGTCGAGTTCCCGCACCGGAACCAAGCCGCCGTCGGAGGTGACGCGGGAACCTTGGAAATCGATCTTGAGAGAGGCATTGAAGGAGAGCTGAAAGGGCTGATTTTGTATCTCACCCATTGGGTACTGACCTCCGGAGCGTCTTCATCGCGTTCGCACCCGCATAAATATTGATGATGGCGACGATCCGAAGATTCAGAAATATGGTTCAAATTGGAAATGTGGGTTCAACCCCTTCGTGGCCAAGCCAGAGCAGATTAGCCCCCTTCCCCGAATGGATCTGAGGAAGTCTCGCCCTCGCCAAGGGAGGTCAAAGAAGAGTTAGCGGTTATGCAAGAGCGAGTTGCTGCTTTTTTTCGCCTGCTTGACAACAAGCTGTCACATTCGTAATCAATCGCCCATTTTGGGCTAATCGAAATCTGGAAGGTGAGGCCGCATTCTGCCCATGCCCTGTCCCGACCCGGGACTCATGCCGACCCGCAACTGGTTGGAAAGATCAAATTCCTGGTTTGCCTGTGCGGTCTCGCCGAGCTTCCGAAGGACGACGGCCAAGTGATAGTGAGCCTCTGATTGTCTTGGGTCAAGCCGGATCGCCGCACGGAACTCTCCTGCCGCCGTTTCGAAGTTCTGTTTTCGTTCATCCAATTTGCCCACCGCAAGATGGTGGAGATATGTCTCGGGTGCTTCGCTTCCCATTTTCTTAAGGACCGATTCGGCCTCGTCAAGCTTTCCTTGCACCTCCATAGTTTCTGCAAGGTAGTAGAACGTCAGATATTCTCGCGAACCCAAGGCGAGTTCCTGACGAAATTCCTTTTCAGCAGTTTCCAGATCGCGAGTTGTCCAAGCAATGAATCCCAAGGCAAAATGTGCCCCCCGACAGTGCGGGTCGAGTGCCAGAGCGCGCTGGAGTTCGCCCGTGGCTTCACCCAGCTTGTCCTGTGCGTCAAAGGCATGTGCCAATAGCAAATGAGCCCAGGCAAAATGGCCCGCTATTGAGTCCGCGTGGCTGAGGAGCTCCACGACTTTCTGAGGCTCGCTCATCCGAAGGTAGCTCTTGGCCAACCATTGCACGATTTCTGCATTTCCGGGTGAAAGTTGAAGCGCCCGCCCAAAGCTATCTGCTGCCTCGGGATATTGGTTGGAGTGAAAGTAAGCGCGCCCCAGGCCGACGTTCGCTTGAAGGCTCTTCGGCTCTCCTTTCAACACAGTACGGTAGACTGTAATCGCCTGTTCGTAACGCTCGACTGTTTCCAGGTCCTGAGCGCGGCGCAACTCGCTCCGAAGATCCCCTCCGAGGCTCCATTCAGCTACACAAAGTAACCAGGCCAGAGCAAATATGGGCCAGAAGTTGTTTCGCATCGGTTTTTATCTTAGCCCTAAGGGGACTCATGTCAATAGCGCGCGCCTGTGGCTCACTGTGACGGGCGGACACAGTGTCAATTACCCCGCCAAATTCCCAAAATGTGTATGTTGGAAGTTGCCGCTCATTGTCACCCACATTTACTTTCTGTGATGGGTCCATCTGCATCCTCGAAATAATGTAAATCTTCCCTGCAAAGAGAGTGTCGTCAACAGTTGATGAACAAGTTTCGGGAGAAAACCAAACATGCAGATCAAACCCATAGGGATTATTCGTTCTCCGTTTCGGGAAGCAACGGGCACGCCGATACAGCCTCGCGCCGCGGAAGGTGTGGAGGGCACGGTAGAGGTCTTCGATGAGTTCGTTCCGGGGCTGCGAGACCTAGAGGATTTCGAGCGGATCTGGCTTCTCTATTGGTTCGATCGCGCGAGATTTGAAGAGTGCGACTTGGTCGTCAAGCCGTACCTGGATAACACGGCACATGGTGTGTTCGCCACCCGTGCGCCCGCGCGTCCGAACCCGACTTCTGAATGCCGGATTATGGCGGGGACGGTCTGCCGCTGCGGGCTTCAGAGGACTTGGCTTTCTTCCGCTCGCGTACCCAACCTTCCTTGTTAACTTGTCGGGCGCGCCCAACGGCGAGCGATTCGGGGGGCACGTCCTCGGTAATCGTCGAGCCCGCGGCGGTGTAGGAACCTTTGCCCACGCGCACCGGCGCCACCAGCATATTGCCGCTGCCGATGAAGACTTCGTCCTCGATCGTGGTGGGGTTCTTTTTCTCGCCATCGTAGTTACAAGTGATGGTGCCGGCGCCGATGTTGGCGCGCGCGCCGACCGTCGCGTCACCCAGGTAAGTCAGGTGCAGGGCCTTCGCGCCTCTGCCGATCTTCGATTTCTTCACCTCCACAAAATTACCGACGCGTGCTCCGGGCTCGATCACCGCGCCGTCGCGCAGATGCGCGAAGGGGCCCACGGTCACGCCCGCCCCGATTTCGCAATTCGTGATGACGCAGCAGGGGCGCACGCTAATGCCGTCCGCGAGAAGCGAGTCGGTGATCGTCGAATAAGGTTCAAGGCGGCAGCCGCTGCCGACACGCGTGCGCCCGCGCAAGCTCACGCCCGGCTCGATGACGGTGTCGGGAGCGATTTCCACGTCCGCATCGATATACGTCGCCTCGGGGTTGGTGATGGTCACACCCGCTTTCATCAAGGTCTCGGCCTTGCGAAGGCGCAGCATTTTCTCTGCGCGCGCCAGCTCGACACGATCGTTGATGCCCCAGGCTTCCCCCGCCGGAGCCTCGAACGCCCCGACCTTCAAGTGATGACGGTTGAAGATCTGGACGAGATCGGTGAGCAAATATTCCTTCTGCGTGTTCTCGCAAGAGAGTTCGCTCAGGTGCGCGAGCAAAGGCGCGCGCGAAAAGCACAGGATGCCGGTATTGATTTCGTGGATCTTCTTCTGGGCTGCGCTCGCCACTTTTTCTTCCACGATGGCGCGCACGCGCTGCCCGCCCGCGCGCACCATGCGCCCGTAGCCGGCGGGATTGTCGAGTCGCGTCGTGAGCACGGTGCACACGGCGCGCTCCTTCCGGTGCATGGCGACCAGCGCGCGCAACGTCTCCGGCCGCAGCATGGGTGCGTCGCCCACCAGCACCACCAGCACCTCGCTCGGGCAGCGCTCGAGCTCAGGACGCGACACGATCAGCGCATGGCCCGTGCCCAGTTGCTCCTCTTGCTCGATGAATTCGAGCCCCGGGCGCGCAAAGGCTTTGCGCATCTCCTCGGCCTGGTGGCCGACGATCATGTAAACTCGCTCGGGGCCTGCGTCCGCAGCTGTGCGCAGAACGTATTCGCCCAGCAAGCGCCCGGCGAGCACGTGCAGCGACTTAGGACGGTCCGACTTGAAGCGCGTCGCCTTGCCCGCAGCGAGAATCAGGACGGAGAAACCTTCGTGCACCATTTGTGACTCCGGGACGAGAGCTAATTAGAAACTCGAAGCTGGAAGATCGAAGCTTGAACTCCGAGACTCGCGGGACGTGAACCCGATTGCGCCAGCCCCCGCGGGCCGGACTCTTCGCTCCAGGCATTGTAAGGGGTGTCGGGAAGGAAAAGCAAAAGGGAAAGGGGGGCTCGCGGCTTGTCCTGAGCGTTCGGGCATGATAGCTTGATTACCTACCCAAAGGAGGAGTCATGGAACCACGCGTCACTGGACGTGCCCGTGCAAGGCGTCCGTTCGCGAAGATAGGTTGTGCGCTCATGTTGGCGGCGCTGGTCGTCGCCGCAATCCCCCGCCGCTACGCCGCGGCGCCGGCCTCCGGCTATCACCTGCTCAAAAAGGTCGTCCTGGGCGGGGAAGGATTTTGGGACTATCTCACCTGCGACAGCGCGGCCCGCCGCGTTTACATCTCGCGGGGCACGCACGTGATGGTAGTGGACGCAGACAGCTATGCCGTGGTCGGGGACATCCCCGGCACGGAGGGAGTCCACGGCATCGCCCTGGCTCATGAATTCGGCCGTGGCTTTACCAGCAACGGCCGCGCGAACACGGTCACGATTTTCGATCTCCAGACGCTGAAGATTCTCGGGACGGCGCCGACGGGCAACGGTCCGGACGCGATCCTTTACGATCCCGCCTCGAAGCGCGTCTTCACGTTCAACGGTCACGGCGGCGATGCGACGGCCGTTGACGCCGCCACGGGAACTGCGGCGGGAACCATCGCCCTGGGAGGAAGGCCGGAGTTCGCGGTCGCGGATGGCCAGGGTCACATCTACAACAACCTGGAAGACAAGAGCGAAGTTGTCCGGATCGATTCGCAGAAGCTCACGGTGACCGCGCGCTGGCCGCTCGCCCCGTGCGAAGAGCCCTCGGGCGTGGCCATGGACACTGAACATCGCCGGCTCTTCATCGGCTGCCACAACCGGATGATGGCCGTGATGGACGCAGAGACCGGCAAGGTGCTGGCTACGCCGCCGATCGGCGAAGGGGTGGACGCCAACGGCTTCGATCCGGAAGCGCAGCTCGCCTTCAGCTCCAACGGCGAAGGTACGCTGACCGTCGTGCACGAAGACTCACCCGAGAAGTTCACGGAAGTCGCGAGCGTCCCGACCGAGCGCGGTGCGCGGACGATGGCGTTTGATACGACAACACATAATATCTTTCTGGTGACGGCGGAGTTCGGGCCGCCCCCCCCGCCCACGCCCGAGCATCCACACCCCCGGCCGACGGTCAAGCCGGGATCATTCATGTTGTTGGTTTTTGCGCCGTAAGCGCAGGGGAATTCCCGCTGGCGTGGAATTGACGCGGCCCGCCTTGAAATAGCAGCGCTCCCCTCCTCGCCTGAGGAGGGGGTTGGGTCTGGGACGATGGACGGATGTCAACCACCCCCTCGCCCCCTTCTGATCCAGGAGGGGAATCACTCCGGCGCGCTCACACGGACATGGTCAGGACGACGCGATACTCCGCCTTGCCGCTCATCATCCTTTCGTAAGCCTCGTTGGCGCGCTCCAGCGGATATTTCTCAATCATGGGTCGCACGCCGCTCAGGACGGCGAAATTGAGCGTGTCTTCAGCATCGCTCGACGTCCCGGAGGGCCAGCCCTGCAGGCCCTTGCGCCCAGAGATCAACTGAATGGGCGTCACCTGGATGGGTTCGAGGCTCGCGCCGACCACCACCATCTTGCCGTCCGTTCCCAAACCATCGAGCAGCGCGGTCATCGCCTTGCCGCTGGGGGCGGTGGCCAGAATCACCCGCGCGCCGCCCAGCTTCTGGAGTTCTTCCGCAGCGTTGGAGGCCTGGCTGTCGATGTAATGGTGAGCTCCGAGCCTTCGCGCCAAGGCGGCGTTCTCCTTTCCCCGGCTGACGGCTGCCACCTTGTATCCAAATTTGTTCGCGAACTGAATTCCCAGGTGGCCCAGCCCGCCGACTCCCTGCACGGCCACGAGATCCCCGGGCCGGGCGCCGCTGTGCTGCAGGGCGTTGTACGTGGTGATGCCCGCGCAGAGCAAGGGAGCGGCCTCTTCAGCGGGAATCCCGTCCGGCATCAGCGCCAGCACCTCGGCGGGAGCCACCATGTATTCTTCATAGCCCCCGTCGTAGGTGATGCCGGGTATCTGCAGAGCGGCGCAATTGATGAAGTCTCCGCGGCGGCAGGCTTGGCAATGGCCGCAACGGCCGCCGTACCATCCCACCCCGACCCGCTGCCCCTTCGTCCAACCCCTCACCTCGGGACCGACCTCGTCGATGACGCCGGCGATCTCATGGCCTGGCACGCGCGGGTACTGGATGCCCGGCCAAAGGCTTTCCTTCGTGAACACGTCGCTGTGGCAGATGCCACACGCCTGCACTCGAATGCGAACCTGCCCCCGATCCGGTTGTGGCGCCTCACGCTCGACCAGTTCCATAGGCGATCCGGGTTGGGTCACTTGGGCTGCCTTCATTCGTGGCATATAGAGTCTCCTTGGGAGGACTTCGGGATGAATCAGTTTCCTGGAGCGGCGCTCGGCGCCCGCCCCGCCGTGGCGGGGAGCGCTGAGCCGAGGGGCGCAGGCCGCCGCTAAAGAAATTAAACCGACCTAGGGTTCCTCTCTGGTAGTGTACACAATGTTAGATGCAGCCTCTTCATGTTTGATTCCCGCCGGTAGCGCCGTCCCTGCAGTTTGGAAGACCCCTGGTGGCGGTCATCCTGCGGAGCCGCTGCTGAGGTTGCAGCGTAAGTCGAGGTTGGAGAAAGTTCGTTGGTGGACCTGGGGAGGTTCGAACTCCCGACCCCATGGTTGCAAATCAGATTCCAAGAGTTGTTGAAGCGCGCGGTTCCTTGTGGATTGTAACTTATTCTTAATTAAAGTTCTGCAGGTTGCCTCTTGAAGTATTGTTAATCCTTTGGAATGCCGGTGCTCCGACCGTCTACAAAATCATCTACAGTGAACTATTCAGCGCATGCGCGCGCCGATCCGTGCTCGGGGTTATTCTCACGCTCAAGGCCGGAGAAATTGCAGTGGTCGGTGAGCGAGCTGGTGAGCACACGGTCCCTGCCCTCAACCCCCTAGGCGTGATCAGCGGACACCGCGTTGTTCGAATCAGCGTAGGAAGCACAGCCAAAGTGGCAGTTGTACTCCATGGTGATCTTAGATCATGTCGGCCGTCTGAATTCCCATCCCGGACAACGGAGTGTTGCTGCCTGACCACCAAACGCCGAAGTAAACACTATAGGGGTACCAATCTGTCTTCACGAACTGCGTATTTGTCTCCTGCCTAATGCACTTATCCTGGCATAGAAGTGTTCCCCCTGCTGTGCCGGGCAACGCGCGCCTTCGGGAAGAGAAAACACTCATCTTCTTTTCCACTGAAACCCCTTGGGAACACGGACTTCGCGGAGCGGATAGGCTTTACGACGTGCCCACGGGGGCTGTTTTTGTCGTGCGCTCGAAGGCTGTGCTCGAACTAGCTGAAGGTAATAGCAGTATGGCAATCGGAAGAGGAATCTGGCTTGCACAGCCGAGGTAATCATCGTGGTGCGAGTTTTGGTGGTTGATTCGAGTGAAAGTGCTGTCGGAGCGCCGGTGGTTGCTCTCGAACGGCACGGTTACTCCGTAACGGTTTACAATACGAAGCAGTATGTCTCAGGTGTGCTGAAGACGCACAGGCTGGCATCTGATCCTGCCGCGAAAGTGTCAAAACCGGGACGAACGGCTCTGGACAGCTTCAGGAACCCGGAAACGCCGAATCAGCCAAGTAATGTCGACAGTAGCCTTTTGTTTAAAATAGCTTACAGACATCCAAGATGCCCAAATGTTCCGGCATGTAGGATACCCCCAGAAACACAAATGTCGGCGTTTTAGACCTCTCATGCTTATCCGGTTGTTTCAGCAGAATGCTACAGGTTGTGTTTCTATAGTAGTTAATAAAGCCATGCGATTTTGTTTTCTTTTTTGAAACTAAAAGCATGGTACAATTCTCTCGTCTCGAAAGG
>JBEKAK010000125.1:0-13254 GCA_050018275.1 Terriglobia bacterium | reverse complement strand
TACAACTTGATGCGGACGACGAAACTGGTGGGGGCGAAAGCGTGAACGCCCTCCCGAAGCGTTACGGTCTGATCCCGAAAGCCGCCAGAACCCACCGAATAAGGTGGGCGGGAGGGGTTCCGTACCGATGCCCCTTTGGCTCCATCGCCGACTGGAGATACGGATTGCTGTTAACTGCTATTTTTCAGCGACCTGCTAAGAGCGGTAACCCCTCCGGGCTATCCCGCCCCTCGAGCGGCCATGGAAATCTGCAAAGCAAGCCGAGGCGTCAAGCCGGCCGCTGTAGCGACAGGCCTGAGAAGACTCAATCCGTAGTAGCGCTGGATTCAGCCTTCGTCCCCTCACCGGAGCGAATCCGCATACCGTAGAACGACCGGTAGACGAAGAAAATTGACACGGCGAAGAACGCCAATGCCAAGGTGTGCGCCAATCCGGAGCCGCTCGTCACGGTCAGCTTGACCGCCAGCTCTACCGCCAGCAAACCGAACAAGGTGGTGAATTTGATGACCGGGTTCAAAGCCACCGAAGAAGTGTCCTTGAATGGGTCCCCCACCGTGTCGCAGATGACGGTCGCGTCGTGGAGAGCGGTGCCTTTCTGCTTCAGTTCGACCTCCACAATCTTCTTGGCGTTGTCCCACGCCGCGCCGGCGTTCGCCATGAAGATGGCTTGATAGAGGCCAAAGATGGCAATTGAAATCAGGTAACCGATGAAGAAGAAGGGCTCGACGAAGGCAAAAGCCAAAGTGGCGAAGAATACCGCGATGAAGATGTTCAACATGCCTTTCTGCGCGTACTGCGTGCAAATGGCGACGACCTTCTTGCTGTCCGAGACGGAGGCCTTCTCAACGCCTTCCAGCTTGATGTTGGCCTTGATGAACTCCACCGCACGGTAAGCCCCCGTGGACACGGCCTGCGTCGCCGCTCCTGTGAACCAGTAAATCACCGCGCCACCGGTGATCAGTCCGAGGACAAAGGGCGCGTGCAACAGCGAGAGCTTGTTCACGTTCTCCGCGAGGCCGTGGGTAAGCGCCATGATGGTTGCGAAGATCATGGTCGTGGCGCCGACCACCGCGGTACCGATCAGCACCGGTTTGGCCGTGGCCTTGAAGGTGTTGCCCGCGCCGTCGCCTTCTTCCAACATGTCTTTAGCACGATCGAAGTTCGCCTCGAAGTTGAATTCGTTTTTGATTTCTCCCTTGATGTTCGGGACCTGCTCAATCAGTGAAAGTTCATATACCGACTGGGCGTTGTCGGTCACGGGGCCGTAAGAATCCACAGCAATCGTTACCGGGCCCATTCCCAGGAAACCGAAAGCCACCAGGCCGAAGGCGAAGACCGCCGGCGCGAGCATCAGGTTACCCAGCCCCATAGTGCTGACGATCGAACCAATGGACATCAATAACACCATGGCCAGGCCCAGGTAATACGCCGAGAAATTTCCGGCCACAAAGCCGGAAAGAATACCCAGTGAGGCCCCACCTTCCTGGGCCGAGGTCACCACCGCCCTAACGTGCCGCGACTCCGTGGAAGTGAAGACCTTGACGAGTTCCGGGATGAGCGCGCCCGCCAACGTTCCGCAGGAAATGATCGTCGCGAGCTTCCACCACAGTGAGGGGTCGCCACTCAGGCTGGGAATAATCAGCGCCGAGGTGATGTAGGTGAGGGCAATCGAAACGAAGGAGGTGATCCAGACGAGTGAAGTCAGCGGCGCTTCGAAATTCATCCTTTCCGCGTTGCCGTAGCGAGCCTTGGCAATGGCGCCGTTGATGAAGTAGGCCGCGCCGCTCGCCACCAGCATGATGACGCGCATCACGAAGATCCACACTAGCAGTTGCACCTGGACGGTCGGGTTCTTTACGCCCAGCAAGATGAAAGTGATGAGTGCCACGCCCGTCACGCCGTAGGTTTCGAAGCCGTCGGCGGTCGGCCCCACCGAATCGCCCGCGTTGTCACCCGTGCAGTCCGCAATCACGCCCGGGTTGCGCGCGTCGTCTTCCTTGATCTTGAAGACGATCTTCATGAGATCGGAACCGATATCAGCGATCTTGGTGAAGATGCCACCCGCGATGCGCAGCGCCGCCGCACCCAGGGATTCGCCGATGGCGAATCCGATGAAACACGGTCCGGCATAATCACCCGGCACGAAGAGCAGAATGATGAGCATCATCAGCAATTCGACGCTGATCAGCATCATGCCGATACTCATGCCGGCGCGGAGAGGAATCTGATGAATGGGAAAGGGCTTGCCGCGCAGGCTGGCAAAGGCCGTGCGGGAGTTCGCGAAGGTGTTGACCCGAATGCCGAACCACGCCACTCCGTAACTGCCGGCGATTCCCACCACGCTGAAGAACAGAATGAACACCACACGAATCGCCTCGTATTTCAGCAGCACGCCGAAATACAGCAGGATAATAGCGGCGATGAACGCCCAGAGCAGCAAAAGGAACTTACCCTGCGTGACGAGGTACGTCTTGCAGGTTTCCCAAATCAACTGGGAGATCTCCCCCATGGCGCGGTGAACGGGCAGGTTCTTCAGGCGGCTGTAGGTGATCATTCCAAACAGCAACCCGAAGATGCAGAACAGGATGCCGATCATCAGCAACCTGTGGCCATTCACACCCAGGAACTGCACCTGGGAAAGATCTGGAAGCTTCAGATTGGCCTCGCCCGCGGCCTCTGCGGGAGGCGCGGCGTACGCTCCGGCGGCCGACAGCAACATGAGGACTATGCCAGCGCCGAACGCCGTGGCAATCCGGCAGCGTCGTGCCCAAGCATGGGTGAGCCAGTTCTTCAGAACCTGTTGGGAAAACGCAGAAATTACTAATATAAGCACACTGAGACTAAGAATAACGGAAACGTGCATCGAATTTCCTCCGATCGAAACTCCCTCTTCGCATCCCCGAGGTGGGTCTGGTTGGCTTCTCCGAAACGCAGTCTTCGGGATAACTTGCTAGGAGAGCTTGCGAATGACTTGTAAAAGCGGTGCATGATATCACGCGCCAAAAACAGGCGTCAAGAAAAGCGCCGGTAAAGAGACCATGAAGATCAACGGCTTCTAGTCCAGCCAGTCGAAAAATCCCCCGACTTTCGATCCGCGATCGTGCTCCATCGGGCGAAAAGGGCTCAAGTGTAACTCGCAAGCAATTCTGTGTCCCATCTGTCTATGGTAGAAACGCGCCTTGTCGGCCCTGCGGCAGCGCGTATAATCAGCCGCCGGGCCAGTGCGGACCTGACTCACGACCCGCAGCGACGTTCTCCCTCAGGAGAGACGCTTAGGCTCCCAGCGGCCCAGCCCTTGAGGTCATCTGCCATGGACGGTCAGTGTGAGGTCTTCTGCGTAGGCAATGCTGTTGCCGACATTCTGGCGCGGCCGGTGGACCATCTCGCGCCCCCTGGGACGAGCCAGCGACTCGACGACGCTGCTCTCGGTCCCGGTGGCAATAGCATCAACACCGGCATCGCCCTAGCCCGCCTGGGCGTGGGGGTACGCATTGCGGCCGCGATTGGCGACGACCGCTTTGGCCAGTTTCTCCGCGAGCGAGTTCGCGCGGAAGGCATCGACGACTCGAGCCTGGTCACGCTGGCAGGCGCCAAGACCTCCACATCCATTGTGCTCGTGCAGGCGACCGGCGAGCGCCGCTTGCTGCACCTGCGCGGCGTGAGCGCCTACTTCTCAGACCAGAACCTGGACTGGGGGCTGGTCGCAGGGGCTCGCCTCTTTCACTACGCGAGCGCGTTTGCCCTGCCAGCCTTCGACGGTGCGCCTCTGGAGCGTACACTCAAGCACGCCCGCGAGCTGGGCTGCCTGACCTCGGTGAACATCTGCTGGGACGTGCAGGGGCGCTGGCTCCCGCTTCTTCAACCCGCCCTCGCTCGCACCGACTTCATTTTCCCCAACCGTGAGGAGGGACAACAACTTACGGGGGAATCTGAACCCACAGCTATCGCCCGCCGTCTGCGCAGCCGGGGAGTGAAAACCGTCATCGTCAAGCTGGGAGCAGGGGGCTGCTTCGTGGAGTCCCCCGAAGGCTTCTTCACCTCGCCGGGTTTCGCCGTGCATCCCGTTGACACCACCGGCGCGGGCGACTGCTTCGCGGCCGCGTTTCTCGCCGCCATCTGCCGTGGCCACAGCCTGGCCGAGGCCGCCCGTTTTGCCAACGCCGCCGGAGCCCTTGCCACCCTCGGGATGGGCGGGGCCGATTCCGCACCCACTGCCGGCGAGATTGAAGAATTTCTACGGCGCCAGACGAGCATCTAGTCCCGTGACCGCCTAAAGAAGTCCCGAACCCGCTCTGCCCACGCGCCGCTTTGGTTGACTGCGAACGCTTCCGAAAAGAACCTGACCAGGCGGGCACGGGACTAGCGCAGGCCTTTCTGGGGCCGACGATCCCGCAGGGCAGGACTGCCATACAGACGCGCTTTCCCCCGCACGCCGACAAAGTTCGCGTCAACCGTCCCTTCCTTTCATTGACCTCCCTCCGGCCTTGTGGTATCAACCGAACTTCAACCTTCGCTGGGGGAATTCCTTGAGCCGACCTAAGGTCTTTATTACACGGCCGCTGCCGGCCCAGGTTGTCGAGCGTATCGCGACGCGATGCGATTTGAAGATGCATCCGGACGATGTGCCGCTCCCGCCTGCGCAACTGGCGGAAGCTTGCCGCGAGGCCGAGGGCCTGCTGGCCTCCGGCGCGAGGGTCGGTGCCGAATTGCTGGAGCAGGCCCCGCACCTGCGCGTGATCGCCAACGTGGGCGTCGGTTACGACAACATCGATGTGGCCGCCTGCACGCGCCGCGGCATCGTCGTGACGAACACTCCCGGGGTGGTGACGGAGTCGACGGCCGACCTGGCCTTCGCGTTGCTCATGGCTCTGGCGCGCCGTCTCCCGGAAGGCGACCGCTACGTCCGCGAGGGGCGCTGGCGCCACTGGCAGTGGGGACTGCTATGGGGCACGGACCTCCATGGCAAGACGCTGGGGCTCTATGGTTTTGGACGCATCGGCCAAGCCCTGGCGCGCCGCGCCCGCGGATTCTCCCTGCGCATCCTCTACTATTCGACCGAGCGGGCCACGGAAGCGCTGGAGCAGGAACTCGGCGCACAATTCGTGGATCGCGAGACCCTGCTGCGCGAAGCGGATTTCCTGAGCCTGCACGTCCCCCTCACACCAGAGACGCACCACCTGATCAGCGCCCGCGAGTTAGCCATGATGAAGCCCACGGCCTTCCTCATCAACACGGCACGCGGTAAGGTCGTGGACGAAGCCGCACTGGTCGAGGCGCTGCGCTCGAACCGGATCGCGGGCGCTGGCCTCGATGTCTTCGAGCAGGAGCCGCAGATCCACCCGGGGCTCCTCGCCCTGCCCAGCGTCGTCCTGACGCCGCACGTCGGCACGGCCACTTGCGAAACTCGCTTGGCGATGGCCATGCTGGCAGCAGAAAACCTGCTCGCCGTGCTTGACGGCCGTCGCCCGCCGAATCCGGTCAATCCGGATGTGCTGGACTAGTGGAGAACAGTAGGCAGTAGGCAGTTGGCAGTTGGCAGTTGGCAGTTGGCAGCTGGCAGTAAGCAGCGAGCGCGTTGTGGAGTCCCGGCGAAGCGTCTGGCGCGGACCGAAGTTCGCGGGTCGGCGGTTTTTCTTGCACGAAAGTGATCGAACCTCGCCTTGAAGATTCAGAACCGCAGACCCAAAACCATGGGTCTGCGCTACCTTGCTTGTTACTCGCTTATTTACGGTATAATCATCCCATAGATTCCTCTCAGTGCGCGACAGCCTCGCGAGGTCGCAATGAGATTCCGAAAAACGCCGATTCTTTTCTTGCTGGCGATGGGGCTGGTGTTTGCCCTGTCTGCCTGGGCGCAACAGAAGCCCTTTACGCAGGTGCAGGTCAGTAACATGGTGCGCGCCGGTCTGGGAGATGACTCCGGCGCAAAGCTGATCGAGCAGCGCGGGATTGATTTCCCGCCCAGCGAAGACTACATCCAAAGCCTCAAGGCCGCAGGCGCGAGCGAAGCATTTCTTAACGCGCTGCGCACGGCCAAGCGGCCCGAGCCCGCGAGCGCGAAGAAACCGCTGAACCAAGTACAGGTTTTCGCCTTGCTGGTGGGCCAAGTGCCGAGCCACCGAGTCACCATGCTGGTCCAGGAACGCGGAATCGATTTTGAGCCCACGGATGACTACCTCCAGGAAGTGCGCTTGGCTGGTGGCGAGGACGAACTAATTAGCGCGCTCAAGGGTGCCAAGGTGACGAAGCCGGAGAGTGTTGATGCGGCACTCCAGGCGCGGCAAACGCAAGTCCGGCAACATCTTGCGCGCGCGGGGGAATTTTACCGGGGCAAACGGTACGCTGACGCCGAGGCCGAGCTTCGCGCGGCGGTTCGCCTGGCCCCTGAGGACGCGGAGTTACACGACGACCTCGGGGTGGCGCTTGGGAGCAAGGGCGATTGGGATGGCGAGATCGCCGAAGAGCGTGAGGCGCTGCGCCTAAACCCCAAGAATGCGAGCGCGCACGTTAACCTCGGGGTGGCGCTTGGGAGCAAGGGCGATTGGGATGGCGAGATCACCGAAGAGCGCGAGGCGTTGCGCCTTGACCCCAATAACGAAATGGCGCACCTCAACCTCGGGGCAGCGCTTGGGAACAGGGGCGACTTGGACGGAGCGATCGCCGAAGAGCGTGAGGCGTTGCGCCTTGACCCCAACAACGAAAAGGCACACGCGAACCTCGGGGTCGCGCTTGGGAATAAGGGCGATTGGGATGGCGAGATCGCCGAATATCGCGAGGCGTTGCGCCTTGACCCCAACAACGAAAAGGCGCACGTCAACCTCGGGGCGGCGCTTGGGAATAAGGGCGATTGGGACGGCGAGATCGCCGAAGAGCGTGAGACGCTGCGCCTAAACCCCAAGAATGCGAGCGCGCACGTTAACCTCGGTGTGGCACTTGGCAATAAGGACGATTGGGATGGGGCAGTCGCGGAATTTCGTGAGGCGCTACGCCTAAACCCCAACGACGAAAAGGCACACGCCAACCTCGGTGTGGCGCTTGGCAATAAGGGCGATTGGGATGGTGCGATCACGGAATTCCGTGAAGCGCTGCGCTTGAACCCCAACAATAGCTCGGCGCACTTCAGCCTCGGCATGGCACTGGAGGTGAAAGGCGACCGGCGGGGTGCTCTGGAGGAATTCCGCGCGGCCTACATGCTCAACCCCAAGAGCGCGACCTACAAGCAGAACTACGAGCGCCTGTTACAGCAGGTGAATCAATGACGACCAGCGCGTGGCAAGGAATTGAATTTCCGCTTATCCGACCGCACAAATTGCATGAAGCGCAATGCATGCGCCACCCGGAGGTCAATTTGGAGGAGAAAGATGCAACGCAATATCACGATTGAAGAGGTGCGAGCTGAGTACGTTTCTCTGATGGGGAGCGATCTGGGGCGCCTATGTTATGAGCTGCAGGATGATTTGGAGTGGTTACGGTACAAGTGGGGCGAATTTCTTGAGCTATTCGGAAAAGGACCTGACCGCATCGAACTGTTCAGCAAAGTTGCATCCAACTTTTTCTATTTCCTGCAGAAGCTGCTGTATGAAGATGCCATGTTGCACTTGTGTCGCCTCACCGACCCGCCGGGGAATCGATGCCAGGAGAATCTCACTCTTCTGAGACTGGCCAAATTGATCCCTGAGCAGGAATTCAGCGCACAGGTACGGAAAGATGCAGAGGAAGTACGAAAGAAATGCGAATTTGCCCGCAAGTGGCGGAACAAGCGATTAGCTCATACCGATCTGATGAGCTTACGGAACGAACGTGCCTCACCTTTGCCGAGCGTGACCAGTCAGGACGTTGAGGGTGTGCTGGAGTCCATGCGCGCGCTGCTGAATTCCGTCGAGCAACATTACGATATTCCCCCGTCCGCGTTGGCTCACGATCCTTTCGGGGCAACGTCATTGGTGCACTTTCTGGAACAAGTCGTTCGTGCAAGGGAGAACGGGGATCACCGTTGGATCGAGCTCGATGGGCACGCGTAGCCGGTGGCGGCTGTAGCCCGTCTTAGCCGGTGAGCCTGAGCACTTGATGAAGTTCATCATAGTATGCGTTCACGACAGCAAGTTCCGGTTCACGCTGTTTTGCCCACTCGCGAATCAGTTTTCGGTGAGCGTCCGACATGTCCTTCCCGAGAATCAACCGCGTCAACCAACGCGGTTCAATCCTGACCATAGGGTTGCTGCCACGCGGTAGAAGAATTCGCACCTCTTCTTCGTTGCTCCAGTCTTGGCGCTTGCAGAAGAAGAAATACGCCTTTCCCCTCTGGTGCCGATCGGTGAGGTCGAGTGTATACTCCCCATAGGTCACTTCCCACGCAGATGCGAAACAGCCTTTGTTTGCGAACTCCAGGCAATAACCGCAATGGTTAGCTGAGTATTTGGCCCACAGATTCAGATTGTCATAGCGCTTGGATAAGGAGTAGATGCGGTAATCATCCAATTCCGTGTAGAGCCGTTCCGCCATCATTCGCTGAAACGGCTCCGGGCCGTGGATTTGAACGAGGGACCGGATTTTTACTGCTTCCCTTTCCTGAGCGTCACGTGGCAAATCCGGATGCCGCCTGATGAAGTCGCTGTGTGCGAAGGAAACCATCTGATCGATCGACAACGGTAGGAGTTTGGGCCGTCCGTCGGCTGGATCGTTCAACTGACTCGGGTTCGGAAAATACAGCTCGTGTTCAAGGATGATGACCTTTAGCCGTTCAAGGTGCTCGGGGCTTGAATACTTGTAGAAATGGGAACCGGTCGCCTTCCTTGGTGTCGGCATCGTCATGAATCTACCTTGGTCTGGGCTTCGAAATATGCTCCGCGTCGATGCACCCAACTCTCGCTGGCTGGCGCGGACCTATTTCCCAAGGTCTGCGGCTCTTCTCACCGGTCGCACCCAAGGGCCGCGGACCTACAAGACAGGTCTGATGGCATAAGGTCATCGGCTCCTCGACGGGGAGAGTAGACTGGCGGTGTCAGGAAGCCAGTGACTCTACGAGAGGAGGAGCCGAGACATGCTCATTATAGGTTGTGATTTTCACACGCGCAGCCAGCATATTGCGATGCTGGACACGGAGACGGGAGAGGTGGTGGAACGGAGGCTCGAGCACGAAAATGGGGAAGCCCGGAGATTCTACGAAAGTTTGAAAGAGCCCGCCTTGGTGGGGATGGAGAGCACGGGGTACTCGCTGTGGTTTGCCGAGATGCTGGCGGAGCTCGGGCACCAGCTGGTGGTGGGCGAAGCGGCGAAGATCCGAGCCATGGAGCCGCGCAAGCAGAAGTACGACCGGCGAGACGCGGAGCATTTACTGAACCTGCTGGTGAGGGGAGATTTCCCACGGATCTGGCTGCCCAGCGTCGAAGACCGGGACGTGCGGGTGCTGCTTGAGCATCGGCATCAGCTGGTGCAGTTGCGGACGCGAGTGAAGAACGGGCTACAGGCGGTGGCGCTGAACTACCGCTTGGCGCGGCGGGCGAAGTTGTGGACGGCGCGCGGTATGACGGAACTCCAAGCGCTGCCGTTGCGGGAAGGGATGGCGCGACGACGCAGCGATCTGCTGCCTTTGTTGGCGCAACTGGACCATTGGATTGAGGAACTCGACCAACGGTTAGAGCGGGAAGCCGAGCAGCGCGCCGCGGCGCGACTTTTGATGACCCACCCTGGCGTCGGTCCGCTGACCGCGCTGGGGACCGTGCTGATCCTGGGGCCGGTGGAGCGCTTCCCGGACGGCCGGCACGTGACCAGTTACGTGGGGCTGATTCCGAGCGAGGAGTCCAGCGGCGGTCGGCAGCGCTTCGGCAGATAGATTGACGAAACAAGGGAACCGCCTGCTGCGGTTCTTGCTGGTGGAAGCGGCGCAGTCGGCGAGCCGGTCCGATCGCGATCTGAAACGCGTCTACCGACGGCTGACCTTCCGCAAGGGCAAGGCTTCGGCGAAGGTGGCGGTGGCGCGCAAGCTGCTCATCCGGCTCTACATCATGTTGCGCGATCAGATCGATTACGCGGAGTTTTGTCGGCGCGGTTCGCATGCCGGGATGCTCGGGCAAGTAGCGCTGGCCTAACCATGGCCGTAGGTCCGATTGAGCTACCGGCCTCCTTTCGTTCCAGAGAAGGGAGTCAGAAGCCGTCATCATGGCCTGCACCCAGGGTCGAATAGATGCGTGGTGGAACCTCGCCACCGCACGATGAGGAAACGATGCCGAACCAGGCAAGCGAACGTGCCGACCGCGCCCTGTGATCTTGTAAGAGGGCGCGGTCGGCAAGAACGAGAACCAGAACTGGAAGGCGCCGCTGGGCAGGCCGCGAAGCCGCGCGCCGCCCGCTGAGGACAGTAAAGATTGAGGGAGAGGAGACGCGTGTCACGCGTCCTGCGCGCTGCGCTGGTGTCTCCAAAAAGAGAACTGCCGCCACCACATTCTCTCTTGACACCGCCGCTGACCTTATAGATGCGCCAGGGTTGCTGCGCAATCACGGGTCTGCGCGCTGCTGTCAGGATTGGCGAGTTGGCAATCAAAGGTCTTCCGGCTTCAGGCCGGTGTGCTTGGCGATGCGGGCAAGCATTCTGGGCCCGATCTCATCCGAGTCATGGAAGGCCCAGGTGAACTCACCCTTCGTCGGGTGCGCAAGCTGAATGTGCGAGGAACCTTTTTGCGCCTTGACGGACCAACCACTTCGGAGAAGCGCACTGAGGACTTTGCGGGCTTTTGTACTCGGCCAGTGACTCAAGGGGAGCAGGCGATGGAGATGTCCAGAGGTCTGTCCTTCTTCTCGTTTTCGATCTCGTCGGCAAGCACGCGCAGGGCAAGCGCCTTAACCTTGGCTACTGCCTCTTGCCTGCTCTTGCCGTAAACGAGGACCCCGGGAAGTGATGTGATCTCGGCAATCCAGCGCCCATCCTCTTCCCGGTCGAGTTCAATCTGAAACTTCACTCGGCTCTCTCCCATTCGGTTTTCACTAGTGTCATCGTAGAGCATAGCAGGCGGCGGGTCAATGTTGAAATTTCAAAGCGAGCGCAGACCTGTTTGGCAAGCTGTGCCGCTCTTGTCGCCGGTCGCACGCAAGGGCCGCGGACCTACAAAACAGGTCCCCGCTACGATTGCTCACGCTTCTGTTTTCGAGTTTCGAATTTCGTTTCTCCTCTCCTGCATCGCGGCTTCTAACCTCTGACTCCCGACACCGGACTCCGGACCGAACTCCCTTGCGTTTCCCCGTCAGCTTCCCAATAATGGAGGTGTGCTGACACGAAACAACATTCGTCTGACGCTCGAAGGGGCACGCGCCATTCTGTCCGCGGCAGAAGCGAAAGCACGCGAAATCAAAGTTCCGCAAAACATCGCCGTGGTGGATGAAGCCGGCTACCTGCTGGCGTTTGCGCGCATGGACGGCGCCAAGCTCATCGCGGTGGAAGTGGCGCTTACCAAAGCCCGGGCCTCAGCACTTGGCCGCGTTGCCACGGGTCCTTCGCCGGCGCGAGAGCCGAGCGTGATGCTTACCCTCGGCCTTTCCCTGGCCACCGATGGCACGCTCACCTGCATCCGCGGCGGGCTGCCGCTTTTCGTGAACGGCCAATGCGTGGGTGGCATCGGAGTGAGTTCCGGCACGGAGGACGAAGACGTCCTGGTGGCTCAGGCAGGCGTGGACGCGCTCCAGAAGTTTTCCTGATGGACACTTCAATACAATCCGCCGCCCTCACGAACCTGGCCTATGCTCACGGCAAGCAACTGGCCCAACAGATTTTCCTCGAGACCATGGCGACCATCGAGGTGCGCCATGCCATGCTCGCGAAGCTGAAATCCGAGGGCGGTGCTCTGGTGGCGGGCGGAGTTTCACATCCTCTGATCCGGCCGCCGCGCGTGGTGGCGTTCGGCAAAGCCGCCAACCGGATGGCTGCCGCGCTGGACGAAATCTTGGGCGGCCGCATCGAAGCGGGCGTAGCGGTGGCGCCGGCAGAGCCCCCGAGAAAACTCGCGCGCTTCCACTATTTCCTCGGCGGTCATCCCTACCCCACGACCGGCAGTTTGGAAGGCGCGCAGGCCGCGCTGGAGCTCGTTTCCAACCTGTCGTGCGACGACTCGGTTATCTTCCTCGTTTCCGGGGGAGGCTCCGCCACCCTGGCGCAACCCATCGATGCGCGCATCACCCTCGCTGACCTGATCGAGTTTAATCGCGTGCTGGTCACCTCCAGCCTGCCCATCGAGGAGATCAACGTGCTGCGCAAGCACCTCTCGGCTGTAAAGGGCGGAAGGCTCGGCGTGCGCGCGCACCCCGCACAACAGCTCACGATTTTCATTTCCGACGTGCCAGACCACCTGCCCTCGATGGTCGCCTCCGGCCCGACCATGCCCGATGAGTCCACGGCCGAGCAGGCGTACGAACTGGCGGAACGCCACAGCCTGGTCCGCCGCTTCCCCGCGAGTATCCGGAGATTCTTCGAGCTTCGGGAACTGCCGGAGACTCCCAAACCGGGCGACGCGCGGTTTGCGAATGCGCATTACTTCTGCCTGCTTTCGAACCGCGACGCAGTAGAGGCTGCCCTCACGGCGGCGGAAAGACTCGGGTTCGTCGGTGAGATCGACCGTGGACTGTGGGACGCCGACTACCGGCAAGTGGCGCTCGCGAACCTGGCCGCGCTCGAGGCGCTCTCGAAAAAACACCGGGGCCAGCCCGTCTGCCTCGTGGTCGGCGGAGAAGTCACGTGCCCGGTCACCGGTTCCGGCGTGGGCGGGCGCAACCAGGCTTTCGTACTGTACGCGGCGCAGCAGATCGCGGGACGCCACCGCGTTGTCTTGAGCGCCGGCACCGACGGCCGCGACGGCAACAGCCCCACCAGCGGCGCAGTTGCCGACGGCCAGACCATTTCGCGCACTCAGGCCCGAGGCCCGGATCCCGCCGCCTACCTCGCGGAAAGTGATTCCTATTCGTTTTTCCGCAGCCTGGGCGACACGCTCGACACCGGATTCACGGATAACAACGTTCGCGACGTGCGCATCTGGCTCGACTTCGGGGCGGCAAACTGATGTAGCGCCGACCCTTAAGGTCGGCACCTTGACCTGCTGACCCCGCCTTGCGGGGTCAGCGCTGCGATGTAGCAGCGACCATAGGTGTATGGTGCCAGGAGATCCTTTACAGTTAGTGCCAAGACATGCTTTACACCTTGGGGTAGAGTTTCCGGCCGAGGTGGGGATTATTTCCCCACGGGAGGAGGCCGGGAGCGATGCCGTGGCAGAG
>JBEKAK010000124.1:0-13552 GCA_050018275.1 Terriglobia bacterium | reverse complement strand
CGATCCCTGCGTCGGCGACGGTAGGGCTTTCGAGGCCATCACCAGCGGCGCCCAAGTGCTTCGCTATGGCATTGAGCTTGATGCGTACCGGGCCGAGCAGGCCAGGGAGCGGGTTGCCTACGTGCTCCAGGCCAATACATTAGAGGTGCAATGCCCGGTCGAAAGCTACTCCCTCGGATTCTTCAATCCCCCTTTATCTAAGCGATTTTTCTCGTATGTCTGATTTGATTGGTTCGGATGTTCTAGGGTGTTGCCGGCCTGAGCCCAGATTTATATTTGGCAGCCGGTTTCCATGTTTAACCGAGATTTCACATATGTCTGCCTAGCGGTTCATCTGGGACGTGTCTTATGAGCTTATGCATGTGTTCTTCGACAACGACCGGCGGCCGTTTCTGCTGGATTCACAGATGAAATGGGAAGTCGAGCCGAACGCTTTTCTGTCGCGGTTGAGCGTGGTCAGCGGCAGGACCAGCTCAGCGAAGACCTGGAGGAGTTATGCCTATCAGTTCGCTGATTGGTTGAGCTTTTGCGAAAGGATCGGCCTGGAGTGGAGGCATGCCACGGAACTTAACCTTGCGACTTACCGGAACATTCTCGCAGCGGAAGTGAGCCCTCACACAGGCCGGGCCCTCAGGCGGAGCACTATCAATCATAAGTTGGGTGTGATTTGCCAATTCTACTCGTTCGCCCATCGGAGGGGCTGGATCAATGCGCTGCCGTTCGACCTGGAGGTGACTCGGATTCCGCACCGGTGCCAGGGGAACTCCAACCGCCAACCCAAGCTGGAACCCGGCTCGCTGGCGGGAAACAGCCTGCGGCTTCGTGAGGCGAAGGAGGAATTGCAAATTCCGCCGCGGCGCGAGGTGCGGCGATTCATAAAGAGCTTCCGGAGCTGGCGAGACCAATTGATAGCCGAGGTTCTGTGGGTGACTGGCATGCGGTCGGCTGAATTGTGTTCTCTGCCTCTCAATGCGCTTCCCGAGAACCCGGGAGCGCTTGAAAAGGAGACCGTTGCTATCAAGATCACGGGTAAGGGGCAGAAGCAGAGAGCCGTCCTCTTTCCGGCCCGATTGCTTCGCTCGATTGAGAGATATCGTCATATGGAACGTTCGCGTCGCGTGGGCAGCAGTGCGGAAAAGCCGGGCAGTGTGTTTGTGGGGCGGGCGGGAAAGCCGCTACGGACATCCGCGATCAATCGCGTGTTCTCGACCAATTGCAAACGGGCAGGCTTGCACATCTGGCCTCATCTTTTGAGGCACTGCTATGCCGTCGAGCGATTGGGCTACCTTCAGGATATTGGTGGCCCGAATCCGCTGAAGGTGGTGCAAATGGAACTGGGACACGCGCACATGGCAACCACGGAAAGGTATCTTCATCTCACCGAGCGAATGCGAAGCGAGGTACTTGAAACCCACAATAGCTTCGTGGACCGGTTATTGGGAGGATGACCGGTGCGGCAAAGTGGAGTCGGGCGGCGCTGGGATTTGGCGGACGAAGGGCTACTTCGAAGGCATGATGTCGCCCCGTTCCCGAGCGAAACCGTATCTCTGGTGCAAACCTTCGAGCCGCCGGGAGGAAGGCCGGTTTCCGTTAATCTGAGCTTTCTGTCCTCCCGCCCCAAGCTTGCGAAAGTTCTTGCCACCACGTTCAGGATGACGTATCAGCCGCGACCACGACGGAAAACAGTTCTGGCGGTGGCCTGGGTGCTTAAGATTTTCTGCTTATTTCTCAACGGCCGCGCAAAGACCATGCCCGATGTCCTGCAGGCAAGAGACCTCAGCGCCGACCTGATGAAGGAGTTTGCGGTTTGGCTGGTCGCCCGGCGCCGGCTGCAACGGAAGACGGCGGCGACCGTATATGTGACTTGTGCCTGTTTCCTGCGCCGAGCCAAGCGGGTTTTCGCGGAGGATTTTGATCCGTTCTTCCGTACGCCCCGGCACCTGTTTGACGGAGCAGATGGTGACCGTGCGGAGTCAAGGGCGCTCTCGGGAGCCGACTTTCAGAAGATCCTGGCTGCGGCGGAACGGGATGTCTGGCAAATCCGGCAAACCTATAAAATCGGAGACGTGCCTACCAGCGCGCAGCAACTCATCCCTTTCATGGTGCTGATGGCGGCGCGTACCGGCATCAATACATTTTCACTCTACGGCTTGGAGCGTGATTGCCTGAGGCCGCATGAGCTGGACGAGAATCTCTTTTACTGTGTCTGGGACAAGCCCCGAGCCGGGAAACAACAGCGTCAGCTTCATCGCGTCGGTGGGCACAACCAGACTGGCGTGGTGGAACTAACTCAGTTCATGCGGCAGTACACCGAGCCCCTGGCGTCCCGCGCGGGACCGGCTGAGCGGACAAAATTGTTCCTCTATCTCGGTCCGAGACAAGGTTCAGACCACATGATCGTATCGCCGAGCACGACGTCCGGGGACAGCTTCGTGCGCAACTTCCAGGAGTTTGTGGAGCGGCACGCGCTGGCCCACTTCACCCTGGTGAACATGCGCGCTTCGGCGGCTACGCAGTTGTATTTGGAAACAGGTGGCAACCTGCGCAAGGTTCAACAATTCCTCCAACACGCGCGCCTCTCGACAACGGTGAAATACCTGCTGAATAGCATCACCGAGCCCTTCCATGCGCGGGTGATGCAGAAGGCGCAGGAAAAAATGATGGAACGGATCACCGTCGTCCCGGAAGAGCGCGTGCGCGGCGTTGCTCGGCTGAACCTACCCAAGGCGCGCGCCCGCAAGATCGCCGCCGGCCGTTTCGATACCGGCAGTGGCAGTTGTCGCGATCCCTACGATTCGCCGCAACCGGGGGAGGAGAAGGGACGTCCCTGCACGTCCTTCCACGCGTGCTTCAGTTGCCCGAATGGCCTCTGGTTCCTGGATGACTTGCCCCAAGTTATCGCCACCCGCGATCGGCTGGTGGCCTTTCGATCTGACATGAAGACAGAAGACTGGGAGACGGATTACGGTGAAAGTGTGCGAATCATTAATGAGCAGATTATCGCCGCCTTTCGGCCGAAGCAGATTAAGGCTGCAACCGAGGAGGCGGCAAGGCTAAGGCAAGCTCCGGTGATCATCGCGAAGGGAGTTTTGGTGTGAACTGCGCAGTGGCGCGGGTCTCGGTGAAGGGGGTTGCCGCCAAGCTGATTGGATGCGAGGGCAGCAATCCGCAGGTTTCTTTGCTCTCCAGATTTCACGACGAGGTATGGGATTTTTCGAACGAAAATCAGAACCCGTCCACGGACAAGTCAACGAAGAGGATACGCTGGGGCTTTGCGACGCCGAAGGGAGGCCGATTCACCGATCCTGCCTTCCGGTACCTGTTGCTGGCCTCGAAGCAGTTCATTTACGCGTTGCGCTGGCATCCCATCGACGAGGTGCCCTTGGCGGCCAGTGCGGTAGTCCAAATGTTCGCGAGGACCAAGCGTTTCATCGATCATCTGCTCTCCTACCGGCATCCGATTCTCCGGTTCAAAGATGTCCTGCCCCACCATGGTGAAGACTATATTCAAGCCGTTCGGGGCGGCGCTTTCAGCGCGAGCTACAAATACAATGTGCTTCACGTCCTCCAGCGACTGTTTCAATATCGGGGGGTGATGATCGATAGTCTGGTTATGGATCCTTTTCAAGGGCGGTCGGTCCGCAAGTTGGTGGGCTACAGCCATGCGCTGCAGTTGGCAACCCAAACCCAGGTCATTCCCGATGATATTCTCGGTCCGTTGGTTCGAGGCGCGCTCGAATACGTGGATCGCTTTGCCGATTACTTACTGGACGCCTGCGACGCAGTCGAGGATATTCGGGACCGAGGGCGGAACTTTTTTTACAGGTCGAACCATTATGTACGCGAGCTCGGTCCATCCTCTTACGGGCTCGGCGGCAGCAGGTTCGCAAGTGGCCTGCGCTCTGTGCGCCAGTTGAACAAGGAACTGAACTATCTTCAGACCGCCTGCTTCGTGCTGATTGCGTTTGCAACCGGCATGCGAGTGAGCGAAATCCTCTCGCTGCGGGAAGGCTGTTGCGAAACACAAAAGGAATCCGGGCAGGCAGACCTGGTGTGGCTACGAAGCCGCGTGTTCAAAATGCAAGGAGTCCCCGAGGGGCGCCGTGCGAAGTGGTTGGGTGGACCGATCTGCGCCAAGGCCGTGCGAGTCCTGGAGAGACTGGGGCGGCGAGTGCGACGGAAGGTGAAAGCTCCCTATTTGTGGTTACCAATCCCATCTTTCAGTAAGCCGCGCGAGCCGGAGCCGTTGATCGCTCTGGCGATGAGGCTCCGGTTGAAGAGTTTCGTGGCCATGCTGGGGCTCAAGGACGAGAGTGGCCGTTCCTTCCACCTTCACACGCACATGTTTCGGCGCACTTTTGCCCGGCACGTGGCCCGGCACGATACGACCAACCTGCTCGCCCTTCAGGAGCACTTCAAGCATGCTTCCCTCTGGCTGACGGATTATTACGTGGGGAGCGATCTGGAACTATGGACCTTGATGATGGAGGAAGAAGAAAAACTCTTCTTCGAGAGCTTCGACAAGGCCCTGCGGGCGGAGCATCTGGCCGGCCCTGGGGGTATCGTTCTGAAGAAAAGGATTGACGAGGCGATGGCTCAAGGCCGGCTTCCCAGGGAATTCCGAGGAGAAGCCGGCAGCCACCTGCGCAAGGAGATGATCCGCAATCTGGTGGAATCGGGGCAGCGCGTTTATCCGTGCGCGGCGTCGAACTACTGCTGGTTCCGTCCGGAATCGGCGCTTTGCACCCAGGGGAATCAGCCGCTGCTCAGACGCTGCAACCCGGGGGCCTGCACGAACTCGATCATCGCGCCCGCGCACAAGCCTTATTGGGAAAAGGTCCAACGCGACTGCGAGGGACTGTTGGAGCTGAAGCCCCAGGCAGAACCTTACCAGAAGGCGTTGCGAGATATTCACGCGGTCAGCAGCAAAATCCTGCGGGATCTAACATGAAAGCTTCGGCGAAGAAACTGGCCGGCCTGCGCCGTTATCATGCGGAGCGTCCCGTCAAAACCCGTTTGAAACTGCTCGAAGCGCTGGACCGAATGGAGAGCGGTCGTACTGTCGTGGTGGGGTCGGAATTCAAGTGGAGCAAAACGACGCTGGCGCGGGAAGCGGGGGTCAACATCAATACCTTGGTTCGGAAGCTGCCGAACGGGGAATGGGTGTTCCCGGAGATCAACGACCGCTTCGAGGCGCTTCGACATAGACGACGGCCGGTGGTGGCCATTTCCGACGCGAAAGAAGAGAAAATCGCCGAGCTCCGAAATGAAGTGGAAAGGTTGCGGGAGCAAAACCGGCTGCTGGCCTTGGAAGTCCACCGCATCGGTCAGCAGGTCCTCGAGGAGAGGGGAAGAGCCGAGCGGATGACGGTTTACGAGCAGCAGAACGCCTCGCTCCGGGAGGAGATCAGCCGGATACAGGCCGGCAGAGGCACGCCAATGAAGGTGGTGGCCATGCATGAAGATTGATCAATTATCCGGCCGAGAGCGGGGTGAGGAGAATCTGGCGAAGGTTCGCCGCTATCTTGCCGGCCTGAGGGCGATCGGGCAATCGCTGCCGTTACAGGATGGCCACCCTAACATCACCGCCATTGCCGAAGCCTCGGGCGTGCTCCGGAATGTCTTCTACACCAATGCGGGTGTGAAGCGGCTGCTGGCTGAGTTCATCGGTGGCCCGGATGAAGGCAAGAAGCCGCCGACCGGCCTGGCCCGCGCCGAGCGCCAGTTGGAGATTAAGGAACGCCGTATTCTCCAGCTTGAGCAGCAACTGGCCAGCGTGAAGGCGGAGACCGCGGAACTGCGTAAGCGGCTGGCGGCAGCCGAGCAGAATCTCGCTCGCTACGCGGTCATTGAGGAAGAGATCCTCAAAGCCGGCAAGCGGGTGATCCCGTGACGGTCTCAGCGACGGTGACCGTCACCACGGTCTATCCCGGCCCGCGCGGCGGGGCGATCTTTTCGGGGCGTGATGCTGCGGGCAAGTCTCTGCGTTTTGTGGCCGGCTCCCACCGCATGTTCCGGGTTCCGGCTATAGGAGAAGTATGGTCGCTTAAAGGCGAGGGCCGGCGTCATCCAAAATATGGCGATCAGGTGCACGTGGAACAGGGGTCCTTGGTCCAGCCTACGGGGCAGCTCATCATCAACTTTCTTTCGAAGCATCCGGCCTTTGAAGGCCTCGGTATTGGAAAGGCCAAGGCTACGCGATTGTGGAAGAACTTCGGGTCAGATCTTTACGAAGTTCTCAGGCAAGGGGATCTCGAAAAACTCACTTATGTGCTGGCGGAAGAAAGTGCGCGGAGACTGGTAGAGGCGTGGCGGGCGGTCTCCGAAGAGGCCGCCATCGTTTCGTTTCTCGATGCCCACGGCTTCGATGCCCGCCTTGCCGATAAGGTTCGCAAGATCTGGCCCGGAGATGCGCCGACAAAATTGAACGAGAATCCTTACCGGATGCTGGCCTTTGCCGGCTGGGAGAAAGTGGACCGAATGGCGCATTCGCTGGGTGTAGCTCAGTGTGATCCGCGGCGGCAGGTGGCCGCTGTCGAAGCCTGCCTCTATCAACGTCTCGATGCCAAACACACGCTGACGCCGCATGCGATGCTTTTGGACGGGGTATGCGCCGCGATGGGAACGGGCGGCCGCGGCATGGGGCGTGCGGCCGTGGACCGGGCGCTCGGCGAGCATGCGATCGTTGCCACTGGGGATGGTTACCAGCCTCTCGGTGCTGCGGTGATGGAAAAAGCTATCACGAACTATCTCCACGAGCTGCTGACTGGCGCTCCCGGACCGGAGCGGAACCTGTTCTCAAGCAGCCTGTCGTCGATTATTGTCGAACCGATAGCCAGCTTTGAGGAAAGCGCGGGACTGCGACTGAACGCCGGGCAGCGGCGGGGTGTGGAGATGGCGCTCCATTACCCCCTTAGTGTTCTCACGGGCGGAGCGGGAACCGGTAAGACGACAGTGCTTCAGGTCATCCACAGAATCGCAGAGCAAGTCGCAGTGCCGGTTCTGCAGATGGCTCTCAGTGGGCGCGCGGCCCAACGCCTCCGTGAGGCGACCGGGCGCCCGGCATCGACCATCGCTGCCTTTCTGCTTGCCGCCGAGCAAGGGAGTGTCCATTCGGCAAGCGAACTGCTGGTCATCATCGATGAGTCCTCCATGCTGGACACACCAGTGATGTATAGCATCGTTCGGGCTCTGCCGGCCCATGCTCGTCTACTCCTGGTGGGCGATCCCTACCAACTGCCGCCGATCGGTTTCGGTCTGGTCTTTCAGGTGCTCGCCGCCAGCCCTCATATCCCGAAGGTTGAACTGGTTGAGGTTCACCGGCAGGCGCAATCGAGCGGCATCCCGCAGATCGCGCGCGAGATCCGGCACGGTATTGTGCCGTCCCTACCGGCTTTTGCCGGTCTCTCGGCAGGCGTGAGCTTTATCGAGGCTGATGACGGTGACGTGATGGATTACATCCTCGGCGTTCTCACGGCGTGGCGCGGATGTGAGGATACGCAAGTCCTCGGCGTGACCAAGCGCGGGGCCAGCGGGACGAGGAATATCAATGCCACGCTGCACGCGATGGCTTCCGCCGCGAAACCGAAGCTGGAAGGGTGGGCGTTCGCCGAGGGCGATCCCATCATTTATCTAATGAACGATTACCAGAAAGAGTTGTGGAACGGCTCGCTGGGTAGAATCGAGAGCATCCTGAGTTCGAATGGGAGACGTTCCCTGATGTGCTGTCTCGATGGTGCGAGGCGGGAAATCCCGGAGGAGGACTTCCACCGCATCGACTTGGCCTACGCCATCACGGTCCACAAAGCGCAGGGCAGCCAATTCAAAAGGGTGATCGTGCCCATCGTAAAGACCCGCTTGTTGGACCGCACCCTGATCTACACCGCGTTGACACGTGGAGTGGAACAGGTGGTGTTCGTCGGCGACCGGGGCGCATTCGACGCGGCCGTCACCGCGCCGCCTCGTTCGCAGGAGCGTCAGGTCGGCTTCTCCATCTGAAATCCGGGCCGCTCTTGTTCTCGTTGCTTCCCAAGAGGCTGCTTGAGAGCCATCTTGGCAACAAGGCGACAAATCCTGGGGGGTTGGGGGCAAAGCCCCCAAGTAAGGGAACTTCCAATGCCCGATTGGGCAACCCGGCGATCTGGTGTTTCGGCCGCCCTTCCCTTAGACTGGACACGGCCTGGGCGGAGGATAGGGCAATGCTGGGAAGCAACCCGAGCGCCGACCCAGGGGCCGAGATGGGCAAGGGCAGAGTTCGGCTCTGCCCTTGCTGGCTAAGGCATGGCCGGCTCTTGGGGGTGGCCTGAAACATTCCGTGTGGAAGAAGTCCTCTTCCGCCGTGACGCCGACTTCGCCTTGCAGATGCGAAGGTTCTCGCGTGCCAATTCATCGGACGGATTCATGGAGACCGCTCGCTCGAGCACGCTCTCGGCCTCTCCGCGACGACCCGCCTCGAAAAGACTCCAACCCAGATCGTTAAAGAACTTCTGATTGTCCGGCTCAAGCTGGACTGCATGCTCCAACGCCGCTACCGCCTCGTCGTGGTGACCTTCGTGGCCAGCACAGCACGCGAGACCCTGGTGCAACGCAGCGCGGGCAGGAAATCGCTCGATAGCTCCCCGGAACAATGCCAATCCGTCCTCATATGCTCCCATCTGGATGAGAAAACTTCCGGCCTCGTCGATAATCTCGCCAAGGTCCAGCGTGTTCTCGGGCAAGGCGAGCAATGATCGAAAAAGCCTTAGTCCCTCGGCACGCCTGCCGCGCTGATACTCGACCGATCCCATGCTTAGAATCGCTGGCGCATAATCTGGTTTCAATTCGAGGGCACGCCGTAGACGTGACAAAGCGCCTTCGCGGTCACCGAGAGCCGTACGAAATATGCTATCGGCATACTCCGCTTCCGCGTAGAAATCGGATGCTGTGTTGTTGGCCTTGCCGTGACGCGCCCTTGGCTTTTTCATACTTGATCCTTGTGGAGCCGTTCGCCGGGTCGAGCTTTTACAGGAAAGCGGCACGAGAACGGTAGCCGCCACCTCGATTTAACCTTCACTTCCGCCTCCAGGTCAAGACTACGTATCAAGTCAAAACGAACCGGCAAACGCAGACGATGTCCGCATGGAAAAGAAAACGCGACATCAAGGAGACTAATCGGGATGAGAAACCAAGGCAGGCTTCGACTCGGATATTTTCCGCTGCCTCTCAAAGAAGCCCAGCGAATCCGAACTCATTTACTCTTCCCCGCTTCCTCGTTCTCAGCGATCGATCCCTGTATCGGCAATGGGGCGGCCTTCCTCGCGATCACGGAGGCTCCGGGCGCACGACGGTACGGGATTGAGTTGGATGCGTATCGCGCAGAGCAGGCTTCCGCGGTGGTCAATCAAATGATCCAAGGTAGCTGCCTCGACGTGCACATTCCGGTCGAGTCGCTTTCCCTTCTGTTTTTGAATTCGCCTTTTGACTGGACCATCGGAGAAAGTCGAAACGAGCGCACGGAACGCGTCTTTCTGGCGCACACCCACCGTTGGCTAAGGCCTGGGGGTGTGTTGGTCCTTGTGGTGCCTGCGGAACGCGTCAGGGAATGCAGCGACATTCTGGCGTCACAGTTCAAAGAGACTCGGGTTTATCGTTTGACAGAGCCGGAGGCGGTGCGTTACGGCGAGGTGGTTGTTCTTGCGATCCGCCGCAACCGCCGCGAGCGCGAGCAGTTGAAGGACGCCGAGATCGTGAGGCGCCGTGTCCAATTCGCAAGCACTGGACGGCAATACGAACAGCTCGCCGTACTGACGGAAAGCAATGGCCCATTATATATAGTTCCTGCAAGCGACTCGGTCCGGCTTGAGTATCGCGGCCTTCCCCTCAATGAGATCGAGGATCTGCTGCCCAAGTCCGCTGCCTACCGCCAAACTTCGCACATTCTGTTCTCCCCTCCTGTCGAAATTCGCGGCAGGCCACTAACCCCTTTGCACTCCGGCCACGTGGCGCTCCTGGCTGTGAGTTCAATGCTCGACGGTCTTTTCGGCCTTGGGGACGGGCGTCACATTGCGGCATGGAGGTCCATTAAGGTCACGGATCGCACTGAGGAAGTGGAGGAGGATGGCACCATCATCCACCGGGAGCGAGAGAGATTCACCAATGAGTTAACATTGGTCTTCGCTTCGGGAAAAATCGCGATCCTGCACTGAGGCTCATTGTCGCTGGTACCGTCCTCGCCCCTCGACATACGCATACGCTTTTTCTTTCTGCTTGTGTGCCGAATGGCCGAAAACACTGAGCCTGTATCATACACATACGCGCCGTCGCTAATATAACCCCCTTACGACTGGACCATGGGACCGGCTGATAGCCGTCGCACGGAGCAGTCGTTCCTGAGCCACACCTATCGCTGGCTGAAACCCGGTGGTGTTCTGGTATTCGTTATCCCTGGCGACCGGCTGACGGAATGCAGTCAGATTCTCTCCACGCATTTCCGTGATGCCAGAGTTTACCGTCTGGAGGCACCTGAGTGTGTGCGCTATAAGCAGGTGGTGGTCATCGGAATCCGACGGAGCCGACGGGAGAAAGAGCGTCTTACGGACAGCGACGTTACCCGAGCACGCCTTTACTACGCCAGTCTTGTAAGGAATCCCTCCCAAATCCCAGCCCTGCCACATGAGCCCGATGCGCGGTACGAAGTACCTGTGAGTGGACCAGTTCAACTGGTCTATCGTGGATTGCCCCTGGATGATATCGAGGATCTGTTGCCACAGTCAGCGGCGTATCGACAAGCAGGACGCATTCTCTTTGCTGAGCCCGTTTCTGCCACCGGTCGTCCCCTCACACCTTTGCACGCTGGCCACGTCGGACTCCTGGCTTGCTCAGGTCTTTTGAACGGCATCTTTGGATGTGGAGATTTGCGACATATAGCCTTCTGGCAGGCGGTTAAGTTGGTGGATAAAACTGAAGAAGAGGACGAAAAGGGCATAATCACAGTCAGAGAGAAAGAACGGTTTTCCAATGAATTGACCGTTGTGTACAGCACAGGCCAGGTCGCAATACTGAAGTAACCCACCCATTCCACCCTCGCCCACGCCACCCACTACAGCCAAATCTCACAAGCCAGCAGAGGTCAACCATGAAGAATGCCCACGAGCGCTTCGGGGTATTGGAATACACGAAGCGGATGAAAGACACCACCACGCGAATTCGCCTTCGCTTGGATCGGTTTATTGGAGAAGTTGATGACGCAGGGAACAGTCGAGCCCACCTCATATCTGTTTTGGGAGGCGACTCCGACGTTGGCGCCATCTGGGCAGCCGTCATCGAGCAGAATCTCTTTACCGTGGAAGCCCCGGGAATCGAGCCGGTTACTGCAAGCCTGGGTGAAGACGCCCAATGCTTCCGCGGGACCATCACTATCGCCAGGCGCAAACCAATCCGCCATCTGGTGGCAATCTCGGCTGAACTGGCCAAAACGCGACCGGGCGCAGACCCACAAGGTGGGCGCACAGTCCTGTGTGATAACGACCCGACGTTCGTGCTTTACCGCATCGCCCAACGGTTTGGGCTGCCAGTTGTGCCGGAGTGGGCCGGCTGGTTCAACGACGAACTCAACCGCCGGGGCGCAATCAAACCGCTCATTGGCCTGGGATGCTCCCCCGTGCTGGTTGGCGGCACGAAGAAGTTGTTCCTGAAATGGATTCGAATTGCCCTACGGCAGAAACGGATCGAGGTTCCTGACTGCAATGGGCCGGTCCAATGGAGCCTGGCCCACAGTTTCTTCCGAATCAACCAGAGTGACCTGGAGGAGGAGACCCGCCAGGAGATAAGCGAGGAGGCTTCCGCTATCCCGGAGGAGGCACCGTTATGCGAATAGTCTTGAAGGTTTCAAGCAACAACGAGCATTGCGCTGGTCTTCCGCCGATCCGACAGAGCAGAATCATGCCGACAGCCAAAGCAGAGGCGTAAGACCTAGTGCGGCCAATCCCACCAAGAGACATAGGCTCCGCGTGCCTGTCTTGTGATCGGCCATGGCGTAAGAATAAATCCCTTTGACAACATTGTTACTAGCCGCTGCAATCAGAATACCTGCCGATGCCAATGTCAGAGGAGTAAGCGTGGGAGTCGCTTGCGTCATACCCATGATAAAGGGATCCACGTCCGACACTCCCATGATTGTGGCAAGAGTGTAAACCCCGGCTCTTCCCAGGTACACAACCGTGTAGTGCGTGGCCACCAGCATTGCCAGGAAAAGGACTGCGAAAAGTAGCGCCGCCCGCAGCTCAAGCGGATTCTGCGGCTCAAACTCTCTCCTGACCGCCTCAGAACTGGCGTCAGGCCTGCGGGACCAAATCCAACCTACAGAGAGAGCCAACAAAGCCAGCCCGAGGAATGAGGGAGCCAGTTTAATCATCAGGTTCCGGTTGAACAAACCCAGGAGAATGACCAGGCGAAGGTACATGACACCTGACGCGATGAGGATTGCGCCAGCAAAAAGGTGGGGCCGGTCCTCGCGTGAAGCTCTCTTTGCCAAAGCCACCGTCGTAACTGTGGAGGAATAAGCTCCTCCGAGGATCGCCGCTAGTACCACTCCGCCTTGTAACTTCGTCAGCTTTTGGAGGACGTAACTCCCGTAAGACACCGCACTCACGGCGGCGACGACCAGCCATGTCTTGTAGGGGTTGATCTGGAACAGACCAAAGGCCTTATTGGGCAATATCGGCAGAATGACGGCGGTGAGGAGGAGAAACTTGGTGAAGGTAAAGATCTCTTCTGCAGCGATGCGCTTGGTGAGGCCTTCGAGTGTGGTCTTCAACTCCAGCAACAATGCACTGACCACACTCAGCGTGGTGGCAATCCAGAAATGTCCCTGATAAACCAGCCCGCCCACCAGGTAGATGGTCAGAGCGGATATCTCTGTTGTGACCCCGGCGAATTCCGAAGAGGTAAGCTTGTGCCAATAGGAGAGGAACAGAAACCCCGCAACCACGGCAAAGCCCAATGTTAACGGCAGCAGTTGCCCGCCCCCCAAGAGAGCCATGGAATAACCGATCAGTCCAATCAGGGGAAACGTGCGCACGCCGCCAAAAGTAGGGCGGTCGGTGCCAGCTTTATGCTCCTCTCGCTCCAATCCGACCAGAAGTGACAGACCCAGCACCAGGAGGATTTTTACCGATTCCTGCGGCAGCCACGCATAAAGTCTCACCAGCATGGTGCCAGATTTGCACTGATGTTCGCATTAATCAAGGCGTTTCTCCGCCAACAGGAGCCAGCTAATGAGCGAACAGTGGTTGATTCTCTTCTGCAACACCAACTGCTGAACTCACGAAGAAAGGAGGAGACTGTGCCTCTGCCCGAGACCATTGCTGAATACCTCAGGACAAACACGGAGGAGCTCGGTAACAGAATCCTTGAGTCCTACCCGCCCTTGCACTCCATCGACGACCCTCCGTCCCCGATGATTGGCAGGCTCCTTCGGAAACCTTATCCGGCTCAGACATTAGCCATTATGGGTTTGGTCCGGATTTGGGAACAAGCCCGGGCAGGAGCGGTGATTGCGGAGTGCGGTACGGGC
>JBEKAK010000123.1:0-13625 GCA_050018275.1 Terriglobia bacterium | reverse complement strand
CCTTGGCCGAGAACTTCCAGTTCTCGCATGAGGGTGTACCTCCTTCGTAGAGTTTTGCCACTCCCGAAAAAGTACACCCTCTTTCCCTTTCCAAAACCCAATTTACACAAAAGAAGTTACGCTACCCCCGCGAGGGAAAAGGGAAGGCAATAGTCAGAGGGCAAGAGGTGGTTGAATAGGTTGAAGCACCAAAGTTGGAAGTCGAAAGCCAACCTTCGACTTTCTAGTGCGGCGCCGATCAAGCGTCGGCACCCAAGACCTCCGTGCTGATCAGGCGAACACCGTCCGCCACGTGCTCGAACGCGCTCTACCTATCCTGAAAGTGTAACGTGAGACTCGCCTCAGTGATACTGGGCTTGCCATTACACATCGCGGGAGTGAAAACCCATTCTCGGGCCAGGCTCAGAGCTTCGGCATTCAAGTCGGGCCTTTCCGATTCCTGCACGACGGCCTCGCGTACTTTGCCGTCCGCCCCGATCATGCCGCGAACTACCACGTCGTAATTGCCATCGAGGGTACCCTGCTTGGGTTGAGGCATGGAGATCCCGATGGCGCGCCGGAAGGTTGTGCACATCCTGAGAATCTGCGCGTTCGGCGGTGCGGCAAGCACGTTGGGAGTCGCATCCTCAAGCTCGGTCATGGTTTGGCTAATCTCCATGCGGATTACGCCGCCGACGGAGTAAGTGATCTTTCCGGGAATCAGGGCGCCGGCGAAGGGGAACAAGTCGCTGTTCTCAATCAGCTCATTGCGCAACTTCTCGCTCACCAGGGTGCCGTTACTAGAATCCATACAGAGTTCGTTCCTATCGCTCATCTGGCCGCGAATGGTGTCAAACTCGATGCACCGGAGCATGCGGCCGCCTTCCTCACGATCCACGATCTCGTGAATCACGTCTTCGGCATCGAAGTGGACCAGATAGATCGGGGTCAGCCTTAATACGTCCACCAAAGGGGACGGCGGGATTTTGGTCGCTCCAGCAACGGCCAGTTGTCCGTGCGTATAGACATTTACCAGGTGGTAGTCTCCGAAATTGAACTCGTCGCGGCGCCCGGTCCCTTGTACCACCACGCGGGAAAAGCTGCCCTCCTGCGTGGGTGAACTGGGATCGAGAACGCTGAAGGTATCCACCCGCTCAAGATTGGGAAGGTTGGGAGAGGTGCTGGCGGCATGCGCGCGCTCAAGCAGTTGGATTGCTTCCTGCCGCACCTTTACATCCTGCGCAAAAAGGGACGGGAAGAGAAGGAGAAGGGAGACTAGCAAGAGTGCCAGCTTCATCTCGCACCTCGACATGCAGACATCGCTCGTTCCAGAGGTGACTGAGTATATACCTCAAGTCTCCAAAACGAAAAGGCCAGGGATACCCCCCATCCTCTTTCAGTTTGATCCCGGTGAAGACCGGTTCTGCCATCGCACGCATCCGAGAGAACGCGCCGCACCTGATCCGCGAGCCGTGGATGCGCCACCCGCGCAAGCCACAAGTGCACGAGCACACTCTGCCGTTCATGGGAGGAATCGAAAGGGTTAGAAACTGCTAGCGCCGGGGCGGCGGGTTAGGTTTCAATCTACGGCGTGCCACCGCACGCCGTGGCGTTCGGCGAGCGCGATGGCATAGCGGATGGAAACGGCGACAGAGTGCGAGGGCCGCAGCGAGTCCTTCTGGTCAACGATGGCAATCACTCCCCCGCCCTGCCGATAGACGGGGCTGCCGCTGTTTCCCGGCCGCAGGGGAATGTCGAGTTCCAGCGCGTCGCTGGGCGCGGCGTCCTCCCCGGCGAGATGCGCTTGCCCTCGACGCACCACGCGACCTGCTTGCGTCACGGGTTGCCAGGAGAATTCCGGATGACCGCTCACCATCACAGTGGTCCCTCCCGTGACTTCCCCCGCATCGAGCAGGGCATACGGCGGCGCTGTGCCCAGGTCCGCCACGACCGGTCGCGCGGTTTTCAACAGAGCCACATCATGAGTTTGGTCGACTCCCACCACCTCGCAGGCGACGGCCAGGGCAGTTCGCGGCCCCGTCGTCGTCAACTTGGCGAGAATCTTGGCGCCCGGGGTTCTTTCCAGACAGCGCTTTGCGTCCTCGATCACGTGGGCGTTGGTGATGAGGTACCCCTCGTCATTAATCAGGAAACCCGTCGCTGAACATTCGAGGTTCTGGCCTTTCTCCGCCGGGCCGACCGCCACCAGTTGCACGACAGCGCGCAAAACGCGGTCGTCTTGCGAAGGAGCCTTCAGCGTGACAGCAGCCTGCGAGGGGGCGGCGAGGCAGGATGAGGAGCAAGTCAGGAGGCAAAGGGCAAATGGGAAAGGGCAAAAGCAAACAGGTGCAAACTCCAGCGCAAGGGCGTGGATTACAGTCAGGGAACACTGAAAGAAAACCAAAAGGCAAAGGGCAAAGCGCAAAAGGCAAAAGGAACGGGTATGGGCGTTTGGGAGGATCTTCAGGTGAGCCAAGCTAATGGTGATCATCCTCCCTCTTGGCCTTTCCTTTGGCCGTTGCGACAGCTTTGGAGAGCATGGCGCGCAGTCGATTCGATTCGTCGATGAGAGAGTTCATCTTCTCAGCAGGGATCTTGCCGGATCGAACCAGCAAGCGTAACTAATAACCAGACTCGCACAGCTCCTTTAGCGCGATTTGCAGTTTGTGAGTGAAATCTTCCTTCGATTCGGCGCCCTGGGCTTCTTCGTAGTTAGCTCCGGCGGACGTGGCGCTGCGAAGCAACTGGTCAGCGATGCGTCTTCCTACCAGTGTCTTTAGCAGAGCATCTACCAGCTTGATCACTCGTCTGCTGTAGTCCAATAGCCGCTCTTCAAGCTTTCTTTGTCCCGCCACTCAACCCCCCACCTATTCTGTTCGTATTCGTACCTATTCATCGCCCTGGAACTTTTGCCCTTTGCCTTTTGCGCTTTGCCTTTTGACCTGTTCTTGCCATCCTGCTCGATATCCAGCGCGGTCGTGCCTCCGGCGATTGTACTCCGGACGCCAAGCTCCGAGTGCAGAAGCACACTTTACCTTAAATGGGAGGAATCGAAAGGGTTGGAAACTGCTAGCGCCGGGGCGCCGGCTTGGCGGAAGCGGTCAGGCGCTTCAACTTGACGTCCAGGGTTTGGACGCCCGGCTTGTCGAACTTGACGACGGTGTCGGAGGGCTCATAACCCGCTGCTTCCAGGTGCAGGGTGTGCTCGCCCGTGGGAAGCTGGAAGGGACCGAGCTTATCGGTCGTGCCCACGTAAACCCCGTCGAGACTGACGCGAGCGTTGGGGGGATTGGTGTTGAGGATGAGCGCCCCCACACTGTCCCATTCGTAGCCGGCCGAGGGATTGTAGCCATCCTGGCGAGGATCAGCGAGGGGATAGGGACTGACCCACCAGTAGTTGGGCGCAACGGAAAGAGGTGCAGTCCAGGCGGGGTAAAAAGGGTAGCCACCGAACCCGTAGCCACCGTAACCGCTAAAGCCTCTGTAAAACGGAGCGGAGCGATAGGAGGCGGAGACGCGTGCTGGCGCACCGGCCGTCACACGTTGCGCGAAAGTCGGAGCGGAGGCTAGAAGGAGAGCTAAGGCGAGAAGAACAAAGATACAGGAACTGCGGCTCATATGGCTCCCTGGGAGGCAGCCAAACTGCTGCCTACAAGCTTGAATTCTACCATTCTGCAGTTTCAAATGCCAGCCCTGCCGCGGTTTGGCAGGGTGCCCTAGCCCAAATTTCTCACCACGACGAGGGAAGGCGGGGCTTTAGCCCCGCCGTTACACGACGCTCATAATTGTTTCTTCGTCTCGCGCCCCGCGCAGTTTGTCGCAAAGAGTTGCGCAGGGCGCGAGACGAGCAGAGGCTGGGAACCCGCGATTTCGGCGGGGCTGAAGTCCCGCCCTTCCGACCGTCGGGAAAAAGGCATCGTGTGATGAGAAATCCGGGCTAGTGAGCGGTGTAGTTGCCCTGCATCGGCTGTGCCAGGGACGCAGTAGATGATGGGGAGTGAAGAGGTTACGCACGGAGGAGGAAGGAACCTCGGTTCCGCTTCCACGCCCGAGCCGCGGCCTTGCAGGAGGCGTATGTCCGCGATTGGGCTTGACGCTGTTTTCTCTGTAGGCTAACGTCATACCGTCGCGCTGGAGTTCAGATTCATTCCCGCACGGCCGTCAGAAGCTGCCTTTCGGCGAGCGTCTGATCGGAATCCTCCATGGATCTATTCGAACTCACCAAGAACCTGGTCAACATTGGATCGGTCACCGGCCATGAGAAGGCCTGCGCGGAATTTGTAAAGGAATACCTCGCGCACCTGGGTTTTCAAGCAGAGCTCATGCCCGTTTCGCGCGACCGCTCTAACGTGCTCGCGTGCTTGGGGAAGCCGGATATCGTGCTGAGCACGCACCTGGATACCGTGCCGCCGTTTTTCCCCGCGCACGAGGACGCGGAATGCATCTACGGGCGCGGCTCCTGCGACGCGAAGGGAATTCTGGCCGCGCAGGTGACGGCGGCGGAACGCCTGAAGAAGGAGGGTGTGGAGGATTTCGCCCTGCTCTTCCTGGTCGGGGAAGAAACCACCAGCGACGGCGCGCGCGAAGCGAACCTGCACCCGCGCGGCTCGCGTTACATCATCAATGGTGAGCCGACGGAGAATAGGCTCGTGGTCGGGACGAAGGGCAACCTGCGGCTCGAAATCCGCGCGCATGGCAAGATGGCGCATTCCGCCTACCCCGAGCTGGGCGAGAACGCCATCGAGAAGCTGTTGGACGTGCTGGCCGACCTGCGCAAGATCGCGTTGCCGGTCAGCCCCGTGCTGGGGCCTTCCACGATGAACATCGGCGTGATCAGCGGGGGCCGTGCGGCCAACGTGGTCCCCGATGAAGCCCTGGTGCAGATCCTGATCCGCACCGTGGGAGATTCCGGACCGACGCGGTGGAAGATTACAGAGGTTATCGGCGGCCGCTGCGACTTTACGTTCGTGCGCGACACGCCGCCGCTCCTGATGGAGAAGCTCAACGGCTACGAGACGGACGTCGCGGCGTTTACCACCGACTTGCCGGCGCTGACGAATTGGGGACGCCCGCTGCTGTTGGGGCCGGGATCGATCGCCGTGGCGCACACTGCGGGCGAGTGCGTGCGCAAAGCGGATCTGGCCGCAGCGGTCGACCTCTACTGCCGTCTGGTGCATGACCTTAACAGCCGGCCGTAGACGCCTTGCACTCGAGAACATGGCGTGATCGAGTCGAGTTCTTGCATTCCTGGAAGGGCGGAACTCCCAAGTCGGGGTGAAAACTCCTGGCGATACAGGTGCGGGCTGGCGGCCGCACCGCGCGCCGCGGGTGCCGCCGACCTGGCAGGCGGAATTCCTTTCTTGGTCAACGGGAGCGGGGAGGCCGTAGCTTACCTTTTTCCATAAAGGGGACCAAAGTTCGCGCACGCCCGATAATCGGCGCCCTCCAGATCCCGAGTTCCAAAGGCGCTCCACGCGCTGGGCCGGAAGATTCTCTCTTCGGCGACGTTGTGCATGCAGACCGGAATCCGCAGCAGAGCGGCGAGCGCAATCAGCTTGTCGCCGATGTGCCCGTAACTGATCGCCCCGTGGTTGGCGCCCCAGTTGGACATCACCGAATAGACGTCGCGAAATGGGCCTTGTCCAGTGAGAACGGGCGCAAACCAAGTAGTTGGCCAAGTGGGATTGGTCCGCTGATCCAAGACTCTCTTTACATCCTCCGGCAGGTCCACGGTGCAGCCCTCGGCGAGTTGCAGCACGGGGCCCAAACCCATAATCCAGTTGAGGCGGGACATGGTCACGGGCATTTCGCACTCAGTAACGAATTGCGAAGAGTAGCCGCCACCGCGGAAATACTCCAGCATCGCCGGGCACCAACGCGTGGCCTCCAGGCAGCGCCCGACTTCCTCGGGGACGATTTCCCAAAAGGGTTTGAGGGCGGGGCTGCCATTCCTCCTCATCAGTCCCGTGGCATCCAGCGTGGCCGCGCCTGAGTTAAGTAAATGGATAATGCCGCCACTGGCCTTACCGGTCAAGGTCTTGCCGGTTACACGCCTCACCGCCGCCGGACTCCAATAAGTCCGCACGTCAGCGAAAATCTGCGCGGTATCGGTCAACAAGTGCCCGAAGAGCATGGCGATCCCGTTGAGTGAATCGTTTTCGGTGGCGAAGACAAAAGGCTCGCGGATGCCATTCCAGTCGAAAGAAGAATTCAGTATTGCCTCCATGAAATCCCCGTTGGGGAAATGATCGGTCCAATGCCGCTGCCCCTGGAAGCCCCCCACCAAGGCGTTGCGGCCCAGGGCTTCTTCCCCGTAACCCAGCTCCGCCAGGCGCGAATTACCGACCATCAGATCCCGCGCGATCATCGTCATTTTGACAACCGTCGCCCAGTCGGCGTCCTTCCTTTCCCGCGACGCCTGCAGGTGCGGGGGATTCAAGTCGGGGCCTTCCGGGCAATGGTCCTTCACCCACCGGTGTGCGCGCCCGAACTCCTCGGGGTCAAAGATTTTCTCGTCGATGCGCCGAACGAGCTCGGACATGTCCACGTACTCGTTCCGCATCCCCAAGTAGTTCTGGAAGAGATCGGAATTGACCATCGAGCCCGCAATGCCCATGGAGACGGAACCCAAAGACAGATAGGACTTGCCCCGCATCTCCGCAACCGCCAGGCCCGCTTTGGCGAATTGCAGCAACTTCTCCTGCACGTCCTGGGGAATCGAGCTGTCCGAGGCATCCTGAACGTCTTGCCCGTAGATACCAAAAGCCGGTAATCCCTTTTGGTTGTGTCCGGCCAGCACCGCCGCCAGGTAGACGGCTCCCGGGCGCTCCGTGCCGTTGAAGCCCCACACGGCCTCGGGAATGAGCGGGTCCATGTCCATCGTCTCGGACCCATAGCACCAACACGGAGAGACCGTCAGCGACACCCCCACACCCGCGTGTGCAAACTTGTCGGCGCATTCGGCAGCCTCCGCGACGCCCCCAATACAGGTGTCGGCCAGCACGCATTCCACAGGGAGGCCGTTAGGATGGCGCAGATGCTTCTCCAGGAATCCGGCCGCCGCCTTCGCCATTCCCATGACCTGCCCTTCCAGCGCTTCTCGAACCCCCTTTCGGCGCCCGTCAATCGCCGGCCGAATCCCGATCTTTGGCAACGCCCCGCGCAAACGCTTCCGCGGCTCATTCACCTTCATGTCCGTAATCTTCGCCATGGCGGTTTGCCCCCTCCTTAGGGAGGACGATTGTACCGCAAAGACCCCTTCTTGCACCTGGGTTCATCGTTCTATTTCGTAGGCAGCGCAAACCGACAGGTGAAAAACGGCTGGAAGCGGGACGGGTAAACGAGGTTGTAGACCCCCACTTGCGCGGGAATGACGATGCGGTGGATTTGCGTCTTGGCGGGAATGGCCGCCCTCTGGATTCTGGCTGGCTCGGGAATGACGGTGAGCCGACGGCGTGGCCGCACACATCGCGGCGCCTGCGATGTGTGCGGCGCCTGGGAGCCAGCTACCCTACCTATGCACCCGCCGGTAAGAGCAAGTAGCCCACCACCCCATGCGGATTGACCCTGGTGATAATTAGGCTGTAGGGATGATCGGTGTCGTGCGGGAAAAGGTCAAGGGCCTCCTGCGCGCCCATATTTTCGAGCCATAGCGTACGTCCTTCGGTGGTCAAGGAAACGTAGCCTCGAAATCGTTGATAGCTCGTATTGGTATTGAGGACAGTGAGGGAGACGCCCGGAGTGATTTCCGTCGGCGAGTTCTGAACAATCTCGAAGCTGACTCGTTGCCGCTGGAGTTGATGGGCGAGGGTGTTCAAGGCGCCCTCGTTCTGGCTGACTTGCTGGTGCAGGCCTGCCAAGCCGCGATTGGTTCCGTCCTGGGTCGTGGCCAACTCACCGCGGAGGGCTGCAACTTCCTTTTCCAGTTGCTCGTTGAGTTGCGCCAGGCGGGTATGATCTTCCCTCTGGTTAGACTCCACTTGGGTCAAGCGTGCATCCACCACCTTGGCCTGTCGATCCATCTCTTCTCGCAGTCGTCCCTCGGCTTGCGCCACGAGTTCCTGGGTCTGGCGGCGGGCGGCCCGCAGCGTGGAGTCGACTTTGCGATCGAGCCGGACGATGCGGTCGGCAAGGCCGTCCCACTTGGTTGCTAGGTCGCGAAGTTTAGCTTCAGTGGCCTCCGTCCGCCCTGCTAGTGTCGTGACCGATTGCAGCATGTCGGGAATTTGCGAGATCGAGATGTTGCCCTTCCGCAGAACGCGGTAGCTGTACGCTGATTCGCCGATCAAGGCGAGGGTCAGGATTAACAATACCCACCACAGTGCCCGCGTGGGATGGCGGTGCCGCCCTGGGTCGCGCGCCCACTCCGGGGGCTCTGCGACCGAACTCCGGTCGCCGTGCCGCCAGCTTTCCCTGATCTGCCGAGGTGGCGTGGCGGCCCCCACGTGCTCGCCGCGGTCTTCCAGGGGGACCTCCCCAACAGTCCCCATGCTGCGTTCCGCCCGGTTGGTCTTGGCCTCGACGCTCTCGTTCTGGCTTTTCCTGACATCCTTCGGCACGTCGTCCTTTGCTTGGCGTGGGTCCAGATCACCTAAGATTCGCATTGGCATACCTCCCAGACTAGGTTGATCTACGGTAGCTTCCGTAGAATTGCCGGGTCGAACTTTCTGCTGAAGCAGCCCTGATGAAAGGTAGCAAGGGCCTTGCCAAAGGGCGGCTCCAGCAGATTAGCGACGCGGAATCATAGGGTTGGGCGCTGACAACCGCCGCGGCTATCGTCCGCGCGGGGTGACACGCTTTCCAGGGGGATGGAAGGATTTACATGGTCAGTTATCGTGCAGCGCGCCCCTTGCGACCTGTGAGCAGATGTGTTCTTCAAGGTCGGCGGCTCTCCTCTCTCTATCTTGAAGGCCGCAGAGCTACGAAACCGCTCTTCGCTCCGCGTTTTCCGCCCCCCGGAGGATATGAAATCGCCGTTACAAACCTTTCTCGGCGAGTTCGAAAGCGCGAAGGACGGCGCGGGCCTTGTTCATGCACTCGTCGTACTCGCGCGCGGGGTCGGAGTCGGCAACGATGCCGGCGCCTGCTTGCAGGTAGGCAATTTTATCTTTGATTAATACTGTGCGGATGACAATGCAGGAGTTGAGATTACCGGAGAAGTCGAGGTAGAGCACGGAGCCGCCGTAGAGGCCGCGGCGGGTGGGCTCCAGCTCGTCGATGATCTCCATGGCGCGGACCTTGGGCGCGCCGGTCAGCGTGCCGGCAGGGAAGCAGGCAGCCAGCGCGGCGTAGCTGTCAGCATCGGGGCGCAGGTGCCCGGTGATCTGCGAGACCAAGTGCATGACGTGCGAGTAGCGCTCGACGAACATGATTTCCTGGGGCCGCACGGTCGAGTACTCGCACACCCGGCCCACGTCGTTGCGGCCGAGATCGACCAGCATGATGTGCTCGGCGCGCTCCTTGGCGTCGGAGCGAAGCTCTTCCTCCAGGCGCTTGTCTTCTTCCTCCGACTTCCCGCGCGGGCGCGTCCCGGCAATGGGCCGGTACTCGACGTTGCGGGCCGCAACCTTGACGAGCATTTCGGGCGAGGAACCGAGCACCGTAGATTCGCCCATGCGCAGGTAGTACATGTAGGGGGAGGGATTGACGACGCGCAGCGCGCGATAGACTTCGAAGGCGGGGACGCGCACGGGAACTTCCATCCGTTGGGAAAGCACCACCTGGAAGATATCGCCGGCGCGGATGTATTCCTTGGAGCGCTCGACCATCGCCTCGTACCGATCGCGCGGCATGTTGGGGCGCACCCGCAGCGAGCCCTGCGGCCAGCGGGCACGCGGCAGGCGGAGCGGCCGGCGTAAGAGGCCTTCCAGGCGATCGAGGTGGCGGCAGGCCGCGTCGTACTTCGCCCGCAGGCTTCCCTTGCCTTCTTCCGTCAACACGTTGGCGATCAGGAAGAGCCGGTGCTGCACGTGGTCGAAGGCCAGCACGCTCGAAAAATACATGAAAACCGCGTCGGCAAGATCCACGTCGGGCGCGACGCGCGCCGGCAGGCGCTCCAGCATGCGCACGGCTTCATAGGAAAGATAACCGACCGCGCCGGCGGTGAAGGGCGGCAGGCCGGGAATTACGACCGAATGGTAGCGCGCGCCGAGGTGGCGCAGGAACTGGAAGATGTTGCCCGTCCCTTCTTGGCGGTGCGCTCCACGCGCGAGCGTGATGCGGTCGCCACGGCAGGAGACAATTTGAAAAGGGTCGATGCCGAAGAACGTGTAGCGGCCCACGCGCTCGCCGCCCTCAACGCTCTCGAGCAGAAAACTGTGGGAGTGCGCAGCCGCCGCGCGTCCGTGTTGCGGCGAGAGACTCAGGAACGCGGAGACGGGACTCAGCAGGTCCGCGACCACAGACCGATGAACAGGCACAACATTGCCCTGGCCGGCCAGCCGTTTGAACTCTGCGAAATTGGGAAGAGCGTCGGACATGAAATGAAAAGCAAGTTCAAGGAGTTGAGGAGTCGAAAAGTCGAAGGTTCGGCCTTCTTGACTTTTTCAACTTCTTCGACTTCTTCAACGGGAAGTTGAAAAAGTTGAAGAGTCGAAGAGTTGAACGGTCAACTTTTTCGACTTGTTCCAGGCCCTACCCTCCCGCTGAGTAGTCGAGCGCCTGGCGGACGGCCTGCTCCATCAACGCGCGCGGGGCGGCGAGGCCTGTCCAGATTTCAAACTGCCGCGCGCCCTGCGCCACGAGCATTTCGAGGCCGGAAATCATGGTCAGGCCGCGCCCGCGCGCTTCGTTCAGGAAGCGCGTGGTGAGGGGGTAATAGACCATGTCGAAGACCACACGCACGCGCAGCCGGGCGAGGTCGATCGGTGTGCCGTCCGCGTGCGGGTACATGCCCACGGGCGTGGCGTTGATGACGGCGTCCACTTCCAGGCCCTCGGCGCTGCCCCAGGGAACCACCTGTGCCGCCAGGCCTCGCGCCAGGTTGCGCGCCGCCTGCTCGCGCCGCGCGGCGATGATAACTTCCGCGCCTTCCGCTCGCACGGCGTAGGCCGCTGCCCGCGCCGCACCGCCCGCCCCCAGAATCAGAATGCGGCTGCCCGCCAGGCGCAAACGCTTGGTGAGGACTTCCACCACCGCAGCGGCGTCGGTGTTCCACCCCAGCCAGCGGCCGCGCTGCATGGCCACGGTGTTGCAGGCGCCGATGCGGTTGGCGAGCGGGTCGACCCAGTCGAGGGCGCGCAGGATGGCGCGCTTGTAAGGCATGGTAACCGCGAATCCCTGGAGCTCCAGCTCCCGCGCGAAGCTGAGGAAGTCCTGCAGGTGCTTGGTCTCGCAGGGCAGGAAGACGGCATTCACGTGCTTGGCCTGAAAGGCCGCATTTTGCATGGCCGGCGAAAGCGAAATGGAAGCGTGCGAACCCAGCACGCCGTATAGTTGCGTCCGGCCGTCGAGGCGATCGACCCGGTAGACAGCGCGCATCACTTCGGCGGGAATCTGGCCGGCCGCTGCCGGGGAGTGGTTGAAAGGCGCCGCGTAGGTGAACGCCGAACCCCAGAGCAGCGCGAGCAGCCGCGAGGGCATTCCCGAAGCGCCCATCGCCAACGCCACCAATCGCGGGCTGCGACGACGATTCGCCTTGAGCAAGCGGCGGATTTGCAGGTTGTCGCGCAGGTGGCGCGCGTGCGTCGCGATCTTGACGACTTGGACCGGCAGCCGCAGCAGACGCCGAAACGTCGCGCCCAACGCCGGCGTCTTGCGGAAGTCGTGGTAGGAAATGATGAGCTTGGCGGGCCGGAACTGCCGGAGCAACGCCGCTCCGCCCTTCTGGACCGATTCGATCTCGAGGTCAACCCACGGGCATCCGGCACGCACCGCGGCAGAAAGGACGGCCACTTGATCGGCGAGCGTGCCCCGCAACATGCCGCCTGCGCTCGCCAGCCGACACGTGGCGATTGTCTGCGGGGAATGCAGGCGCATGAGCATCTGACGAAGCTGGGATTCGAATTGGGTGAAGTCCTGGAGGTAGTCCAGGCGCAGCTCATAGCCGACGGGCACTCCCGCCACGCGGACAGCAAGAGCTTCCATGGCGCTCAGAGTCGGCGCCGCGAGACTGACAAAGATGTGAGGCGTGGTCGGCTTGGCCAAAAGTCAATCCTCAGCGTTGGGCAATCCCCAGGTTCAAATGCTTGAATATAAAAGTTTTGACGAAGAAAAGGCAAGAAGATTGCCTCGACCTGGCGCCTCGCCAACGAGCAGAAAGTTGAACCAGGCAACCCCGGGTGCATATAAGCCATTAAGGCATAAAGGGTTATAGGCTGCCGTGGGCGTCTTTAAGGGGGGCAGCCGACCGGACCGTTTGGCCCGGAATGCCGGCTGCGGCCAGCCGGCATTGGAATACGCGGGCCCTTCATGTCTTTCCTGGCTGAGATAGAACCCCCAGGTTGGTCAGCCTCCGCGCGAGTCCCACGCCATCGAACGGCTCGGTCACTGCACGCGACTGGGCGGTTCGGAGCCTGCGGGTGGCGGGGGTGGAACCATCAGCCCGAGGCCTTGCAGTAACTGAACCGTGCGCTGCGCCGCCCCCCGCCAGACAAGCTGGCAGCCTTCTCCCTGACAATTCTGCACGTAGACGTCGCCGCCTGAATACTCCAAGCTGCAGTTCTTGAACGTGCAGTTGACGAACACGCCCTCATCCAGAATCACGTGCTGATTCTCGAAGACCTTGTTCTCATGTCGATTCATGGCTTCACTGGGGCCGCACGCCGGCGAAAGGAGGCGCCCGTCGTGTGAGACGTTGAGGTTCGTCGGCGCGGCCAAGTGCCCGGCTCGCTGCAAGATGAGGAGGGCCCTAAGAGGCTATCATTCACCCCCTGTGGATGCAAGCGGGCGGGTCAGGGGCAAAAGAGGATTCGCTTCAGAACGAGGGTCCCGCGTCCAGATTGCCACGCAGGCGAGAGAACCTGGGGGCTGCGCCGGCGCGGCAAACGGCGCGAGGCGCAGCGTGCGGGATGACGACTGGAACTTCGCGTTCTGGTCCACAACAGCGCTGCGAACTATGGGTAATTGCCCCCCAGCCGGGCTTTATCTCAGGCCCCATTTCCGGCGGCCATGACGATGCTCGCGGCGACCCTGGAGGAGGCGGCGCGCCGCGGGCGCAGCATGGACTCGACGCACGCCTTCAACCGGACTAAGGCGGCGGAATGGAGCTGCGAGACGCGCGATTCGTCCACGTTCAGACGATCGGCGATCTGCTTCATGGTCAGCTCCTGCTGGTAGTAAAGCACGATGATTCGACGCTCACGCTCGCGCAGGTGAGAGAGCGCGCGGTGCAAGAGCTCGCGTTGCTCGCGGCGATAACACAGCTCGAAGGGGTTCGCCCCGTTGTCGGCGAGAAGCGCCGGTTCGGTGGACGGGCGTCTCGAGGTCGGACCCGCGGAAATGGTCCGTGCCCCAAAGTCGAACGCTAGACCCCCCACCTCGTTCAGGGTGCGGTGCCATTGCGACAGGCTCATGCCCAGCGCTGCAGCAATCTCCTCGTCGGTTACCGGGCGCCCGAGCTTGACTTCCAGTTCACGATAGAGTTGCTGAATCCTCTTGTTCTTCCTCCGCATGTCGCGGGAGGCGGGATCCGCGCCGCGCAGGCCGTC
>JBEKAK010000122.1:0-13699 GCA_050018275.1 Terriglobia bacterium | reverse complement strand
CGGGTAACTTGGCGGGTGCGGCGGATCAGTTGGCGCGCCGCCTCCCCCGCCCGGGCGGGGGAGCTTCCTTCCCCTCTGGCAGGTTCTTCACTCATGGTTCACTCCTTTCGAGTACCGCACAGTTTAGCGCGGGTTAGGGGGTGAACCAGGGAGCAAAAACCGTAGCTTAACGAACCTCACTCGACGGTCCCATTTGCGCTGAAGTCGGACAGCCGTCTTCGTGCAGCCAGCGCGTGTCCGGCGAGCTTCCCGGCGTCACGCGAGCCACATCACCTTCGTGCACAAATACAATTTCTTGGTCCGTGCCCGGCCCACTCTTCCGCGTCGCCTTACCCGCCGATATACAACTCACCTGCGTAATCTCAAACCAGCGCAGCTCTTGCCCTTGAAACTCAATCAGCTTCCCGTAACCATCCGTGAGCCACAGTCCGTCGAGGGATTGCGTGGAGGGCTGGGCCTGCGCACTCGCGGAGGCGGGGAAGACAACCAATACGGCGCCGACAAGGAGAAAGGCGAACATCGCGCACGGCCGTTGGGGCATACGTTGCAGATTCACGCAAACCTCCCGAAAGCTGCAATTCCTTCTATCATTAACTCCCATTTTGTTGCGCTCAGCATACACGAGGATCCGCGTTGTTGTACCGGGTGGGTGTTGCGGTGAGCTACCGGAAGAGGACGATGAGAAGATTCAGAGATTCAAAATGTGAGGCAAGGTCCTCATCGCACCGCGTATGTCAACCACTGCTCGCGAATCTTTTCGGCTTAGTTTTATGGTTCGCCGACCTGACCACCGTCCAAATCGGCTCTAACGATAACTTCCGAGTGTGCGACGAAGCAGGAGTTGAGGGACTTCGTTCTACCCTACGGCGTCACTCGCGGTCAATCCCAGAGCGTGCTTTGCCACCACAAACTTCCTCGAAGGTAACGTACCTCATTCCGGTGTCGGTTTTGGGAACGCCTTCTCAAGCTCCTCGACGACACTACGGGCAAGGTCTTTCGCGAGTTCCTACCACCCCTCACCAGGGACCGCAGGGACATGGTGCTGAAGTGCGTAGTCCATCCCCATCTGGAGCGGGTAAGAAACGACCGCTGGAACAAGTCGGCGAGCAAGTTCGTTGTACGGGTACCTCTTCTCAAACTTTTCGTTCATTACATCCTCGTCCGCTCAAATGACCTCGTGCACGTCCAGAATCCGGCGCCCATCGAGCTAGTAGTTGCGGTTTGCTGCTTCGCCGATGACCCCAATCGTGACGGACCAAGAGAAGTGTTCGACCACATCCTCACGTGGTTCCTCAGCCCCGCGCACTGAGAGCAAGGGAATTGGGGAGCTGATGCGGGGGCCCGCGGACCCGCAGCCCGTTGCTCTACAGCCAAACCAAGTTGACAAGACCGTCGGTATCTGAGATAAGAGCCATATGCGCTAATCAGCGCTCGTACGGATCCGTGCGGGGGGTATCAGGTTACTGGTATCCGTACCGCGACCGAGTAATAGTCACACCGGACGCGGCCCAATAACTCGCCGGGCGGTATCGGTGAACACGGCAAACCCACTTCCGCAAGCGTGTGCCACTGCCCGCGTCATCGAGGCCCTGGCCCACACCCACCTTTATGATTGCTACCAGTGCGGGAAATGCACCGCCGGCTGCCCGATGGCCGCGCAGATGGATATTGCGCCTAACCGGCTCATTCGCCTGCTGCAGCTAGGGAGGGAAAGGGAAGCCCTGAACGCCCAGTCGATCTGGCAGTGTGTCTCCTGCCAGACCTGCGCCACTCGCTGCCCGAAATCGGTGAACTGCGCGGGGATCATGGATGCGCTGCGGCAGCTCTCCATGGAGGAGGGCCGGGTGTCGCCCGCCCAGCGCCGGGTCATGCTTTTCCAAAAGGCTTTTCTCGACAATATCCGGCGCAACGGGCGGCTCGACGAACTGGAACTGATCGTCCAGTTCAAACTGGCTGGGTTTATGCACGACCGCCGGTTCTCTCTGCTCTTCAAAGACGCCACGCTCGCACCCAAGCTGAATAAGCGGAAGAAGCTTCACCTCCGGGGCAAGAAAGTCCGCGACCGGGCGGTGCTCCGCCGCATCTTCGCGCGCTCGATGGACCACTCATGAATATCGGCTATTACCCCGGATGTGCGCTGCACGGATCTTCGGACGATTACGAGGAATCGCTACGGGCCTGCCTGAACACGCTGGACGTGCAGTTGCAGGAGATCGACGAATGGATCTGCTGCGGAGCGACCGCCGCGCATTCGCTCAACCAGAAGCTCTCCACCGCCCTGCCGGCGCGCAATCTGGCGCTGGCGGAGCGCGGTGGATTCGGCGAAATGCTGGCGCCTTGTCCGATGTGCTCCATGCAGTTGATCAAGGCCCAGAGGGCCCTTGCAGAGAACGAGGGATTGCGCCGCGAGATGTCCGGGATCGTCGAACTCGAAGTTCGCGGGACGACTCGGGTGCTGAACCTGATCCAGGTGTTCGAGCAAATCGGCCTTGACCGGCTGAAGGCGGCGTTGAAGAGCCCGCTCAAATCTCTGAGTGCTGCCTGCTACTACGGCTGTCTGCTCACTCGCCCACCCGACGTCGTCGAGTTCGACGATTGCGAACAGCCGCGCTCGATGGAGGCCATTCTGACGGCGCTGGGTGCGAAGACCGTTGACTGGAGCTACCGCACGGAGTGTTGTGGCGGCGGCATGACCCTGGCCAGCGAGGAAACCGTGCTCGATCTCTCGCACAAGATATTGAGCAACGCGGCCGCGCATGGAGCTAACTGCCTGGTGGTCGCCTGCCCCATGTGCCACGTCAATCTCGACATGAAGCAGCCTGACATCGAGCACCGTTACGGCGTGCGGCATGGCATGGTCATCTACTACCTCTCGGATGTGGTTGGAATGGCGCTGGGACTGCCGGAATCAGCGCTGGGCATCAACCGGCACTTTGTAGGAAAAGCCTGATGTCCCGAATAGGCGTCTTCATCTGCTGGTGTGGAGAGAACATCGCGCGTACGGTTGACGTCGATGCACTGGCGCAAGAGGTGTCAAAGTTTCCCGGCGTTCGCTGCGCGCTGAACTACAAGTACGTCTGTTCGGACCCCGGACAGGCGCTGGTCCGCGAGAAGATCGCGGCCGAAAAGCTCGACTCCGTAGTCATAGCATCCTGCTCGCCTCACATGCACCTGAAGACCTTCCGCCGCGCGGCGCAGCTTGCGGGCTTGAATCCCTATAAAGTCGAGATGGCCAACATCCGCGAGCACTGCTCGTGGGTGCATCACGACCGCGCAAAGGCCACGGCCAAAGCCGCCAGCCTCATCCGTCTTTCCGTCGAGAAGGCGCGGCTCGACCACGAACTCCAGCCCATCCGCGTGCCGGTGACGCGCCGGGCGCTGGTGATCGGCGGCGGCGTGGCCGGCATCCAGGCCGCCCTCGATATCGCCGACGCCGGGTACGAAGTGGTGATGGTGGAGCGCGAACCCTCCATCGGCGGCAAGATGGCGGGTTTGTCCGAAACTTTTCCCACCCTCGACTGCTCCCAGTGCATCCTGACCCCGCGCATGGTGGAGGTCGGACAGCACCCTCGCATCAAGCTCTATTCTTACTCGGAAGTCGAAAGCGTCGAAGGCTACATCGGCAACTTCACGATCACTATTCGCCAGAAGGCGCGCTACGTCGATATCAGCAAGTGCACCGGCTGCGGGGACTGCTGGAGCGTCTGCCCGCTGAAGCGGAACAAGAGCGAATTCGATTACGGCATGGGCGTCCGCGCCTCCATCTACGTTCCGTTTCCGCAAGCCGTACCCGCCCGCCCGGTGATTGACGCCAAGACCTGCGCCAAGATCATTCGCAACGGCTGCGGACTGTGCGAGAAGAAGTGCAAGGCGGGAGCTATCAACTTCAAGGACACTGACAAGCTGGTGGAGGAAAAGGTGGGCGCCGTGGTCGTGGCCACGGGCTATAAGCTCTATGACATCGGTCAGAAACAGGATAATGCGTCGCTCGCGGGCTACGGCGAGTACGGATACGGCCAGTACAAGGATGTGATCGATTCGCTCCAGTTTGAGCGGCTGCTTTCCGCCTCGGGACCGACCAACGGAGTGCTGAAGCGCCCCTCGGACGGCGCCGAGCCGAAGAACGTGGTGTTCATCAGTTGTGTAGGCTCGCGCGACAACGCCAAGGGCTTGCCTTACTGCTCCAAGATCTGCTGCATGTATACGGCCAAGCACGCCATGCTCTACAAACACAAGGTGCACGACGGGCAGGCGCACGTTTTCTACATGGACGTCCGGGCCGGCGGCAAGGGCTACGAGGAGTTCGTGCGCCGGGCCATCGAGCAGGATGGGGCGAAGTACTATCGCGGCCGGGTGTCGAAGATCACTGAGGAAGGCGCCAAACTCGTGGTGCGGGGGGCCGACACGCTGGCCGGCGTGCCGATCACGGTCGAGGCCGACCTGGTGGTGCTGGCCGCTGCCATGCGTCCCGCCGACGGTGTGGCGGAACTGGCCCAGAAGCTCAACGTTGGATACGACGAGTTCGGATTCCTGCTGGAGTCCCACCCCAAGCTGCGGCCCGTGGAGACCAATGCCGCCGGTGTGTTCGTCTGCGGGGCGTGCCAGGCGCCGAAGGATATTCCCGAATCCGTGGCACAAGCTTCGGCCGCCGCCAGCAAGGTCACGGTGACCTTTGCTGCGGACGAGTTGATGCGCGAGCCCGAGATCGCCGGCATCAACGAGCAGACTTGTGCCGCCTGCTATGCCTGCCTGCGTGCCTGCCCGTATCATGCCATCGAGCAGGCCGAAGTCCGCACCCCGCGGGGAGTTTTCGTCAAACACACGGCGCGGGTAAATCCCGGGCTGTGCATGGGCTGTGGGACTTGCGTTGCCGTTTGTCCCTCCAAGAGCGCTGACCTGGAGGGCTTCACTGAGCAGCAGATTTACGCCATGGTCGAGAGCCTCGTATGAACGAAGCCGGCCAGTTCGAGCCGAAGATCGTCGCCTACGTCTGCAACTGGTGCACCTACCTGGGAGCGGATCTGGCGGGGACCACGCGTCTTGAATACCCGCCCAACGTGCGCATCATCCGCCTGCCCTGCACGGGGCGGATCGACTCCAACCTGATCGTAAAGGCTTTTGAAATCGGCGCTGACGCGGTTTTGGTTTCGGGCTGCCATCCGGGTGACTGCCACTACACGGCCGGCAACTACCACGCCCGGCGCCGCTGGATCCTCTTTCGTGAGCTCCTCGAAGCGCTCGGCTTCGAGATGGAGCGTATCCACTTCACCTGGATATCCGCCGCCGAGGGCCGGAAATGGCAGCAGGTGGTCACGGAAATCACCGAACAGACGCGAAAGCTGGGTCCTTACAGGAGCCTTTACACGGACACCGGTAAGGGGTCTCTCCCGATCCCGGAGGCCGTGCCGGCGGTTGACCAGCCGGCCGGCAGTGAAGAGTCCCTGCGCCAGCGGTGCCGCCAGCTTCTGGCGGACGGAACCGTGAAGGTGGTGATCGGCTACGGGACGCGGGGTCCGGTGTGCGTCACGAAGCCCGCAGACATCGGGCGCCTGGTGTGGAACAATCAGTGCTCCTCTAACCTGACGACTTATCTCAAGCGCCAGGAAGTGCGAAAGCTCGGACGCGCCGCTATCGTCGTCAAGGGGTGCGACGAGCGCGCCCTGGTCGTGCTCGAGAAGGAGTCGCAACTCGATCGGAAGGACCTGCACGTCATGGGCATGGCCTGTAACGGCATGGGCCAGCCGAAGTGCGCCACCTGCGATGTTCGCGTGCCGCGCTTTGCAGACGAGGTGATCGGTGAAGCACCGCCGGTCCCGCTGGCGGCACCGCCAAATGCCGCCCTGAGAGGCGGCGCGGCGCTTGAGGTGTTGCTCGCCAAGCCTCCGGCCGAGCGGATGGCCTGCTGGGCGCGCGAATTCGAGCGGTGCGTGAAGTGCTACGCCTGCCGGCAGGTCTGCCCGCTCTGCTATTGCGAGCGCTGCATCGTGGAAAAGAACCGGCCGACGGTGATTGACCCCTCGCCCACGGTCAAGGGCAACTTCGCCTGGCACATCACCCGGGCCTTTCACTTGGCGGGGCGCTGCATCGGCTGTGATGAGTGCACCCGCGCTTGCCCGGCGGGCATCGACTTGCGGCTGCTCAATCTCTCTCTCGCCAAGGCTGCGGAAGAACATTTCGGCTACCGGGCCGGCATAAATCGTGACGTAGAACCCCTGATCGGCGCCTACTCACTCCAGGATAAGGAGAATTTCATTCGGTGAGCTTCACCATCACCCAGGACGGTCTGTCGAAACTAGTGAACGAGTGGCTCGCGCAGGGCAAGCGCGTGGCCGGTCCAAGCCGAGTGAAGCACGACTGCATACTCTATGTCTCTCTTCAAGGCCCGGACCAGTTGCTGCTCGAAGACTTTATCCGACCTGCGAATTCCCTCAAGGAGTTCTTGTTTCCCAAGCACGAGCGGCTTTTCGGATACCGGATTAACGGAAACGGCGTGGAGCTGTTCGAACTTGAGCCACCCAAGACTGAACAACTGCTGATCGCCGCGCGCCCCTGTGACGCTGCCGCCCTCCCGATCCTTGATCAGGTGTTCAACTGGGTTTGTGCCGACGAGTTTTACAACCGGCGTCGGCAGCTTACGACCGTGGTGACGCTGGCGTGCTCGGCCCATGACGACGCTTGCTTCTGCACGTCGGTAGGGCTGAGCCCGTGTGCGGAGCGTGGCTCGGACGTGATGTTGCTGAAGCTCGACAGAGGTAAGTACGACGTCCGTTGCCACACCGAAAAAGGTCGATCCCTGATGGAAGGCCGCCTGGAGCCGTCCGACCAGGTGGCAAGTGAACCTCTTGGTCCGGAGAAGAGGTTCGATCCTGCGGAAGTGCGAGAGTTCGTGAAGAGCAATTTCGCTAGTGCTTTCTGGCAGTCCGCGGGCTTGACTTGCCTCGGCTGCGGCGCCTGCGCGTACACCTGCCCGACGTGCCATTGCTTCGATATCATCGACGAGGGTAACGCCAACGAGGGCGCCCGGGTGAGGAACTGGGACTCCTGCCAGTTTTCGATGTTCACCCAACACGCTTCCGGGCACAACCCGCGTGAGAATCAGCCCTCGCGTCAGCGGCAGCGGATCTCGCACAAGTTTGACATCTATCCCGAGAAGTTCGGTGAAATCCTCTGCACCGGCTGTGGGAACTGCACACGCAATTGCCCAGTGGGCATCGGCGTCTTGAGCGTGCTTACCGAGATCGGACATGGCGAACATCTATAAGCCTGAACTCGTGAAAGTAATCGAGACCCGGCAACAGACGCCGGATGTGAAGTCGGTGAAAGTCTGCTTCCAGGACAGCGGGCGGGCCAACGACTTTGCGTTTCGGGTCGGGCAGTTCGGCATCTTCTCCGCCTTCGGCTACGGCGAGTCCACATTCAACATCTGTTCGAGCTCCAACTGGAAGGACTACATTGAGTTCTGCTTCCGCAAGGTCGGCCGGGTGACGGAGGCGCTCTGGAGGCTGGAAGAGGGCGACGTCATCGGTTTCCGCGGCCCCTATGGCAACGGCTACCCCGTAGAAGACTGGAAAGGAAAGAACCTCATCTTTCTCGGAGGCGGAATCGCCATGCCGCCGATTCGCTGCGCCATCTGGTACGCGCTGGAGAACCGCCAGGATTTCGGCGACATCACGATCGTCTACGGTGCGCGTACCGTGGCCGATCTGGTCTACGTGGATGAACTCGACCAGTGGGCACAGCATCCCAACGTGCGGGTTATCCGCTGCGTCGATCCTGGAGGCCAGACGCCTGACTGGAAGGGCGAAATCGGCTTTGTTCCCCACGTCTTCGAGCGGGCCGGTGGTTCCTCCGCCAATTCCATCGCCCTGGTAATCGGCCCGCCGATCATGATCAAGAACACGCTTCCCATCCTCGACCGTATGGGAATCCCGCATAGTGCCGTGTACACCAGCCTGGAGAACCGGATGAAATGCGGCTGCGGCAAGTGCGGGCGTTGCAACGTCGGCGCCTTCTACGTCTGCAAGGAAGGTCCGGTCCTCACTATGGAAGATCTCGAACGCCTGCCCAGCGACTACTGAGCAATTCTGGGGACTCTCCCGGCTCAGCGAGCGAAATCACTCTTGAATCCGTCTCGCAAGTTCCAAACGCCCTGTACCACTACGGTGTGTGCATTCAGCCGTAGTGAGACTGATTTCGTCCTTTGGGCAACCTAGAGTTCGCTCCCCGGTTCACCTGGTGGTTGATCCTTCCGCCGACCTCGATGGTACTGGAATCGACTGCAAGGCTTCTCTATCTCGGTTTCTCCTTTCGCCTGAGGGTTTCTTCTCGCCTTCCGACATAGACATCCGGCGGCGGCGTGTTGTCGACCCTCTCGTGATAACGCCGCTGGCGTGATCGTGACCCGTGGCGGGCAGCTTGACTTGACATTGCATCCTTACGAGAGCCACATTTGCGGCATCTCAAGCACCCGACTTTGTGTCCCTCGACTTCAGAACAACCGAGTGCCAGAATGGCGACCGCTCAGGTCCCTCCGAAACGACGGAGCCCTGCAAGCCTTCCTAGCCGGGGTTCTTATCGTTTTGCTTCTTTCTTTGCCTGGGGGGTTGGAAGCCCGAGGGAGTGTGTGAAGCATGCAGCAGATAACTCATGATGTCTTAATCCTGGGAACCGGACTCGCGGGGTTGCGCGCCGCCGTGGAGATCTGTATCAAAACGCGGGGTAGGGCCGACATCGGTATCGTATCGAAGGTGCAAGTCATGCGCTCGCATTCCGTGTGTGCGGAAGGAGGCACCGCCGCGGTGATGCGCCCCGAGGAAGGGGACAGCCTTGAGTTGCACGCCTGGGACACCGTGAAAGGAGCCGATTTCCTGGCAGACCAGGACACAGTGGAAAGGTTTGTGAGGACCTCGCCGGACGAAATCCGCCTCTTAGAGCATTGGGGAGTTCCTTGGTCGCGCCGTGAGGACGGCCGGATCATGCAGCGTCCGTTCGGGGGGCATTCTTTTCCGCGGGCGTGCATGGCGGCTGACAAGACCGGCTTTTTCGAGATGCAGGCCCTCTACGACACCCTCGTCAAATACTCGAACTTCCGGCGCTACGACGAGTGTTTCGTCACGTCCATACTCCTCGATGGGGGCCGCTTTGCCGCGCTTACGCTTTTCGATGCTCCCACGGGCGAGTTTTACCTCTTGCGCGGCAAGGCTCTGCTGATGGCTTCGGGAGGATTGGGGAACCTTTATGGGTTCACCACCTACTCGCAGACCGTCACGGGTGACGGGCAGGCCATCGCCTATCGCGCCGGCCTGGCCTTGGAGGACCCGGAGTTCTTGCAGTTTCACCCGACGGGGTTGGTACCCTCGGGCATTCTGATGACCGAGGGCTGCCGCGGAGAAGGCGGCTACCTGCGCAACAATAAGGGCGAGCGTTTTATGGAGAAGTACGCGCCCAAAATGATGGAGCTCGCGCCGCGCGATATCGTTTCCCGGTCCGAAATGACAGAAATCCTCGAGGGACGCGGCTACCCGGGACCGGATGGCCTTGATTACATCAACCTCGATTTGACGCACCTGGGGGCCGAGCGGATCAACAAGCGCTTACCCTTGATTCGGGAAGTGTGCATGAAGTTCTTGGGGATCGATCCGATCACGCAGCCGATCCCCATCCGGCCCGTGGCTCATTACTCCATGGGCGGCATTGAGGCCGACATCGACGGCCGGACCAAGGTGGAAAACATCTGGGCCGCCGGCGAGGTGGCCTGCCACTCGATGCACGGCGCGAACCGCCTCGGGTGCAACTCCACCGCGGAATGCCTGGTATGGGGCGGCATCACGGGCGGTGAGATCTCGAAGTACCTGAGGCAAGAGCCCGGGCTGAGCGCCCTGCCGGAAGACCAGGCCCGGGAAGAAGAGAAACGCATTTTCAGCGGGCTGCTGCAACAGAGTGGAACGGAGAACCCAGCCCATATCCGCCGCGAGCTGCGCATCCTGATGGATCGGCATGCGGGCGTTTATCGCACCGGGAAGTCCATGAAAGAGGGTTTGGAGAAGATTGCCGAGTTGAAACAGCGCTTCCGGAAAATTACGGTGCAAGACAAGAGCCGAATCTACAACTCAAACCTGATTCAGACGCTCGAGACCGAAAACATGCTGGAGTTGGCCGAGGTGCTGCTCTTCGCGGGTCTGGCTCGCCAGGAGTCGCGCGGGGCTCATGCCCGGACGGATTTCTCCAAGCGCGACGACGAGAAGTTCCTGGGCCACTCTATGGTTTACTACACAGGCGGCAAGCCGCGGCTGGAATACAAGCCCGTGTCGATTACGAACTGGAAGCCAGTGGAGCGGAAGTATTGATGATTGGGAGGAAGCTCTCAGCGATCAGCGATCAGCTTTCAGCTTTGGACAACGAACAAGCCGGCATTCTGTTCTTGGCTGATTGCTGACTGCTGATAGCTGACAGCTATTCTAATCGTCAATCGAAAATCAGCAATCCTCGAGGGGGGAAGCATGGCCGAAATCCAAAGACACGATAATCGGCTCGGGCTGTGGGGATGGCTCGGGGGTGGGCGTTGGGGTGTGGAGCGCTACGCCTACATCCTCCATCGGCTGACCGGCCTGGGAATCCTTTTCTACTTCCTAATCCACATCGTGGTGACGAGCCTGCGCGCCAGGGGCATCTACCTGTGGGTCGAAGGGGGAATCTTCCACCAGACCATATTCAAGGTCGGGGAGTTTCTGGTTTTCGCGGCTTTTGCCTACCACGCCTTTAACGGCATCCGTCTGGTGCTGGTAGAACTCGGATTCGCGGTTGGCAGGCCCATCGAACCTGTCTATCCCTACAAGACGTCACTGAATGTCCAGCGGCCCCTGCTGGTTGTCATGATGGCCTTGGCGGCGATTTTTCTCGCAGCGGGCGGATATGCATTCCTGGGGTTGGCGAAGTAGGAGGAGAGATGCGCGAAACGAAATACTGGACCTGGCACATGGCGGCGGGAGTGGTGATCCTCTTCCTGCTCGGCCTCCATATGACCATCATGCACGTGGGTAGCATCACGCACCTGTTTGCGCCTTTCGCCGGTGAGGCGATTTCCAAAGCGAACAGTCTGTTTCGCGATGGCAAGCTGCTCTTCACCGTCACTTACATTCTCCTCCTCGCCGCCGCGCTCTATCACGGTCTCTATGGCCTGCGGACCATTCTGTTCGAGCTCACGCTGAAGCCTGCCGCCGAAAAGGCCATCACCTTCGTTCTGCTCATGGTGGGACTAGGCCTTCTCGGGCTGGGCACTTGGGGTGCCATCGCGGCCCATGCCATCGCCAAAGCCGGAGTAAGGGGGTAGCCATGACGGAGAACAGCCAAGCCACACAACCCATCAGCTTCCACGTTACACGTTACAACCCGGAGCGCGATCGCGGACCTTACGTTCAGACCTACACGATACCCGTGCGCCCAGGTATGACGGTGCTGGACGGCCTGCACTACATCAAAGAGAACTTGGATGCCTCGCTCGCTTGGCGCTATTCGTGTCGCATGGGTGTCTGTGGGTCGTGTGGCATGCTCCTGAACGGCCACCCGACGTTGGCCTGCAACACCCAGATCCTGCACATCGCGACGACGGATCTCACGGTAAGCCCCTTGCCGAATTTTGAGATCATTCGTGACCTCGTCCCCGACCTTTTGACGATGTTTGAGAAACATCGTTCGCTCAAGCCCTACATCGTGCGAGCGGACGAAGCGGAAATCAACGACCCGCAAGGGGAGTTCTACCAGTCTCCCGCGGAACTCGAGCGCTATCTCCAATTCAGTTACTGCATCAAGTGCGGCTGCTGCATGGCGGCCTGCCCTACGCTCGCGACCGACGCGCGGTATCTAGGGCCCATGCCCTTGTCGGCGGCGCAGCGGTATAACCAGGACACTCGAGACGATGGGCGGCGCGATCGCAACGCCTTGGCCGGCTCCGCGCACGGGGCGTTCCGCTGCCACTACGCCGGCGAATGCTCCCGCGTTTGCCCCAAGGGTGTGGACCCCGCCAAGGCGATTCAACATCTCAAGCGGCAGTTGGTGCTGGACTATCTCCACTTGGTGCGCCGGAAAAAACCCTGCCAGAAGTTGCACGGACCGGGCCAAGCGAAGCCTCTTCCCAACATCCCGGCCGCGCCCGCCAAGACCGTCTGAGGGAATTCCCCACCGGTTCCGAGTTTCCCTGCTGCGCGGGGGCCTTGCCGTGGGTGGCAGCAATTGCGGTCCAGGTTCCAGCCGCAGACCTGCCGCGCGGGTACCCATGTGCGTGGTGGTTCAAGCCGTAATCGCAAAATGCTAGGCGTGCTTACACGGGACGGACCTGATTGATTTCAGTGGCCTGCGATTGGTTTGTGGTAACGAGGACGATGATTGCGTGCGGCAGGATGACCAAGTGGAAACGAACGGGGCGAGGGAGGCGCTTGCAGCCAGCCAATGCCCTAGGCGAAAAACGTCAAGCAGGGCTACGAGGCTCCAGGAAAGCGCACCTTCAGCGAGCGCCAACTCCGGATCCTGCCAGCGGGTGGCCCGCTCAACTGGGTCCGGCGGCAGTTGGCTGGCGGTTGTGAAGACACTTGGATTACGTTGCGTGCGGAGAGCAAGGCTTGCTCTGGCCGAATTCCAGGCCTTTTTCGAAGGCGGCGAGGTTCAGATTTTCGGTTCCTTTGGGTACGGAATCGGCAGTGGCTTTGCGGACGGCTTGGGGCGTGGCGAGTCCCGTCAGCGCGGTGACAAAGCCGACCATCACCATGTTGAGCACCAGCTTGCGGCCCAACTCTTCCGCGAAACGCGTCGCCGGGATTCCAAAATGGCGTATGCCGTGAGTAGTATTATCCAGTTGAATCAGATCTTGCTCGTAGAGCAGCATTCCCGCCGGCTTCAGGTCCGCGCCGAAGCGCGTGCTGGCCTCCTGCGACATCACCACCAGGATGTCGGGCTGCGTCAGGTAGGGGTAGAGGATGGGTTCGGTCGAAACGAGCAACTGCACGCTGCAGACGCTGCCGCGCGCTTCTGGGCCGAAGCTCTGCGTTAAAGTCACGAATTTGCCGTCGTGAATCGCCGCGGCCTTGCCAATCACCATGCCCGCCAGGATTACGCCCTGCCCGCCGAATCCCGCGATGCGGATTTCTGTGGCCGCCATCAGGTTCCTCCCCAGCTGGCGTAGCGGTCTTTGAGTGTCTGCCGGAGCTGTTGTTCCATGGCTTGCTGCAAGGTCGGCCGCTCGATATCCACGAACTTACCGACGATGATGTCGCCCTGCAGGTTGATATCGACTTCGCGCGTGCTTGCGCCGTTCTTGATGACGCTGCGTTGCTTGTAGAACCGCATGGTGTCAAGACCGTCACCCATCTTGTTGCGCCGCTGATAGAGCGTGGGGCAGGGCGAGAGTATTTCGATGAACGCGAAGCCCTTCTTGTTGAAGGCCTCGACCATGGAATGCGCAAGGTGGCGAACGTGGAAGGCCGTCCAGCGCGCCACGTACACCGCCCCCGAGGACTCGGCGAGATAGGGCAGGTTAAACGGCCGCTCGAAGCAGCCGTAAGGCGACGTGGTGGCCGTGGCGCCCACGGGCGTGGTGGGAGCCACTTGCCCGCCGGTCATTCCGTAAGTGAAGTTATTGACACAGATAACCTTCAAATCAGCGTTGCGACGAGCAGCATGAATAAAGTGGTTGCCACCGATGGCGATC
>JBEKAK010000121.1:0-13942 GCA_050018275.1 Terriglobia bacterium | reverse complement strand
TTGGCCGAGAACTTCCAGTTCTCGCATGAGGGTGTACCTCCTTCGTAGAGTTTTGCCACTCCCGAAAAAGTACACCCTCTTTCCCTTTCCAAAACCCAATTTACACAAAAGAAGTTACGCTACCTTGCCGCTATATGGCCCTGTTTGTTTAGATGATACGCCCTGACAAGCAGTTGCCGAGGGTTCGGAAGTGTTCGGCGGTGTCGCCCAACTCCCTGAATGGGTGGAATCCCATTCCGCCCGAGCGGCTGTTGCCATCCCCGCCGATTCGTGCCAACCTGTTGAGCCCTTGGGCCGCCCCGGCCTGAGCGGCCCAGACCGGTCGATGAACTCCGATAAGCCAACCCGCGTTCGCTGGATGCTGGTCGCCTGGGTGACGCTGATGGGTGCGATCAGCTATCTCGACCGGGTCAACATCTCCATCGCCGGGCATTCCATCTCTCAGGAATTTCACCTCACGGACGCGCAGCTTGGCTGGGTCTTTAGCGCCTTCTCGCTGGGCTACGGGCTCTTTCAGATTGGCGGCGGCTGGGCGGCAGATCGGCTGGGCCCGCGTCGCGTGCTGGCGCTCGGCGCCACGTGGTGGGCCGTCTTCACCACGCTTACGGCGGTCGTTCCTACGAGTCTCGTGCATGCATTTCTGACTTTGTGCAGCGTACGCTTCCTGCTGGGCGTGGGCGAGTCCGTTATGTACCCGAGCTCGAACCGCTGGGTAGCCAACTGGGTGCCCACGGCGGAGCGCGGGTTGGCCAACGGCCTGATCTTTGCCGGTGTGGGCGCCGGCGCCGCCCTCACGCCGCCCCTCATCGCTTCTATCATGATTCACTTCGGCTGGCGCGCCGCCTTTTGGTTCTGCGCCCTACTGGGACTGCTGGTGGCAGTGGGGTGGTACGGCATGGCGCGCGATCATCCTGACCAGCATGCCTGGGTGAACGACGCCGAGAGAAAATGGATTCGCGAGGGCATCCTGCAAGCTGACCGCGGCGAGGGACCAAAACTCTCGTGGGGCACGATGCTCGCGAGCCAGGACGTTTGGGCCATCACCCTCAGCTATTTCTGCTTTGGGTACGTCGCCTACATCTTCTTCACTTGGTTTTACATTTACTTGACCAGGGTCCGCGGCCTGGACCTCAAGACCGGCAGCTATTACGGCATGTTGCCCTTCGTGGCCATGTCCCTGGGATCGGCGGTGGGCGGCGGGATCGCCGACGCCGTGAGTCGGCGCTTCGGGCGCTGGTGGGGACGCTGTGGAGTGGCCGCCTTGGGCCTGACAGGCGCCGCGGTGTTCGTCGCCGCCGGCGCCCAGGCGCAGAGTGCCGCCGCGGCCAGTATCATGCTCGCCGCCGGCGCGGGCGCGCTCTACATCTCGCAAAGTGCCTATTGGGCGCTCTCCGCTGACCTGGGCGGACGCTCCTCCGGCTCACTTTCCGGTTTCATGAACATGGGAGGCCAAATCGGGGGCGCAGTGACTGCCGGTCTGACACCTGCGCTCGCCAGGCACTTTGGCTGGACCGCGTCATTCCTGACCGCGGCCAGCTTGTGCGCTCTGGGCGCCGCAGCCTGGTTGGTGGTTGATCCCAACAAGTCCCTCGTTCCGCGGGAAGCGCGACCGCAGGCGCGGGTGTGAAGCTCCATTATTGGGGGGTCACGGAATCGCCGTTCGATCTACGATCAAAGAACTCCCTCACCCCCTAGCCCCTCTATCGCCGCCCTGCGGCCCAGAACTTCGCATCCGCGGGAGGGCGTCTCGGGCACCAAAGCCTCTGGGCGGCGGGCCGCGGCGACCGGGAGGGAGAGGGGTTTCTTCTCCCCCACGAACCTCCTCACGCCGTCAACAAGACCTCGATCGGATGTTCCGGAGTCGCCTTGATTTCGGGGTCGAAGGTGATGACTCGCCGCTCGGCCTCCTGCTCCAGCTCAGCCCGTAAGGCTAAGGTCCCGAGTCGCGCGGAGATCTTTCCGCGCGGACCCTTTCCGACCCCATTGACCGCCAAACGCGCCACAACAATCGCACCCTCGGTTACCTGGACTTCCACGCGCTGGCTCTGAGGTTTGAGGGTTTGCACGAACGTGCCCCAACCCGAGGGTACCGACCAGAAGCAACGGAACGCCTGACGGCGCGTGCGTGGCATCAGGGTGAGCTCGCGCTCCGGGGCGGAATAGCGGAATCCGCTCCAGGCCACGATGGTAGCCCAACTCGCCATGGGGCGCGCGTAGTGATGACCGCACTCGGCTTCGTTCCAGGGATTGCGTCGCTCGCCATCGAAGCGCTGACGGGCGCTTTCCACGACTGTGAGCGCCTCCGTAACCATCCCCTCGAAAACCAGGTGCGCCGCAAGCTGGTACTCTAGACCTGTCCAGACCTCACCGAAATAAGGAAACGGAATTTCCGGACGCTTGCCCGAAGGATAGGTCGCGACCAGAACTCCACCTTCCTCATTCAGTGCGTAAGTGCGTTGCAGCCCGGCGTGTTCGCTCAGGTTCGGTCTGTAATTATATTTGACAATCGACTTCAGCGTTTGCCGCACGTGCGCTTCGTCCAGCAGGTACCCGAGACCCGCGACATGCGCCAAGTACTGGCCCAACAACTGATCCGCCAGGCAGGCGCCCCCCATCTGGTAATCGGGCGCGAGCGTATTTCCTGCCCCCATGCCAACGCGCAAACCTGCAGGAATTCGACTCTCCGGACGTCCCTCTACCTTCTGAATGTAGTACTCACCGTTGAAAAGGTTCTGGTCGATCCAGCGGCGGCCGTTCTCAAACAGCCGGCGATACTCGCGGGCCGTGTTTTCGTCTCCGAGCACACGCGCCATCTCCTCGCCCGCGCGCAGCGCCCCGAGATAATAAACCCCGCACAGCGGGTTCGGACCGTAGAACTCCACGTCGTAGGTGTTGTGCTGAACGCCCTCGGCCACCCCATCGCGGTTGCCGTCCCAGCCGTTTTCGATCCAGGCGAATTCCAGCGCGCGCTTGGCGTTCGGCCACAATCGGCGCAACCAATCCGTGTCGCCGGATAATTTCCAGTCCCGGTAAAGCTTGATCAGGCAACCCATCTGGCCGTCCGCGGCGGCCATCTGCCAGATCTGCTTGCCGTCTGGCAGATAGGAACGGAAGCCCATCAGACCGTTCGCATCGGTGTTTCGAAGGAACTCCGACTCCCGCAGCGAGCGTGCCAGCGCCGGAAACAAAAAGGCTGTGGCCTGTTCGTAGTTCCAAACGGGCGTGCAGCTTCCGTGGCAGCAGCCCTCGTGATCGGAGCAGCCTTCGAATCCGTGAAACTCGCCATCGGCCGTGCGGAAGCAGGTGTTCACACGTAGCGTGGAAAGATTGCTCGTCGCCGCATCCAGCACCGCCGGCGGGAGTGTGGACGACTCCAGCGCCTGGGCGAAGGCGCGGGTCCGCGCCTCGAGTTTGAGAAGTTCCTGTGCGACGTGCTGGCTCACGTCCCAAGCGTCCGCGAAGCGCTCGGTATAGGCGTTCCCCACGACAGTGCTCTTGGGCACGCTTTCGGGGGCCGGCCAGCCGCAACGTTCCGGCGTGCGGTTGGGAAAATGCCAGGCGAGCAGGAACGTGACCGTTGCCTCGCGGCCGGCGGGAATCGCCTGCGTGACTGCCAGCGAGCCCACGGGCATGGCCACGCGAGAGTCCGAGTCTAGTGCGCCGTCTGCCGTGAAGTCGTCCCAGAAAGTCAGCACACCGTCCCACCACCGCGCCCGCTTCCAGCCGCGCAGATAGGAAACACTGCCCTCCGGCGCTCCCACGGCGCAGAGTGCGAACGAGCCATTCAGGGGATCGAAGGACGCCAGGAACGGGTTCGTCATGAACAGGCCACTCAGTCCCGGCGCTTCGCGGAAAGCTGTTTGCCTTCCCTCTCGGCCCACGGGATTCTCGAGACTGAGGGCGATGGCAACTTTGGCAGCCGTGTTAATCGGATTGCGAACCGTGTATCGCAGGATGGCCACGGGCAAACCGGAGGCGTCGACATCCAGCGGCACGAGAGGATTAAAGGCTTCGAGCGAGACTTCCACAGGCAGCTTCGGATCGCGAAACGCGATGCGCGCGAACGGGTACGCGCCAGCGAACGTGGCTTCGGCAAAACGCGGCAAGCCCGGAGCGTTTTCGGCGCCGAGGCCGCTGGGGTTTGTTTCGTAGGGTGGCTGGAGGCGCGCTTCGAGCACTCGCGCCACCGGCTCGCGGTCCCCGACTTTGACCCAAATTGCCGGGAAGCAGTAATCCAGCGAGTTTCCTTTGTCCGGGCGGTTGAAGATTTCCCAATCGCGCAGTTGCCCGCGCCCCCCCAGCGAGATCGTCCCGGTGCCGATGCCTCCCAGGGGGAAGGCGAGCATCTTCAGATTCCGTCCCGTGAAGGTGCGCGGAAACTGGACGCGGGACAGTGGCTCGGCAGGCGACTTTTCCGGGCCGCCACCGGCTGCTTCCCTGGAGGCCTGCTTGTTAGCTTGACCGGCGAAGGAAGGTGCTCCGAGCGTTGAAGCCAACGCGCCACCGGCGGCGACACCTTTCAGGAAATCTCGACGCGCGTATTTCTTCCCTTTGCGTTTTTCGGCCACGCTGTCTCTCCAACCCAAGGGTTCGTTGCAGAATGCGAGCTGCGCCTGGATTCTCGCCCACCTGCGAACCGTGTCAAGGGGAAATCGCGGTGAGAGTGGAGTGCCTGAACTTTCAGTTCTGCCGATCTATGATCTCGCTCTCGCCGCACAGGCCGCGATGCAATCGTCCAGCGGGCCGGGATACGTTAACTGCGAGAAAACGGCCTCTCGCCTACAAGCCGCAGTCCCGCTAGGCGGGGCTGCGCAATCGGCTCTCGAGAGCCACGCAAGGAAAAGCCACCAGCTTCTGCGCGCGACAGCGCCTACCGGACAGGTTGTGGAAGCGTGTCGTGATAATTCGGGAAGGGCGGTTTCGGGTACGACGGTGGCGGATTTTTCTTCAGCAGATCCAGAACCACCTCCACCGCTCGCTCCAGTTGCGGGTCGTGACCCTGCCGCACCAGTTTGGGGTCCAGTTCGACTTCCACGTCGGGCGAGATCCCGTGATTCTCCACTTCCCACTGTCCTTTCAGGCCGTAAATAGCCCAGCGCGGAGCGGTGACGCGGCCGCCGTCGATGAGCTGCGGATAGTGTCCGATACCTACCAAGCCTCCCCAGGTACGCATGCCGACCAGGGAGCCGACACCGGCTCCGCGGAAGTACCACGGCATGGCGTCGCCGCCGGACCCCGCGAATTCGTTGATGATCATCGCCTTGGGGCCGTAGATGGCTTCCTGCGGTTCAGAATAAGTTTCGCCCTCTCGGGTCATCACCAGGCTCTGGACAGGGCGGCGGAGGTAATCGATGATGTAATCCGCCAACTGGCCGCCGCCATTGAACCGCTCATCCAGTACCGCGCCCTGCTTTCCCACCTGCGCGAAGTAGGAGCGATTGAAATTGGTGTAACCTGCGCCGGCGGTATTCGGCAGGTAGACGTAGGCCAACTTGCCGCCGCTCAGTTCGTCCACCTTGCGGCGGTTTCCTTCGATCCAGGCCAGATTCCGGAGCCCGGCTTCGCTCTCGACCGGGACCACGGTAACCTCGCGTGAGCCGGAGGCGTCCGGGTTGGGGCCAACCTTAAGAACCGTCTGCTTCCCCGCGGTCTCCAGGAAGAAGCTATGGATGTCGTCACTCGCGATGAGGTCGCGTCCGTTCACGGCCAGCAGGTACTCACCCTCCTTCACGTTGACGCCCGGCTGCGTGAGCGGAGCGTGCAGTTCCGGATTCCAGTTCTCGCCGTCGAAGATCCGGGAGAAGCGGTAGCGGCCATTTTCGATTGTGTAGTCCGCGCCGAGCAGGCCCACTTTCACGGTGGGGAGGTCCGGATGCTTGCCGCCTGCGACGTACAGGTGGAGAACATTGATATTCGCCAGCATTTCCCCGAAGAGGTAGTTCAGGTCCGCACGGCTGGCGATCCCCTCGAGGTAGGGGGCATAGACCTGCTCCGCGTTCTTGATGTCGAGCCCGTGGAAGTGCGGGTCGTAGAAGAAGTCGCGCTCGATGCGCCACACCTCGTGGTACATCTGTTTCCATTCCTCGCGGGGGATCACGTAAACTTCCATGGCCTCCGTCTTCAACGTGCCCTTGCCGGCCTCGGGAGGTTTTTCCGCTGGGTTGATGAACCAGTGTTCATCCTGGCGATAGAGAATCTTCTCGCCGTCAAAGGAAAGGTCGAAGGCTTGCACGTTGTCCACGATCTTGTCGGTCTTGCGAGTTTTCAGTTCGAATCTTTGGATGGTGACGCGCGTCGGGCCAGGTTCGACATCGACCAGAGGAGCCTCCAAAAGGTAGAGGACACCATCCTTCCCGGCAAAAAGGCCGAGGAAATTGCGGGCGGGAATCGGCAGAGCAAGGATGCGCTGGCCGAGGCCGTCAAAATCGATTTGAACCTTGACAGGTTCCGGTTTCTTTTCGCCCGCCTTGGCTTTCTCCTTGTCGGTGTCGTCAGCGGGTTTGGACGCGTTGTCATCCTTCTTCGCTTCCGGCGGCTTTTCTTCGTCGCTTTCGGGAGCAACCGGGGAAGGCAGCTCCTTGCGCAGCACGGTAACATAGACGCTGCGAGTAACGGGATGCTCTTCGCTCGTCATGTCGAGCCAGCCCGTAGTCAGTCCCATATTGGTGCTGGCGGTGAAGTAAAGATACTTGCCGTTCTTGTCGAAGTTGGGATAAAGCGCGTCACTCATGCCGTCGGTGACTTGCGTGGCTTTATGACTCTCGAGCGAGTAAACGTAAACGGCGCGCAGGTGATTCTCAAGTTGTAGGGTGTAAGCCAACCACTTGCTGTCGGGGGACCAGTCCACGTCGAATTCCTGCAGCGGTGAATCGAAGCGGTCCGTATCCACCTTGACGGGCGATGGGTGGTCGAGGTCCACATACCAGAGGTTCAGCCGCTTGTCGCTGTAGGCAATCTTCTTGTTGTCCGGCGACCAGACCGGGGAATAGAAGAAAGACGGTGGCTTGCCCAGGTCGATTTTCTTCACCGTTCCCAAGCCGTTCTGGCCGCGGATATGAAGCGCGTATTCCCCTGACTCATCCGAGAAGTAAGCGATGGAATTCCCATCGGGGGACCAGGAGGGGTCACGCTCCGCCACGCCCGGAGTGTTGGTGAGATTGCGGATATCACCTTTTTCCGCGGGCGCGGTGAGAATTTCGCCATGCGCCTCGAACAGGGCGCGGGCGCCGGCGCCGGTCGGCGAGATGCGCGCGCTCAACATCTGCTGGTTGGTGACCTTCTCGAAGCGCGGCCGCACCTGCGGCATGTCGCCCGCCACCCGAATGTCCACCTCGCGGGATTTGCCGGAGCGTGGATCGTAGATGTGAATCGATCCGAACTGCTCGTAAACAATTCCGTTGGGGCCCGCCAAGGCGGATTTCAAATCGAAGCCCGCGTTTTTGAAGAGTCCCTTCACTTGCTGGGTTTTGGTGTCGTAGGAAAAAAGCGTGACCGGGCCCTCGCGGTCAGAGAGAAAGTAAATGCGATCGCCGATCCACATGGGATTGAAATCGTTGGAGCCTTCGCGGGAAATACGTGTGATGCTGGAATCCGCCAGATTGGCAATCCAGAGGGGCGCCGCAAGCCCGCCGCGATAGTGCTTGATGGCGATGGAGGAATCGGCCGCGCCGAGACGGCGATTCCAGCGCGGGACGTAAGCAAGGCGCGTTCCGTCCGCAGAGTACGATCCTTCCACGCCCATGGGCAAGGGGAGAGCTGTGGGGAAGCCGCCCGTCACCGGGACAGTGTAGAGCTTCTCAAAACGCGAATAGCTGCCGCGCGTCGTGCGAAATAATACGTTTTTGCCGTCGGGAGTCCACCCGACAGCCACGTCCGCGCCCGGATGGAAGGTCAGGCGGCGAGGTTCACCACCGGTGGCGGGGACGACGTATACGTCTTCATTGCTATCGTAATTCCCCGTGTAGACGACCATCGTCCCGTCGGGGGAGAAGATCGGACGGCTCAAGGTGCCGGCGCCGGTCACCAGGCTCTGGGCGTCGCCGCCTTCGCGGCCGACGATCCAGATGTCGCCGCCATAGGCAAAAGCGATCTGGGTCTTGCTCAGCGTAGGATTTTGAAGTAGCAGCGGCCCGGAGTCCGCCGAGAGCACCAGAGTGGACGCAAGAAGCATGAACAGACCTGCCAGCAGTATTCGACGCATAGGTTCTCCAAAGTTGCACGGTGAAGTCAGTTGAGGTGCCATAAAAACCGAGGCGACATCGACTCGGGAAGCGACGATTATCCCAGATTCCTGTGTTCGACTCTACCCGCAAACCCTTAGGGGAGCGGATCGGTTTGAGCCTGGCCGTCCGCCCAGTCCCGTCTTGCGGGATCAACAGGCCCACCACCCACGTCCCCCAGAGCTGGACCACCCCTCACCACCTCGGCGGCCGGGGTGTCCGCCGCGGCGAACGGGTTGGCCGCTCCGAAATCCCACGTTGACCCGCCATTGCCTTTGGACGTCATCCGCCCTGTTTGGTTATGCGATTGAGCCGATAGGGTTCCTGTGCCTCATTCGAATTTGTCTTGACAGTCCGATGTACTAGCTGCTAAACATAGGCACAATCAAAGGGCTGACACGAAGCAGAAGAATGGAGGATGGCTATGGGACCCAACAGGACTGTCTTTTTCCATTGGATCACCACGCCCTTGGAGATTCGAGTCGTGGATATCAACCCTCGCTTACCCATGCCATTCGCAAGATCTCGCGCAAACCCTTTCTATTGCCGAAAGGAGGCATGTCATGCATAGAGGCCACGTTGCTCTGACTGTATTAGCGTTCCTCTTGCTTAGTGGAACGGTATGTTCGCTTGGTGCAGGCAAGCATCGCAAGTTCCAAAGCAAGCCGAACCCGGTTTCAGCCATGCTCGAGATGAAGACGGGGCAGCGTTTCGTCCCCGGCGAGGTCATCTGCAAGCGTAAGCCCGGCGTTCCTCGCTCTCTGAGCGCGGAGCAGATTAGCCCTTTGGGTTTTGAAACCGAAGCTCGGCTGACCTCTGGCGGGGAAGTTATTTACCGCATCGGGCCCACGGTCATGACCACCCTTTCCGAGAAGGATAAGGTCGACCGCACGCTAGCCGCGGTCAAGGCCGTTCAAGCCATGCCCGATGTCGAGTACGCCCAGCCCAACTACATCCGTCGGGTTGTCAGCACGACGCCCAGTGATCCTCTCTACCCGCAACAGTGGCACTATTTTACTAACGGCACTGGCGCAGGTAAGTCCCTGGGCGGCATCAGCTTGCCCAACGTGTGGGACACCAACAAGGGGAGTTCCTCAGTCGTCGTCGCCGTGATCGACACGGGCATCCTCCCAAACCATCCGGACATAGTAGGTTCACCGAACCTGCTCGCCGGCTATGACATGATTTCAGACCCGTCCATGGCGAACGACGGGGACGGCCGCGACCCGGACCCGACTGACCCAGGAGACGCCATCGCGGCGGGCGAGTGTGGTGGTGGCTTTCCGCCCGTGCCGGAACCCAATAGCTGGCATGGGACGCACGTCTCGGGCACGGTGGGTGTCGGCAACACCAACAATGGCATCGGTGTGGCTGGTATCAACTGGAACGTCAAAGTCCAACCTGTTCGCGTCTTGGGAAAGTGTGGCGGCACCACGTCCGACATCATTGACGCGATCCGCTGGGCCGCAGCTCTACCCGTCCCCGGCGTCCCCAACAACCCCACCAAGGCGCGTGTGATCAACATGAGCCTCGGTGGCGAAGGGGCTTGTTCCGCGGACCCCGCCACGCAGAGTGCCATCAACGACGCGTTCGCCCAGGGTGTTACGGTGGTTGTGGCGGCCGGCAACTCCCAGGAGGATGCTTCGCTTGAGACTCCCGCGGGTTGCGACAACGTCATCGCCGTCGCGGCCAGCGACGCACGCGGCTTCCTCGTGACGCGTTATTCGAACTTTGGCCCCACCGTCAAGATCATGGCTCCCGGCGGCGATGTCCAGCGTGACGACAATGGCGACGGCAACCCCGACGGAGTCCTCAGCATGATCAGCCCGGCTGATGGGACCTACGCATACTACAACGGCACTTCCATGGCGGCGCCCCATGTTGCCGGCGTGGTGGCTTTGCTGCTCGCTAGCAATCCCAATCTGACTCCGACGCAGGTCCTTGCCCGACTACAGTCCACGGCGCTGCCGCGTAACAGCACGCAATGCCCCCAACCCTGCGGCGCCGGTCTGCTCAATGCCGAGGGTGCGATCCTGGGCTCAAACCCGCCAGTAAGTTTTTCCCTGACGCTGGCCCCGTCCAGCCTGAGTTTGCGCAGAAGTGGTGGGTCAAAGACTGCGGTCGTTGCCGCGACGGTGCTCGAGAGCGGCACGCCGAAGGCGGGCGAGACGGTGACCTTCACCTCCGACAACCCAAGCATTGCCACCGTGTCCCCGGGTAGCGCCACCACTGATTCTGCCGGCCATGCACAGGCTACCGTCACGGCTCAGCAAAAAGGCGACACGCAGGTTCACGCTTCAGCACAAGGCGCCGGTGGGCAGTCAAGTGTTCACGTTCCGACGCTTGCCGATTGGGCGATTGCCCTGCTGGCTTTAGGACCGATGCTGGTTTATCTCTGGAAGCGTCGCCGCTTAAGGCGGCGTTTCGGATCCACCGGGAGCGCCCGTTCATGACGGCAACCGAATGGCCAGCTCGCGTTTGGGGTCGGATCGCGGTGGCGACAGGTCTTTTCGGCTGCGCAATGCTCCTTGCCGAACGGAGTCGTGCCTGCGTTCATGCCCTTGCCCCCATCGATGTGCTCACGGCTCGTGCCACTTCCCAAATACTCGACTGGCTGGGAATGGACGCGCAGCGCGAGCTGGCCACCTTGACTCACCCTGGCGGGTTTAGCTACCAAATTGTGATGCCTTGTACAGGGCTCATTCCCGCCGCGCTACTCGCTGCCGCAGTTCTTTGTGGCGGTGCTTCTCTGCGCGCGAGAGTGTGGGCCGCGGCCCTGGGAGCGCTCGCCGTGTTGGTCCTGAATCTGGTTCGACTGGTCAGCCTGTTCTACATCGGCGTGCGACATCCCGAAGCCTTTGGCTTTGCCCATTCGGTGCTCTGGCAGGGCGTAACCCTCGTTTTCCCCATCGTTTTTTTCCTCGGGTGGAAACGTCACGGGGTCGCTTCTTCCGCATAAAGCCAGGCAGCCGTTTCGGCTCAATGCCTCATCTAACTGTGCGGTGGATGGACTCGGATGTGGCATGTGCAATCAATCGCGACTTGCTTTTTGGTGCTGGATCTAGCTTCTTGTCCGGTGGCCGCACAGGAGAAGCCGTTGGCGCAGCCGTTTGTCCCCGGCGAGGTGGTTGTAAAGTTCTCGCCGACAAGCAAAGCGGCTGCGCTGGTAGCTGGCGCATCTGCGAGCAGCGACCAGCCCAATGCCCCCTTGGCTTCCTATGTGGACTCCCTGGCGCGTGAAGTAGGGATCCCCATCGGGGTCAAGCGCCTCGGGTCGGGGGGAATGCTCATTGTTTCGATCCAGCGAGCCAATTTGGTTGCTCGCCTTCTTGAGCGGCTCCGGGCGAATCCACATGTTAAAGAGGCCGGCGCTCTTTCTGCGGGCCCCCCCCCTCCTTTGGTGGCGCAAGGCGTCGTCCAGGTCGAGTTCGCAGAGAGAAGTCCGGAGGCAGAGGCTGTGGCCAAAATTGCGGCCAGCGGTCGGGAGACGGGGCCCGAGTTGGACCCAATCATTAAGGGACTGGAGCACGATTCCGGGATCCCATCGACGGCACGGATCACTTCATCTCGCCAAATTCTGCTAAGCGTAGATCTCAGCGCCCTCACGCTCGATCTCGCCGCCCGCCTCCGCAAGTGTGCGGATGTCGAGTACGCCCAACCAAACTTCATTCGCCGTCGGATGAGCTCGGCCGGCCCGAGCCCTCCGCCCCATGCCTAAATTTGCGCGCATTATCCCTGCCTCGCGTTGCAGGCAAGCAGGCGGTAAAGATGACGCGCCTGTCTTGCCATCGGTTCCGGGTTTTGCGATTGGCGTGAGAGCATAACGGCCTCCCTTTCTACTACTTCAGGACCCAGGACGACAATATCTGCCCCGCCTACGCCAACCAGTCCGGCCCCGCTGGGCCCATCATCGGGACTACCGAACCCTTCGGCCCCGACGCCTTTACGAAGCGCGGCGGCCCCTTCGCGCCCGAAATGATCGAGCGCTTCACGGAGGTCAAGGGCGACACGCTGACGATCTACTACAACCTGTCGACGTTTAACCCCTACACGGTCGTCAAGATGCGCTCGGAGTTCAAGATCAGAAAAGGCGAGTGGTAGCTTTCACCGGGCGGTGGTCCTTTCGAGGAGGCCGCCCTCTGCTTGTCGCCGTCACGGACACAGCGGTGACGCTCGACTACTTGCTGGGCGAGTTCAACGGTGGTTGCACCACCGCCGATGGTCGTCGGGAACAGTCGCTCATGGCGGCGGTCCTCCAGGAGGCTAACGCCCCCGCTCAGGGGCGCGGCCCCAACCGGAACCCTTCATGTTCATCGAAAATCGCGAGGGAGCGCACGCCCCTTCACTAGTTCGTTAGACAGCGGATCCTACTTGTAGACTGCCCGGCAAAACTTGCTGCAACCTGCTTTCGAGCTTCGCCGCATTGACAAGATCCTTCGGAGAAATAGAAATCAAGTCGACACCGTGTTTTTTCCAGATCCGCTGCTTTTCTTTGGTTCTCTGCTCGTATTCAGGGTTCCCTTGGAGGCCGAAGTACTCAATGAAAACACCCTTGACGGCGAAGTCAACACGGTAGTTTCCTTCTGGGTAAGCAGGCTCCTTTTCGTGGAATATCCCATGTGTATGGAGATAATCGTCGATCGTTTTCTCGCCAAGGGACAGGCACACATGCCCATCCTTCGCCAGACATTGTATGCCTCGACTTGCTCTTCGGGCGTCATCGTTTAGGATTTCTGATTCGATGAGTGCTTGCAGCCAAGATCCGAATACCTCTTTCACACGCCGAACAGTCGGCTTTCTCCGAAGTACTCGGAGGACGGCTAATCTCTGGTTGAAGTCCATACCGCGAAAATCGTCGAGTCCCTCACCAAATCCCTGATGTGGAATTTGCTGGAGAACCTCGGTCAGGTCTCTAAGGTACGTCACTACCTCTTCTCGCAGTGCAGCATCGTCACCGGCTCGAAGAACCGTATCTCTCAAGCAGGGGGCGCAAAAATCTAGGTTATCAATACCAAAACGTTGGACCAAGGGATGTGGGAGTGAGTCCTCGACGAATCTCTCTTGACACAGCGGGCACACCTTCCACTGAGGCTTGCGAATCCCCTCGTCCAATCCGAGGCTCTTCGCTCTCGTGATGGCGTACTTCATGACCTTGTTGTACCAAGCTCCAGTTGTGAGAAATGAGGCGATTGCATCTCTAGGGGTCATCGACTCCACGGCATCTGCGACCTCCCAATACCAATGCCATTGCCATCGATCGATGAGCCGTCCCAATAGTTCATCGTGTTCGGGAGTCCACCACTTTGAAATGTTTCGGTTTGAATACGGGGGCCAATCTTCGTTCCTATATGCTGGCCTGTCGCGATAATCGTAAACGCTCATTGGTCGCTCGCTCCGTGGCGCGTAGGGCAGAGTTCGGCTTTTTGGAACTCTGCGGTTCTTTCGATCAGGAGAGCCCCAGAGTCCCTGAGATGCGAAACGTTCAAGCTCACCTGCCGAGGGCCGCATCGCGGCCCGAGGTCAGGTGCAGTGCCGTGTTAGGCATCGACTCGATCCTTGATCCAGCTCTCGAACTCTCTGGGCACCCTCCCAAAACCGTGTAGACCCCAGATGACGCGATTTGCGGCAGCTGCCACAACTTGACGCGCAACTGTCGGATCGGCGAGCGTGCGAACGCGTGCCTTAAACTCGGGCGTGGCACGCCAGGACTCAAGTTCCTCGGA
>JBEKAK010000120.1:0-14083 GCA_050018275.1 Terriglobia bacterium | reverse complement strand
GCTGGACACGACGCGGCGCTCACCGCCTCCTCAAGCTCCGCCTCTGGATCGCTCGCTGCGGAACAACTTGGTTCGAAGTCTTGTATTCTCGCGGAGCTCAACTGACAAATGCTTGACACAACCGCGGTGTTTCGCGCCATTGCAAGCCGCAGCGATTTTTAGTAGTATCATGCGGGTAGTTCCGAAGCTGATCTCCTTCGCAGCGGTAAGGCAGAATCGCCTCGTTTCCCCCTTTGAGGGGAAGTGTTATGAAGAGGTTGTCCGATCTTTATGATCTCGCGATTTCGTACTATGCCTGCCGGGATGTTGAAAGCCTGCTCAAGACTTTAGCCAACCACCTCGGCCAGCACCTCGGAGCGCGCGCCGTGTTTGTCTGGCTCTGCAGCAACGGCAGACCGGAAATGGTTTGCTGCGGCCGATGGGTCGAGCCAGGAGAACGTTTTGAAGCGGCATCGCAGCCAGTCACCGGAGGTCTTCTGGGCGAGATGCTCGAGTCGCACGGGGCGCGCCGGCTGCGTGGGGAGGAAGTTGATCCTGACGCGCTGGTGCATTTGGCGGAAATCCATCGCGAACGGGTAATCACGGCACTTTACGCGCCGATTCCTGGCTACAAGGGTGTGGAGGGCGTAGTCGAGGTCCTAAACACGTACCGGGAGGAGTTCACTCCCGACGATGCCGTCTTCTTGGAAGAAGCCACTCAAATCACCGGGCGAGCCCTGGATACCCTGCAGGCCATCGAGCAGGACCGGCTTGCCGGGCTTGCGACCGTCGAGCGGTTGACCGCGCTTTACGATATCGGCCGCGTCTTCAACTCCACCCTTGAACTCACGGATCTGTTGCCCGTGATGGCGGAAAAGATACTCAACCTCCTGGGCGCGCAAGCCTGCAATCTTTGGCTGGCGGATCCTGAGCGGGAAGACCTCTACTTCGCCCAGCAGGTCGGCGAGGACCCCACCACCAAAGAGGATGATCGCTTGCCGCTGGGTGAAGGCTTGATCGGGCAAGCAGCGCAACAAGGTGAGGCGCACCTGGCGGCGAATGCCCAGGAAGAGCCCCTTTTGGCTGCCCGCCAGCAAGCCAGCGCTGACTTCCGAATTGAGACTCTCATGTGCGTGCCCTTGCTCAAGGATGAGCAGGTGCTGGGGGTGGTCGAGGTCGTGAACAAGCTCGATGGGACACCCTTCGATGAAGACGACCTGTTTCTCCTGCAGAGCGTTGGCGAGCAGGTGACCATCGCGTTGAATAACGCCAATCTGCTGGAAGCGGAGCGCAAAGTCCACGAGTTGGATGCGCTGCTGGCCATCAGCAAGGAAATTACCTCCACCTTGAACCTGGACCGTGTGTTGACAACCGTGGTCCACCAAGCGGCTACGGTGGTCCCTTTCGATCACTGTGCAATCGCATTGTTTGACCGCGGCCAGCTCGTTCTCGGAGCCCTGTCGGGGGAGGCCGAGGTACCGCGGACCCACGAAATGGACCAACTCCGCGAAGCCCTGGAGGCAGTGGCCAGCCAACCCGAGGCTGTTTCCGCCAACCAGCATGAAGAAGGTTGGGAGGTCAACGCGCCGGGCGGCAATGAGGAGTTGACGCGTTTCCTCGAAGCCCAGGGCTACAGCGGTTTTTATGCCCTGCCACTGCGGGACGAGCAGGGGACAGTGGGCGTGTTAGCGCTGCTCAGCAGCGACGCCGATTTTCTCTCGGAGAGCCACCTCGAGGTGCTGAGCATCCTGGCCAGCCAGACTACCGTTGCCATCCGCAACGCTCGCCTCTACCAGGAAGTGCCGCTCATCAGTGTCTGGAAGCCGCTGGTGGAGACGAAACAGAAGCTCTTGGCCGTACCCTTCTGGCGTTGGCTGGAATGGGGATGGAAGATTGGCGTCGTCCTCCTGGGCCTGATCATTGTGCCCTGGAAGTTGCGTATAGAAGCCAGCGCCACCGTCGTGCCAGCCGGACGTCGTGTGGTCAGCGCGGAAGTAGAAGGCGTCATCAAGCGCGTCACGGTGCGCGAGGGGGATAAGGTCGCTGGAGGAGCAGTATTGGCGGAACTCGACGACACGGACAATCGCCTCCGGTTGGGCCAGGCCCAAACCGACTTGGCGCTTGGCTGGCGCGACCTGCAGGATGCCGGAGCGCGCGGCGACTTGGGCGCGGCCGCGCAGGCCCGGCTCCGGATGGAGATAGCCCAGGAGGAAGTCAGCCTCTTCCGGCAGAAAGTCGAGCAGGCGCGACTCCGCTCCCCCATCGCCGGCGTGATCGTAACTCCCAAAGTAGAAGAAAAGGTAGGCAAGCTGCTGACGCGCGGGGAACAGTTTTGCGAACTGGTTGATCCAGTTCAGATGGCTGTAGAAATGAATGTGCCGGAAACCGAGGAGGCGCTGATTCGGCCGCCAGCCCCTGTGGCGCTCAAACTAAACTCGTTTCCCACCCGCACTTTTCAGGGCACGGTGGAGCGGGTGGGCGCCCAGACGGTTTCGGCGGCGGGCGAGCAGTTCTTCATTGTGCGAGGCCTGTTTCCCAATACCGACGGGGCGGCCCGCACGGGCATGGCGGGCCAGTCGAAGATCACAGCGGCCGGCGGGTGGTTCCAGAGTGGGTGGTACCCGGTGGGCTACGTGCTGTTCCGCTCGCCAGCGCGGTGGGTGTGGAGCAAAGTCTGGAGTTGGCTGCCGTGAAGAGAGTGAGGACACGGTGAAAAGGCAGGGATGGATAGGGGCAGTGCTGGCAGCCGCGCTGACGGGGCCGGGGTGCAGCGGGCCGTCCGAGGCGGCCAAGCCCGGTTCCTCGTCTCCTCCCGGGCCGGTGGCAGCCGCTCAGTCAAACACTCTCCCAGCGAAGCCGCAGGAGGGCCCTGCCCCTATGGAATTCCTGAGCGTGCTCTCGGTCGAGCAGGAAGTGGATGTGCTCGCCCAGCGGGAAGGTCTCGTTGTGGACTTGGCCTACGAGGAGGGCAGCCGGGTCGAGAAGGGAGCTGCGCTGGCGAGTCTGGACGATCGAACACTGGTCGCCGAATTGGACCGCGCTCGGGACAACCTCAAGGTGGCCCAGGAGAACGTTAAGTACAACGAGGCAGAAGTCAAGGCGCGGCAGGCCGCCTATCGCCGCGCCCAGGAAATGCGTAAGTACGGGCTCACGAGTGACGCCCAGGTGGAAGAGGCCGAGTTCAAGGTCACGGGCGCGCAGCATGACTTGGAGAGCTGGTGGGCCGTTGTAGCCCGAAGCCAAGCTGAGATTCGCTTGGCGGAACTCGAAGTGGAGAAAACGCGCATTCGTGCTCCCTTTAGGGGCGTGGTGGCGCGGCGCTACATCCGGCTCGGACAAAGCGTCTTAAAAGACGACAAGTGCTTCCGACTCAGCCAGCTCGCCCCCCTCCGGGTGCGGTTCTCAGTCCCGGAAACCGAGGCCCTGCGGCCCAAGACGGGGATGTTGGTGAAGTTGTTGCTGGTGAGCGATCCCCAACGCGTCTTCGCCGCGCGCGTTCAGAGGGTCAGTCCCACCATTGACCCTGCCAGCGGCAGCTATGAAGTGACGGCTCAACTGACTGCGCCGGACTTACGCGACCTCCGTCCCGGCATGGCTGTGCGCGTGCTCTGGCCGACGAGCTCACACCCCTCAAAACCTTAGGCAGATGAATCATGCGTTTTGGAGCGACCAGTCTGCGACTCAGCGGCGTTTTGGCCAAGGGGCTCCGCCGGCCCAAGCTCCGTGCCGACCTGCGGGTCAGCGAGCAAACCATCGGCGGGCAAACCAGCTACATGATCAAGATCCCGGAATCGGAGTCCTTCGTCCGTTTCGGGCCCTACGAGTACCAACTGCTGAAACTCTGCAACGGCACTCGCACTGCCGCCGATGTCGCGGCCAGCATGACCGAATCTCATCCCGGTGAGCCTCTCGAAGAGGCGGAAGTGGCCGAGTGGTTAGACGACATCGACGCCGGCCTTTGGGAGCGGAGCCTGGGTGAGAAGAACCTGGCAGTTCTGGAGAAGATCCGCGAGGAGCGGAAGAATCGTCTCGACCGCTCCAGCCTGGTCTACATGCGCTTTGCGGCCTGGGACCCTAACCGGGTGCTCGAGCGTCTCTACCCCTACTTGCGCTGGTTTTATTCGCGAGCGTTCGTCGCCTGCTCGCTGCTCCTCCTTGCGGGCACGGCCGTCATAGTGGCCTCGGACTACGCCCGCATCCGGCAGGACACCATCGCCTTCTACAGCTTCGCTAACAAGACTGCTTATGACCTCTGGGTCTTTTGGTTCTTGCTTTTTGTGGTCAGCGGGATCCATGAGTTTGGTCACGGGCTGACCTGTAAACATTTTGGCGGAGACGTGCACCAGATGGGTCTCCTGCTGATCTACTTCACGCCGGCCTTTTTTACCGACTGTAGCGAGATGTACATGTTCGACCGCACCTCGAAGCGCCTCTGGACTATCTTTGCGGGCATTTGGATCGAACTGGTCACCTGTGGCGTTGCGACCTTCATCTGGTATTTCTCGCCTCCGGGTTCACTCGTCGGCGACCTCGGCTACAAGACTCTGCTCCTTACTGGTGTTTCGGGCGTGTTCTTCAACTTGAACCCCCTGATGAAGTTCGATGGCTACTATGCGCTCAGTCAGTATCTGGAGATCGACAACCTCTACGACGACGCTTTCGCATATTTGAAGGCTTGGCTTCACCGAAACCTTTTCCGGCAGGACGTGGACCTGCCCGCGCTCAGCCGCCGCCGGCGTTGGATTTTCCTGTCTTACGCTTTGGGTGCGTTCGCTTACAGCTCGATGGTTCTGGTCGTCGTTATCGTGTTTGTGAAGAACGTCTTCACCAGCCGGTTCGGCCCCTGGGGCTACGTGTTGACGGCGGGCGTGATCTATCTGCTCCTCCGAAAAAGAGTGAGGAGGTGGATTCCGGCCACCCGTGCGGGGCTCCGGGAGGCGAAGGAGAAATTCATGGCTTGGAGAATGAAGGGATGGCAATGGGCGGGTGTAGCGGTGGCGGCCGGGCTGTTGACCCTGCCCGCCACTGCCCCCAAGATTTCCACCGACTTCGTCCTCGAACCCGGGGAACGCGCAGAAGTGCGCGCGCGGGTGCCGGGGCTCGTCAGCGAGGTTCGGGTTCGGGAGGGAGATTCTCTGGAGGCGGGCGCGGTTTTGGCAGTGCTGTGTAACCCGGACTTAGAAGCCCGGCCTGCGGTACTCGAACTGAAATTGAAGCTAACCGAGCGCTCCCTCCTCGCCGCGCGGGCGCGGAGCGACCTCGGTGGGATTCAAAAGGACACGCAGGAGTGGCTGCGCCTGCAAGCCGAAGAGGCGGAAGCTCGCGCCAAGTACGCGGAGCTGATCCTCCGGGCGCCGATAGCAGGCGTCGTGACCTCGCGGCAGCTCGAGCAGCGGGTCGGTGAGTATTTGGACGAGGGGGCGCTCCTCTCGGTGATGGCGAACCGGCGCATGATGCGGGCTCGTGTCCTGGTCCTGGATAGGGAGTTGGAAGACGTAACCTCGGGCGCGCGCATCAAGTTGAATGTCCGCGCTTACCCGTTCCATACTTTTCATGGCCGCGTGCAGCAAATCATGCCGGCGGCTGCCCCAGACCGCCCCGTCGTCGAGCTGACGAAACCGGAGCGAGCGGGTCAACTACTGACCAACTACTTTGCGGTCGTGCTGGAGTTCCCGAATCCTGACGGCGTGTTGCGCGAAGGGATGACAGGGACGGCCAAGATTTACACCAACCGCCGCTACCCCATTGCGTGGCAGGCGGCACGGAGCGCGTGGCGCTGGTTGCACTCGCAGATTTGGTGATGGCCGCGAGGCTGTGAGTCGAGCGCGAGAGAGGGGATTGCGGTGTCCTCAACCGCGGCCCGCCGGGTCTTGGAAAGGCGGTTTGCGCCAGCGACCTGTCAGCAGGGCCCTTTTGCAGCGCCACTCGTGAGGCGCAGTCGAGCAGGTGCAGGTTGCAGCCGTTACGGCTGCGGTGGCGCGAACCAGGAGCGAAAGCAGGGCAACCAGAATTGCCTCCGCCATCCCTGACTCTCCGGCATCTCCTGTACCCACAGGGCGCAGGAGCATGAGGCGGTGCAACTTCAGGCGGGCCAGGCGCCTGGGGCGCAGTTCGTTTTTGACGATCCTGCGAACTTGGATCCGGGTTGTGCATCGTCTCGTGAGGGTCATCTCCGCCTCCTGCCACCGCCCGCCGCGTGTACCCTCTCGGGCAGTTACCCTGGCTTGTAGCAATTCGCGTGCCAGTCCGCTCCGCCACAAGGAGAGCGGAGGCACCCACTTGGCATCACACCGTTATGCCGAGCGTGGCGGGAATTCTATTCCCCTCGTAGCACGGCCATCACGGTCGTGCCCCGTCACGGGCGGGACATCTGTGCTACACCACGGGCGGAGCCGTCGGCTACCCGTTTGGGTAAGACTTCCTGCCCCGTGATTGCCTACGGAGGTCGCCCCCAGAAAATAGGAATGGGCTGTCGTTTTTCCAAACGACAGCCCACACCCCCTGAGGCGAATGTCGCTCAGGCTTCGCTGCAATTCGCCTCTGCCGCCCGAAGGACTCAGTTAATCACGCCAGGACGGGTCAAGGCGCCGGGACGCGTCAACGCACCAGGACGGGTCAAGGCGCCAGCACGCGCCAGCTTCGCAGGACGCGTCAGCGTGCTCGTCTTGAGCTTCTTGCCCTTCTGGATTTGCTTTCCTGTCTTCTTCGCTACCATGGTTTGATTCCTCCCTTTCGCCCTCCTACGTTCACTTGCTGGGCGATTCTCCCGAAGATACAGCAATTGCCGCACCAATTCGAGCTTCCTCCTGCTCCGCCCTATACCTGACTGAAAATCAGCGACTTAGAGGCTGGCTGCGGGGGCGGTGGACCTGGAAAGTAAGCCCCGGGGACACGGGGGAGGGGGAATTTTTTCCCCCTAGGGTAGCCATTACCCCTCCGGCTCGTTACAGGTTGTACTTGCGGCAGAGGTACTTCATGCGGTCCTTGTTGAGCCCCAGCAGGCGGGCGGCCTCAGCCTTGACCCCCTTGGCCTGGACCAGGGCGGTTTCCAGCCAGCGGCGCTCATAGGAGGCCACCTCCTCTTCCAGTTGCATCCCCGCTGGCGGCACGCGGAGGCGCCGGTCGCTTCGCGGCTCTCCCGCCGTTTGAGCGATTTCGAGTGGCAGAGTCTTCAGGCCGATCTCGTCCTCGTCGGTCATCAACACCAACCGCTGCACGACGTTCTCCAGCTCTCGCACGTTCCCCGGCCAAGGGTAGCGCTTGAGCGCTTGCAGGACTTCATCGGTGACCCGCTTGGGCGGGAGCTGGTTCCTAGTGCAGTAGACCGTAACAAAGTAGTCGACGAGCAAAGGAATGTCGTCCGTGCGCTCGCGAACGGGAGGCACAAAGAGGGGCATCACGTGGATGCGGTAATAGAGGTCCTCGCGAAAGCGCCCCTCCCGCAACGCCTTTTCCAGGTCCTCGTTGGTGGCCGTCAGAAGGCGGAAGTCGACCTTGATCGGCTTTTTCCCGCCCAGGCGCACCAGCGTGTGCTCGTCCAAGACCCGCAAGAGCTTGCTCTGGAGCGCCAGGCTCAGCGTGCCGATTTCGTCCAGGAAGAAAGTGCCGCGCTGGGCGAGTTCGATTCTTCCTTCCTTGGTAGCGATGGCTCCGGTGAAGGCTCCCTTTTCGTAGCCGAACAATTCGGCTTCCATGAGGGTTTCCGGCAAGGCGGCGCAGTTGACGCTGACGAAAGGCCGGTCGCGCCGTTGGCTGAGGTCGTGGATGGCGTGCGCCACCAATTCTTTGCCCGAGCCGCTCTCTCCACGGATGACCACCGTCGTGGTCGTGCGCGCCACACGGCGAATCGAGTCGAATAAGGCCCGCATGGCATCGCTCTGGCCCAACAGGTCACCCAAGGCATCCTTGCGGTGGAGTTCCCCGCGCAGGATGCGGTTCTCGCGTTCGATGTGGAGCTTTTCCACGGCACGATGGACAATGACCCGCAACACGTCGGGGTCGGCGGGCTTGAGAAAATAGTCGTAGGCCCCCGCGTCCATGACCCGCAGGGCGATGGCCTTTCTTGCATCCTCGCTGAGGATTATGACCACGGTGTCAAAGTCGCTTTGGCCGAGTTCCCGCAGCAGCGCCGTGCACTCGCGCACGCCACCGGGGCGCACATTCAGGTCCAAGAGCAGAACGTCCGGTTCATGCTCCTGCAGCACTTGGTAGGCGCCCGCCGTGTTCTCGGCTTCGACAATGTCGAAATCCTCGCGCAGGTGGGAACCGATCTGCTGACGCAGGCTGGCATCCTCCGCGACAATCGCAATTGTGGGTCTCGTACCCCTGGGAGACATAGCGGGCTCCGATGGATGCAACCGCACCGGACTCGGCGTTGGCTCTGATTCTAGAAACAGGCCGCATGGTTGTCAACGTTATTTGGCGGCTTCAACACCGCCTGGGCATATTGAAGCCGCCAGAAATAAAGTGACACTTGGGGAGAGTCGACATGACCCTGTCCATGGTCGCATAAGAGCGACTGACGATTCGGGATGGAATTCAGCACGACTGATTCAACCAGAGGCGACTGCCCGCGAGATACCCAAGACGCTGATTCAGATGGTCAGCTCGATTTTGAGGACACACAGGAGGGGTGTCGGAGAAAACCAGAAGGGAAGGCTGCAGTCAGGAGCTTCGGGACTCGCGTTGAGGCAGACAGGACCCTGTCTCAAGCCCCCGGGACCCACTGAAGATAAACTTGCCCCGTGAAAATCCTCAAGGCGTGTACAATCTGGGGCTGTTGGGAGCTAAAAGGGAAATTCCCGTTAATTTGATCCGAGGCGTGGCGTCAATGAAAAGTTGTGTTGACGGCAACACGCGAAAACTGAATTGCACGTCGCGGCTGGTGACGCTGGTCACAGGGAGTTCCAATCGAATTCTCTACCATCACACCCGTTTCCCTCGCTCCTTCGCGGTCTTTTCCGCAACCGTGTCCACGGAAGGAAGCGCGGCATGACAAAGTTATCCAAGTGCAGCCGCCGGTCGTTTCTACGCCTGGGGTTGGGGATTGCAGCGGGCACACCAATTCTTTTGTCGGAGAGCTGCGGCAGTTCCGGTAGCAGCACCCCGACTACCCCGCCGACGTCCGCAGCCTTCAAAGTCGCGATTGTTGCCTGCAAGGATTACGGCAGCAGTGTGCAGCCAGCACTGGCGCAGGCGTTCAGCCTGCTTGGCGGCATCGGATCGCTTGTCAATGGAAAGACGGTCACCGTGAAGGTCAACCTGACCAACGATGGCAGGTTTGAGAATCAGTTCGGCCTGCCTCCCGGCGAGTCGTTCATCACCAATGGCGCCACGGCCATCGCGCTGGCTTCCTTGCTCTTCCAGAACGGCGCCCACACGGTCCGCTTCGTTGATTCGGTCGGTTTTCTCAGTCCGCTGAGCGCCATCCTCACCATGGCGCAGTGGGACGTCAACACGCTGCTGGGGGTTGGCAACGTGGAACTCGAAAACACGCGCAACCTGGGAAGTGGCGCTTCGTACGTTCAATTGAATGTTCCCGGCGGCGGATACCTGTTCAGCTATTTCGAGCTCAATCATTGCTATCAGGACACCGACGTGTTCATCTCCATGGCCAAGCTGAAGCAGCACCTCACCGCAGGTGTGACCCTTTCCACGAAGTGTGTCTTTGGCTCGACGCCCAATTCTCTCTATGGCACCGACGCAGTGAGTGAAAGCGCGGTAGGCTACCGTGGTCGGCTCCACGGGAATGGCACTCCAGGCTGGAATTCAGATCCACCGCCGGGAGCGCGCACCGACGTCACTCCGACGGCGGATGCAGGCGCGCGGATACCGCGCATCGTGGCCGATATCAGCGGTGCGCGGCCCGTGCACATCGCCATCATCGACGGGATCACGTCCATGAGTGGTGGCGAAGGCCCCTGGGCGCCGACGGCGGCCTTCGTTACGCCCGGCGTAATGATTGTTGGACTGAATCCCATCGCTACAGACGCGGTGGGCGTCGCCGTGATGGGCTACCCCGATCCGCAAGCCACGCGTGGCACGGCACCCTTCCAGACTTGCGACAACCATTTGCTGCTTGCCGAACAAGCCGGTGTAGGCACGGCCGATCTCTCCAAGATCGATGTGCTGGGAATGAGCATCGCCCAGGCGATGTATCCCTACCCCACGTAACCTGCGGAGTTTTCGCTGAGAAAAGTTCTGCTACTGCTAGAACCGAAGTGCGGACTGCTTCTTGCGTCTTGATGAGCTGACATCAGCGACAATCTTGCCTTGAAGAGCTTATGTCTGGGGACGTTCGTCTTTCAAGGTCGTTATCATATTTACGTGGCCAAGGTGGCCGCCTTGGTGCAGTTTTCGTTCAAAGTCTTTCTCCAGATTCATCATAGGCATTGCGGGGCATGACAATCCGGCGCCCAGTGGCTTGTGGCCGCTGAGGCTACCCAGAGTACGCATCCGTTGACATGATTCTGCCTGCGGCGTAACCTGCCAGCATGGCCACCAGCAACAAGCATCCCAGGTCGCTCAGAAGACGAATACAGGCCCTCTTGAATGCGGAACGCAGCCACATGTGCTGGGAGCTTGGCCATTTTCACGCCCCGATGTTCGTGAAGGAGCCCGGGGAAAGCCCCGCCCAGCCCTACATGCTGGTCTGCATTGACACGGCATCAGTGGCCATCATTGGCAGCAACCTATTGCTGGACACTCCTGCGCCGCAGGACCTCCTCTCCTTGCTCGTTGCCTCGATGGAAAAGCCCTGTGTGGGAATTGTTGCTCCCATTCTGCCCCAGTCAGTTCGCGTGGACGACCCCGCCGTGTTCAATTCGCTGCGAAGTGAATTGGGTCAACTAGGCGTGAAGGTCGAGCTTGTTGAACAGCTCTCCGCTCTCTCTGAGTTCAAGGAGATTGCAGAGCGCGAATTGTTCGCCCACCAGGCAGGGTATTCAGGAGCGGAGAACTGAGGCCAATGCACATTTTGGGGAGGGTCATGTGGGAGCGGCTACATCACGAATTTGGCGGCGGAGTTCCACGTCCTGTCTATCCTCCATCGACTCGGAGCGGACGCGACGTTGACCCTGGGCAACAAAAAGTCCGTGGATATCGTCTCGGTCCGAAAGGTGGGTGACGCGTGCCCGACTACGTCCTGCTGCGGCCGGTATTGGTCGAGCTGTCCGATTTGTCAGACCGTCTGTTCGGCTGCGGCCAGCGGCTTAACGGCAACAGGCAACGTCGCACATGATGCGAGCACAAGGAAGGCAACCAGTTTCTTTCTGTTCACAGGAACCTCGGTTCCACTTTCTTGCACTTCTCCCTTAAGAGCTCTCCCCTCCGCCAATCTCACCCTCAGGGTTCGATGGGTGCGCTGAGCGCTAATGCTCTGCGGTGATTGCGAAGATCGCGAGCGTCGGCTGGCCGCCCTGTACTTCACAACGTAAAGTCTCCACTCTTCCTCGCTCCAGTGAAATGGTCCAGAGCAGCAGCTGGTACTGTTCCCGCACGATGTCCTTCACATAAATCATCGCTGGCTGTGCCGCCGTGGCGATCGGCTCGATGCGAGTCGCCTGGTGGATCAAGCTGGCCTGTGCGACTTCGATGCCATTCCTCGCCGGAAATTGCCGCTCCCGACCTCCGCTGTACGTTAGACGATAGAACGCGACCGTCTCGCCTCGCTTCCCGAGCACAGGATAACCCTCGGGAAACGTCACCTGTCCCAGGATTTGGAGGCGTTCGCACTCGCAGCCCAACACGATGGTGATGGACGTGTCGGGTGTCAACAACAAAGGCCGCACATACCCTCCTACTACCGGCATGCGAAAGGGAACGCCCGCTATGAGGAAGTTCGCTTCCTGCCACAAAAGGAACCTTTCCCCGCTCCTCTTCCACTGGTCGCTCGCCATGTCGACCTTAGGCCAATACTTGGCGAGCGTAGCCTCGAGTCCCGACCACGCTTCTGTGCCTTGGGGACTCTCGACTAAGGCCTGCAAATCCACGATGGAGAAGTCGCTTCCTGGCTGAGCGGGAGCCCACTTGAGCGGCAACAAAGTGGGTCGGGCATCTGGCGGTCTGGATGCTTCAGCGCGTCCTTGAAATAGCGCTTACAGTTCCATGAACCAGTCCACCCGGACCTCCCGGGCTTCGTTCACTACGCCGGACATCAGAATGCTGTCGGCGGTCGGCCAGTCAATGCGGCTGTACTGCCGCATGTCCTGCCAGGACCAGAAGGAGTGCCCCGCCAGCTTGCCCGCTTTGACAAGATCCAGGATGAGCTCGCTGTCACTCTCGGGAAAGATGTCCTTATCTCCAATCTGTTCCCAGCCCCATTCGGTGAACGTGAGAGGTCGGGAATCACCGTAACGCTCCGCTGTTCTCGCGTACTCCTGGGGATCGGAAGGATAGGCATGCGCGTCGAAGAAATCCATGCCGGCTTGCTCGAAGATCGGCTTGGCCTTCTCAACGCCCATCGAGTTCGCGAAAGAAACCGGCCTCGCGAGAGGATCGAGTTTTCGGCAGCGCTCCTTACCTTCTTTCAAGTACTCCACCGTCAACGTGCACTCGTTGCCCAGCAGCCAAGCAAACACGGACGGCGAATTCCAGTCCCGCCGGATCGTCCTTTCCATGATGTGATACCCCAGCTCGATCATCGTCCTCGGCATCGTCCGAAAGTCCATGCCCCAATATCCAGGCTCCTCCGTCACCAGCAAACCCAGCTCGTCTGCCAATTCCACAATGTGCTGATGGTGCGGATAGTGCACTAACCGTACGAAGTTTGCTCCCAGGGCCTTGATCATCCGCATGTCCTGTTCCATCTGCTGGCGGGTCAGTGTGAAACCCTGGCCCTTCCACATGTCGTGCCGGCACACCCCGTTTAAGACCAGCCGCTTGCCGTTCAGGAGGAAGTCCGGGCCTCGCGTCACGAGTTCTCGAAAGCCCGTACGGCAACGCCATTCGTCCTCGCTGTGATCGCTTCGAAGCCGGGCACGCAGTTCGTAAAGGTTCGGTGCCTCGGACGACCACAACACAGGTGAATTAACGCGGAATTCAACTTCAACTTCGCTAGAGCCCGAACCAAATGAAGCGTTCTTCTGTACCCGGGCAACCTCCGTCCCCGCCCGCAGCAGCACGAGTTCGATGTTCGCGGAGGCTTCGTTGACTGAAGAGATCATCACACGTGCGCGGCACGCGGCTTCGGTGTAATCCGCGTTCAGTGTGTAGCCGAACCCGACGTTATCGATGAACGCGGCGGGCCGCACTTCCACGTAAACATCGCGGATGATTCCTCCGTAAGCTTCCCAACCTGGGTTCACACCGAGCGCCAACTCATCTTTGGCGGCGCCGCTCGGGTCGGGCGTGAGGTCCGCGATGGCCACCTGCACTGTGTTATTGCCGCTCCTGGATTGGCGAGTGCAATCGAACTCGTAGGGCACGTAGGGACCCATCGTTCCGAGCTCCGCGCCGTTGACCGAAACCCGCCCATAGTAAGTGATCGCATCGAAGTGCAGGATTGAACGCTGATGCGGAGAGAGTTCAGGGAGCAGGAATTCGCGGCTGAGCTGATAGAAACCCGAAGGGCGCAGTGACGAAGGCACTTGGACGACGTCATATAACACACCGTCGATGCGTCGCTCCCACTGCCCGTTGAAGTCAATCCGTGATCTCGTACCGGTCGCGGATTCCGAAGACTCAGAAGCGAAACCTCCGAGAGCATGCGAGAGAGCAGGCAAAACTGCCGACGCGCCAACCGTCCGAACAAATCCTCGCCGATTAAACCTAGTCTGCTTGCCTCGCATGACCCTACGCTGCCTGGAAGATATCCTAGCGCGGCCTCGGGCCGCAGCCAAACTTGGCAAAAGTGGCAAGTGGCGAGCGAGAGACAATTCTTGGCGCGCCGAGTGGAAGTTCGGGATTGGTAGCACAGTGGGGGCTTATCTCGGACGGGGAACTGTGGGTCAGGGACGACGCCACACTGACGCTCCGGACCGCGAGAATTTACTTGACAAACAGTAACGGACCGTTATACTAAATCCAGGCTCGTTTCCCGCTCGTAGTTGTCTTCTTCTCCGCCGTCCCGCCTGCGGAAGAAGACGAAGAAGAACAGGAATTGGGG
>JBEKAK010000119.1:0-14339 GCA_050018275.1 Terriglobia bacterium | reverse complement strand
CCCATGTCCAGCTTCACCAACCCGGCGAGCTGCGACCGCATCGTCTTCGGCGTCATCAGTCACTTGAACCGCTCCTGGGAGAGAAAACCCCTCAAGGAATTTACACAAAATGCTTGACGCTACCAGCGGCAACTATCGTTGCGCTCGCGTCGTCGAATAGGATGTATAATAAGTCTCTACTCCGGTCAGGAGGCCAGCCATGAAACCCGATACCTTACGCCATAGTCTCTCGGTTGTGGTCGCGGGGCTGCTTTTTCTGCCGCCCTTGGCCTTTGCCCAACAAGCTCTCTCACACGTGCGTGTCGTGCGGCTGAGCTATCTGAGCGGCACGGTAGCCCTGAAGCGGCCCGCCTCGACCGAATGGGCCAAGGCCCTGGTGAACACACCTATCCAGGAAGGTTTCGAGCTGTCGACTTCGGCCGGCAGTTTTGCGGAAGTGGAATTTGAGAACGGCTCGACGGCCCGGCTGGGTGAACTCTCCAAAGTGGATTTCAGCCAACTGGCCCTGGATGCGGAAGGCAACAAGCTGAACCACCTCACGTTCGAGCAAGGATATGCCACCTTCCACTTCATGCCCGAACACCAAGACGCCTATAGCGTGAAGGTCAATGACGCCACACTGACGCCCGGCGGCAAGAGCGAATTCCGGACGGATTTGCGCGAGGGCCGAATCCGCGTGGAAGTGTTCAATGGCTCGGTCGCCCTCGTGGCGCCCTCAGGGTCCGTGAAACTCGGTAAGGACAATGTCCTGGAATACAAAACAGGCACTACTGAAGAGGCCTTCAACATCCGGCACGGGATCGACAAGGACTCTTGGGACAAGTGGGTGGATGCGCGGGATACGCAAGCGCAACTCGCTTTAAGAGACCAGGCCGTTTCGGCTCGGGGTCTACGTTATGGCTGGAGTGAACTCGATGCTTATGGCGAGTGGGCGCGTATCCCTGGCTATGGTTATGGCTGGGCGCCTTATGCGCCGCTGGGCTGGACGCCCTTCAGCATGGGCATGTGGGGCTATTATCCCAGCTTGGGTATGACGTGGATCTCCAGCGAGCCCTGGGGTTGGCTGCCTTATCACTGCGGGGGGTGGAATTTTGACTCTCTCTTTGGCTGGTTCTGGATGCCGGACAGTTGTGGTTATTGGTCACCCGCGTTGGTCACATGGTATACGGGACCGGGATGGATCGGCTGGGCGCCGCAGGGAGGGCCCGGTCGATCGGTGCCCGCGCAACCGGGGCACGGTCACCCAGGGCCTGTTCGACCGGTGCACGGTCAGCCGGGGCTGAATTCTGTAACGGCGGTTCCCGCCAGTGTGATTCAGAATGGGGTGATGATTACCCCTCGGGTAGTGACCCACGTACGACCGGCCGACGGGACATTGATTCAGCGCCCACCCTTCCAATCGCCATCGCTCCCCGGGGTCCGGTTGACGGCGGGCACGGAGACGGCGCTTCACCCGCCATCCTCGCCCGCATCGACGCACGGCACTCCAGCCCCCGCAACCATCCTGATGGGAGGCGACGCAGCGAAGGAGAAGGCGCTCCTCGAGATTCACCAGAGCTTTTGGGGACGGGCTTTGGGTACCTCACCGTCATCCCAGCCTCTGCGCGCCCGTGAGGGGTCAACCTTGGGCGGGCACTATGCAGTGGGCGGAACCGTCGGTGAGTTCCGCGGTGGAGCCTTCAGCCGTGGAGGCGGAAACCCCGGGATGAAGGGAATGCCTGGGCCTGTGGTCTCCGGGCCTTCGCACGGGTCCAGCCACGCGGGGCCCGTGGTGTTGGCTCACGGGCAATCCGCGGCAACCTCTCATGCGGGCGGTGGTGGTGGAGGCGGTGGGACGCACGGCGGAGGCGGCGCAGTCTCAAGCGGCGTGTCTGCTGCGCCGAGCGTGTCGAGTGGCGCCCACAGCGCAAGCTCGAGCGCGGGCGGCGGACACCACTAATTCGTGGTCGAACTGCCCATCCTGAAAATCCCCCTCACCCATGAGCAGCCGGTAGCTGCGAGCCACGGTTGGTTCACGGTTTGAATCAACCCTGGATTTGTGAACGCGATGCCCCTTCAAAGCCCGCGGTCTGCCAAGCTCCGGCTTTGCCTATAAGCACGGGGTCCCTCGGTCCCGTCCCCCAACTCTCCCCGACTACCTCGTGAACCGGCCAGAACATTATTTCTATTGGTCTACCTGTAGTCTTTGCAGACCGGAGAGCACACACCTTTGACCACCAGTTCTCAGCGTGGTCGAGAACGTACTCCGCGATGGATGGAAGCGCCAACGGGCTCAGGGTAACAATCCGATCGAGACCGCCCTGCCCGAACACAGATCGATTGAAATTGTGCTCCGGCTGGGCGTAAGATGCCGCCGCGTTGCCGGAGCGGGTCGCCGTGGGCGAAGGTCTGCCGATCCAAATGGCGGGCTGAAGGTTTGCCCATCTTAATGGCGGACGACTCCTCATCGCCGCACGGCGGCGCCTTGCGGACTGAAGCGAGCGATCACATTGCAGGCATTTCCATATCTGTGACCACAGCGGGAGGATTCTGATTCATGCGCCCTGGGGTGAACCGCCGCACCTTTCTCAAGCAAAGCACCACCACGTTGCTCGCCGCGTCGGCGTGGCCTGCCGCGATTCCCACGACCACCAAACCCGCCGCGAAGGCGGAAAGAGAGTGGCGCACTTACGGCGGCAATCCCGCCGGACTGCACTACTCGCCGCTTGCCCAGATCAATCGCTCGAACGTGCGCAAGCTGCGGGTCGCCTGGACGTATCGCACCGGCGACAGCCGCGACAACCCTTCCACGACCATCGAGTGTACGCCGCTCGTCGTGGATGGCGTGATGTATCTCACCACGGCGCAGCTGAGACTCTGCGCGCTGCAGGCGGCCAGGGGAAAACTCCTCTGGCAGTTCGATCCCTTCGAAAGCATGGACGCCGACACACCGCGCGGAGTGAATCGCGGGGTAGCGTATTGGGCAGACGGCAACGACCAACGCATCTTCTTCGTGGCGCGCGCTCGCTTGATGGCGCTTGACGCCAAAACCGGCAAGCTGATTCACGACTTTGGCCAGGGCGGCAGTGTGGATCTGACCCAGGGCCTGGGCCGCGACCTTCGCGGCCGGACGTACGACGTCACCACGCCTGGCATCATCTACAAAAACCTGATCATCGTGGGATCGACGTGCGACGAGGGCCCGGAACCCGCCGCCCCCGGCCACGTGCGCGCCTATGATGTGCGCACCGGCGTAATGGCCTGGATTTTTCACACCATTCCTCGCCCTGGTGAGTTCGGCAACGAGACCTGGGAGGGGAATTCCTGGCGCACGGCGGGGGGCGCCAACGATTGGGGCGGCATGACCCTGGATGAAAAGCGCGGCTGGGTTTTCCTCTCTACAGGCTCCGCCACGTTCGATTTTTACGGCGGGCAGCGCCTGGGACAGAACCTTTTTGCGAATTGCGTGCTCGCACTCGACGCCGCCACTGGCAAGCGCCTTTGGCACTACCAGGTCGTGCATCACGATTTGTGGGATCGCGATCTTCCCTGCCCGCCGGCACTCGTGACGCTGGACCTCAACGGCAAACGCGTTGACGCCGTGGTGCAGCCCACCAAGTTCGGCCAGCTCTTCGTGCTCGAGCGCGAAACCGGCAGGCCGCTTTTTCCAATTGAAGAGCGGCCCGTGCCAGAGTCGGATGTCCCTGGCGAAAAGGCGTGGCCCACGCAACCGCAAGTGCTGAAGCCGCCGCCGTACGCGCGGCAAGTCTTCACGGAAGACGACGTCACGAATATTTCCCCGGAAGCGCGCGCCGGGGTGATGGAAATCTTCAAGAAATCGCGCAGCGGGGCGTGGCAACCGCCGAGCTTGCAGGGAACAATCATCTTTCCGGGATTCGACGGTGGCTCGAACTGGGGCGGCGGCTCGTTCGATCCCGCCACGGGCCGGTACTTCATCAACTCTCACGACGAGCCGTGGATTCTGACCCTCGTGCCCGCGCCCGCCGGGGCCGGGTATCCCTACACGCACACCGGCTACAACCGCCTCGTTGACCAGGAAGGCTTCGCGGCTATCAAACCACCCTGGGGACAGCTCACCGCCTACGATTTGAACAAGGGCGAGATCGCCTGGCAGGTCGTGTTCGGCGAGTACAAGGAATTGACCGCGCGCGGCATTCCGCCTACCGGCACGCAGAATATGGGAGGCTCCGTCGTCACCGCCGGCGGGTTGATCTTTATCGGCGCAACCCAGGATGAGAAGTTTCGCGCCTTCGACAAGACCAATGGCCAACTCCTGTGGGAAGCGCAGCTCCCCGCCGGTGGATACGCGAGCCCCTGCACCTACGAAGTAAACGGGAAGCAGTACGTGGTTATCGCCGCGGGCGGCGGTGGCAAGCTTCGTACCCGCTCGGGAGACACCTATGTGGCCTTCGCTCTTCCGTGATGACCTACGCCAACTCCCGCGCGGCACGAGCACTTCGAACACAGGTGGCGCAGGTTCGAGGCTGAAGACCTGTGGTTCCACTGCCGTCACAGGTCACGGGCGGGGTGGGTAAACCTTCGTCTTCCCATTGCGGCTATTGGTCACTGTAAACTGCCCGTCGGCCTGGGCCTCGAGCTTGATCCAGCTCACGCTGCTTTCCTGATCCACATTCACAATGAAAGACTCGGGCGCGTTGTTCTCTTTGCCTGCATTCTGGGCGTAATGCAGCTGCCAGACGTCCTCGATGCCCGGCGAAGTGCGAATCGTCTGCAAAGCTTCGGGCGAGCCGCCTTTTGTAGCGCCGTTGTTAATAATGGCCACGCGCGGCTTGAGCGCCTGCACGATGGCCGGCGCGTTCGACTGGTCCAATCCGTGGTGTGTGCTGAGGTAGACGTCTACGATTCCGATTTTGTTGTTGGGGCAGGCGAGTTCCAGTTCTTTGTTCCATGTCAGGTCGCCCAGATCGATCAGGCGAAATTTCCCGTACGTAACCAGCATGCCTATCGACTGAGCATTTTCAGAGGGATCAACCTCTCGAGGTTTCATGCTGGCACAGAGCGAATTCGGTTCACCAGCGCCCGGCAGCGGCCGCACAATTCCCTGGCCGCTCGAGGCCACGACTCGCACGTCGATTCCCTCGAGGGGAACTCGATTCCCTGCCCTGACAATCAGGTGGGACGCCCGATCCCGCACCCGCGTGTAGGCGTTGAAGAGCTCGTCAGCTTCTTTCCCTGTCTCGACGCTTCGCCCGTGATCCACATAGGTGCCGACCGGTAAGCGTTCGGAGAGTTCCGGAACGCCTCCCACGTGGTCCCGGTGGTAGTGGGTGACCACCACATCGTCGATGCGTGTCACGCCCGCGGCCTTGGCGACGGTGGCGATGCGCTCCGCGTCGCGGCCGTTGAAGCCCGGCCAGCCTGCATCCACCAACATCGATTTGCCGGAAGGCGTGACGAAGAGCGTGGCTTGCCCACCTTCTACGTCAATGAAATAGACATCCAGCACGCCGGCAGCACGCGCCGGCACGCTGAGCAGAACAAAAAGAGCTGTCACAAGGAATGTGCGCATCGGGTGCATCCTCACATAAGGGATTCGCCGCATGGATTGGGGCATCTTGAGCATCGCAGTTCACAGCGAACGTGCAAGCCGCGCCCACGGCGAGAAGCGGCCTCGCCCTGCGACGCGAGTGGGCACGTCAGGAATGGGCCGCGGCAACGCAGGCCACGATCGCGGCCAAAGCCATCGCCACGAAAACCGGCAGGATGACGCGTCGCAGCGCGCGGCCGCCCAGAAAGGCCGCAATCCCGCCTTTCACCAGCGTATTCATCGCTCCCGCGAGCAGAATCGAGCCGCCTGCAGTGCTCCGTGCCAGCACGCCCTGCCGAGCCAATCCCGCCGCCGAGATGGTGAACGCGTCCACATCCGCCAGGCCCGCCAGCGCTCCCGCCGCATAAATGCCGGACGAGCCAAGGTAGTAATACGCCGCACGCGAGATGAACAGGACGACCGCGAAGATTAATCCAAACTTGATGGCGCTGCCCAGCTCCATGGGGTTCTTTACCTGCAGCGCGTCCTCCTGCTGGCCGCCTTTCTGCCTCCAAAGGAAAATTCCCACGCCCGCGCCGATCGCCACCGGCAGCGCCATGGGAAGAATCAGGGTATGTGCCAGGTGGGGCTCGATCACAAGGGTCAGCAGCAGCATGCGGAGGAACATGATCGTCGAAGCGATCACGATGCCCAGTGCAAAGTACTTTGCCAGCAGATCCTCCGCGTCGTGCGCCTTCTGCGAGAGTCCAACGGTGACGGCGGTGCTGGAAGCGATTCCCCCCAGCACGCCCGTTACGGCCACGCCCTGCCGCGCTCCGAGCAAACGCATCAGCACGTAACCGATCATGCTCACGCCGGAAATCAATACCACCATCCACCAAATCAAGCGCGGGTTCAAAACCTGGAACGGCCCGTAAGGGCGGTTGGGAAGCAACGGCAGGACAATCACGCTGACGATCCCAAACTTAAGGATGGCGTAAAGCTCTTCTTCGCGGATTCGCTCCGCGAGCTGATGCAGGGGCGCTTTGGTAGAGAGCAGCAGCGCGGTGACGACCGCAAAGGTCGCGGCGGGAATCAGGAAGCCGAGAGCTGTGAGCGCGCCAAGGATGAAGGCGAGAACCGCGACGAACTCCGTGGTCGCACCCTTGTGCGGCCCGCCGACCTTAGAAGCATAAGCCGTGACCACGATCGCGCACGTTCCCGCCAGAGCCACCGGCAGCACCCAGATGAATCCCGCTTGGGTCAGCAGGCCCGAGAGATACCCGCTCAGCACGATGATGGGGAAAGTGCGGACACCCGCGAACAGCGGCTCATCGCCACGCTGCGAATGCTGCCGCTCGAGGCCGATCAGCAGGCCCATCAGCAGGGCCATGGCGCCGTGCCACGCGATCTGTGTGTAGGTGGGCATCAGGCGGAGACCGCATCGACGGTGATATGCTCGTTCGCGTCCCAACCCGCGTAATAGAGCTCCACACTCAGGTCAGGACGCTCTCGCGCCAGCGCCGCCCGTGCGCGGTGCAGGTCTTCTTCCTGGCGCAGGCGCGGCTCGGAAGAAGAATGCAGATGGAAAGGCAATTCCTTGTACCAGCCGCAATCCTGGTGCTGGATCAGGATCAGCCGCTTCAGGTCGTGCGCCTCCACCAAAAACCGAAACCACTTCCAACCCGCCCAGGAAAACTTCGGCAAGTATTCGACCAGCGTCAAGCATTGCGGTCCGCCGGGCAACACCAGCAGATCGTAGTTCTCATCGAGATCCAGCTTGAGATTCAAGAACTCGTAAAACCCGGCTTGAAACCGATGGTCGCTGCAATGAATGGCCAGCACTTCGGCGTCCGTGTGCTTCAGCGACGAGGAGAGTTGAATGCTCGCCATGCGTCATCCCTCTGCGCGTGGTGGAATGCAGCCCGGGCCTGGCGACCGAAACCGCTCTGAAAACGTCGCCCCGCCGGTCTTCCCCGGACTCCGGGTTCCAGACCCCGGACTGTTTCTTACTACTTCTTCCCTCTGCTCTCTTCTGCGGGTGGCGCCGCGGGCTTGGCCGGTGGGGCCGGTTTCCCACCCTCCACGCCGAGTTGCATAAGCACGCTGGGAAGGTCCAGACCGAGCGCCTGCATTTGTTGCAGCAAGCCGAACACCAACGCCGGGCCGGTGCGCGCAATGCGACCGATACCACCCGTGCTATCACCCCCCGCGCCGTTGCCCTGTTCAATGACTACCACTTTATCAATATTCCCGAGTGGCGCAGCCACGGCGCCGAAAATCGCCGCCGAGGCTTGCAGCACGCTGGGCAGCTTCTCAAGCAGCGTTTGCAGCTTGGCCGCGTCGTTGAACTGCCGCCACGCTTCGGCTTTCTTCAAGATGGCCTGCGCTTCCGCCACACCTTGCGCCTCGATGGCGCGAGCTTGCGCCAGGCCCATGGCTTCGATCTTCGCGGCTTCCGCGCGGCCTTCCGCTTCCACCGCCGCCGCGCGGCCCATACCTTCCTGCCGCAGCTTTTGCTGCTGGGCTTCGGCCATGGCAATCTGCGCGGTCTTCTGCCCTTCCGCTTCCAGGATCGCCGCCTGCTTCTTCGCTTCCGCGCGCACGATGGCCGCCTGCCGTTCGGCCTCCGCCGCCTTGATCACCGTGGCCTCGAGCTCTTTCTGCTTGCGCAGCACTTCCTGTTCCTGCACGCCGATCTGTTCCTGCGTGCGCGCTCGCTCCACGCGCACTTCTTCCGTCACCACGGCTTGCTTCGCCTTGGCTTGCGCCAGCGGCCCGGCCTGCGCGGCCTTGGCCTTCTCCGTTTCGATTTCAGCCTGGTACTGCGCCTGCTTCACCTGGAAGTCGCGCTGCGCGGCGGAGATGTTGGCGTCGGCGTCGAACTTCGCCTTCTCGCCTTCCTGCATCGCCAGCGCGGATTTGATCTTCGAGTCGCGCGTGGCTTCGGCCTCGCCGATGGTTCCGTCACGTTTCACTTCCGCCGTGCGTTTCTTGCCCAACGCGTCGAGATAGCCTTCCTCATCGCTGATGTCCTGGATCGTCAGCACGTCCACGCCAATGCCCATGCGCTCCAAATCGAGCGCCGCCTCCGACGTCAGCTTCTGTGCGAAGCTTTGCCGGTCGCTGTTCACTTCCTCTACCGTCAGCGTCCCAAGGATCGACCGCAAGTGGCCTTCCAGTGTCTGGAAGATCACCTTCTGGATCTGGTCGTGCGTCATGCCCAGAAAGCGCTCGGCCGCCGCGGCCAGCGAGAGGTCGTCACCCTTGATCTTCACGTTGGCCACGGCCTTCACGGAGATAGGCACGCCCTTCAGCGTGTAGGCGCGTTTGATTTCGAGCGGAATCGTAAAGACGTTCAGTGAGAGATAATCGACTTGCTCCAGCAGCGGCCAGCGAAACGCCGCGCCGCCGCGCACCATGCGATAGCCCACCAGGCGGCCGTCCGGCAGCTTGTGTTTGCGGCCGCTGAAGATCGCCACCGCGTTGGGCGGTACCTTGATGTAATTCTTGCTGAACCGCGAAAGCGCAATCAGCAGCGCGATGGCGGCGATTACCGCCAGAAAGATGACGAAGGGTTGAAAGGCCATGATCTTCCTCCTGCAGGTCGGGTAAGCGCGCGGGTGCGCTTGGCGCGGGGCAGGTGGCTCGCATGTGCGGCCTTATTCCGCGCGCTCCACCAGCACGATATCCCCGACGATGGCGTTGATTCTTACCAGGGTGTTGACAGGAATCTCCTCGCTGTGCGCGGCGCGGGCGATCTTTTCCACCACCGTGTCGCCCAACGTGCAGCGCACCTGGCCCATTCCACCTTTGGGAATGGCCACACTCACCTGCGCAGTGGCCCCCACCAGGTCACCCGTAAGGACATGACTCGAGGCCTGTTGACTGTACAGGAAACTCGCGAAAGCGTAGATCACGCCCGCAAACAACACACCGCCTCCGAAACCCATCGCCGTGCTCACGCCCAGTCCGTAACCCAGGTGGGTCCCGATCGCGCCAAAGCTGCCGAACGCGGTCACGAACACGCTCAGGATGCGGCTGCTCAGGATGCTCGGCCCCCCGCCGTGGCCATCGACGTCGTGGCTAAAGTCGCCGTGCTCGAACAGGTCACCGAGGATGGAGCTGCCAATCAGGAAGACGAAGCCGAACGCCGCAATGGCCAGGAAGGTGACGAATGCTGAAACGCCTGCCAGGAGAATCATATTGATGGCCTCCGCATCAGGAGAGCGTGCTGCACCTCGCGAGGAGCTGCCGCTGTGCGGACAATTTCGCTTGCAAGTGAAAGTTACTCTAAGGCCGGGCCGCGGCGAAGTCAAGCCGAGGTGACGCGCGGGAGAGGAGCGCTGGCCGCGGCGCTCAAGGCGCGGGGTACATAATCCAGCCGAGCAGCACCGCGATGCCCACAAACGCCACGAAGACTTTCGCGCCGTAAAGCAACCGGTCGCGCGGCGTATCCTTGCTCAGGACTCCAAACACCACGGAGACGAGGAAGGAGAACAGGAGCATCGCCGGGAGGTGTGGAATAGCCATATTAGAACTCAGTTAATAGTTACAAGTGACGAGTGAATAGCCAGCAGCCAAACCTCCGTGGTCCTTGCCTGCCACTCGGCACTGCAATTATGGTTTTCTCCCCATAGCAACGTCGTAAGCGTCAAGAATCGCCAGCACATTCAGCATCCCTGCGGCCACAAGACAAGCTGTCCCATAGTCGGCGCTTACAAAGAGCGGATCGCCGCCCCCATAGCCAAAGAAGCGCGCCGCCGGCATTGCCACGCCCACGCACAGCTCGCCGAAGTAACCCAACGTCTGCAAGTACGATCCCGAGCTGGTAGAGAAAAACTCGCCTCGCATGGCGATGCCCATCAGGAACATCGCCACAATCGCCGCGAAGAGGATCAGCGCTCGCCATTTGCGGCCAAGCAGCAAGTGGCCCAACCCGGGCACAACCCACGCGGCTACGCACACCCGCACCAGCGTGCTCAGCTTGGGCTGAGCTTTGGCGGAAACAGTTTCCTGAACGACTTTGTTCGCCATGATTCGCAACTCAGAGGAACGGCTGCCGCCGTCCCCACCTCAATATATCACCCTGTGATAGATCCCGCTTGCTTCACCACCGTCCTAGCCGCCACCCTCACAGCAGGGGCAAGGTTGGCAAGCCAAGCCCTCCAACCTAACACACCTTATCGCGGTGCGGCAAGGATGGGCACAATCGCCTGCTGGATCTCTCCCGTCACGCGCGCGTCGCGCTCTTCCACGAACACGTTCACTTCACTCCGGACGCCGAACTCGTGCAGGTAAACGCCCGGCTCGATGGAGAAGCATGTCCGGGGGATAATCCGCCGCTCGTCGTGCGTCTCGAAGTTATCCATGTTGGCGCCGTTGCCGTGTACGTCTTCGCCAATCGAGTGGCCCGTGCGATGGATGAAGAAGGCGCCAAATCCGCGCCTGGTGATGACCTCGCGCGCGGCGTCGTCCACTTCATAACCGTGCAGGGGACGACCGGCACGCATCGACTCCTGCACCAGGCTGATCGCCGCGTCGCGCGCCTCGCGGACGACCTCAAAAACCTCCGTGTAGCGGTGCGGAACTGCTTCGCCGACGTATCCCGTCCAGGTAATGTCGAAGTAAACGCCAGCGGGTTTGTTCTGTTTGGCCCAGACGTCCATGAGCACAAAGTCCCCGCCACGGATGGGCAGCGAGCTCTCCCGCGACGGCGAGTAATGCGGGTTGCCCGTGTTGGCATTCACCGACACATTGGGAGCTTCGTCCGCGATCACCCCCTGCGCCTCAAATAGTCGCACCATCTCCTGCTGCACGTCGTATTCGCCAAGCGTCTTGCCCACGCGCACCGCGTCGCGAATCATGGCGAACCCCATCCTGACCGCTTCGTGCACTACCTGACCGGCCGCGAGATGCGACTGCCACTCGACCTCCGACCAGCACGCCTCGAACTGCTGCACGAGGTCCGCCGAAGAGACAAGCTCCACGCCACAGTTCATCACCAGTTCCACCGTGCCTGCATCCACGAGCCCCACATAGGGAATGCTGTTGAGAGGCGAATATTGCATCGCAATGCGATGTTTTCTCGCGAGCATGCGGGCGAGGCCGTCGCGTTGCTCGCGCCAGGAAGAATAGCGCTCCTCGCTGCCCGGAAGGCCCGCAAGGTTCTGCGGCTCGATACGATGTACCAACTTCGCCGGCTCACCCTCTTTGGGAATCAGGTAATACCAGCGTCGCGTACACATCGGAGGGTTAATCTTGAGCACGCGATAGGCAATGGGATCGCGACGATGGTGGTCGTAGAACAGCCAGCCGTCCAGCTCCGCTTCGCGAAGTGCTTTCTGAATGCCGCTCAAATTCATCGAGTAGCTCCTTTATACGGGTCGCTCCTCCAGTTTGAGGCGCTGAGCCTTGTGATCGAGGATAATTCCGATCATGTTCCTCCCTTACACAAGTCTGAGAGTTCCGCACTCCCCGCCCCCTAGTCCTCCGTCCTCAGAGTCTGTGCTTCGCCGGGCTTGAAAATCTTATCGTAAATCACCATCAATACGGCGCCCACGACTCCCACTCCCGTTACCACCCACCACATTTGCTGCGGCCGGTGCAGGACGTCGCCGAACTCATGGAGAAGATATCCGCCCAGTGGGCCGGCGATGAGGTACCCGATGGCGATGGGCAGGAACGCGTAGCCCATGTAAAGTCCCTGCTGGCCAGACGGCGCGAGCCGCGAGATGTATTCGTAGTAGCGCGCTGACTGGGTGATTTCGCCGAGCGCCAGCACCACCAGCGTCGCGACCAGCCCCACAGTCGTTGGATGGAGGGCCAGAATCAGCCACGACAGACTGGAGATGAGCAGGCCCAGGGTCATGGCGGAAAACGCGGGAATTCTGCGGGTCACATAGCTCACCAGAATCTGGAAGCAAATCACCGTGAACGCGTCGATCGAAAGCAGCAGATCGGCATTGGCGCTGGGGTCCACATAGCCCCGCAAGAACATCGGCGCGGAAATGAATTCCTGCCAGAAGACCACGAAGAAGCTCGAAAAAATCACCAGGAAGAGGACGAAGCGAAAATTGCCCAGCACCACGAACATGTTCTTGATGGCATCCGCCACACTCGCCACTTTCTGTTCGCCCGATTGCGTCGGCTCACGGAAGAAGCCCAGCGTAACCAGAAACATCAGGAATACGCTGAGGGCGGAAACGCGAAAGACGTTCTCCATGCCCCATCCCAACTGCTTGCGCACCAACCAGGCCACGATCGGCCCGAGCGTGCCACCGATATTCACCAGTGTGTAATAAATCGAATAACCGATGGAACGAACGTTTTCCGCCGAAGCGCGTGCCGTCGTCCCCGCCACGCAGGGTTTTACCACCGCCGGTCCCAGCGCCGGAATCATCAGGATGCCGAGTACCAGCCACCTGTCGCCCAGCGCCTGGCGCGCCGCGTGCATCCACGGCGCTGAAAGTGACCCCAGCAGAAAATAGCCGACCGTCATGACGAGGTACGCAAACATCAGCGCGCGGCGAAAACCGAAGCGGTCGGCGAGCGTGCCGCCCAGCACCGGCAGAAACCACACCACAAAGCCGAAAATCCCGATCATCCAGCCGGTGACTTCTTTCGAAAAATGCAGTTGCTCGTTCAGATATATCGCCAGCACCGCGCTCGCGCCGTAGTACGAAAGGCGCTCGAACAGTTCCGTGAAGTTCGCCACCCAGAAGGGGCGGTCGAATCCCGCGCGAATTTCCCCAAGTCGCTGCGTGAAGCTCACCGTGGCCTCCTGTCGCTGGCCGCCGCCAGGGTTTTGATCTGCGCGATGGTCTCTTCCGCCGACCGCCCCGTCACGCGCAGCAACTTGCGTCGCGCCTTCTGCCCGGAAAGAATGACGACGCACGCTTGCGGCAGGCGCAAGGCGCGCGCGAAGAAGTATACGCAGGCTTCGTTCGCCTGGCCTTCCGTGGGCGGCGCATGCAGCTCCAGGCGCAGCTCACCCGAGGCGTCCACCGTCAGCCGCTCGTGCGCCGCGCGCGGCTTGACGCGCAGCCAGAAGCTCACGTTTTCGCGTTCGATTTTGAAATCAGGCACCGGTATGGAAAAAGTCGTCAGTTGTCCGTTGTCCGCCGTCCGTGGTCCGTTGTCAATTGCCAGTCACCAACCACCCGTATTCCCCTCTTCAGCTGCCCCTTCGAGGGCTCGTGCCTCCAGCCTTACGGCTTCGGACTTCGGACCTCGGACTCTGGACTGGTTCCTTCGGACTTGCACCTTCAGCCTCTTATCTTCTCTCACCCGCGCGCTCCAAAAATCGCCGTTCCCACGCGCACGATGGTCGCGCCTTCTTCAATGGCGACTTCGAAATCGTGGCTCATGCCCATGGAAAGCTCCTGCATGGAAACGTTGGGCAGATTCCGCGCGGCGATCTCTCGCGCCAGCGTGCGCAATTGCCGGAAGTACGGCCGCACTGCTTCGGGGTTCGCGAGGAAAGGCGGGATCACCATCAAGCCGCGCAGTTCGAGCGTCGCGAGCCGGCTTATCCGCTCGGCGAGCTCCGACACCTCAGCGGCGCGCACGCCCGCCTTGGAGGCCTCTTCGCCCAAATTCACCTCGATCAGCACCGGCAGCCGCTCGCCGCCTGGTGCGGCGGCCTGAGCTAGCTTCTCCGCCAGGCGGAGCGAATCCACCGAATGCACCCAGTGGAAGAGCTCGCGCGCGGCCCGCGCCTTGTTGGTCTGGACGTGCCCCACCAGGTGCCACGTGGCGGTCAGGTCCGCAAGCGCCGGCCGCTTGGCCTTCGCCTCTTGCACGCGATTCTCGCCGAAATCGCGCAGGCCCACATCAAAAGCCGCGCGGA
>JBEKAK010000118.1:0-14649 GCA_050018275.1 Terriglobia bacterium | reverse complement strand
TGCGCTGGACACGACGCGGCGCTCACCGCCTCCTCAAGCTCCGCCTCTGGATCGCTCGCTGCGGAACAACTTGGTTCGAAGTCTTGTATTCTCGCGGAGCTCAACTGACAAATGCTTGACACAACCGGCCCGCGGTCTTCAGTTGCTATTGGGGGATAACACGGGTATTCTCCTGCAATTTCTCCTCGTCGGTCGCTTTGGCTGGCGTTTTACCTTCGATGGACCGGAGGTAGTTCACGATCTGCCAGCGTTGCCGTTCGGGCATGCGGTCCTTTTCGCCCGGCATAATCTCCGAGCCGCTGCCGATGATGGCGAACAGTTCGCCGTCGGTGCGTTTGGTGAGCACTTCGGGCTTGGAAAGATCAGCCGGCTGGATTTTCATTTCTTCCGCGAGGTCGCCCTTGCCATCCAATTTTTCGCCGTGGCACATGGCGCAATGGAAGCCGTAGAATCTCTTCCCGCGCTCGACGCTAAAGTCGGTGAAGCGGACTGGGTTCTTCCGGTCCTTCTCCTCTTGGGTAATTATGTGACCGTGGGCGGTGGTCTGCCCTGAGCTCGCTGCGGGAGCGGCGGACTGGTCTTGTTTGGGCGGCTGTTTTTCCTGGGCCCGATAGGTGCCCGCAAGCAAACCGAGAATCAAGACTGACCAAACGATTTTTGATTTCATAGGCGCCTCCAGAGGCGGTCTGTTTTCATCGTGCGAGGGCTGCCACTTCCAGCTTGTGCGGCAGTTCCGTGCTCACGGGTGGGTGAGCGACGGCGATGGCGGCGATGTTGACGATTTCCTCCACGGTTGCGCCGCGTTGCAAGACGTGGACGGGCTTGTTGAGGCCGGCCAGAATCGGCCCCAGGGCCTCGGCGCCGCCCAACCGCATCATCAGCTTATAGGCGATGTTGGCGGAGCCAAGGTCCGGAAAGACGAGTACGTTGGCGACCGTTTTCAAGGTCGAAAACGGAAACTGTTCTTCAAGGATTTCGGGCACCACGGCACTATCCGCCATCATCTCGCCATCCACCATGATTTCGGGATGCTGCTGCTTCACCAGTTCGGTGGCGCGGCGCATTTTTTCCGACAGCGCGTGCTTGGCGCTGCCGAAGTTCGAGAACGAAAGCATGGCGATCCGCGGCTCAGCGTTGAAGTCGCGCGCCACTTCGGCGGCGAGCACGGCAATTTCCGCCAAGTCCTCCGCCGTGGGCTCGATGTTCATGGTGGTGTCCGAGAAGAAATAAACCTGCTGCTTGGTCACAATCAAATAAACGCCGGAGACGCGCCGAACGTTTTCCCGCATCTTGATGATTTCGATGGCGGGGCGCAGCGTGTCCGCGTATTGCTGGGAAACGCCGGCCACCAGTCCATCCGCATCGCCCAAGCGCACCATCATGGCGGCGAAATAGTTGGGATTGTGCAGCATCCGCTCGCGCGCTTCGGTGCGGGTCACGCCCCGCCGCCGCCGGAGCCGGTAGAACTCCTCCGCGTAGTCTTCCAAGCGCGCCGCATTTTCCGGGTCCACGATCCGGACATCAAAGGGGTGCAGACCCAATTCGGAAAGCTGGCCTTGGATCATTTCCGGACGCCCGATCAGAATCGGCTGAGCGAGCTTTTCTTCCACCAGATGGTAAGCCGCGCGAATGATCTTCTCGTGCTCGCCCTCCGGGAAGACAACGCGCTTGGGCGCCGCTTTGGCGCGGTGCCACACACCTTGCATCAGCTCCTGTGTGCCGCCCAGCCGCCGCGAGAGTTGCTGGCGGTACTCGTTCAGGTCCACGGGCAATTGCGCCACGCCGCTTCGCATGGCGGCTTCCGCCACCGCCGACGCTTCCCAGATCAATACGCGCGGGTCAAACGGCTTGGGGATGACGTATTCGGGACCAAAATGCAGGCGGCGCAGTCCGTAGGCGCGCAACACGGAGTCGGGAACGTCTTCTTTGGCCAGCGCTGCCAGCGCGTGCGTGGCCGCGATTTCCATTTCGTGATTGATAGTGCGCGCCCGCACGTCGAGAGCGCCGCGGAAAATAAACGGAAAGCCCAGGACGTTGTTTACCTGATTGGGGAAATCCGAGCGGCCAGTGGCTATAATGATGTCCGGCCGCGCGGCCTTGGCCTCGTCGTAGCTGATCTCGGGAACAGGGTTGGCCATGGCAAAGATCACGGGGTGCCCGGCCATGGAGCGGACCATCTGCGGAGTGACGCAGCCCGCGACGGAAAGTCCGACAAAAACATCCGCGCCCTTTAGGGCATCGGCAAGAGTCCGCGCCTCAGTGCGGGCGGCGAGGCGCGCCTTGTAAGGGTTCATACCTTCCGTTCTGCCCTCGTACACCACACCCTTAGTGTCGCACAGGATGATATTTTCGCGCCGCACGCCCAAACGAATGTAATGCTCGGCGCAGGCAATGCCCGCAGCGCCCGCTCCGTTGAAGACAACCTTCGCACTGTCGAGTCGCTTCCCCACCAACTCCAGCCCGTTCAAGAGCGCGGCGCCCGAAATAATCGCCGTCCCGTGCTGGTCATCGTGCATCACGGGAATGGACATCGTTTTGCGCAGAGTCTCTTCGATCAGGAAACATTCCGGCGCTTTGATGTCCTCAAGATTGATGCCGCCGAAAGTCGGCTCCAGGAGTTGGCAGAACTTGATGACCTCTTGCGGGTCCTCGGTCTTCACTTCCAGGTCAAAAACGTCGATGTCCGCGAAACGCTTGAAGAGCACGCCTTTCCCTTCCATCACCGGCTTGCCCGCTAAGGCGCCGATGTTGCCCAGGCCGAGCACCGCGGTGCCGTTGGAAATCACGGCTACCAGGTTTCCCCGTGCCGTGTACTCGAAACTCAGTTCGGGCGACTTTTCAATCTCCAGACAAGGTTCGGCGACACCCGGTGTGTAAGCCAGGCTCAAGTCCCGTTGCGTGCGGCAAGGCTTGGTCGCAACCACTTCGATCTTGCCCTTGCGGCCCCTTCGGTGATAATCCAGCGCATCCTGCTTTCGAATCTCCATTGTTTACCCCCCGTAGGAGCACGCCATGGGGTGCGCCTACGTTAATCGATTAGAAGCGCGCGGCCCGCTCCTGTGGGATCGTATCGCTACATCGTCGTTACCGCAATCATTGTGTTGGAGTCACGCCTGAAGCTCAGTGCGGGCGCTCACGCCCCGATGTGACCCGCATCACAGGGAGAGTGGCGAGTGTGATTGCCGCCACTTTGCCGGCGGTCCATCGCCAGTCGCCCCGGGCCGTGTCCAGTTCGCCAGTTCGTCAGTATTTCAGTCTGTCAGTCGCGTGATCGGGGTCATTGGTCCCTTGTTTGTGACAAGGGAGGTAGAGAACATCCTCTGCTTGGCCCAAAGAGGATCACGGACTGCTGATAGACTGAAAGACTCACGGACTCAACTATGGACCAACTGCCGTCCTCGCTGGGGACCGCTGACCAGAGACAAAGGACGGAGGACAAAGAACTAAGACTTCGATTACAATGGAGCGAAGCCCTCAACGGTCAGGATGCGGAGGGATGGGTGAGTGGTTGAAACCGGCGGTCTTGAAAACCGTGTCACCCTCTGCCCTCACTCCGTAAATCATTGATAAATCAGGGTAGCCACGCTTCCATTTTTGCTCGGTTTTGCTCAGTTTTAGCTCTGAATGTTGCCGTAATGTTGCCGCAAAAGAGGGACGGAGGTCTGGAGCTTCGTCCCAAACCGCCGCGTCCGACCATGCCGGACTGCTGATCATCAATTGCACCCGGGGGAATCTTTCCCCATCACGTCCTATTTCCCTTATTCTACCCCAGCGATCTTTTGACGCATTTGTACAAATCTGCCTGCGAGATGCGAATCATTCGGTTACCAGTGCCATCACTTCCAGCATCACCCTTCCCGCACATACTTAAATTAAGCGTGCTCTCGCGCGAGATCCATCCAGTTTTCAAAACCTGACCAATTCGTCCTCTCGCTCTCAAATCGCAATCCTTCCTGCAAGCGAAAGCCGAATCCGCATTGCGCGAGGACTGGAGTCGTCAGTGACTCTGCGCACTAGGTAGAGCACGAATAGGGGGCCCCTGACAATTCCTAACGAGCCCCGGGGGGTCTACGTGGATATTTTAATCGGAAGATCCCTCTCCCCGCACTAACCCGTCGTAATCAACACTCAATTCAATTCACTCAATCTCTTCAACCACACTGGAGGTGTGCCTTGAGAACTTATCAACCGGAGTATGCCTTGATCGCTCGGGAAACCCGCGAAGAGAACCGCAAACAGTTGGCCGATATGCTGAGCCAGATCGCCACGGAACGGGCAGCCCGACTGCCACCACCACCACGTTCGCCGGTTTCTCTCGAAACGCAGTTCCAGGAAACTATTCGCAAGACTCGTGAAGACATTCAGCGTGCCAAGGACGTTCAGGCCGCCCACATCCTGCGCTGGCTGCGCAGCTAACCAGCCTTTCAAGCCGGAAAGCCCTGGCGCATTTCCAGGGAGCAAGGGACTCCCACCTTATAGCCCCCGAATTCCGGAGACCCACCTCAGCTCCTCTCGTCCGAGAGGAGATCCCAATCGCTTACATAAAATCCCAAATCCGTCTGGGGCTGAACCCAGACAACTGGAGGACATCGTGAACTATCAGCACTTGCACTTTCAGTTTCCCGCTGAACCGTTTCAGCGTTGCCATGTGATCGAGGACAGGAGCGCGCCTCGCGGGATGCGCTTCCGACATCCCCGCCAACCCGGTGAGGAGTCTGACCCGAAAGTGAACTTTGGGGTCTATGAGTTGTCCGCTCGCCTTGAACACGCCGGGGTGGAATACTTGCGCATCGCGCTGGGTAAGGATGCGCATTCGTTTGAGCTGGCGTCTGCGGTGCTCACATTGGGCGCGATCGAAGGAGAAGGTCCTAGTGAAGGGATTTGGCATCCAGCCATTCACTGGGTCCGGGACGATGGCTTCTACGCCGTGTGCTTACGTGAACGTATGCCTTACCGAGATGCTTGTCATCTGTTTGGGTTCGACATCCCGGCAGGCAAGCCCAGCGTCCCCAAGCGCATCAAACGCGATGTAGCACGGGGCAAGACAAGTCTGTTCGGTGAACTGCTGGACACTCGCCAGCTCAATGAGTGGGACCTACTCCACACCGTGATCCTCGCCGATGGCGAAACCACGTTTGAAGTGGCCACGTACAATCCCGGAAATCGCTGGCCGGAGGCCTGGACTTCCGGAGCTGCGTTGGCCTCTCCACGCGGAGGAGCGATTCTGACCGGGCATCAGGTTCAGATTGGCGACATGATCCAGATTACCGGCGCCATGCCCAATGGCCAGATCAAAGGGAACTGCTTGATCTGGGATATTGAGCCCGACCTCGTGGTCTGGGATGTGAAGCCAGAGCTGCGGGCATGGGAAGGCCAAATCTATCTCAGCGTTCTAAACGAGCTTCATGGCGGTTTAGCGAACCTGGATGTCCAAACCGCTTCCAACCTCGACCTGGCCAAGGTGCGGGACCACAAACTGATCCAGTACCTTTGCCAACAATTTGCCTGCGACGTGTTCGACGTGATGCGGGACGATGATCGAGTCAAGGAGGAGATCGGCTTCTACAACCCCGCAAGCTGGGTCGATGAAGACGGCAACTCGGTAATGAACGAGAATCGCTGGAAGCTCTGGCGGATGTATTCAGCAGGCTTGCCGGCGATGCAGTTCCGCACATGCCGGGACGCCTTCTATCGCACCCAGATGGAATCTCCCGAGAACAATAACCCTGATCGCTTCCGGATGCGCTTCCGTGAGCCTGGTGATCTGATGAAGGTCCAGTCGAACGATCTGGCCGGAGCAGCCGTGCGCAGATATATCTTTCCTGAGCCGTTTGTATTTGACGAGAAGGGCTACCCACATTGGGAACGCTCCACGTTACCTGACGTCAACTCCGTCTACCTCGGTGGCTTCGATGGCGAGTTTATCTCGCTGCGGAATCCCAATGCTTCCCACAAGGAATCGGGAAAGCTACGAGGGCGGAAGCTTCAGCGATTCGCTGGGATCGACCGCGGTGCAGCGATGTTCGTGCATCTTGGATTTGCAGCAAGTCCGGATGGCACTCCTGGCATGGCCAAGAGCTTCAATGGCGCCGATTTCGACGATTCGGTGCTGGCATTGCTCGATCCCGAGATCGTACGGCACTGGAAGACCCTGCCCGCATATCCGTGGTCCGTGGCTAAGCCTGCCGGAGTCAAAGTCATTGATGACGGTGACGCTTTATTCGACCGGAATCCCCGTATCCCGGTCTACGACCAGCGATATGTCCTGTGCATGCTCTACGATGCCAAGCGAGGTCAGACCGGCATCGGATACGTGGTCAACGCTATCACCTGGTTCAACCTGCTCTGGCTCAACCGGGAGAGCATTGTGTCCGAATTGCGGGCGATGCCACCAAGCCCTCAAGTTGCAGAAGCCATCCGCTGGATGGAGCAAGAACTGCCCAAGAGCCAAATGCCCATGGTGGCCTCACGCTTGGAGGAAATCATCGACTCCATCAAAATGAACGGTAAATCCGTTGATTGGGCGAACGGCCTCATCACGGAATTCCGTGACACGTGCCCGGTGGCCCCGAAGTTCTGGTGGAAAGGCGGCTACTTGGGACAAGGCCGCATACCGCGCGATCGTATTGAAAACGGCAATGAGCCCATTCCGGTAACGACTTCAATGGATGTCGCTCACGCCCAATGGATTGAACTCTTTCAGAAGGCCCGCATGTTCGCTGACAAGGAGAGCTGGAGGCATTGCTGGCAAGTTCCACCAGAAATCCGCAGGTTCCCAACTCGCCCCGAGGCCAAGGCCGCAGCAAGAGACTTCTGGCTGTTCTACAACCAAACTCGGGAAGCCAAGAAGTTGGAATTCCTCCGAACTGGCGAAGACCATCGCGGCAAGAAGATCATGAGTGAGCAAGACGCCGGGATTGCGGCTTACCTCTACGCGGAGGAGGAAGTCCACAACCGGATCAAGGCCAGCGGCATGTATCTGGACATCTACGCGGAACTGGTCAAGCTGATCTTTGACCGGGCACTGACCCTGGAACCACCGCACAATCCTGATGGCACTTTGAAGCCAATTGCCGATGGCATTCTCGGCGGACCGCACACGCTCGATGGTCTGCTGGATATCGCCAGAGCCGCCGGAGTAACTCGCAGTCATGTGCCATTGACCTGGGAATCAGCTCGCGTGCGCGCTGACTATGGCGATCTTAATCTCGATATCGTCGTGGAAGACACGCTGGTGCGGATAGCGGGAACATCCGCGAAATCCGCCAACTGGATTGGCATTGTGGATCTGCCCGATGGCCAATACCGGACGGAGCACGGCTTAGTCGTCACCAAGGATACGATTGAGGCTCCGCCGCAAGAACCTGCTGTGGCTCTCGTAGCCGTGAATGGCTTCGAGCAGAGGCTGAAGGACCAGAGTCTTCAGCGGGCTGATCGCAAGCGGATCGAGGCTGAACTCAAGGCCTTCCGGGCTCAGGTCTGCAATGGCGTGACCATCAAACCCGTTACCTACCACAACCCCGAAAGCCAGGAGGACGAGCCAGGAGCTGAGGTGTTTCTGGAAGGAAGCTCCGAGCCCTTTGGCTGGATCGCCCAAGAACACTTGCCAGCCGTCACCCGCCAACTCAAAGGAGTGCTGGTCTCGGGCGGCCAGTATTCACTCAAGGTCCTCTGCCCGCTATCTGAGCAGGCCCTCAACTGCTGACAAAAACCATTATCACAACATGCGCTCCTGGGCTCGATATTCTCGAGTTTCCCAGGGGAGGGAGGAAATATGCAGAAGTGCATCATCTGGTTCAAGGCGTTCGCGCTCACGAGCGACCAACTCTGCTGGGAGGACGCAAGACCTCATTGCCGTGATTGCCACAACCCACCACATGCCGTTCGCGTGGGATTTCACGATGACAAATCCCCACCGCGAAGATTGGCTGAGACGGCAAGGTCAGATCCCGGTGGAACACCGCCCGCCGGGGTGGTATTCCCGCGGGATGGAACTCGGAGGCGAAGATTGCCGAGCCATTTCGGGTCGGAGCCGTCACGATCAGCGCTAAGCATGCTGGCCGGTCTTCGCTTGCTTTGCTGCCATCAGGTCGCGGTTAGCTTTCATTCGTTCCCGAGCTTTGGCGGCCCGGTCCCGACCATCGGGTGTCGCGTCAATCAACTTTTCGAGATTGACCGCGAATTGGGGTGCATAGGCACTGCGGATTTCACCAAGCAACGGCTCGATTTTGGAGAAGACGCCGATGTGCTCGCCATTGGTATTGGTAAAAAGGCCCAGGCTAATGGCGCCGTCATTGACAAGCGCTGCGGCCATGTCCCAATAGCTCAACACCATCCGCAAATGACCGCTGTGCTCTCCAAACATCGCTTCGGTGAAGTCAGCAATCGATTCCGGATTGAACTCCCGGAAATACCAGTCACGCGCTTTGCGCATTGTGTCCTCTCTGCGCAGTTCGTACAGTTTCAGGATGAGACCGGCCTCTTCTTGTTTCTTCGACATAGAAACGCATCCTCCATTTTGGGTTAAGGCCCAGCAAAACTAATGTAGCAAACGCAAGCGTCAATCGTCCAGCCGACAGGTTAACTAATCCTCTGTGTCAAATCCCAACTTTCATCTCCGGGCAAGGACCCGGGAAAGGATGTGCGTATGCCAAATTCGGCAGCAGTAGTTCAACTTCCTGAGATTCTGAGAAACAAATCCAGCCATCTCGTAAAGCTTGCAGGCAAGGTCGATTCCTTTTCGCTTCTACTCCGCGACACACCAGAGGGCGAGCTGAAACGCTCGATCGAAGAACAGTTCCACGCCATGGTGTTCGCAACCCGCAAGGAAATTCGCAGGTACTGCCCCCGCTATCGCTCTCTGCCGGGAGAAGGAATCTTGGATTTCAATACGGATTGCAACTCCGGTCAACTCGACCCTGGTGATCTCGGTAAAGCTCCACCACCCAAGCGTGGCAGTCTCTGTGAGACATGCTTCTTCTTCGTGGGGATCCCAGAGGAGCAGGTTTCTCAAATGACGGTAAGCCCGACGTCGCAAGACCTCGTGTTTGCGGTCTGAGTCACGCCCATCACTCATCTTCATCCACCTCCACTTTTCCCCATAACGCCCACAGCTGGTCGCAAAGCGACCAGAAAAGGAGATTCGCCTATGGACGAACTAAAAGCTGAACGTTCCAGCACGCCAGCCCATTCCTGGCCTGGAGCGAGCCTCTACGATTCCCTCAAGCTAGCCTGGCACTGGCGTCGGCTGAGGTGGGCCGTTGTCGCTGCCTCCGAAGCTGCGCAAGGGCACGAAGCCAACGGCCTACCGCCAGGCTCGAAGGAATTCAAAACACTTTTCAAAGAGGCCGCCTGCAAGGTTCAAGAGTATTCCGCCGAGTCCGGCGAACCTCTCGAGACTCTCAGGGCCCGGCTGCCCGCGCTGTGCGCTCTGGAACGGCTGGCAAATCCCACTGCGACTATGCCGCGGAACAAAGCTGGCCTGACGCTTGGCATCTTGACTGCCGCGATTCTGGGGCCAACCACAATCGGTGCGTTGATTGGTCTTGGGACCGGCATGGCCCATTGGATCGCACACCTCTTCGCATAAGGAGGTCAGCAATGACCGGAATACTGGAAATGTTCGCTCTCGTTGAGATGGGCAGCGGAATCGGCTTCCTGGTCAGGTGGCGTGGCAGGCTCCTGGCCAGCAAGGTCAATTATTTCCGCCCGCAGCACAACCGAAAGTCTCTCATCGACAAGCTGGTCCGTGCGCAGACCGGCCCCGTCATCACCCGGCAGGACCGACTCTGCCTGAAGCTAGCCGATGGTCTTACCGTCCTGATCCGCAGGCTTGTAATATTGGACGCTTTCCGTCAACTTATTCGTGCTCTGGCTCTGCCGAATTCCCCGCTGCGTCGCAAACTCCGCAGCAAAAGGATGCTGACATGAAGTGGAAGAAGCTTCTGCGCATTATCGCCGTCACTTTGATACCCGGCGGATTGGTGGTCCTAGGAGGCTGGTTAGTGGTGAAGAAACTTCGCTCAGGCCATGAGGAGGTCGAGAAATCCCGATCGGACCTTGCCAAGCACGGCCGGGAGCAAGCCGAGAAGGAGGCACGATGACATTCACACCATCCGCAACCAGTTCATTCTCCGCAGGAGCAATCTTTTGGGGAATGGTTTGGGTCACGCTGGGCAAGGTCAATGAGCTTGTCCATTTCATCGGGTTCAAGAAAGCCAATCCCCGCCAGACCGTGTTGCGTTGGATCAATGCGCACAAGGTCGTTACCATCACCCTGACCGAAGCGGTCAACTATTCCGTGCACGGCATTTCGAGTCCGCTGGGCGTTACGTTCGCGCTGGGCGGAACCCTGGTGAACGCCTTCATGGTCACATTCATCGTACCGATCTGGTGCCGGCTGTCGAAACTGGAAAGTCGCTGATCGTTCCCAAATCTTCGATCCCCAGTTACAAACTCAAATCCAAGGAGGCAATCGAATCATGAAAACTCTCATCATCACTCTGTCTGCGGCCTGTGCCGTGGTCGCCGCTTACTTCGGCGTCCGCCACCTCACGCACCGCGATCTTGGCTTCACACCCGCCAGGAAGTACGTCAGGAACCTCGCGGAGAACCTGCTCCACACCGAAGTCACTGCTGCCCAGGAAGCTGGCACTGTCCCTGAAGCCACATCCGAGCAGCCTGCGTAAACCACTCCCGAGGACATCACTCGCCCCCAATCCTCCCAGTAAATAAAGGAGAGGTTGTATGTCACTCATCACCCGTTATCGGCTCTTCTGGGCTGCCTTAATGGCAGCCCTCTTGGGCCTGGCTTTCTGGAAGAACTCCCAGAGCTATCCCCACAAGTCCCGGCTCTGGCGACTCGGCAAGGCCGCCATCGACACCGGGACGGTGATGCTCATGGTCGTTTACGCACCGGCCCTGCTGCTCATGTACGTGGTCGTCTGGCTCACCAGCCCATTCCGGAACAAGATCATCCAGGTCAGCGCGGCCTTCGCTTCCATCTTGGCCATCACTCATCTGGCTGGAGTGGTCTTCGAAGCTGTCGCTGTGCTGGGTGTGTTCGCCGTGGACCTGTTGACCGGCCAGGTCGTGGCCCGGATGGACAGGCGTGAGAGAAACAAGCTGGCGAAGGCTGCGTGAGGAACCGATGAGCACGAACCGGAGACCTCACCGACGGAGGTCTGATGCGCTACGCTTGCTTCCGGACGCCTCGCGCGCGTTGACTTGCCGGTACACGCGGCGTATGCTGGCGCCGATTGAACTTCGCCTTTATCTTGCTGTGAGGCAATAGCCTCATGACCGGCCAGACCGTTTCTCACTACCGCATCGTGGAGAAGCTCGGTGGCGGGGGCATGGGTGTCGTCTATAAGGCTGAGGACAGCAAGCTCGGCCGCTTCGTAGCGCTCAAATTCCTGCCTGAAGAACTTTCCAGGGATCGCCAAGCGCTGGAGCGTTTTCAGCGGGAGGCCCGCGCTGCCTCGGCGCTAAATCATCCCAACATCTGCACCATCCACGACATCGACCAGCACGAAGGCCAGCCCTTCATTGCTATGGAGTTGCTGGAAGGACAGACCCTGAAGCAGCGCCTTGCCGGGAAACTGCTCAAGACGGACGAACTGCTCGACCTGGCCATCCAGATTGCCGACGCGCTGGACGCGGCCCACTCGAAGGGAATCATCCATCGGGACATCAAGCCGGCGAACATCTTCGTGACCCAGCGTGGCCAGGCGAAGATCCTGGACTTTGGTTTGGCCAAGCTGGCACCAAAGCCCAGGCGGGTTGAGGAAACGGTGGGAGCCTCCGCGCTGCCCACCGCATCGGTCGATCCCGAGCACCTCACCAGCCCCGGTGCAGTGATGGGGACAATCGCCTACATGTCTCCAGAGCAGGCGCGAGGCGAGGAGATCGACGCGAGAACAGACTTGTTTAGTTTTGGTGTCGTCCTGTACGAGATGGCGACAGGTCACCCCGCCTTTTCCGGGACAACTTCCGCGCTTATCTTTGACGCGATCCTGCACCAAGCGCCCACCTCGCCGGTGCGACTGAATCCCGACTGCCCGACGGAGCTGGAGCGAATCATCAACAAGGCGCTGGAGAAGGACCGGGACATTCGTTATCAGCATGCCTCCGACCTGCGCGCCGACCTGAAGCGACTGAAGCGCGATACGGACTCAGGGCGTGCGCCAGCAGCGAGCGGAGCGACCCAAGTTCCTGTAGCGGGCAGGAAACTCTGGAAGGTTCTTGTTCCCGCTGCCCTGATGCTTGTCGCGGCTGCCATCGGGGGGACGCTCTACTTCCGCTCGCGCCAGGCCGCGACCCGCCTGACCGACAAGGACACCATCGTCCTCTCTGATTTCGACAACAAGACGGGCGATGCGGTATTCGACGACACGCTGAAGCAGGGACTCTCGGTGCAGCTTGAGCAATCGCCCTTTCTCGCCTTGATTTCCGAAGACAAGGTAAATGAGACATTGAAGCTGATGGGCCGTCCCGCCGGTGACCGGCTGACGCCGGAGGTTACACGCGAGGTCTGCCAGCGCACGGGCAGCAAGGCCATGCTGGCGGGCTCGATTGCGGGGTTGGGCAGCCAGTACGTGATTGGCCTGAAGGCAGTGAACTGCAACACGGGGGACGTGCTGGCGGAGGCGCAGGAGCAGGCGGCGGGCAAGGAAGCGGTTCTAAAAGCTCTGGACGCCGCGGCGGTGAGCTTGCGCGGCAAGCTGGGCGAGTCGCTCAGCTCGGTGGAGAAATACGCCACGCCGTTGGAGGAAGCGACCACGCCATCGCTGGAGGCGCTGAAAGCCTTCAGCCTGGGAGAAAAGACGGCCTCTGCGAAAGGGTTAACAGTAGCGCTGCCGTTCTTCCAAAGGGCAGTGGATATTGATCCGAATTTTGCCCATGCTTACGCCGCTATGGCGGGTCTTTATGGGGCTCTCAATCAAGGGAGCCGATCGGCCGAGAATGCACGCAAGGCCTACGACCTGCGGGAAAAGGTGAGCGAACGGGAACGGTTCGACATCGAGGTGAACTACTACGGTACCGTGGGAGACTCAGAGAAGCAAGCGCAGACCTGCGAGCTGTGGGAACAGGCCTACCCGAGAGACTGCGAGCCTCACGTGGTGCTGGGAGTTATTTGCAGTAGCCTGGGTGACTGGGAAAGGACATTGGAGGAATGGCGAGAGGCGCTGCCCTTGGGGCCGGCTGACATGACCAACTATATCAACCTCGGCTTCGCTTACACGGTCCTCAACCGTCTGGATGAAGCGGAGGCGGTCTTCAAGCAGGGGGAGGAGCGCGGGCTGGCTAGCGAGCTTCTGCCGTGGTGCCGCTACTTGCTGGCGTTTCTGAAGGGCGATGCGGCGCAGATGGCGCGGTTGGTCTCAGCCGCCATGGGCAAGCCAGGTACGGAACACATGTTGCTCGCCGCGCAAGCCGACACGGAAGGTTGGTACGGCAAACTGAAGAACGCGCACGAGCTGACCACGCGGGCGATGGATTCAGCCCAGCATAGCGACGCCAGAGAGAATGCGGCAGCCTATCAGGCAGTGGCAGCGTTGCGTGAGGTGGAAGCGGGAAACCGGGAGCAGGCGCGGGCCGAGGCCCAGGCGGCGTTGAAGCTGGCCCCAAACCGCGACGTGCGGGCGATAGCGGCGTTGGCCCTGGCGCGGGCAGGCGATACGCAAGGGGCGGAAAAACTGGCGTCGGAACTCGACAAGTCCTACCACCTGGACACGCTGGTTCAGAGGTATTGGGTGCTCACGATCCGGGCGGGGGTCGCCCTGGCGCGTCACGACCCGAACCGGGGCGTTGAATTGTTAAAGACCGTCAGTCCGATCGAGCTTGGCCAACCCACAAATATCAACTATTGGCTCTGCCCTGTCTACGTGCGTGGGGAAGCCTATCTCATGCTGCACGACGGCAACGCAGCGGCAACGGAATTTCAGAAATTCATCGACCACCGAGGAGTGGTGATGAACTTTCCCTGGGGTGCGCTGGCTCGACTGGGACTGGCCCGCGCTTACGCCATGCAGGGCGACACTGCCAAAGCCCGCGCCGCCTATCAGGATTTCCTCACGCTCTGGAAAGACGCCGACCCCGATATCCCCATCCTGAAGGAAGCCAAGGCGGAATACGCAAAGCTGCAGTAATTCCACCGATCTGTCCCGGCTGCATCGCTCTTTTATTTCCAATCAATTCTTCCTCGTCATAGTACGCACACTCAAGCGGCGTAGATTTCCACTCCCTACCCGCCATCGAGGTCAAAGATGAATCGTCTGGCGAACTTGGCTCTCAGCGTGGGAGAAACACTCGTTCATGAAGCTGCGAGGCTACTGTTCGGAATTGCCCTCGGCTGGGCAAATGAACTTCTGGGTACGCCCCAGCCGCTCGGAACGCGGCAACTGGCCTTGAATCGTGCCCTGCAGAAGAAATCCGTTGATGGCGCTCTGCTGGAAGGTTCGCGCACTGGGAAGGAATACGCCAAGTTCGCACTGAAGAAAGGTCTGCCCACGGATCAGAGGCCTAGTACCTAGTTGCGTAAGTTAGCGTAATATCTTTTAGGTGCGGCCGGATGAACGACGGCCTTCCTCCATTCAAAGGGAGCTGCGGTTTGGTTGTAAACGTTCACAAATCGGTCGATCGCCTCGC
>JBEKAK010000117.1:0-14719 GCA_050018275.1 Terriglobia bacterium | reverse complement strand
CACGCCCCCAGGCTCCTTACGCCGCTTCGGCGGAAGGCGGAATGGATCGAAGCGACGGGAATCGATTTGCTCGTCGTGCTGCCTTTCACACGCGAACTCGCTCACCATTCGCCCCTGGAGTTCGTTCGCAAAGTCCTGTTGAACCCGCTGCGCACCCTATCCGTGTACGTGGGTCCGAACTTTCGATTTGGTTATCGCCAGTCCGGCGATACCGAGGTGCTGGAGGAACTGGGACGCCAGGAAGGATTCCGGGTTGAGGTTCTTCCCATGCTTCAGGTTCGTGGCGAGCAGGTCTCCAGCACGCGCATTCGAGAACTGCTCACGGAAGGCCACGTCCACAAGGCTTGGCGGCTTCTCGGGCGGCCGTTTTCCTCCAGAGGACCGATCGTCGCCGGGCTGGGCGTCGGCCGCAAACACACTGTACCCACGCTCAATCTGGCGCCCATCGAAGAACAGTTACCGAGGATCGGAGTATACGTGACACGCACGAAACTCTCCGGCATGCGCCACGATTCCGTGACTAACGTTGGGTACAAGCCCACCTTCGGCGACCATCGTCTGACCGTGGAAACCTTCCTGCTGAATTTCTCCGGCGAAATCGAGGAGAGCGATATGGAAATTGAGTTCCTCTATCGGCTTCGCGACGAAATGAAATTTCAGAATCCTGCCATCCTCAAAGTGCAAATTCAGGAAGACGCGCGCCGCGCGCTGAAATTCTTCCGCCTCCTCAAACACTTCCAGCAAAGTCCGCGGAGATCGCCCTCCACGAGCTCCCCGTCTGCCCGCAAGCATTGACCCCCCGCGACCACCGCTGCGGTATATCGAGAAGCCAATCCATCGGTGCTTCGTTATCAGCCATTTGTGCTGGGAACGCATTCGCGCACTTCCTCACGAATGCAGCACCTGTACAGAAGAGGGACTCGGTCCCGCGTTACGCCTCGGCATCTTGCGGCGGGAACTCGCAGAGGATAGGCAACGGTTCGTCGCTTTCAAGCAGATTGAGGGCCGCTCGAAGCACTCGATACTGGAGGGCAGGATCGTTGGGCCTACCGAGTGGATGGCCCATCGGGAACGGCAGCAAGAGGGCGCGTGGGGGATTCACTTTCTAGGTCACTTCCCGCAAAAGTGAAAGGCCGACCGTGGCCATGCCGGCTTTCTCAATCCCACTCGCGACCAGTCCGCCGACCGGTACCGATAGGACTCCATGAACAGCCGGTGCGATAGTTTCAGATCTTCAAAACGCGCCACAGGAAATCGGTAGAGTCGAGGCTTCACGCCCCCGTCACCGGAACTACTGCAGGGTCACGAGAGGCTTGTGTTTTGTTTCGGGCTCAGACGCAAGTTCCTTGGGGGCGGTGTTCACGCCGGCGGCCTTGTCCGCCACGAAGCGCTCGACCTCTTCCAACAAGGCCGGAACGATTTCTTCTTCCTTGACACGGCGAATCGCTTTGCCCTCACGATAAATCATGCCGTTACCACGCCCGGCGGCGACACCCAGGTCGGCCTCGCGAGCTTCGCCGGGACCGTTGACGGCGCAACCCATCACCGCCAGGGTGAGCGGGGTTTTGATGTGTGCCGTGGCTTGCTCAATGTCTCCGGCGATCTTGAACAAATCGACTTCCAGCCGCCCGCAGGTTGGGCAGGCGATGACCACGGGCCCGCGGCTGCGCAGTTCGAGCGCCTTCAGCATCTCGTAGGCGACGCGCACTTCTTCCACAGGATCGGTCGCCAGTGAAACCCGAATCGTATCGCCGATTCCCTCCCCGAGCAGCATTCCCATGCCCACGCACGACTTTACGGTCCCGGAGAATTGTGTGCCGGCTTCGGTGATTCCCAAGTGAAAAGGATAGTCCACTTGCTTGGCCAGCAGGCGATACGCGGCGACCGTGAGCTTCACGTTAGACGCCTTCAAGGAAATGATGGTATCCGTGAAGCCGAGATCCTCGAGGATGCGGATGTGATACATGGCGCTCTCGACCATCGCTTCCGGCGTGGGATAACCGTATTTCTCGAGCAAACGCCGCTCGAGCGACCCGGCGTTCACACCGATGCGGATAGGCACCTTCTGTTCCTGCGCGCGCCGCACGACCATGCGGACTTTCTCAGCATCCCCAATGTTCCCAGGATTGATGCGCAGCTTATCGATACCGGCGTCCAGAGCCATCAACGCAAATTTGTATTGGAAGTGGATATCCGAAACCAGAACGGACTCGGGACAGCGCTTGCGGATCTCCGGGAGCACCCGCGCCGCCTCCAGATCGGGCACCGCCAAGCGAACGATCTCGCATCCGGCCGCCTCCAGCTGTTGGATCTGTTCGACGGTTCTCTCCACATCGCGTGTGTCGGTCTTGGTCATGGACTGTACGACGATCGGGGCGTCACCGCCGATCGTCAAGCGGCCGACTTTCACGGGACGTGCTTTCCGCCGGGGCGGGAAAAACTCCTTATCGCTGAAATTCACAGCTACTCCTCATGGTGATGGCGCCGACGGCGCTGCCCACAACTTATCAGATGGCTCTCGTCCTGCGCCCGGCAAGTCTATTTCGAATCAAATCAATGCCCTGAGAGCTTAATACGGTTTGAGCGTCTTCACCAGATCATTATACATGACAAATACCGCGAGCAGCAGCAGGAACACGATGCCCACCTGGACAAAACGTTCTTTCACTTCGCTACTCAGGTCGCGACGGATGGCCCCCTCGACCAACAAGAGCAGGATAACTCCTCCGTCCAAAACAGGAATGGGCAGCAGGTTGAAAATGCCGAGTTGCAGGCTGATGGACGAAATAATAAAGACCAGTTCCGGGACTCCCGCGCGATAGGCCTCACCGGAAATTTGCGCAATGCCGATTGGCCCGGACAGCGACCGCGCCGACAGACGCCGCGTCAGGATTTTACCCAGGACGTCGAAGGTGGCGCGGCAATTGCGCACGTTGTCTTCCAATGAGGCCGCCAGCGCCTGCGCCCAGGGCAGGTGGCGTACAACTAGACCATTGGGGAACGCGATCCCTATCCGCCACCGCTTCTCACCCATGACCTCGGCATAGATCGGCTGCACCCGAACCTGAAATTCCTTGCCCGCCCGGAGAATCATCAGGTCCGCCGGCTTGCCGTCACCCGCTTGCAGCGCATAGGCGACGCTGGGAAAGTAGAAAACCTTGCGCCCATCGATTCCGACAATCTCATCGCCCGCCTTCAGACCTGCCTTGCTGGCAGGGAGTCCAGGTTCCACAGTCTCAATAACGCCGGGCGAGTAGGGATACAAGCCGGCAAAACCGATCCGGTTTGGACCCTTCGCCCTCGGCGTGATGGAGGACTTAAAGGTCTGCCCATTGCGCTCGATTTCCAGGGGAATTGTTTCATTCACCGTGGTGAAGACTCTGAATTCGACGTCCTCCCATTTGGGATTCGGCAGTGCGCCAAGGCGCACGATCAGGTCACCCACTTGGATGCCCGCCTGAGCCGCGGGCGAACCCACATCCACGTCGCCCACACGGGCCGGCTGCTCCAGGTAGGCGGGGCGCTGGAAATGAAACTTGTAGAGTCCCGCCAACAGAAGCACAGCCAGCAAAACATTCATCGCCGGCCCCATCACCACAATCACGAAGCGACGCCAACGCGGCTGGGAGAGGAATTCCGCCAAATCCCCCTGCCGGACCTCGGTGGGGTCGTCCCCCGCCATCTTCACATAGCCGCCAAAGGGCAGGGCGCTGATACGGTAATCCGTGTCGCCACACTTGAGGTGCAAGAGAGTCTTGCCAAATCCCAGGGAAAACACCAGCACCCGAACCCCAAAGGATTTGGCAGCCACGAAATGGCCCAACTCGTGGATGAAGATCATCAAGCCCAGGACCACCATCACGACAATCGCGTCGGTAAGGAAACTGCCAAGCATGCCGAGCTGCCTCTCCCTATGCGGCTAATGCCGAAATCACTTCCGTGGCACGACGTCGGGCCTCCCGGTCTGCTTCCATGACGTCCTCCAGGGAATTGAGGGCCTGACGAGACGGCATCTGCCGCATGACTTCCTCGATCAACCTCGGAATCGATGAAAACCTCAGCCGGTGATTCTGGAACGCTTCCACGGCAATCTCGTCGGCGGCGTTCAGAACGCAGGGCATGATCCCACCACGCCGGAGCGCTTCGCGCGCCAAATCGAGGCTGGGGAAGCGCTTAGTGTCCGGCTGCCGAAAATTCAGCCGGCGTGCAGAAATCAGGTCTAGCCCCAGCGAGTCTCCGCTAACGGCCAGCCTCTCCGGGTACGTCAGCGCATACTGGATCGGTATGCGCATGTCGGGCACGGACATCTGGGCCATCACGGATCCATCACGAAATTCTATCATGGAATGGATGATGGATTCGGGGTGGATCACAACTTCAATCTGCGCGGGCGCAACACCAAAAAGCCAATGTGCCTCGATGATCTCCAAGCCTTTGTTCATCAGCGTCGCAGAGTCGATGGTGATTCTTCCCCCCATCCGCCATACGGGGTGCTTCAGGGCCTGCTCGGGAGTAATGGAATCAAAGAGCTTCCTTGGGGTTTTCAGGAAAGGCCCCCCTGACCCCGTCAAGACCAGGCGCTTGATTTCACTCCGCTGCCCCGAGCGCAGACACTGATGTACCGCGCAATGCTCGCTGTCAATGGGAAGCACCTCGCTTCCCCCCTTCGCCGCAGCGCGCATGACGAGTTCACCGGCGGCCACCAGGGTTTCCTTGTTGGCCAGGCCCACACGCTTTCTGGCGCGAATTGCTCCGTAGGTCGCCACCAAGCCCGTGGTACCGTGCGAGGCGGAGACCACGAAATCCACCTTCGGGTGCGTGGAGGCTTCAACTTGCCCTTCGACCCCGGAAACAATTCGCAGCCGCCTGGTGTAACCCCGGGAGCGCAAGCGCGCCCGTAAGGCTCCCTCAAGATCGCTCTGGCTCACGACCGCGATAGCGGGATGGTACTTCACCACCTGCGCGGCCAGCGTCTCCAGGTTTTTCCCCGCCGACAGAGCCATCACCCGGAAACGGCCCGGCAAGCCATCCACTACACGGAGACAATTCTGGCCGATGGAACCGGTCGACCCGAGAATGCATAGCCCCTGGGTCATGACCAAAACCCTTGCACCACCACCGCCAGCCAGAGTGCCGGCGCACCGAAAATCAGACTGTCGATACGGTCGAGGAAACCCCCATGGCCCGGCAGGAGAGTCCCGGAATCTTTTTGGTTAGCCGCCCGTTTCAGCGCCGATTCCACTAGGTCACCGATTTGCCCCGCGAGCGCCACCCACCCGGCTATGAGGATAACCGTTTTCAAGTCGGCTGTCTTCCAGAACCAGTGTACGAAGGCCCAGGCAGCAAGCAGGCTTCCCGCCAATCCGGCCAGCGCACCTTCTACAGTTTTCCGGGGAGAGATGCGGGGGAAAAACGGCCTTCGTCCCAACGAGCGGCCCACGAGATACGCACAAATGTCTCCTGCCCAAATCACCAGGAACAGAAACAGCAGGAGGCGGGTCCCGACGGCCGACTCCACTTGGTCCGCGCGGATCATATACAAAGCGCTCAAAGGCGGCAGCGAGAAGCGGATCGGAACCAGGCAGGAGAGCGTGAGACCGACGTACAAGATCCCGAACAGGGTCACGGCCGTGGCAGCCGAGTACTCTTTCAAATCCGTGCTCCTATGCAGGGCAAGCGAGGGAATGAGCAGGACCAGCAGCACCAGAACGAATGCCGCCACGGTCTGGGGCCCTCCCAAAGGCATGGCCTGGGCCACGCAGAGCGCTGCACCCGCGACATAACCCACTTCGGGGAAGACCTTGTAGCCCATGTGACGGCTCAAGGAGAAGAACTCGCGCAGGCCAAGTTCAACCGCGGCCACGACGGCTAGTAAGAAGAGCCACCTCGGGGACCACCCGATCAGATAGAGAACTGGGGGAATCAGCAAAAGGGCGGTCAAAGTCCGTTTCAACATGGAAGTTTGCGGGCGAGCGGTAGCCGGAAGGACGGGCTGGAGAGGCTGGGTCCCGCGGCTTCCATTTACCCCAACCCCAACCCGCCGTAGCGGCGCTCCCGCTTCTGGTAGTCGATGATTGCCTGAAACAAATCCTTCTGCGTGAAGTCCGGCCAAAGAGTTTCCGTCACCCACAGCTCAGCGTAGGCGACTTGCCAGAGCAAGAAATTGCTCAAGCGCAGCTCCCCACTGGTCCGAATCAGAAGGTCAGGGTCAGGCAGGTCGTGCGTATAGAGATGCGCGCTCAGCGTGGCCTCGTCTACCGCTATGGCCCCATTCCGGTTCGAGCTGGCAAGCAAGGCTCGCACGGCGTCAACCAATTCGGCCCGCGCCCCGTAGTTCAACGCCAGAGTCAGCCGCAATCCCGTATTCTGCCGGGTTCCATCGAGAGCATTCTGCAAGTCCTGCAAGACGGGCCTGGGCAGTTCCTGGATTCGTCCAATAACCCCGAGCCGGATGTTCTGCCTGTTGAGCTCGCCGATTTCCTTCTTCAGGTACTCACGCAGAAGGTTCATCAGGAGCTTGATTTCCGTGTGCGGGCGTTTCCAGTTCTCCGCCGAAAAAGCGTACAAGGTCAGGTAGGGAACACCCAGGCGGGCGCACGCTTCCACCGCTTGTCGCACGGCGTTGATTCCCGCGCGGTGGCCGGCGATGCGGGGCAGACGCCGACGCTTAGCCCAACGCCCGTTGCCATCCATGATCACGGCGATGTGATGGGGCAAGCGGTCGAGGTCGATCTGGGTCAGGAGATCTGCTTCGACAGGTTCCGTTTTCACGGGAACTGAGACCTTGTGAATTCCTCACGCAAACGAAAAAGCTAACACACCCCTATATTAACCGCAAGCAAACCGCGGAAACAGAGAATCTTGTGCGCCTATGGACAGGTTGGGCAGCCGTCGTTCTGTCCCTGGATTCTGGCGGTTGCGGGGTTATGTCGGGAGACGCCCAGGGAAGACCACACTAACAACACCCAGAAGTGTCATGACAATCATAACGACGCAAGTGGTCCAGCCGATGATGTTGAGTGCCCGCGTGTTGCGGTGTTCCCCCATCAAGTCCTTCCGGTTAATAAGCTGCAACATGAAGATCAGGACAAATGGTAAGAGGACGCCGTTGGCGACCTGGGAGAACAGGATGATGGGAATCTGCTTTGCCTCGCTCAGGATCATTACGGTCAAGGCCCCCAGGCCGATCAGGCCCGTGTAGAGCCAGTAGAAGGCGGGAGCCTCGGCAAAGCGTTTGTTGACGCCGGACTCGAACCCCAGAGCTTCCGCGACGCTGTAAGCGGTTGACAGAGGAAGAATCGAGGCCGAAAAGAGCGAGGCGTTGCACAGCCCCAAGGCAAACAAAGCGCTGGCGGCGTGGCCCGCCAAAGGCCGCAAGGCCAGCGCCGCATCGGCGGCGTTCCCAATGTCACGGTGCCCGCTCACGTAAATCGTTGCCGCGCAAGCCACTATGATAAAGAAGGCCACGACATCCGTGACGAAACAACCAGCGATGACGTCGAACCGCGAAAAGCCGTAGCTCTTGATCTTGATACCCTTCTCGACCACGGCAGATTGAAGGTAGAACTGCATCCAGGGTGCGATGGTGGTTCCCACCAGCCCGGTGACGATATAGAAGTACCCGCCATTAAAGTGGAAGGTAGGCTTGACGGTGCTGATCAAAGCCTGCGACCAATCATGGCTGGCCAGAAAACTCGAGATAGGGTAAACCACGTAGAAGACACAAGCGCCGAGAAACACCTTCTCGACAATCTGGTAAGTTCCCTTCACGACCAGCGTCCAAACAAGGATGGCACCGAGAGGCACGGCTACGAAGCGGCTGACGTTGAAAACGGCCATGCCCGACGCGAGGCCTGCAAACTCCGCTACCGTGTTCAAAAAGTTGGCTACCAGCAGCGCCGCCATGAGGAGAAAGGTGGTCCGAAAGCCATACTCCTCCCGGATGAGGTCGGATAAGCCCTTGCCGGTCACCACACCCATGCGGGCGACCATCTCCTGCACGACAATCAACGCGACCGTAATAGGAATCAAAGTCCAGAGAAGCGAATACCCGTAGCTTGCTCCCGCCACCGAGTAGGTGTAGATTCCGCCGGAATCGTTATCGACGCTGGCGGTGATGATGCCAGGACCAAGAACAGCCAGGAAGATCACAAACCGGGCACGAAAATGGCGAAAGTTCTTTTGGCTCACCGCGGCAGCTCCCCAAGTCAACTACTTGCGGTTGATTACAATTTCCAGCACGTCGTCAGCGGTGACGATGCCGAGCAAGTGGCCCTCTTCGTCAACGACCGGTAGGGACATGAGATTGTACTTATGAAACAGGTCTATGACCGATTTCGCATCCTCTTGCGCTTGCACGGAGATGAGCGGATCCGTCGAGAGATCCTTGAGGGGTGAGCTGGCCTCCGTCAAAATAATCCGCGCGATAGGTACCGCCCCGGTCAGCACCACATTCTTGTCGATGAGATAGATCAGGTGAATCGCCTCGATCGGCCCCTCGAAGTTCTTCAAGGCTTCAATGGCTCCCGCCACGCTGGCAGAGTCTTGTACGACGACATACTCGGTGGTCATGATTGCCCCTGCGGTATTCTCCTCAAATCCCAGCAGTCCCCTCACTTCCTTGGCCTCTTCCTTTTCCATATCCGCCAGCAGTTCTGCCGAGGTCTCGGGAGGAAGCTGGTTCAAGACGTCCGCAGCTTCGTCGGGAGGCATCTCCTGCACGATGTCCGCCGCCTTCTCGGGCGGGATACTCTCCAGCAGATCGGCCTGCATCTTCGTGGGGATTTCGGAAAGCGCCTGGGCTGCGGTCTCATCGTCCAACGATTCGATCAGAGCCTTCTGCTCGTTATGGCTCAGATCTTCGAGAATGTCGGCGATATCAGCCGGGTGGAGTTCAGCCAGCCGATCATAGGAAATCCGCAGCTTCAGACGGCGGGCGGGATCCGACTCAATCAGATTCACAAACTCCCAGAGAATCGTCCTGGTCGGAAGAAGATTGGTGACCAACCGGATGGTATGCTTGGCCATCGTTCCCTGCAGCAGCCGACGGACTGCCGCTGCCAGTCCCACATTGACCGCGACGATACGGAGTTCGGTGTGCCCATTCGTGGGCTGGATTTCAAAGTCCACGTCGTTTACCCGCACCACTTTGCGATTGTTCACGTCGATGATCTGTTGGTCCAACACGTCCTTCTTGATGTGGATCATCCCCTCATCGGGCGCGTAACAACGAACCTCTTCGCGCGTGACACTGGTCTGCCCAGCTCGCACCGAAATCGACTGTATTTGCTCGTGCGTGATGCACTGTATCTTTTTCTTCGGGGTCCGAACCAGATATGACGCCACCCGCGTGGGATTCTGGCTTGGATCTACGCACATGTCCTCCAGGCGCCCTAAGTACTCGCCCTTCACCCCATACATGGGAAGATTCTGAAGTTCGGTGAAGTGGATCATCGTCAACCTCTCCGTCAACGAGCTTGGCTCGGTGTGGGTTCAAGCCGTCTGCGCCTGGGGCAAGTCGGTCTCCCCCTCCCGAGGGTGAGCTCGCCGCATCCCCAGCATTTCCCCATCGTCCAAACCGGCCCAAAACCAAAACGCCCCTGGGAGTCCAGGCTCCCACGGGGCGATCCGCCTGACCCGAAGGACTGCCTCCGGATCGGGAAACCTCCTAGTGAGAGCTTTGGCTCCACACAACGTAGAGTCCCGGGGTTTCGGGATAGCGAGCAAAGCCTTAATCCGCCCGTGCCTGCTCCACCCGTTGGCCTGTCGCCGGGTTTCCGGGCAGTGGCCTGTGTCTGCGTGATAACCTCGCCTAACGAGGTCAGAACCTTCTGAAAGCGCCTTTGCCGCCCTGGCAAAAGGTCAACAGTTACTCCGCTTCCCTTAATACGAGGGGCGTAATTACTTTGTCAAGAAAAAACCGCATTCCCTGCGCAAAAACTGCGATTTGGCAATTCTCAATCTGTTCCGACCCTCTTGGCACTTAAAAGTCAAAGTGAAACCGCATGGACAAGATCGAGACCGGGCCCCGGTCGCGGTTGTATGCGGGATTCGCGGCGAACTGGTAGTTGAGCGTCAGAGTCGTAAACTTTGCGGCCTTCCAGGCGTAATAAGTCTCCAGGGTCCGTTCGGTGGCATAGTTGAGGTGGCCATCCCCGACGATGAATCCGTGCCCGCCGGCCGCGAGATACTCCCGGTGATCGCTGGAAAGGCCGTTGATGACGCCCGCCACTCCCACAGCATCCTGAGGCCGGCGCCAGGGCTTGCCCATCCATTGCAGGCCCGCCTGGCCGGTGCGATCGATCTCGGTGAACTCCCAGCTTTCAGTCTTGCCGTCATTCCAGCCCAGGCGCAGAAAGGCGCCGACATTGGCCGTCAGCGCTTGCTCCGCGTTTAGCCCCAGTCCGTACTTCGTGGTCCCCGGACGCCGAGTCAGCATCACATCCGGATCCACCGGCATCTCGTTGAGCGCCAAGCGGTAGGTTCCCATATTGGCGTGATTGATATAGGCCAGGAATTTGACTTTGCCCGGCTGCCCCAATGGTTTCGGGCGGAACTCCAGTTCGCCGACCTCGCCGTTGTTCTTCCGGAAATGCCGGTCCAAGGGCAGACCATTGGCATAGGTCGAGACCAGAAAACTCCCCACTCGGACGGCCCAGCGCTTCTGGTTTAACTCCAAGGCTGCTCCCCAGGTGTAGCCGCGCGTATCGGCGGGATAATCAAAAGCCCCATTATCCATCAACGCCCAGTTCAGGAACTGCCCACGCGGATCATGGCTTGTAAGTGTTCGTGTCGAAGATATCCGTGACGCTCATCTTCCCAAAGGTCAAGGTCAAGCGAGAGACCGGCTGACGGCCGGCGATCTGGTTAGCGTCTCCATCCACCTGCTCTAGCGCGTCCCCAAGCGCCCAGGTCTGCCGGATGAAAGCCCGAGCCAGATAGGGCTTCGGCGTAGCGCTGGTCACCCGGGTGATCTCCCCGTTCGAGAAACCGGCCATGCCTGTAACCTTGCTGAAACCTTCCCCGCCAGCTATTTCGGGGTCGACATAGATCTCAAGCCCTTTTCGGATTCTCAAGCCTAGGAAGAATGTACTGGTCAGTGAAACCTTGAATTCGCTATGGGGATCGAGGCTGTTCACCCCGGAATAAGGTGCCGTGAACGAACCGTGCGCGTCGCCGATAGCCGTCGCCTGGAAGTGGACACTCCAGCGCTCATTGTCATCAGTCTTATCGGAGGGCGGGTCCTGCCCTGCAACCGGCCGGCAGAGCAGCAAAAACGCCAGCGCTCCGGCTGTGCCGGATGCAATCGTCCCTATTGGGTTCTGAGGCAGGCCAGTCTTGTACACAGGAACTCTCGCAGACCTGGAGATTCCAGTAGCATGCTGAAAAAAAGGCTTTAACTGGTCATTCTTAGGTGAAGCCGCAAGGCGCCATTGTCGATGGCGAATGAACGAGCCTGCCCTTTATCGTGCCAAGGAACGCTGCGACCGCATACTGGGCGTCCCACTCCCAGTCCACAATAGTCCCCAAGAGGGTCCGGCATGGCGACAGAGGCAAATCGTGCCCTGAGTCACCGATTCCCCGCTCTATCGGGTACGTGACAAGGACTTGAACATTCGCGCGTATCCCGCGCTTTGTTTCCGCCGTTGGTCGTCGGACTAGTTCGTCTGGCGCATGACCCACTTGATGCCGTTCAGGAGCATCTCCTGGTAGCGAGGATCTTTCCATACCCAGTCGTCGTGCCCCAAACCGTTGTAATAAACGCGGCCCTCGCCGAACATGCGCGTCCAGGCGATGGGCCAGCCGTAATAGCGCAGGCGGACGCCCTCCTTTTTCAGGTCCACGGACTTTGGATCCAGCTTGAGCAGGACGTGAGACGTATCGGCCTTGAAATCACCCGCCTGGTAGATCTCATCGTTAATCTGAAAGGATTTTCCCAGGAAGCCGACAATTTTGCTGGCTGGGTCGGCCACGTCGATGGTCACCTGTTCATGCCAGGGATGCCCGTTGAAGTAACCACCAATGATGTCGTTGTACGTGCTCCACTGGTAGAACGTGTCGGTGGCGCTGTGGACGCCCACGAACCCGTGGCCGGATTTGAGGAAACCCACCAAGGCGTTCTTCTCCTCGTCGCTCATCGGCAGTTCGCCCGTCGTGTTGAACATTACGGCGTCATATTTCTTCAAATTCTCGCTCGTGAACGCCGCGACGTCTTCGGTCACAGTAAGCTCGAAGGCGCCGGACTTCTCCCCCATCTCTTTAAGAATCTGCTTGGAGAGGTCAATACTTGCGTGATGATACCCCTTGGTCAACGTCATATAGAGCAATTGGCCTTTTTTCGGCGCTTTGCCCTCCTCACCCTTCGCGACCGTCCCCATCCCAAACACGAGCAAAGTAAGCAATAACCAGAAGGCCTTTTGGTTTCGCTGCATGATTCCTCCTCGACACAGGTTTCAGGGAAATGACATACCGGTTAGGATCAGAATATATCAGACTTGGGAGGCGCTCGCCTGCCTTCGGAGAAAACCACAAGCTCAGGTCCGTGTGGCATGCTTGGCGGCCGCGCGCGTCCCGAGCGCCTTGGCAATTTCCCGGCAGAAGGCCGGCAAATCCGTGGGCACGCGCGAGGTAATCAGATTGCCGTCCACCACGACTTCTTCATCCACATATTGCGCCCCGGCATGAATCACGTCGTCCTTAATCGCCTGGAAGCAGGTAGCCTTGCGCCCTCGCAGGATGTTCGCCGAGCACAACACCCATCCGGCGTGGCAGATGGCGGCAACGATCTTTCCGGCTTTGTCCATTTCACGCACAAAGTTCAGCATGCGCTCATCCTGCCGCAGCGTGTCTGGCGCCCAGCCACCGGGAATAACCACGGCGTCGAAATCCCGGGCGCTGATCTCCGCGATGGACTTGTCGGCGACCACCGGGTAGCCTTTTTTGCTGGTATATGTCTTCCCGGCTTCCGCGCCCACCGCCACCGTTTCTGCCCCCTCCTCCCGGAAACGCAGAAGCGGATACCAAATCTCCATCTCCTGATAAAGGTCCGCCACCAGGACGGCAATGCGTTTTCCCTGCAAGTCCATCGCGCCCTCCATAATCGATGCAATGCCGGCTATGGTATCACAGACGCCCAGCGCGCCAACCGGCCTTCCGAACTCTTGGCCACGAGGCGGGCTTGTGCCATAATCCAGTCGTTCTTAAAGCCCAAACGCTCGACCAAATCCGATCCCGGGAGCAACCATGATTCGAATCCTACGTCTTATTCTCCTACCCTGCCTGCTTGCCGCCGTTGCCCTATCACAAGAACCCAAATCGAGCCCTACCGTCATCGCTCTGAAAGCCGCACATGTCGTCGATGTCCGTGCCGGCCGCGTCCTCGACCGTCAAACCGTGCTCATTTCCGGCGACCGCATCGAGAAAGTGGGTCCCTCCCCCGAAGTGGCAATTCCGCCCGGCGCCACCGTCATTGATCTCGGCCCCGCAACCCTGCTCCCCGGCCTCATCGATTGCCACACCCACCTGACCGCCGATCCGCGCAATGCGGGATTTCGCTCCCTGGGCATTTCTGTTCCCCGGGAAGCCTTGACGGGTGCGAAGAACGCCCGCGTCACACTGGAAGCAGGCTTCACCACGGTCCGCAACGTGGGTGCGTCCGGCTACTCCGACGTGGCGCTCCGTGACGCCATCAACGCCAGCGAAATTCCCGGCCCGCGCATGTTGGTCTCTGGGCCGCCGCTCGGCATTACGGGCGGTCATTGCGACGAAAATCTCCTGGCGCCCGAGTTCAACTATCACGCCGAGGGTGTCGCCGACGGCATCCCCGCCGTCATGGCGAAGGTCCGTGAAACCGTGAAGTACGGCGCGGACGTCATCAAGTTCTGCGCCAGCGGCGGAGTGTTCTCGAAAGGCGATCTTCCCGGGGCCGAACAGTATAGTCCGGCGGAGATGGCCACGCTGATTTCCGAAGCCCATCGCCTGGACCGTAAGGTGGCTGCGCACGCGCATGGGACACAAGCCATCATCGACGCCACAAACGCCGGCGTGGATTCCATCGAGCACGGCAGCTTGATCGACGACGCCGGCATCGCCGCCATGAAGCAGCATGGAACGTACCTGGTCGCGGATATTTACAACGACGACTTCATCCTCGGCATGGGAAAACAATATGGCTTCACGGATGAAATGCTGGAAAAGGAACGCATGGTCGGGCAACAGCAGCGCGAAGGTTTTCGCAAAGCCGCTCAGGCCGGCGTCAAGATCGCCTTCGGCACCGACGCCGGCGTCTATCCGCACGGATGGAACGCCAAGCAGTTCGCCCACATGGTGAAATATGGCTTGAGCCCCATGCAGGCCATTCAGTCCGCCACGGTGAACGCCGCGGACCTGATCGGCTGGGCCGATCGCGTGGGCGGCGTCGAGCCCGGCAAGTTCGCCGACTTGATCGCCGTCCAGGGCGACCCCACCACGGACGTCACCGTCCTCGAGCATGTGCAGTTCGTTATGAAGGGCGGGCAGGTGGTGAAGAACGATCTGGCAAGGAAATGAGCAGCCCGTGTCGCAGGACGCGGGCACTTGGCCCTATGCATTAACTGGTAGCGTAACTTCTTTTGTGTAAATTGGGTTTTGGAAAGGGAAAGAGGGTGTACTTTTTCGGGAGTGGCAAAACTCTACGAAGGAGGTACACCCTCATGCGAGAACTGGAAGTTCTCGGCCAAGG
>JBEKAK010000116.1:0-14928 GCA_050018275.1 Terriglobia bacterium | reverse complement strand
ACTTCTGGCAAGCCTCTTCGGTAGCGAACATCGACTGAAACTCGCGCAAGGTTTTCGGAAACGCTGGGCGCGGCATGCCCATATACTACTAATTGGGGCTTGCTGAAACAACCGGATAAGCATGAGACTCGTAGCCCAATACAGGACATGGAACAATTATCAGATCGCATCCTCGCTCTAATCCAGGCCTCGCCAGGCCTCACGGACCGTGAAATCACGGATTCATTGCTCGGCAGGGGCGCACCGCAACAGCAAGCTAATCAGACGTGCCGACGACTAGAATCCCGTGGCCGGCTGTCCCGGAAGGCGCGCGACGACGGGAGGATTGGTAACTACCCGGTCGGTCTTTCTGGCGCCAGTCGTCAATCACTACATAGCCCACCGGATGTCGGCAAGCGCGTGGACGCTGAACGCGGCGGTAGCGCCTCGCTTTACTGGTCGGCCGAGATTCAACTCGACCCGTCAGCGATCACAAGGGCCGTCCCGCACAGGGCCGGAGTGTACCGGATCCTCCAATCCGCCGAGTACCCGCGATATCGTGGGACCACTCGCGTCCTGAAGATAGGGAAATCGCTCAAGGACCTGTGCGAGGAGGTGTTAAATCACGCTCAGCGGCACACAGCCGCAAACCGGCTCAATCGGGTTCGCCGTCGAGCGAACATCTCGGTAACGGTGGTCTTTGCGGAAACGTCGCCGGAGGCTGCGTCAGAATGCGAGCGGCGTCTGCTCCGCTCATTCGAAGACGACCACTGGGACCTGCCTGTGCTGAATTCACAGCGGGGCTACGAGCGTGGCTCTGATGCACACTACTGCGAACCTCAGGGTGGCGAGGCCTAACCAGGCGCTTGCCTTAGGCCTTCGAAGGCGGTTTAATTCTTGCATCCCGAAGATGCTCGGAGGGGACTGATGACAGCTTCAGACAGGCTCAAAGAAATCCGCAAGAAGGCTCAAGAAGCGATCGATGACATGCCCGAGGGCGAACTAAGAACAAAGGCATTCGAAGTTATCCTGCAGCACCTTTTGGCCTCAGAATCCTCCCATAAATCGATTGAAATTGCTCCCGCACCTGCGCCTGCTCATTTCGAAGGAAAGCAGGCAAGAAAACAACCGGGCTCGACTAAGAGCCGAATACTGTTGCTAAAGGATGAGGGATTCTTTGCAGTCCCGAGGTCGATCTCGGAGATAAAGTCTGAGTTGCAGGCCCATGGATGGATCTTGGCAATGACCTCTTTAAGTGGTCCTCTTCAGCAGTTGGTTCAGTCCCGCGAGCTACGTCGAATCAGAGGGCAAGGTGCTAGACAAAAGGTGTGGAAGTACGTTAACCCGTAGCCAGGGAGGGTAAGCTGTGGGTCCTCGCGACTTGGCCGGGATGGATGAGCTACTCGAAGAACTCGGTCAAATACTAAACTCGTCTAATCCCGGCTCGGATGCCCTCCAGTACGAAGATCCGAAAACGAAAGAATTCCGCGAACGACTTGCCGAACTGCGTAAAGAGTCAGGCCAACTTATTGATAATTTTCCTCGCGATACGTTCCCGCTTGTTGCTCGAGCGATCAAGGAATTCTCGAATCGCGTCAACGTACTGGTCGTAGACTTTCCCGGAAGCATCACGCGGCATAAGCAATCGATAGAGGAATTGAAGACGACTTGGTTTCTCAAGGTCAAACCCGAGATTTACCGAGTCGAAATTGCACTGGCTGTGACAGCTGGTTTGGTGCTCCCCGAGGATCCCTCATTGTTCCGCGGGAAGGACAGATACATTCGAGAAATCGTGTTTGAAGTAAACAGGTCTTTTCGGAATGGAGCGTACTGCGGTTGTAGCGTCTTGATGCGTCGCCTCCTCGAAACCCTGATCATTCAGGCTCATGAAAAGGCCGGGACAGTCGCAATGGCCCAAGATACTCATGGGCATTTTTACAAGTTAGAAAAGCTGATTGATGACACTATCGCAAACAATCCTTTTAGACTTACTCGCAATGCTTTGGAAGCATTGCCAAAACTTAAGCGCATCGGAGATTGGGGCGCTCATAATAGGAATGTTCTGGTCAGGGAAACGGACATCGAGGACATAAAGATGGACGCGCGACTGTGCTTCGAAGAACTCCTTAGGCATGCATGAACAAAGATTCCAGCCAGCGACTGCGACGGGTGGCGCGTACATTGTCATGTATGCATGCCCCCATCAGCAAGGGCGACTAAACTGCTCGCGTGTCCCACACCGTCCCGCTGGAGTGGGAGATACACAGGAATGCTGACCCCGCGGTGCGGGGTCAGCGCTAGCAGAGCTATTCCTAAAGAAGAACCGCGGACCCCAGGAACGGGGGTCCGCGCTACCCGCTGATTTGATCCCTCGGCTTCGCTCGGGATTTCGGTAGCGGGCTCAGACGCCCGCTCGACGCCTCAACTCCCGAGAAGGTGCAAGAACAGAGTCAGGTACCGCTTGGCGTTGCTGGTAATGAGGAAATGCTCGCGGACGTGCTCGTGGCCCTGCTCGCCCAGTCGCAAGGCAATCGCCGGATTCGAAAGCAGAAAACGAATCTGATAAGCCGTGCCTTCCACCGAGTGGGCGAGCAGACCTGTGCGCTTGTGAATGACCTGGGTGGGGATTCCGCCCACGGCTGAGGCGACGACCGGCTTCCTCTTCCACAATGCCTCGGTAACCGTCAGCCCGAAGCCCTCGCGCAAGCTTTTCTGGATGACGATCGTGGAGCCTCGTTGCAGCGCGTTGATTTCCGTCGCACTCCAAGGAGGCAAGTCGAGGATGTGGATGTCGGTGTCGCCCGCGGCGGCTTCGGAGACTTCCGCCAGGACGGCGTTGCCCTCCGGGTCGTCACTCGCTCCGCCCCCGGCCAAAACCAACTGACAGTCGAAATAGCGCTTCACAAGCCGGTACGCCCGCACGACCCCCACGGGGTCCTTCAGGCGGTCAAAGCGCGAAACCTGGGTGAGGATGGGACGCGCCGGGTCGATGTTGAAACGCTCCAGAATTCCCCGCACGAACTCCGGCTCCAGTTCGCGGTTCTTCTCCGCCAGCGGATCGATGCAGGGATAGAAAAGGTACTGAGGGATGGAGAGCTGTCTCGAGAACTCCGGGGAGGAGAAGATGGCCCCGTCGTAGCGATCAACCCAGGGTTCCAGGAATTTCCACACCGTGGGATTGGGCCGTGACAGGTCGATATGACAGCGCCAGATCCAATGTCCGGAGCGGTCGCGACGAGCCTTGACGAGAGCGACGGGTTGGGGATCGTGGATGACGGTCAGCTCACCTTCCATCTGTAAGCGAGCGAGGTTCCGTTCGTTGTAAGCGAGAAATACTTCAAAGCTCTCAGGCGGCATGTTGTAGGGTCCGCCATGCAGAGCGTTATGAAACGCCTTGGTCACTTCATAGAAGTCATTTCCTCCGGTGACGACGTCCCAACGGATCGCCAGGCCCAACTCCTGCAGAATCGGAACCAGGCGATTCAGGATCTCCGCGACGCCCCCACCGACGGCCGTGGAGTTGACCATTTGGATGGTATGACCTCGAAGAGCAGCAGCCAGAGCGCGGAGTTCCGCCACTTCCGGTTCGCCGAGGACGGCGGTGTAGTCGTCAAGATGAATGAGACGTGGGATTGGCATGCCGCTGCTCATCGAGTCAGCTCCTCATCCACCAGGGCAACAAGTTTCGCCTGGGCACTGTCGAGGGTGTTCGTGTAAATGTCCACGCGATTGACCCGCCGTGCCAGGGCCTTGAGGCCCAGGCTAGTCTCCAACCAGTTCGAAAAGTCGTTGGTCCGCAGGTGTAATCGCAAGCGGGAGGCTATGAAATGGTAGTGAAGAGATGCGTGGCTTAGCCCTCCCAAACCCGCTCGGAATTCCTCCAGAGTGCGCGCTTCCACGCCCAACGGTACCGCCACTTCGATGGCCTCGCAGAAAAAGAAAGGCTCGAAAGCTTCTTGGCGAGCGTACTGAGGATTGTTGGCGCAGTATTCCACCACGATGCGCAGAAGATCCCTGCGAAGTTCGGCGAGGGAAAGATAGTCCCGGATGTCGAGGCCCGCTAATTGTTCCGCCAGCTCCGCGCGGTTGCACGCAGCCAGGACCCACTGGGCAAAATCGTTTGAGAAGCCTTCGGTGAGGAAATGGTGGCGGCTCAGGCTTTGAAAGGTGTGGTAGAAAATGGAGGCATCGCTGGAACTTTCCAGACCTTCCGTCAGCTCCGTCAGTGTGTCGGCCTTATGGTTGCCAATACGCGTGAGGTAAGACGCGGTAACAAATTGAAATGGATGCTCAGCGACTCTCATGCGATTTCTGCCTGCAGTTTCCGCAAGAATATTTTCACCTCTTCAGGGTTCCTCAACCGGAAACGGGCCTTGGTTCGCGGATTCCTGCCCACACGAATGGTCAGCCCATGGGAGAGAACCGCGAAGGCCGACTCGTCTGTTGCGTCGTCACCGACAAATATGGGGAGCGTGCGCGGAGGCAGCTTGGCGAGAAGGGCACAGACCGCCGGACCCTTCCCGTCGATTTGATGGGGAAGCAGCTCCCACACTTTGTGACCTTGGACCATGTGTAGGCGAGGTCCGAGAACCTTGAGAACTTCCAGGACAATGGGACGTGCCAACCGAACCGCGCGCTGCGGGGCGCCTCGGTAATGGACGGCCAGGCCAAGGCCTTTGTCCTCCAGCCAAATTGGAGATGTGTCGGGAAGACGCTGATCCAGTAACCGTCGGGCTCTCCGGAGCAACCGTCGCTCTTCGTCCAGGGGGGGGATGTCACGTCCTTCCCAGCCGTGCAGCCCGAGTAAGCGAACGCCCGGTACCGGAGCGAGCTTTCGAAGCTCAGGAAGCCGGCGGCCACTAATCACATATAAGGTCAGGCGCTGGTGTCCTGCCAGCCCGCGAAGAATCCTGCGCAAAGCGAGGTCTAAAGGCTTCACGCCACTGGGCCGCCTGCGAAGTGGCGCCAGGGTGCCATCGAAATCAATGAACAGCACCAAGCGCTTGGCGGAACGGATAGAAAGGACAACTTGCGGCCAGCAATCGAACAGATGACATGTTCCGATGTGGCCGTCGACGCGCGACAACGACATCCGGCCTTTCCTACGGTCCCGCGTCGCGTGTTTCCTGCAATCCTGGCCATCGTTCACGAATAAACGCCACTCCTTCCGCTTGCACGCCCGGTAAGCCTCCACAGGCAGAGGTACCTCACTGTCTCGGTTAGCGATCCCTAACCGGTGCAGGGGGGTCAAGACGAATTTCGGAAAGTTCCTTGATCAAATCCGCCGCCCACCGGTAAATGTTAAACTCCCTCACTCCGTGCCGCATGCGCCGCATCCGCGCCTTCCTTTCTTCGGGATCCATTTCCAACGCGAGATGAATGGCATCGGCCAACTGCTCCACGTCATAGGGGTTGACCAGGAGGGCGTCGCGCAACTCACGACTCGCCCCGGCAAAGCGGCTGAGGACGAGGGCGCCTTCTTCGTCCTCGCGCGCGGCAACGAATTCCTTAGCGACCAGGTTCATGCCGTCGTGGAGAGAAGTCACCAGGCACAGATCGGCGGCCCGGTAATACTGATCGATCTCCCGGTGCGTGTGGTGGCGCTTGACGAAAACAATCGGGCGCCAGGTGCCTCTCTGGAACCGCCAGTTGATTCGATCTGCCTCGGATTCAACCTCCCCCAGCAGGTCTTGGTATCGCTTGATGTGCGTCCTGCTGGGCGCGCCAATCTGCACAAACGTAAACTGCCCCCGATATCCAGGGTACTTCTCAAGGAAGCGTTCGATGCCTCGAAAACGCTCGAGGACTCCCTTCGTGTAGTCCACACGATCCACGCCCACGCCCATGAAAGTCGCTTCCACGCCCAACTGTTTGAACAATGCGGCACGTTCCAGATAGACCGCGCCGGACCTGGCCAGGGAGTCATCCGCAGGTTCTGAGATGGTAACGCTGATCGGGAAGGGCCGCACCCTCGTGAGGTGGCCGCTCTGGTTGATGGTGAAGTGATCCCAGTCCACGCGAGATTCCAGCGCGCTCTCTACGGTCTCCAGAAAGTAGTTGCAGTGGGATTGAATATGAAAGCCCACGAGATCCGCCCCCAGCAAGCCGTCCAGGAGCTCACGCTGCCACGGGCAAATTCCGAAGGCCTGTGGGTTGGGCCACGGAATGTGCCAGAAGATGGCCACGCGAGCATCCGGACGCTGGACTTTAAGGATGCGAGGCAACAGGGCGAAGTGATAATCCTGGACGAAGACGGCAGGCTCCTTCGTACCTGCCATTTCCTCCAGAATAGCATCTGCGAACTTACGGTTCGCCTGTTGATAGTATTCCCAGTCCGAAGCCCGGAACGTCGGGCGCGTATGGGCGATGTGGCAAAGGGGCCACAGACCTTCGTTGGCGAAACCGTAGTAGTAGCCCTCTTCTTCCTCCTTGGTCAGCCAAACCCGCCGCAGGGTGTATTGGGGCTCATCGGGAGGCACGCGCAAACGGTCATGCTCATCCACTGCTTCCCGGTCCGCATCACCCGACCCGTGGGCCACCCAGGTTCCTTCACAGGCGCGTAAAATGGGTTCGAGCGCGGTGACCAGACCGCTGGCCGGGACGATCACTTCCACTCCCTTCCCTCGCCGCAGGTGCATATACGGCTCGCGGTTGGAGACCACAAACAGACGTCTCTCCCGCAGGGTCGTGTGGACATGAACGCGCAGCCGTTCAGGCGTCCAGAACGATTCCCCCGCGGCCCGCAGACGCGCCTCCTCCTCGGCCGCCGCTCGCGCCATCTCCAGACTCTTCGCGAGCCGCATCACCTCCTGCGCCAAGGGCCTGAACAAACCCGCCGCAGGGAGGCTGCGACTCTCGACGGGCCTCCCCGCGCGGAGTTCGCGTATCCAATGCGCTGTTTTGGCAATGGGTCCGATGAAACTCCAGCGAATGATAAGAAACGTGACTAACACAATAAAGAGCGTCTCGACCAGGACCCGGAGGAAGGTGGTGCGCCAGAGCCGGGCGCTCTGGGCATTGATATAACTTGCGTCCTGAAAAATGGCCAGCGCCCCCATCACTAGGCCATCCTGGCTCAGGGGCACAGCAAAGACATGCATGGGCGTTTGGCCCAGGAGAAAGAATTGGCCCACGCTCTGGTTCCGGCTGATTGCCCACCCCACCGCGTCAGGCCGCTTGGCAAGGCGGTCGACCAACCCGGCAGTCAAGGCTATGGCCTGCTCACTCTCGTTGTAAACCACCACGCCAGCCAGGTGCTCCCGGCTCGCAAACCGATCCACGAGATTCTGAAGCTCTTTTCGCGCAGGCTTTTGAAGCAGCGGTTCGACGCTCTGGGCCAGGCTATCGGCCAGCACTTTCGCGCGCTGCTGCAGATCGTCTCTTCGAGCACGCTTCTCTGCCTTCACCTGGAAATAGGCGAAAAGCAGGGCGACTAGGGCAACGCCCAGGATCAGCGAAATGATCAGGCGAAGGCTTATTCTCATCGATCCAATTTCACACTCCCTCTCCCGAAACCCGTCGCCCGCCAGCACGGTGCCGAAACCTTCTGGCTCAGACCGTTCCTCCCTGGCGCAGTTTCCGGTCGACCTCGCGGAATGCAAGCACCTTCAGGGCGGCATCCTGCTTCACGGGCTAAAGGTGCCGCATCGGGTCTTCAACTTCCGAGCGCACCTTCGGGCGGAATTGCGACTGCAACAGGTCATGGGCGAGATCACGTGCGCCCAAACCAAGCGCAATCGCGGCAGCGGCTACTACTCCCCCGAACAAGATTGCGAACGTGACGATAATCGTCGTGCGGCTGATTCCCAGTTCGTCGAGTGCCGCGACGACGGTGAGTGCCATGACGAAGAACCTGGTTAACCCGGCAAGCAACCGCGCGGACGGCATCTGTGCGTTGACCGCCGCAATGAGCACGCTGCGGCCCAGAAATCGGCTGACCAGCGCTCCAACTACCAGCACCAGAAGCGCCGCCAGCAAGTGGGGCAGGTAGAGGAAGAACCGGTCCACGAGGTTTCGGGCTAGGGGTGTCCCGAGCGCGTTCAGGCCCGCCAGGAGCGCGGTCAGGATGATCAGGCCCTGCACAATCTGGCCCGCCAAGTAGGAACTCGACCGTGCCAGGCCTGTCCGTTCCACCACCAGCCCCACGCCGAGCCGATCGCACAACCGGTCGAAACGCAGAGCCCGCAAGACGCGATAGATGATTTCCTTGGCAATCCAGCCCAGGATCAAGCCCAGCAGGATAAGGGCCAGCATTCCTATCAGGCTCGAAAGGCTTGCCAAGGCCTGTTGGCCAAGGTCGCGTAGCGGCTCCAGGATGGCCCGTTCCCAAAATGCTCTCATGACGCTGACCTCTTTTCTCCGCTCTGGAGCGGCCACTGGTTGATCAAGTAAGGCTTTAATTGCTCAAAGACCAGGCAGAGTTTTTCGATCCGCTCTTCCACCTGAGCGGCGGTTTCATTCTCAGCTTGACGTGCAAAGGAAGCCACCCAGCCCAAATAAAGCGGCGTAAGTGATCTCACCAGATGTTCGCGATCGATGACCCGCCTGTGGTACCCCAAAGCAAAGTCACAGATGACGGCTACCCATAGTTCATCAGAGAGAGCGAATTCACCTTCCGGGAGCGCCGCAGCCGCCTCCAGACCCTCGAGTTGAGGAGAAGAAATAATGCTCCGGTAGACAGGCAAGAGATCGCGGACAGCCTGCTGGTAAGAAGCGAGCATGCGCCCGAGGTTGATCCGCACGGGTTCCAGGCCCACCTCAAAGGGAAACCCAAACAAGGGCGCTGGCAGTGAACCCAGAACATTCCGCCACACAAAGTCGTATGTCTCCATGAGCCCAAACACGGAGCCGACCACCTGCACGAGCATGCCGCTCAAGTCGGAGCCCGGGTCCGTCGGGTCGTGGATCTTGGCGCCCAAATAGGATTGGCAGACCTTGTAGTTCTCCGCGATGGCAGTCGTGGTTATCCAAATATCAATCCCATACCGGGCAACGTCTGTATTCCACCCCTCCTCAGTGAGGAGGCGAGACGCCAAGCGACGCGAAATCCCGAATTCGCCGCCGATAGGTTGGCGAACCCGGCGGCCATAGAGCGCGCGTGTGAGCGGATACACAATGCTATTGGTGATCGCCCCATCGAATTTGTGGCGTTTGTAATAGGGAGCCACATAGTCAAACTCTCGATCCAAGACGGGTCCCAGCAGCAGCTCAAACCATTCTGGAGCGATGCTCCGTAAATCCGCACCCACCACAGCCAACGCACGAGCCTGAGTCAATTCCGCGATGCGGAACAGCGTCCGGAGGGCGCTTCCCTTGCCGGGCAATCCGTAGTAGGGCGTCGTAAGGCGGTGCACCGGGTAAAGCGGATGGCTCACCGACAGGATCGACTGTGTATCCAGCTTGGCTTGTTCGACAGCCTCCAAGGTTCCGTCTGTTGAACCCCCGTCCGAGTTGACGATCAGCGCTTTGCGCGCCGGGAAGTGTTTCAGCAGGCCCGCCTGCGCCGCTCGCACCACGTGGCCGATGGTGGGCGCGTTGTTGTAACTGGGGATTCCCACAATGATTTCAACTTCCCCCAGCGCGCTCAACTTCTCCTTGACGCGGCCTTTTAGAATCTCCTCGTCCACGTGCCCATCCTCAGGTGTTATCGATCTCGATGGCCTCACCGTTGTGGCCCCAGCATGTCGGAGAATGCAGCCACGACCCGGCGCCAGTTCGGCGCCGGACGGGCACTCAACTCACACGGTGCTGAATCTAAGGCCTCCGCCATTCTCGCTAATGAAAAGATGTCGGAGCCGCGGCTCTACTTGGACTAGTTCCATCTCGGCACGCGCCTGGCTCGAAGACAACAGGGCTCTCGTGAACTTGCCGGAAGCCCAGCGCCTCACTGGCAGCAAAGAACCCGTAGGTCTCCTGGTCCAACAACGTTCCATCCAGGTCCGTCATAACCACCCAACGTGCCTCCTGCCTCTCTCGGGAAGAGCATATCATTCTTCCTTCTCCTCGTGGTTATCAAGGCGCTCAGGGCGCGAAGGACACCTCTACAAAAACGTCTGACGCGGCGGCTCTTTCCAGTACTGAGCAAAGATACTCTCCATTTCCTTCAGGCGCTCACGCTCGCTTTTCCGCAGGCGCCGCGAGAAGGATTCCGGCACACACCGCCGCACGTGGTAATGGAGGATTTCATCGCCCACACTCTTCAGCGCCGATTGGCGGGACGGAGGAGGCAGGAAGGAAAAGTGTCCCAGGAATGGGTTGGAAATGCGTCAAGTTTGGGCTTTGGGATTTTCTCGCCGCCGCCGACAAGGCCTAGCACTCGAAACCGGGCTGGAGCGGGGATGCCGAGTCTTGGGGTTCGCGGGAAGGGCAGGGCGGGCTGTTTTGGGGTTCGCCAGGAACGGTCTGCACCGAAAGCTAGGCTGGACCCGCCCTTGGGATGGTGCTTCGGTGTATACTGTCAGCTACCCGGAAACCCAAAATGGAAATCCCGGGTGAGCCGTACTTTCCGGGCTAACGAGACTGGTCTCGCGCCCGCTTGACCTGCGGGAGCTGGTTTAACCCTCGGCAACCATCGCGTTTGACGAACTTCGCGGGTTCTGGCTATCGAGCGTAGCACCAATTCAATCACAGGAAGGAGGTACGCGTATGCGGAGGACACAATTTCTCTTCACTCTCGCATTTGTGTTGCTCCTGGCGTTGCCGCTCCTAGCGCAGGAGAAGCCGGGAACGGTGGCGGGGGTATGGCATGTGAAACTGAAACCAGGCATGCGTCAGCAGTTCGAGCAAGCCAACAAACGCCACATGGAGTGGCATCGGCAGCAGAAGGATACGTGGGCAGTCGATGTATGGGAGACTGCCAGCGGCCAGCGGGTCGGTCAGTACGGGTACGGCTCGTTCGGCCACCACTGGAAGGACTTCGACAGCCACGCCAAATTCGACGAGGCCGACATGGCCGATTACTACGCCAACGTCGCGCCGTATGTGGAGTCGATGGTCGGCGGCTATTACCTTTACCACCCCGAGATGAGTCGCCCCATGGAAGGCGCTGCTCCACTCTTTGAGGTCGTGGAGTATCACCTGAACATCGGTGGAGAGTCTGATTTTCTCATGGCGCTCCGCAAAGTCCAGGAGGCTATTCAGAAAAGCAACTATCCCGTGAATTACTACACCTATGAATTGTTCAACGGCGGAGAACATCCGACCTACGTGTTCACATTCCCGCACAAGAACTGGGCTGACTTTGAGCCGCCCGAGCAGACCCTTCGAGCGGTACTGGAGAAAGCCTATGGGCGCGAGGAGGCGGAGTCCGTTCTGAAACTCTTCGATAAGAGTGTCCACAGCGTGCGGAGCGAGATTGCGGTGTCTCGGCCCGACCTGAGCTACACGCCGCCAGCGAAGTAAGCACGGGGCTGCAAGTGGTAGCCACGGTTAATCCGCCGTCGGAGTTAACCGTGGGTTCGTGAACGAGAAAAAGCCCACGGTCAATCACAGGACGATTGACCGTGGCTACCGGCTCTCAGGAAAAAACAGAAAAGTGGGTAGCCATGACTCGTTCTGTGCACCGGGCGCTACGGGCACGTCAGGAGCGCGTCGGATTGGCAGAGTGTTAGGGGGCACAGGTCCGGGGCGATCACAGGAATTCCTGTCTCCGGACACGCTGCAGGAAGATTCTGCATCCGGCGTGTTTCGCCAAAACCGTGTGTTCCTGTCTCTGTCAGGAAATCACATCCGTGCCCCCTCCCGTTAGAGACCCTGGCAAGGAGTTTTGGATGAGGAATCCGTAAGCCAGAATGCCCCCGGCGAGGATGGCTCCGGTGATGATCAGGGCGAGGGCAAATGATCCGGTGGTGTGGGCGATGTATCCCGTCAGGAGAGGCGCAATGATCCCTCCCACGTTGCCGCCGAAGTTCTGAATGCCACTGACAGTCCCCACGATCTTTTTCGCGCAGACAGCCTGTGTAAGGGTCCAGGTATTCGGCGTGGCGACGCCCAGCCCGCACAGTGAGATGGTGAGAAGCCAGACGGCGGTCAGCTTGTCTTCAACCAAACCGGCAGGAATGATCAGGCAGCCTATCGCCAAGCCCGAGATGATGAAGGCTTTGCGCACTCGAGTCTCGGACAGGCCGCGGCCAACCAGTCGGTCGCTCAGGAATCCTGAAAGCAGGATCACCACCAGCATGGCGACATACGGAGCTGAGCTATAGATCCCCATCTCCTCGACGCTGAAGTGACGCTCCATCACGAGGTAACCCGGAAGCCAGGCGACATAAACGAACCATGCGTAATCGTAAGCAAAGAAGCCAAGAAAAATGCCGAGCACGCTTTTCTGCTTAAGCAGAGCAATAGATCCCTTGAATGAAAGACTTTTCTGCGCGGTGCCTGTGGGAGCCCGTGCGGCAGCAACCTCCCTTCTTTCCGATTTCCTCCAAAAACCCAGCCAGGGGAAAAGCCAAAGGAGAGAGACAGCACCGCCCACAACGAAAAAACTGCGCCAACCGTAAGCCTTCAGGAAATGGGCCGCTAGATATCCGACCAACGCCTGGCCTACACGAACTCCCATCAAATAGGCGGCAGTGACCGTGCCGCGCTCCTTGTCCTCGAAGCAATCCGCCACGGCACGTGCACTGGCAGGAAAGATCACCGCCTGTCCGGCGCCTAAGAATACGCGCAGCGCAACCAGAGGAATCAGCGTGTTGAAAAGGCCGGTGAGGCCGAAAGCCGTCGATCCCAGGAGGTACCCGAACACGTAAGACCACTTGGGACCAATTCGGTCGACAAGCCAACCAGCCGGAAGTTGCATGAAAGCGTAGACCCAGAAGAAGGAGGACAGAAGAATGCCGGCCGTGGCCGGGGACAAGCCTAGCTCTCTCATCGCGAGGGGCGCTGCCACGGACATGGCTCCGCGTTGGGCGTAACAGAAGGTCATGCTCGCCATCAAAAGCACCATCAGCCACCAACGATCAGGGGATCGCTTCAGGTCAACGGGACATTCCATCGCAGCTCCTTTACTCTCCTCCAACGTCAAGAAAGTGCAAGGCCACTCGCTCTGTCAAAGTGTGCGCGGGAGTCCCGCTCGTAGTCCCTGGAAGTAACGGAAGAGCTTGGTGCGGAGGGCCGGAATCGAACCGGCACGTCCCGTGAGGGACAAGGGATTTTAAGTCCCTTGCGTCTACCAGTTCCGCCACCCCCGCAAAGAGTAGCTACCATCTTATATCACAAAGGCCATCGAACCCGACAACGGCGCTCGTAACGATGGCTGGCTAAGTGCTCCCTCAATCTCGAGGCCGGCGGAATCACGGCTCCGTAGAGCAGTCTATGCGTTCCCGCAGCATCTTCGGGGCTTGGGACCAGCGCGCCGCCGGAAGCTCCTGGGCGGCGCGATCCTGCGGTCAATTTCCCAAAGCGGACGCGAGCGGTGGGCACGGCTCGACTACGCCGAAATCCAATGATTCTCGATTGTGGACAGCCAGTCCGGCCGGACTCCGCCGCGTGTGAAGGTATTCGGCTATGTCTCCGCGATTTCCACGTCGCGCAGCTCTTTCGCCGCAGCCTCGGGTGGAGGCAACGAGTTAAAGTAGACTTCTTTGAAGCTGTAGGATTTGGATTTTCCAGAAATGATCGGCAGAATCTCAAAGTGCCAGTGATAGTCCTCGGCCAAGGTTCGCCACGCGCCGGGTCGTTGTGGCCGGGCGTTGACATTGGGCGAAGTGTGGAGGACAAGGTGGTACGCTTTGGCCACGGTTGACAAGCGGCGCAAAGTAGATTTCAGCAAACGCGCGAGCTGAACCTGCTTATCCGGCGAGGTAACATCTTCCTCGAATGAGCAATGGTGATAGATCGGCATGATCCAGGTTTCATAAGGCACCCGCGACGCAAAAGGGCAGAAGGCCAGGAAGAGATCATTCCACTCTACTGCTCTTTCGTGCTGATCTAATTCTTGCCTTACGATATCGCAGAATAAGCAGCGTTCTTTGGTCTCGTAATGCCTTTCCGTCGCGCGCAACTCGTAGGCCACCCGTCGCGGAATGAAGGGGGTCGCCGTAATCTCGGAGTGGGGATGCTCCAGCTCCTGTCCTGCCTCTTTCCCCACATTCCGGAAGAAAGTCACATAGCGGAATCGCAGGTCCTTCTTCAAATCGGTGATCCTCGCGACATAGGCGCGGAGAGTCTGGGCAGCGTGATCATCACTGAGCTGCGCGTACCGTAAGGCATGCTCGGGATGTTCGATAACCACCTCGTGAGCCCCCAAGTTGCGCATCTTGTCGTAGATACCCTGAGCCTGTCGCGCGGGGTCCCCTTCAATTTGGTAGACGGCATTACGGTGGGGGATTACTCGGACCTGCCAACTGCGCTCGCCGTACGGGTACACATAAAGGTTTGGCGGGCACAGAAATTCGTTCCCAGGGCAAAGAGGACAAACCCCGCTTTTTGCCCAGCTGACCTCGGTCGTCTGTTGTATTACCCAGCTCTGCGTAATCGGGTCTCTTCTCAGCTCCATTGAACCCTCGTCACCGAAGGAATTTGCATATCTAGCTCGACCAGACACCAAGCGGCGCACTGACTGCCCCTGGGAGATCCACATAGCCCCTGGTGGGACGGGTGCTGCGGTCGTAAGCGGACCTCCCCCGCCTGATCAGCCTGCCTTCAATGTCTGCGCAGCCAAAGTCTTCAAGGCTTTCAGGCGAAACTCCCATTTCCACAATCTTGTTGGCGTCAGTATACGCCGGACCGTCTCGCTTTGAATAGTTGCTCTAGTAGGTCGCTGAAAAATAGCAGTTAACAGCAATCCGCATCTCCAGTCGGCGATGGAGCCAAAGGGGCGCCGGTACGGAACCCCTCCCGCCCACCTTATTCGGTGGGTTCTGGCGGCTTTCGGGATCAGACCGTAACGCTTCGGGAGGGCGTTCACGCTTTCGCCCCCACCAGTTTCGTCGTCCGCATCAAGTTGTA
>JBEKAK010000115.1:0-15065 GCA_050018275.1 Terriglobia bacterium | reverse complement strand
CGTGCATGGCGGCTGACAAGACCGGCTTTTTCGAGATGCAGGCCCTCTACGACACCCTCGTCAAATACTCGAACTTCCGGCGCTACGACGAGTGTTTCGTCACGTCCATACTCCTCGATGGGGGGCGCTTTGCTGCGCTGACGCTTTTCGATGCTCCCACGGGCGAGTTTCACGTCTTGCGCGGCAAGGCTCTGCTGATTGCTTCGGGAGGTTTGGGGAACCTTTATGGGTTCACCACCTACTCGCAAACCGTCACGGGTGACGGGCAGGCCATCGCCTATCGCGCCGGCCTGGCCTTGGAGGACCCGGAGTTCTTGCAGTTTCACCCCACCGGGTTGGTGCCCTCGGGCATTCTGATGACCGAGGGCTGCCGCGGGGAAGGCGGCTACTTGCGCAACAATCAGGGCGAGCGTTTCATGGAGAGGTACGCGCCCAAGATGATGGAGCTCGCGCCGCGCGACATCGTCTCCCGTTCGGAGATGACGGAAATCCTCGAGGGACGCGGCTTCCCGGGACCCGATGGCCTTGATTACATCAACCTCGATTTGACACACCTGGGGGCCGAGCGGATCAACAAGCGCTTGCCCCTGATCCGGGAAGTGTGCATGAAGTTCTTGGGGATCGATCCGATCACGCAGCCGATCCCCATCCGGCCCGTGGCTCACTACTCCATGGGCGGCATTGAGGCCGACATCGACGGCCGGACCAAGGTGGAAAACATCTGGGCCGCTGGCGAGGTGGCCTGCCACTCCATGCACGGCGCGAACCGCCTCGGGTGCAACTCCACCGCGGAATGCCTTGTATGGGGCGGCATCACGGGCGGTGAGATCTCGAAGTACCTGAGGCAAGAGCCCGAGATGGTTGCCCTGCCAGAAGACCAGGCCCGGGAAGAAGAGAAACGCATTTTCAGTGGGCTGCTGCAACAGAGTGGAACGGAGAACCCAGCCCATATCCGCCGCGAGCTGCGCATCCTGATGGATCGGCACGCGGGTGTTTATCGCGACGGCGAGTCCATGAAGCAGGGGCTGGACAAGATTGCGGAACTGAAACAGCGCTTCCGGAAAATCACCGTGCAAGACAAGAGCCGAATCTACAACTCCAACCTGATTCAGACGCTCGAGACCGAAAACATGCTGGAGTTGGCTGAGGTGCTGCTCTTTGCGGGCCTGGCTCGCGAGGAATCCCGTGGGGGTCATGCCCGCACGGATTTCTCTAAACGCGACGATGAAGAATTCCTGGCGCACTCTATGGTTTACTACACCGGCGGCAAGCCGCGGCTGGAATACAAACCCGTGACGATTACCACCTGGAAGCCAGTGGAGAGGAAGTATTGACGATTGGGAGGAAGTCCTCAGCGGTCGGCGATCAGCTTTGGGCAACGGACAAATCGAAGTTCTGTTCTTGGCTGATTGCTGACGGCTGATAACTGGCAGCTTCTTACATTGTCAATCGAAAATCGACGATCGTTGGGGTGAAGCATGGCCGAAATCAAAAGGCACAATAATCGGCTCGGGCTGTGGGGATGGCTGGGAGGTGGGCGTTGGGGTGTGGAGCGCTACGCGTACATCCTCCATCGCCTCACCGGCCTCGGTATCCTTTTCTACTTCCTGATGCACATCGTCGTCACGAGCCTGCGCGCTCGCGGCATCTATCTGTGGGTCGAAGGGGGAGTCTTCCATCAGCCCATTTTCAAGGTGGGAGAGTTTCTGGTCTTCGCGGCCTTCGCCTACCACGCCTTCAACGGCGTCCGCCTGGTGCTGGTGGAACTCGGTTTCGCCGTCGGCAAGCCCATCGAGCCTGTTTATCCCTACAAGACGTCGCTGAATGTGCAGCGGCCGCTGCTGGTGGTCATGATGATCCTGGCCTTGGTTTTTCTCGCGGCGGGCGGCTATGAATTTCTAGGGTTGGCAAAGTAGGAGGGGAAATGCGCGAAACGAAATACTGGACCTGGCACATGGTGGCGGGAGTGGTGATCTTGTTCCTGCTCGGCCTCCACATGCTCATCATGCACACGGGTGAGATTACTCACCTGTTCGCGCCTTCCGCCGATGAGGCGGTCTCGAAAGCGAACAGCCTGTTTCGTGATGGCCAGTTCTTCTTCACAGTCACTTACATCCTCCTCCTCGCGGTGGCGCTTTATCACGGCCTTTATGGCCTGCGGACTATCTTGTTCGAGCTGACGCTCAAGCCTGCGGTCGAGAAGGCCGTCACTCTCGTCCTACTGGCTGTGGGACTGGGACTCTTCGGCCTGGGGACTTGGGCGGCCATCGCCGCCCATGCCATCGCCAGAGCCGGAATAAGGGGGTAGCCATGCCGGAGAGCAGCAAAACCACACGAACCATCAACTTCCACGTCACGCGATACAACCCCGAGAGCGATCGCCGGCCGTACGTGAAGACTTACACAATCCCCGTGCGCGAAGGCATGACGGTGCTGGACGGCCTGCACTACATCAAGGAGAACTTGGATGCATCGCTCGCTTGGCGTTATTCGTGTCGCATGGGCGTTTGTGGGTCGTGCGGCATGCTCCTGAACGGCCACCCGACGTTGGCCTGCAACACCCAGATCCTGCATATCGCGACGAGGGATCTCACGGTAAGCCCCTTGCCGAATTTTGAGGTCATTCGTGACCTCGTCCCCGACCTTCTGACGATGTTTGAGAAACATCGTTCGCTCAAGCCTTACATCGTGCGAGCGGATGAAGCGGAAATCAACGACCCGCAAGGGGAGTTCTACCAGTCTCCCGAGGAACTCGAGCGCTATCTCCAATTCAGTTACTGCATCAAGTGCGGCTGCTGCATGGCGGCCTGCCCCACCTTGGCCACTGACGCGCGCTATTTGGGGCCCATGCCTCTGGCGGCAGCACAGCGGTACAACGTGGACACCCGTGACGACGGGCGGCGCGATCGCAACGCTCAGGCTGGGTCCGCGCACGGGGCTTTCCGCTGCCATTACGCCGGTGAGTGTTCGCGCGTCTGTCCCAAGGGTGTTGACCCCGCCAAGGCAATCCAGCACCTCAAGCGTCAGTTGGTGCTGGACTATCTCCACTTGGTTTGCCGCAAAAAACCGTGTCAGAAATTGCTAGGGCCGGGCCAAGCGAAGCCTCTTCCCAACATCCCGGCCGCGCCGGCCAAGACCGTCTAAGAATATTCCGCGCCGGTCCCGAATTTCCCTGAAGTGCAGCGGTCTGTTCAAAGCTCGCTCGCTTGAATTGCTGGATTCAGGGTGCTATGTTACGTACCTCGATTCTAGCGGCTCGTCTTCCCGTAAGTCATCTCGCCTTTACGACACGCCTTACTCTCGGTCAATCGGAGGTCACCATGCCTCAGACCATTGCACAGAAAATTCTGGAAGAGCATCTTCTCGAAGGGCGGCTGGTCCCCGGTGAAGAAGTGGGGCTGCGCATTGACCAGACGCTCACCCAAGACGCCACAGGGACCATGGCCTATCTGCAATTTGAGGCCATGGGCATCCCGCGCGTGAAGACCAAGCTCTCGGTCAGCTACGTGGACCATAACATGCTTCAGAGCGGCTTCGAGAACGCTGACGACCACCGCTTCCTGCAATCCATCGCGGCGAAGCACGGTATCCATTTCTCGCGGCCGGGCAATGGCATCTGCCACCAGGTGCATCTGGAGCGGTTTTCACAGCCGGGCGCGACATTGCTGGGCTCGGATTCGCACACCCCGACCAGCGGCGGAATAGGCGCGCTCGCGATCGGGGCGGGCGGACTCGATGTGGCCGTAGCGATGGGTGGTGGCCCGTTTTACCTGGTCGTGCCCAAATTCGTGGGCGTTGAGCTGCGCGGCAAGCTGCCACCCTGGGTAACCGCCAAGGACATCATCCTGGAAATCCTGCGGCGGCTCACCGTGAAGGGCGGCGTGGGCCGCATTTTTGAATATTTCGGCGAGGGCGTGGCCCAGTTGAGCGTTCCGGAGCGTGCCACCATCACCAACATGGGTGCGGAACTGGGCGCAACCACTTCTATCTTCCCGAGTGATGAGCGCACGCGCGAATACCTGCGCGCGCAGGGAAGGGAAGCCGCCTGGAGGCCGCTCGCCGCCGATGCCGGCGCTATCTATAACGAGCACGTGGCGATCGACCTCGACAAGCTCGAACCGCTCATCGCGCAGCCCTCGAGCCCGGATAAGGTGGTGCCGGTGCATTCGATCCAGGGAACGAAGGTGGCGCAAGTGGCGGTGGGGAGCTGCACGAACTCCACTTTCCATGACCTCATGGTGGTGGCGGCCGTCCTGCGCGGCAGGACGGTTCATCCCGAAGTGAGCATGGTGGTGACGCCGGGCTCCCGCCAGGTCTTCGAAATGATCAGCCGCGCGGGTGGGCTCACCGAGATGATTTCCGCGGGAGCGCGCATCCTGGAATCCTCTTGCGGCCCCTGCATCGGCATGGGACAGGCTCCTCCCACGGGCGGCGTTTCGATTCGCACCTTCAACCGCAATTTCCCGGGGCGCAGTGGGACCCCGAACGATCGCGTGTATCTCGCGAGCCCCGAAACCGCAGTCGCTTGTGCTGTTAACGGCGAAATCACCGACCCGCGCGAGCTGGGCGACTATCCGCGGATCGCGTGGCCCGAGCACTACATCCTGGATGACCGCATGGTCCTGGCGCCTGCGCCGCGGCCTGAGACCATCGAAATCCTCCGTGGGCCCAATATCAAGCCGCTGCCCATCGCCAAGCCGCTTGCCGACCGCGTGGAATACCGGCTGCTCATCAAGGTAGGCGACAACATCTCGACCGACGCCATCATGCCGGCGGGCGCCAAGATCTTGCCGCTGCGGTCGAATATCCCGGCCATTGCGGAGCACGTGTTTGCGCCGATCGATCCGGCTTTCGTGAAAAGGGCCAAGGAAGCGGGCGGAGGCTTCGTCGTGGGCGGCTGCAATTACGGACAGGGTTCCAGCCGCGAGCATGCCGCGCTCGCGCCCATGTACCTGGGCGTGCAGGCCGTCATCGCAAAATCCTTCGCACGCATCCATTGCGCGAACCTGATTAATTTCGGGATCCTCCCCTTGGTGTTCGAGAATGAGGCGGACTACGATCGCGTGGACCAGGGCGACCAGCTGGAAATCAACGGCATGCAGCAGGCGCTTGCGTCCGGTGAATTCCTCACAGTGAAGAACGTCACGCAGGGCTACGAGTTTCGAGCCAAGCACAACCTGAGCGAGCGCCAGCGCCAGATCCTGCTGGCGGGCGGGCTTCTCAATTACGTCCGGCGGTAATTGGGCCGCATGACAGAAGTTCGTTGATAAGGTCTTCCGGTTTCGGGCGTCCGCTCGACAGCCCCGTCAGAGGCGCAAGAAAGTAGCCCAGGACGAAAGCCCTGGGCTGAAGCTCCTCCGGAGCTAACATCACCAGCGAACTTGGGTTCCAGGAGGCTTGGAGGCAGCCGGCTGCAATTATGCTTGGATCACGCAGCGCGCGGAGCGCAGAGCAGGCCCTGGCCGAATGCGAGGCCTTTTTCGAAGGCGGCGAGGTTCAACTGTTCGGTTCCTCTGGGCACGGAATCGCCAATCGCTTTGCGCACCGCCTGGGGTGTGGCGAGTCCCGTCAGCGCGGTGACAAAGCCGACCATCACCATGTTGAGCACCAGCTTGCGGCCCAACTCTTCCGCGAAACGCGTCGCCGGGATTCCACAGTGGCGTATGCCGTGAATAGTATTATCCAGTTGAATCAGATCTTGCTCGTAGAGGAGCATTCCCGCCGGCTTAAGGTGCGCGCCGAAGCGCGTGCTGGCCTCCTGCGACATCACCACCAGGATGTCGGGCTGCGTCAGGTAGGGGTAGAGGATGGGTTCGGTCGAAACGAGCAACTGCACGCTGCAGGCGCTGCCGCGCGCTTCCGGGCCGAAGCTCTGCGTTAAAGTCACGAACTTACCGTCGTGAATCGCCGCGGCCTTGCCAATCACCATGCCCGCCAGGATTACGCCCTGCCCGCCGAATCCCGCGATGCGGATTTCTGTGGCCGCCATCAGGTTCCTCCCCAGCCGGCGTAGCGGTCTTTGAGTGTCTGCCGGAACTGTTGTTCCATGGCTTGCTGCAAGGTCGGCCGCTCGATATCCACGAACTTACCGACGATGATGTCGCCCTGCAGATTGATATCGACTTCGCGCGTGCTCGCGCCGTTCTTGATGACGCTGCGTTGCTTGTAGAACCGCATGGTGTCAAGCCCGTCACCCATCTTGTTGCGGCGCTGGTAGAGCGTGGGGCAGGGGGAGAGTATCTCGATGAACGCGAAGCCCTTCTTGTTGAAGGCCTGGACCATGGAATGCGCAATGTGGCGGACGTGGAAAGCCGTCCAGCGAGCCACATACACAGCCCCCGACGACTCGGCGAGGAAGGGAAGATTGAAGGGCTGCTCGAAGCATCCATAGGGTGTCGTCGTGGCGAGCGCGCCTACCGGCGTGGTGGGCCCCACTTGGCCGCCCGTCATGCCATAAATGAAATTATTCACGCAGATAACCTTGATGTCAACATTGCGGCGAGCAGCGTGAATGAAGTGGTTTCCCCCGATGGCGATCAGGTCGCCGTCGCCACTGTAAACGACCACGGTCAAGCCGGGATTCGCCAGCTTCAGGCCCGTGGCAAAGGGGATCGCCCGGCCATGCGTGGTGTGGAAGGAATCGAGCTTCATATAGCCAGCCACGCGGCCGGTGCAACCGATGCCCGAAACGACCGCAACCTTGTCAGGCGGGAGCTTCGATTCCACCAGCGCCCTGGCGAAGCAGTTCACGGTGGTGCCGATGCCGCACCCCGGACACCAGATGTGCGGCATGCGGTCGCCCCGCAGGAAGGGCTCGACGGGATTAACGGGTCGTTCCGCCGTGATTACTTCAGCCATCAAGCTGCCTCCCGGATCGCTTTCAGGATTTCTTCGGGGTCATGAACTGTCCCACCGCCGTGCGGCACGAGCAGCGTCCGGCAGCGTCCGGCCGTACACCGTTCCACTTCGTACACGACCTGACCGTAGTTCATCTCAACCACCACAAAGGCTTTCACTTTTTCTGCCAGCTCGCCGATGCGCTTCTCCGGGAAGGGCCACACGACAATCGGCCGCAGCAGACCGGCGCGAATTCCTTCTTCGCGCGCCAGTTGCACCGCTCGCATGGCAATCCGCGCGGTGATCCCGTAAGCCACCAGCACCACCTCCGCGTCGGCGATTAGTTGCTCCTTAAAGCGCACGATCTCATTAGCATGCTTGCGAATTTTATCCACCAGCCGACGGACCAGCTTCCCCTGGGCTCGCCAGTCCATGGCGGGGTAGCCACGTTCGTCGTGCGTCAAGCCGGTTACGTGGATGCGATAGCCTTCGCCTGCTTTCACCATCTCGGGGATGCCGTCCGGCAGGGGCTGAAAAGGTTGATATTCGGAGGGTGGCAGTGAAGTGTAGCGCCGAGGGAAGAGCTTGATCTCCTCGGCGGCCGGGATCACCACCTTCTCGGTCATGTGACCCACGCACTCATCCATCATGAAGAGCACCGGCGTGCGGTATTGCTCGGCAAAATTGAAGGCATCGATCATGAGGTCAAAACACTCCTGCGGCGAGTTGGGGCAGAGCGCAATGATTTCATAATCGCCGTGCGACCCCCAACGTGCCTGCAGCATGTCCCCTTGGCCGGGCTGTGTGGGCAAACCCGTGGAGGGCCCGCCGCGCTGCACGTCAACAAAAACACTGGGAGTCTCGGTCATGGCCGCGTAGCCGATGTGCTCCATCATCAAGGAGAAGCCGGGGCCGGAGGTAACCGTGAAGGCCTTGGCGCCACCCCACGTCGCGCCCAAGATGGCAATCGAGGAGGCCAGCTCATCTTCCATCTGGAGGAAGACGCCGCCGACGGTCGGGATGCGCGAGGCGAAGTGCTCGACAACCTCCGTCGAGGGGGTTATGGGATAACCCGCGGCGAAATTGGCGCCCGCGGCGAGCGCCCCTTCGCAGCAGGCACAATCGCCGTCCAGGAAGTGCGTGCCGGCCAGGACCGCCTTGGGGTTAGCGGTCACTGCGGCCCCCTTGTTTCTTCAACGACATTCGATCTTCCCTTTTCGATGAGGGCACGGCTTGCGGAGGGTGTTTCTGGGGCTCCTCCCGCGGTGAACCCGATCCCAAGGGGCTCGCGCACCCCATAAATAGCAAAGTCGGGACAGTACAGCCCGCAAAGGTCACAGCCCGTGCAACCCGACTCACGGATGAGTTGGGGCGGGTGATAGCCGTGATCGTTGTACGAGCTGCTGAGGGATAGGACCTTGGGCGGACAGAACTCGACGCAGAAGCCGCAGCCCTTGCAGCGATCCCAGTCGATGTACACTCGGCCCCGGAATTTACGGGTAGGCGTCTCAGTCGTCAAAAGCGGCCACCTCGGGAGAAAACATTTTCGCCCCTTGCGGACCGAATTAAACTCCGTCCCCAACGGTGTCGGGCCATCAAGGGTCATCAAATCCTGGGGGGGGGCCGGCAGAGGTGCCGCGCGTGCCGCAGACTTTCCTCAACCCTCGACCCCGCCCCGGCGGAGAGGTTAGAACGCCACCGAGCCTGAACTGTTCAGTCACCTAGGCTGCGGCGGCTGGTTGGTCCAGCTTGGATGCTATTACGTTGACAAGCTCTTTGACAGCGGCAGCGCTCTTCTGCAGAGCCGCACTCTCTTCCTCGGTAAGCTTGGCTTCGAAGATTTTCTCGATTCCTCCTGCTCCGAGCTTCACGGGCACCCCGACGAAGAGGTTGTGGATCCCGTACTCGCCTTCCAGGAAGGCGGAGCAGGGGAGCACCCGCTTTCGGTCATTGAGAATCGAATCAACCATTTCGACTGCGGCCGCCGAGGGAGCGTAGTACGCGCTGCCGGACTTCAGATACTTGACGATCTCGGCGCCCCCATCTCGCGTGCGTTTTACGAGGCTTTGAATCGTCTCAGCGTCCAGCAAGTCCGTAAGGGGTATACCGGCCACGCTCGTATACCGCACCAAAGGCACCATGGTGTCGCCATGGCCACCCAAGACAAAAGCCATGACGTCTTTTATGGATACATCCAGCTTCTGAGCGACAAAGGTGCGGAAGCGAGCCGTGTCCAGGATGCCGGCCATTCCTATCACCCGGTTCTTGGGAAAGCCACTGACCCGGTACGCCACGTGACACATGGCATCGAGGGGATTCGTGACCACGATCAAGATGGAGTTAGGGGAATGCTTGATGGCTTTCTCAACGGTGCTCTTAACGACGTCATAGTTGGCCCAGAGCAGATCGTCCCGGCTCATCCCGGGCTTACGCGGGAAGCCGGCCGTCAGCACGACAATGTCGGAGTTGGCCGTTCGCTCGTAGTCATTGCTACCAGTAATTTGGACGTCGACGCCCGTGACGGGTCCGGCCTGCAAGATGTCCAACGCCTTGCCTTGCGGGATACCCTCGAGAACATCGACAACCACGACGTCTGCCAACCCTTGGTCAGCCAGGCGGAGAGCGCAGCTAGCGCCCACGTTTCCTGCTCCCACAACTGTAACCTTTTTCCTCATCGCAGCCTCCTCAAGCCGCCGCGGATAGCGCCATATTACCGACGATGGCGGCAGCAAACTCACTGGTTTTCACCTTGACCGCCCCTTCCATCAAACGATGCAAGTCATAGGTGACACACTTTTGGCGTATGGTCTCGCTGATACCCGCTCCGATAAGTTGCGAGACCTCCTCCCAGCCCAAGTAATGGAACATCATCGAGCCACAGAGAATGACGCTCGAGGGATTCACCACATCCTGCCCAGCGTATTTGGGGGCGGTCCCGTGGGTTGCCTCGAAGATGGCGTACTCGTCGCCAATATTGGCGCTGGGTGCCATCCCCAATCCACCCACCTGTGCGGCGCAGGCGTCAGACAGGTAATCACCATTGAGGTTCGGCGTGGCAATCACATCATATTCGTCGGGTCGCAGAAGTAGCTGCTGGAACATGGAGTCGGCGATGCGGTCTTTGATCAGAACCTTGCCTGGCGGAACCTCCGTGCCCACCTCTGTTTCCGTTACACAAGTACCGGAGAACTCCTCCTTCACTACCTCATATCCCCAATCGCGGAAGGCGCCCTCCGTAAACTTCATAATGTTCCCCTTGTGGACGAGCGTCACACTGCGACGCCCATTTTCGAGCGCATGTTGAATGGCGCGCCGGATCAGGCGCTTGGAGCCTGTGACACTCATTGGTTTGATCCCGATCCCGGAATCGGCGCGAATCTTCTTTCCCATTTCCTGGTTCAGAAAATCGATAACCTTCCTGGCTTCGGGTGTCCCCTGTCGCCACTCGATGCCGGCGTAAACGTCCTCGGTGTTTTCGCGAAAGATGACCACGTTGAGCCGTTCCGGGTGCTGCATGGGCGAAGGAACACCGGCATAGTAACGCACGGGGCGCATGCAAACGTAGAGATCGAGCAGTTGCCGCAAGGTGACATTCAAGCTTCGGATACCGCCGCCCACGGGTGTCGTTAGCGGTCCTTTGATCGCGACATGGAACTTCTGGATCGCCTCCAAGGTTCCCTGCGGTAGCCAGTTGTCGAACCGATTGTGGGCTTTCTCGCCCGCGAAGACTTCGTACCATGCCACACGGCGCCGACCCCCGTAAGCCTGCTTGATGGCCGCGTCGAAGACGATGCGTGCGGCCCTCCAGATGTCGGGCCCTGTACCATCGCCCTCGATGAAGGGAAGGATCGGGTTGTCAGGAACGTGGAACTTGCCGTCCTGAACTTGAATGGCTTGTCCATCCGCGGGAATGGGATTGTCGTTGTATGATTCCATGCTCACCTCCAGGAACGGACCTCCTTGCCGGCCTGAGCAAGGCAAGGAGCATTGCTCACAGGCCTGCGCCCCCCGCGGACAATCCCGCGGAGGGGCTCGTCAGGCCAGAATGGAAGTGCATCCTATGCGGCCGCAGGAAACCCTTTGACCCCGCGCTTTTCTATCGGGACGAAGTCTCGCGCGTCGTGACCGGTAAAGATCTGTCGCGGCCGCGCGATCTTCTGCTCGGAGTCGCATAGCATTTCCTGCCATTGCGCCAGCCATCCCGCCGTGCGCGGAATGGCGAACAGCACCGTAAAGATTTCCGGTTTGAACCCCATCGCCTGGTAGATGATGCCCGAGTAAAAATCGACGTTGGGGTAGAGCCTGCGCTTGATGAAGTACTCGTCTTGCAGCGCGATCCGCTCGAGTTCCAGGGCGATGTCGAGCCTCCGGTTCCTGCCGGTGACCTCAAAGACTTGATCGGCCGCCCACTTGATGATCCGGGCGCGGGGGTCGTAATTCTTGTAGATCCGGTGACCGAAGCCCATCAGCTTGACCTGCCCGGCTTTGACGCGCTCGATGTAGGCGGGGATGTTCTCCTTCGAGCCGATCTCGTCGAGCATCTTCAGGACTTCTTCATTGGCGCCTCCGTGCAGCGGGCCGGAGAGCGCCGCGGCCGCGGCGGCCGTCGCCACAAACGGGTCCGCCTGCGAGCTGCCCACTGCCCGCATGGCATTGGCGCTGCAGTTTTGTTCGTGGTCCGCGTGCAGGATGAAGAGGACGTCGAGGGCGCGCGCCAGGACTTTATTGGCCTGGTACTTGGGCTCGACCATCTTCCACAGCATGTTCATGAAATTCTCGGTGTAGCTGAGGTCGTTGTCCGGATAAACGTACGGGTAACCGAGGCTGTGGCGGTACGTATAGGCGGCGATCGTGGGGACCTTACCAATCAGGCGATAGGTCTGGAGCTTGCGTACCTCCGGGTCGTGCACATTGCGGGCTTCCGGGTAAATCGTGGAGAGTGCCGCCACGGTGCTGATGAACATGCCCATGGGATGCGCATCGTGACGAAAACCCTCCAGAAATTTCTTGGTGTTTTCGTGCAGCATGGTATGGAGAGTGATGTTGGTGACAAAATCTTTCAATTCCGCCGCGGTGGGCAGTTCACCGTTTAGCACCAGATAGGCAACCTCGAGAAAGCTGCACTTCTCGGCCAACTGGTCGATGGGGTAGCCCCGATACCGCAGGATACCCTTATCGCCGTCGATGAAGGTGATCGCGCTCTGGCATGACGCGGTGTTCATGAAAGCCGGATCATAAGTCATTAACCCAAAATCGTCGGGACCAGTTTTGATCTTCCGCAAGTCCATGGCTCGGATGGTTCCCTTAGAAATCGGGATTTCATAGGTCTTCTCGGTGCGTCTGTCTACGATACTCAAGACTTCGTTTTCCATGACCTTTCCTCCCTTGTGAGACTGGTTTTCGACCGCCAACCTTGCATGCGAGCGAGCTTGCCGCGGTCGAGCGGCATTCGCTAGAAAAGTATATTTCTCCACCGCCGGCGCCGCTCGTGGTGCGGACGGGACGTGGCAGAATTCACTCCACATAATCAATCCTGCAAAGTGAGAATTGCATTCTCTCTGAGTCGCGTGCCTCTGCTATCACGCGCCTCAATTGCGCAGGAGAAAACTGTGTTAACGGAGGCTCGCTTAGGATCTGCTTTGCACGGAATCTCTTTAGGGAGCTGACAAAATGGGACAGCTGGCGGAACATCAGGGGAGTGCTTCCTGTACACTTCCTCGAGGAGGCGTTTCTGCCGTAGTTTCTCCTTAGCAGGGAGCTCGCTTTTCTGTTGGAGGCAATGTTTAAGAACCCTGCTGGCGTGATCCGAGTTGACTTCTGAGGCGTTCAATTCGGCTCGGATGCCGATGGAACAAGCCTCGAGCGCAATCAGTTCGTGGGGAGCCATTTTCGTTCTCCCCGTCAGAGGCCCCGAAGAAGCACGTCTCACCCCGGAGCCATCCGACACGCAGAATGTATCTCTTGACAAGCGGTGTCGTCAAGCTGCATCTGCAGATTGAATTACCTAAGGGATATACTCTCCCCCTGCAAATTTGGAGTGAGAAATGCGTTACAATATCTCTGCACTGGAAGGACGTCCTTTGCGCCTCTGCTTTCCGAGTGGCTTAGCGCAATCCAGGGAGGAAAGTCGATACGTCACAGACTGTCGAAAAAACCTGGCGAGGACCGTAGAGATGACTTACGCGACCGAGCGGTTCCTCACGATCGCTAGAAACCCGGAGATTTTGGGTCCCAACATTCGAAACCTTGCAAATGCCACGACAAGGTTCGAATGGTTATGGTCGAGGCACCGCGAGGCGGCAGTTCACTACTATGAGGCCGACGAGGCCGGCCTCGTCACCCCCACCAATCTGATTGTCGCTGTGCAAATAAAGCCACGAGGATCGTGGTCTTTGTCAACAAGGGCGCGCAGGCGTTGCTCGATACCTCGGAGACTAACGGTGAGAGCACTGTTAATATGAGCGAGATGGTATTCCGCATCTACGACGCGTGCGACGGCCGCGGCATCCCTCCGCTCCCGGACTCCCCACCACACAAAGTATCCATCTGTGACACCGCCTGGAATCTGCTCTGGGAAGTCCTGCGGAGAAAGTGGCTATTGCGGGTATTAGGGAACAAGAACATACAATGGGGAGAACTTGAAAGCTAGCGAAAAACTTGGACAGTGAGGATCACCATGGAAACACTTGAACCCATTCTGGCTGAGCATCCTCTTTTCAGTGGCATGGAACAGCGCCATCTCCAAATCCTCGTCGAGTGTGCCCGCAACGTACGCTTCGAAAGCGCAGACGTGATCTTCCGTGAGGGCGAAAATGCCAACGAGTTTTATCTTATTCGTACCGGGCAGGTGGCCTTGCAGCTATTTGCTGACCGACGTGGTCCCCTTACCATTCTGACCCTTGGGGAAGGTGACGTACTGGGTTGGTCATGGCTCTCTCCCCCCTACCATTGGAAGTTTACGGCGCGCGCGCTCGAGACCACACGTGCCATTTCCTTGGATGGGAAATGCATACGTGAGAAAGCCGAAACCGACCATGACTTGGGTTACGAACTCCTGAAGCGGTTTGTTCATGTTATTGAGGAGCGGGTTCGGGCAACGAGCTCACAACTCCTGAATGTCTACGAGCATTAACCTTGAAGTCCACCTGAACTCGAAGAGGTTTGGACCCACATTTCCATCTATAACGGCGTCGGCGCTGTCAAGAGGCACCACGCCTTTTGCGAGCCGGGAGCGGGGTCAAGGGCGCCGCAGGCGTTCATCACAGACCCGTGACGCCGCGACCGGCTCGCCATCCTCGATGCGGGGCGAAGCCCAGGCCCGTGAACTGGGCTTCGCCCTTAGTAGGATCTGCCGGAAAGTGAAAACGGAAATTCTGGTTTAGACGCATAGCAATAGTCACGTTCCATGGCAGTGGCTTCCAATCCTCCCCGAATCCTATATCGGCCCCGTTGATTACCTGTTTAACAACAAGAGGGTGTGTATCTGTGCAAGCCCAGGCAAATGCGAGGATTAGGCTTGCTCTGAATACTCGTCCTGCGGACCAGCCGACTCGGGCGCCAAGCAATTGGCTGGCACCGAAGTCGCCATGGTTCCGACACCCTACGCTCGTTGAACGGGGCCTTGGCGGAGATTTCTTCTGCCCCCCCTCTGACGTCGGCGGTCACTTGCCCGTAAAGTCGCTAGCCTTGATCGGGAATGCCTCGGCCCAAGCACGTGGCTTTTGGGGCAGGCAGCATGATGACGGGCCGAGGCGTTTTCGATAAGGAGACTAGAAGGAAGGCGCTGGCGCTTACGGGCAGCAGGTATGGAGAATGAATGCCGTTTTGGCTTTTGAGTTTGGCGCTGGCAGGATGTGGAAAGAGGCTGAGTAGGTGGAAAAGCAAGCAAGGGGTGCTCTCCGGAGGTGCTGAGGGTTGGGGGTGAGGGTTGGCGTGAACCTCCAGAAGTAAGGGTGGATGAAGCGCGGGCACACCCAGGCGCTGGCGTGCGGCGTGCACGTCGTCGGGGGCTCGGTTTGGCGCGCAGTTCTAGGAAGAATCAAAGTAACTGCACCCTGAAAGCGATTCTTCGCTGGCGAATCGCTGGAGGACGATCCTCGCGGTGCCACAGTGGGGACAATGCCAGAGGGCGGCGTCGGCGCGGGGAACTTGAGCGGGGGCTGGCGGCAAGGGCGCGTTCGCCAGCCATTGTCGGCAGAGCTTGACGCGCGCGGCACGGAAGCGATTGC
>JBEKAK010000114.1:0-15355 GCA_050018275.1 Terriglobia bacterium | reverse complement strand
CCACGAACTTCTTCAGAGCTTGGCGAACGTAGACCGTGCTCTCAAACGAGAGGCCGAGATCGTCCACCACGATAGCGATGGTGCGGCGGACCTGCTCAGGCCGCAGCCGTACCGGCGGAACGCTGGGCACGCCGGCCGGCACCGCCGGAGGCTGGGCGTGAGTCTCCCGACCGACCGGGGTGGCTACGGAAATATATGAGAAGTTCGTGATGGTCTGCGGGCGGCCGTCTTCGAGGACCTCGAAGTCCTCGGGCCGGAGATTCGTAACCTGGTGGCCCTTCGAATCAGTAACTACCGCATCAACCTGCACCAGGTTGACCGTGATGCGGATGACGCCTCGCGGGTTGGGCCCCTCGTCATTCCCGCGAAGCTTGTCCTCCGCGGAGGCGGAGGAGCGGGAATCCACAGCAGTCTGGGCGAAAGGTTTTGAAGGGCCGGGGCAAGCCCCGGCTTGGCCGACTTGCGGGCCGGCCTCCTCAGGGGGCTGCGCCAAAACCGGCGCCATCGCGAGAATGAGGAGGAGAAAACCTATCGGTCCTGCAGCGGCCGAACAGTTTGACCCCTTCAGGGTCGGTGAGATCCATGGCGACGTGATTCGTGGGCGGCGGGCACAAGAACCGTTCCCTTGCCCACGGCTATTCAATGGCAACCCCACCGGGGTTGCGCCGGCGGGCTTAAATACTGCGGCTTTCCGATTTGCCGGGTTGTCACCCGCCTGGCCACAGAATGACTCCGCGTTGGTATCCCCCATGCTACCCTCAGATGCGCGGAGCGTGTTTCTCACTCCTCGCCTCACTTTTCCACTACCGGACCGATCCGGCTCTCCACGCGAAACAGTTTGAAGTCCGAGTACCGATGTGTGTTCCGAAAGTGTTGGTGATTGAGCCACGCCTCCACTACGACTTTGGTGGGCAGCCAGAACGCGTTGGACGTTTCGGGAAGCCGGATGGCGTGGAATTCAATCCGGGTCTCCAGCCTTTCCAGGCCCACGTCGGGCCGCGGGGCCAGCAGGTGGGTTTGGAAACGCAGAATCTGATAGGTGGTCGCGTCAATCCACGCCAGCCCCTGAACAAACAACAGCACCACTCCATTTTCCTGCCTAAAGTCGATTGGGTGGGGGTATTTCCCTGGGATTTCCGCGAAGCCTACCACCTCTGCCTCCTTTCGGTTGACCGATTGCCGCCCGAAATAACGGAACCGGGAGGCCTTTTGAATTTGCGGATCGAAGTGCTGCAAGCTCGCACCGACGAAGCCGGAAGTGAGGATCTGCCCAGGCTGCAGGCGGCGATAATCAATAGGACGCCCTTTCGCGTCGGTGCGGTACTCAGTCATGATCTGCCCGCCTTCTGCCTGGCGCGCCAACAGCAGATAACGGAACTTGCCCTCGAAGGTCACACCGCATTCGCGGCCGGCGGCCCAGCAAAGCTCCGACAAGACCTCTTCCGTACAAGTCGTATTGGGGAAATCATCGAAAAACCTCGCCACGCGCTTGCCCACCTCTTGCAGAATCGCCGGAAGTTCCGCTTGGTCTTCCGCCATTTGGAGATGCTGGAGTTCGGGGCGGGCGCGAATCTGTTCAGGAGTCCAATCCATCACGGTTGGCGCGTCGTGGTGGAGCTGAGCCTCTTGCGGAGTGGGCGGAGGCTGGGATCCCTCGTCCTGTGCATGCACGGTGTCGGGAGAGATACGGGCGAGCGTCACAAAGACAAGAGCCGAGAATGCCAGTCTGCCGAGCGGCCGAAGTTGCGACATGCGGCCTCCTAAGCCGCCCTGGCCCACTCCTCTAATGGGGAGACAGACGATTCCACACAGCACCCGCCCCAGCCGAAGGTCCGCCGATCCTAATGGTAGGCAGGTCCTTGAAGGCTACGGCCTGTCGTTGCCCAAGATCGAGCCGCGGAGTTGCAGGACAACTCCGTCGGCTGCCGGCGGTCGAGCGCTTCGCGGCACGCAAAGCCGCCCCTTTGCACCAACCGCCCGAGTGTGCAGTCAGAACGGAATCTCCACAATCGAGTTCACGGCGGCCAGGTGTCCTTCCTCGGAGTCTTGCACCACCTCGCGAATCAGGTACGTTCCCGGCTTGACGGCAAAAGAGGTTTCCCGGTTGATGCCGGACGCCAGCAGCTTCTCCTGCGTGGAGTCGCTCAGACGCAAAGTCACTCGCTGCCATTTGCCGTCGGCGTATTTCCCGTCGCGGTCGAACAGGACGGTCACAAACATCACTTCATTCGCGTTTCGGTCCTGCTCTCTGCGGAAGCGGAGCGTGCGGATGTCCAGGTGGGCATGCACCGAGAGCTGCGCCTCACCGTTCGCGCTCTGGGAGTATTGGGTGTGCACGTCCACGGGCAGTTCCTTCAGCTCATCCAGCGTGAAACTTACCTCTTGGATTTCTTCATTGACTTGACCTTCGGCGCCCGGGAGTCTCCTGGGCTCGAAATAACCCCGCCGGGCCACGACGCTCAGCCCCGCATTGTGGACCAGCTCCACTTTCAGACTGTGGAAGCTGCCATCGTACTTGAGGTTCTGTGCCGAGAACGCCAAGCTGTAATAGACCTCCGGTGTGGCCGCCACCTTGGCGAATCCTGCTTCGAGATCGTTGTCGTGGTGGAAGAACTCACCTCCCGTGTCTTTGGCCAACTCGGCCATCTCGGAAGAGGCACCGAATTCCCGGGAAGAGTCCCCCATATGCATTGCGGCCACCATGGGACCCCCGTCCGGTGCGCCTGGCCAGGAGGCATCAGTTTCACGCAGCAAGATCGGCAGGCCCTTGGGGTCCAGCGAGCTGATGATCACGTTGGAGCGGAGCGCTCGGTCCACCATCTCGCCCGCCAGAGATGGCCACTTCAGTTCCCATGGACTGATGCCGAAGCCATCTGAAATCATGATGAGATTGCGCTGGCCCGGCAGTGTGCCCATGCGGCGAACCAATTGTTCCATGTTCTGGAGTCTGAGAAGCGCCAGGTATTCAGTCTGGGACGGGATGTGGTCGCCCCTCGGGTTGCCGAGCAGGAAGGGATACTGGCCCGGGGGGAAGCTGTCCCCCGGGTTGACTGGACGGAGTTTGAAGAGGGCTTCATGCAGTTTCGCGCGGTCGCCGGTGAAATCGAGCGTGGTCCGTCCCGACGAGGTGAAAACACCGGCGCGGTCGCTGGGCGTCAAGGCCGTCGCCAAGAATCGGTCAGCCGCGTTCCGGGCACGCGCAAGGTGCTCGAAGGGCAAAAACGAATCGTCGAAGAATAACCCGAGATATCGCCAGCGGGTAATCGCAGAGGGTGCCGGGGGCGCGGCAGATTCCGGCTCGGTTTTTGGCGGCGCCGGCTTGACTTCCCGCGCAGGAGGCGTCGCTGGAGTCTCGGCCGAGAAATGGGTGATAGCTTGAACCTTGCCGTTATCCAACAGCTTGAAGTCTTCCTTGCGAAGTCCGCCCACCGCGCGGCCCTTGTCGTCCCGGACTACCGCGCGTACCAGCACCAGGTTGCGCTGGACCTGCAACTTGAAAGTGGGTGGTTTCTCTTGAGGAGTGACCTCTTGCTGCTGGGGGGCCTGACCGGCGCCCTGCATTAGCAACGCCCCGAGAACCGCCAACCCCATCGCCGCCAGGATTCCTGCCAGCACGCCGGCCCGACTTCGAGAACGAGGCTTTCGACGCGAAAAGCTCATCGTCGCTGCGCCTCTAGTGTCCCTGATGCGCCGCCAGTCCATAGCCCTCAAGGGCTGATGGCCGATGGCTCGCCGTGCTGGTGGTCGCGGCTGAACTCAGCGGGGAAATCCAGCTGGTTCTCAGTCGGGTGAGTCCTCCGTTCCTTTCGTCAAATCGGCCGCCAGAGGATCGCCAGGGGAGAGGTCGGCGAGCCGTGCCACCAACCGCACGGCTGCGGCGGAAGGATGGTTGTACAAACCATCCAAGGCGGCTCTGCGAACCGGGAGGGTTTGCCCCGCATCCGCTACAATCTTGTAGAGTGCCTCGGCAGCGCCTTCCGAAGGGACTGCGGCGAGGGCTTTAGCGGCCTTCTCCAGCACCCCTGCCTTGAAATCCCTTTTCAGAAAGACAAGTGCCTCTAAATGGTCGACGCTCGCCGGATCTTTCAGAATCGTCAGTTCGTCGAGCGCCATCTCGAGCACGCCGGCGTCCAAGTAGGGCAACGCTTGTGCCAAGACTTCCCCGCGTCCTCCGGCATTGCTCTTCAGGAGGGCCGTGATCGCGGCCCACTGCACTGTGGGCTCCGGATGGCGGACCGCTCCGCGTAGTTGCGCGGGAAGCTCCGAGTCAGCCAGGTCACCCAGGATTTGGCAGGCATTCCGCACCACGTACCAGTGCTCATCAGCAAGCCTCTTCCGCGCCGCCTCGGTGGCGGCCGTTCCAAGGTTGCGAATCAAGCGAATCAGTGGCAAGCGCTTGGAAGCCGCAGGTTCCTCATCCAGGCGCCGAAAAGCCGCCTCCGCGCCCAGGGGGCCAATCATCATCAACAAGGAGGTCGCGGTTCGTACCCAGGCCGCGTCGCCCCGTTTCTGAAGATAGGACTCGATGAGTCGTTCCAGGGCCTCGGGAGCGAGCAGCGCGGAAAGGGCCTTGCCACAGCAGTCCAAATGCTCATCTGGGTGTCGCGCCAGCGAGCGTTTCAGGTCCGTGGCGAGCTTGTGAACAAATTCGAAATCTTCAAAGTGCCCGGCATTCTGTGCCACGACGGCCAGGCAGTTCGCAACTTCCAGGTGGCATGGCCCCTGCAAGCGGGTCTCGTCCAGAAGTTCCCGGACCAATGACTCCGCCAGGGTGTGCATCAACTCCAGAGTCTGCACGCCCGCGAGGCTGCGGAGAAGTTCCGGCGCCCTCTTGAGTTCTTCCGCGCGCACCGCGGAGGGAGCTTTATCCAGGACCGCGAAGTAGTGCTGGGCAATTTCCGTGGCTTCGGCAAATCTCCCGTCGCTCATCGCCTCTTGAACATAGTAGAGGAGGCGGGCAAACTGCTGCGGCGTGAACCGTTCCAGGCACAGGAGTTGGGCGTGCTTTTCCTGGGCCGACAACGTAAACCACACCACTTCCCGCCGGACGCGCTCAAAGACCTCCGGTGGCAGGTTCGCCTGCTTCACAAACTGCGCCAGCTTTTGCATCAGACGCTCGGCTACGTGCGTTGCCTTGAGCCCGCGCAACAAGGCTTGGAGCACCTCTTCGCCCACGCCCCCCAAGCCCTCGGCGGGCGGAGAACTGGCCAAGCGCTCCGCCGCCCATCCGGCAATGACGTCTTCCATCAAATGCGCTGCCATTGCCCCGGGCGCGTGGCCGCGCAGGTCGTTTTGCATTTCCGGGGACAGGGAGGAAAGCAGGTAGTCGGGATTCAAGCCCGCCAGCATCTGCGTCAAGGCGACAAGCAATTTCGAGAGATTCCCCTGGGGATCAGCCACGGTGTTCCGAGTGGCTTCGCTCGCCAGCTCCAGCACCTCGCGCCCACTCCCGCCAAACCGCTGCGGCTTTTGGATGCCGGCAGCTTGCAGAAGCAGATCCAGCTCCATCGCACCCGATCGGGCATCCGGTTCGAGGATGGCCTGCGCCGTCAGGTAGGACTCGATATCCATCCCCATCTCGATCGTGTCGCCCTGGTTCTCGCGCTTTTCCGCGGGTATGATGCGAATGCCCTCAAGCGGGTTCGCCGCCAGGAAGCTCTTGATGCCTCCGCGCTCCGCAATCACGCTCGGCTTCGTCGTCAGCAGAACTATGGCGCGTTTGAAATCTTTCAAGGCAACGCCGGCCTGAAAAGAAATGGCCCCGATTTCCCTCTTGGAAAACTCCCCCTCCAGATGCGCCAGGCTGCTCTGGGACACCAGGCTGCTGTTCAACAAGACGAGTTGCTTCACAAAACCGAATGTGAATTGCCCGCCCTGTTTGAGCAGTGGCTGAAGCAAATCATAAACCTGCTGGATGGATCGCCCCGCGGCAGGATGGTCCACCGAATACATGACGCTGACCTTGAACATCGTTTGAAAAGCCAGCCCAAACGCCAAGCCTTGAACCTTGAGCGGGTTTTTTTCACTCGGGTTGGAGGGCGGGGTGCGAGAATTGGAGGCCACGGAACTCCCCTTCCGGACCACGATTGGTTATGGGGTAACTATACGCTCGTTTAGCGGATCTTCAATAGAAACAATGTCTACTGCCGCACGACGCCGACGCGATCTCCGGGCGTCAACGCCGTCGTCAGGAATCGGTCGCCGGCGGCCGTCACACACAAGCACGCCGCCAACAGCAGACGTATTATCCTTCTATTGTCTATAATGCCTCGCTCCAGGCGCAATCCATCTTGAGGCCTAAACAAGTGGATTAAGTCTTGCCTCAACCAGAAATCCTGTGCGCGCGGACGATAAATCTTTTGGGGGCGGGGCCGACAAAATAGAACGGGTAACAGGTCACCAGGGTCAGAATTGCGTCATCAGAATGATCCAGCATTGCAATATCCTCGGGCTCGACCACTTGGGTAGAGTCCACGCGATAGCGGTAGGTTCCGTTCAATGTCCTCAAGGTGATTTCATCATCCTTATGGATATTGCGCAGCCCTCTGAAAAACGTGTCCCGGTGTCCCGTGATCACGACGTTCCCTTGCTGACCCGGCAGGGGGGTACCTGGAATATGCCCGACCGCCCGTCGCAAAGTCTTCCCGTCGGTGCCTTCCATGATCATCGCCGCAAGGCCGATGGAACTGATCTCGATTCGCCCCAATGGAGAGCGCGTGTGGCCATCTATGCCAACCCCCTCAGCGCGCGCGCGGTCCGCTTCCGCTCGGGCTGGAGGCGGAGACCAAGCAGGGTGTACAACGCTACTGGCAGACGTCTGCGCCTCCTTCAAGGCGCGCTCAAATCGCCAGGTCTGATAGGCCTGAAAGAGCCACATCTCGAGCAGCACGGTGGCGCAGTAACTCAGCGCCAGGACGCCCACGACAAGAAAGAAGCATTGGCTCCAACGGAGAAACAATGCGGTTCGCGTCGGATGAGCCCTCTGCCGTTTGATTTTGAAATTCATGGCCGGTCGCTCTGGCTGCCAGCAATGGGGGCTAAGGGCTGAGGTTTCGAGGGTGCGTAGTAACCGGCACGGGTGCGGACGGACAAGCGTCCTTGCCCCGGCGCCGCCGCCTTCACGTGGATGACCCGATAGGTCCCGTCTTGCTTTCTGTTCGCGGGTGCATAGGCGAGGGTGTACTGGCTGCGGATATCATGAGCAATCCGTTCGCAAATGGGGACAACCTCCGGTAAGGACTCCACCAAGAAAGCCTCGCCCCCCGTGGCCTTGGCAAGCCGCCGCAGCGCATTAGGGTTCCGGTCGAGATCTTCCTCAACATAGATATCGATGGTATAGATGATGGCGTCGGACTGTCCCGCCATGGCCAAGACTTGGGCCAACGTGTGTTTGCTGGCGTTGTCGCCCCCATCACTCACCACGATCAGCACTTTCTTGTCCCGATTACCCTTCTTCAGGTGCTCGAGCGCAACCGCCAGAGCGTCGTAGAGCGCTGTCTCGCCGTTGGCGATAATTCTCGACAGCGCAACCTGCAATTGCGCCGTTTGGTCCGTGAACGGTTTGTCGATGGGAAGGCCAAACGAAACGCGCTCGTTGAAATTGACCACGAACATCTGGTCCTGGGGATTGCTGGAGCGGGCAAACGCCATGGCAGCGGCAATAACCTCAGGGCGCTTGGGTCCCATGCTTCCACTGTTGTCCACAACCAAGCCCACTGTGACCGGAATATCTTCATGACTATAATATTCAATCTGTTGAAGCGCGCCGTCCTCGTATACCTGAAAGTCATCCTTGCTGAGCCCCGAAACAGGAGTGCCTTTGTGGTTCTGCACGGTGGCGTGCAAGACCACGCTGTCGACACTCACACTTATTTTGTAGGGGTTAACTTGGCGAAGCTCGGAAGTCGAGGCTTCTTGAGGGCGGGCAACGCCAGGCAGAATAATCAGCAAACAAAGCGAGACCAGACATCCGTTGGTGGTGGCACGCGCTCTCCTGCCGCTCACTTCCGTGCGGAATAATTCCTCAGCCCTCAACTTCCACCTCCCTATAGAGGCAAACCGTTACTAAGAGTCAGGAGACTCAGCAGCCGGCCATCTGCCTTTCAGATGAATGGCGCCACGCGTGCGCTTTTGCCACGTATGTGCCAGGGTACGACCTCCCTGCTTGAGCACCAGAAACACCACGTAGGGTGTACATAGCAGCGTGGCAGCAATTAAAGCCGCGAGCACACAAGCCCCACATTCATAGACAATGAACATTTACACCCTCAGTCCAGGCGATCGATCGCCTTCAAGTTAACAAGCGCCAGTTACCTGAAGAGCGCCCAACAAAGCTTCGAGCTTGCCTGTTCATACGGGCCGTAGCAATGTTGGTTGCTCGCTCATCAGTCTAATCCGCCCATGGAATCTGAGCGGCAGCCCGGGAGTCCACTCGGGTGGACGCGAACTCTACCGCCCGTGAAGGGGGGCATACTCGCGTATGCCCCCCTTCACAACCCGATGCTCAGTCAGCTTCGCCCGGGCCCACATAGTGGCGGCCCGAAGCGTCCTCCTTAGGCCCCCTACGTGGGTGGTCCACGCAGGCCCACACAACTTTCTTGGCTCAAACAATTCGCTTCGCAAGAACCGAAAGACCAAAGCACGTGCCCAGCGCTAGTAGCCCCATCAATGCCACAAGTGACAAGGGGCTGGCTGTTTGAGGCAGGGTCTCTGGGGCGGCTGTCTCCACGGCGGCTACCTCTGTCGGCGGCGGAGGCTGAACTACTTCAGATACTTCTACCACTTCTCCTGTAGGTTTAACGGCTATGATCGGCGCCGTCTTCAAAGTCTCGACGGGCGCAGGCAGTTCGATAGGCGTCGCGAGAACGGGCTCATTGGTGATCTTTGCTAGCTCCATAGCCCTGGACTTGGGGTAAACAAATTCCTCGCCCCATAGACGCCCCGGATAGAACCACGCCCGGATGGCTTCCGGCTGTCCCTCCGCCCTCTCCTTAAACGTCATCACCGTTTTGTCAGTCGCCTTCAAACGGTAATTGGGGATGGCGAGGATGGTTGTAAACACATGGTCTTGGGCTTGGTTGAAAATTTGGACAACGTGCCGATCACTCAAATCCATGATCTTAAAGACATACGTACCAGCCGGCAGGGTCTGAGCGCCCACACCCGGAACCTCGACTGGCGCGTTGAAGATCACTGTCGTTTTTCTGTTCCACTCGTCTGCCTTCGCACTGGGTAGAAACGTTAGAGCTACCAGGGACAAGCAGAAAATCATGACTACTACTCTGAATCGATCTATCTTTTTCATTAGCGTTTACCTCGAACTTTCTCGGGGCGTTCTATTCTGCCCCCTCGTTCTTGGGTCGGACCTACAAATGAAATGAGTTTATGAGACACCATATCAGCGGAAAACCTCGGCCCAAGGTGGCCCGTGCGGGCGCCACTTTGAAAGGCCGAAGGGCCGACTGATAGACCCTAAGATCAGCCGTCGCCTCGATCCCTTCCCCTTGGTCTGTTACTTGCCCCAGGGCGTGTAATGGGGAATTCCAGACCTCACAGACTTGAACTGACGGTTTCCCCAGTGCGACTCTGGCCAGGGCCGCCATGGCGCCAAAGCTTCTGGTCCAGAACCCTCCCGGTCTCTCCTTTTGATCCCAAAGGCTTAAGGAAAGGGCTTCCGTTCCGTCAGGGACGGTGAAGGCGAGAAGGCCCCGGAAATCCTTTTCCTTTCGGAACCGCGGAATAACTTCCTGCTCGAAAGTCTTGGTAAGCTCCACTTCGCAACCTGGCTTCACCTTGATGACAACCGCTCGTGCGACCATGCCGCTCCCTCCTGAACAGCCGCCTCTCACAGAACCTAATTGGCAGTTCGAGGCACATCTTTATACCCTTAGGGGATTAACACGTCAGTTCAGTACTGCTCACGCCTTCGGTCAGAATTGCTCATCCCAATTTATGAGGAGGGAATTAAGTCGGGTAGCCGGGGTTTCAAGCGGGAAGGAAACAAGGGGGTTGGGGACAGCCCCATCCGGATGCCTGCAACCGTCCTTGCCGGGGCGGCAAGGGGGACGAAAAACGGTTGAACCACAGGAAGGCTAGTGGTGCAAGATCGAAAAGGCGAAGGAGCCACACCGGGGAACACCGGCTGTGGCGTCCCCCCTGAAAACTAGTCCGTGGCCCCTGGCCTCTCGCGTCGACAGTATGGATTTGAATCCCAGTACCGATCTCACTCCTTCACAAACTTCCACGTTGGGTCCGGATTGTATTCGAGCATGGCGCCGGCAATCTGTCCTGTCCTCGGGCCAAGGTCCTTCTGATACACCCGTCCCTGCTGATTGACGATAAACGTCATCACGCCTGAATTCGCCCAATCAGCCGGATAGGCGATCAGGGCGTAGCCAGCGATCATGTTGCCGTTGATGATGTAGTTGTACTTCCCTCCCGGTGCGTGCAGACCCTGACGAGTGAGAATCTTGAAATAGTATCCGTGGTAGGGCTGGCGTGGTTGGACGGCATCATCGTGTTTGCCAGGGGTCTTGCTTGCGTAGCCTTCCGCCCGGGCAGCGGCGACAAGCCTCCCCAAGGGACTTGGATTATCGCCCTCGGCTGTGTCCCAGTACAATCCATCTCGCTTGCCGGGCGAACTGATGAACTTCTGTGCATACTCGGCCACGCCATCCCTATCTGCGTCCCCTTGGGTGAAGTACTCCCATTGGGCCAGGACATAGGCGCGACAGCTCAGGATGGTTGACAATTCGTTTTCGCCAATCCTCCGATTCAAAATCTCTTCCATGCCTGCCGGGGTATCGAAGCGCCACTGGGTTCCTTCTTTGACAATCGGGATGGGGAACAGCCAATTGTTCTCACCGATTGTGAGGGTATACTTGGTGTCGTTCACCTTTTCGAGCTTGGCGGATTGCTGGACGCTGGCGGCAAATTCTTCCAGCTCCTGCTTGTCCTCCGCTTCATCCCCTGGGAGCATTTGTTCCGGCGCCTCCGGTCCGAAAATCGTCGCGAATGCGGCAGAATCTTTCGCTACCGCTGCATCGACGACGGCTTGCTTGGCTTCTTCGGGGGTTGAGAAATGGGCTTGCTTCTGTGTCGGCTTTTCCGCAGCCATGACCGAACCACTGCGGAAGACGCCCACGGATAGAAGCAACAGGAGTGCCATAGCTAGACTCACGCGCTGCATTACACTGAGTGAAGTCATTCTCTTTCTTGTCTCCATACGTCCATCCCTCCCGCGTTTGAGATCTCTGTCGCCCGCTTCGGATGCATCAGGCGCGTTGGTTGTGCGAACTCGAGTAGCGCGATTGCGGATGCTCTCTGCTCTGGTCATCGCCGGTCCCCTGGCTTGGAGTTGGATTGGCCGGAACTCCTCGACGGTGGTGGACTCGCAGGACGCGACTGATTCCTCGCGTTGGGCTGGCTCGGGGCTACAGCCCTGGACTGGTTTGCACTCATCCGACTGGCTTGTCCACGTTGGCTGGCTACCTGAGGGTCGAACCCACTCCTGTTGCCGCTAAAGACGGGACTGGGAGGCCGCGGCGCTGAGCGTGGATTGAGCAAAGCCGCAGGGCGCTCCGCCGGCTGCACCGGTTCGTTTCGCGGCGCCTGCGCGCGTGGTTCCAGCGGGGCCGCCGTGCGTGTTGGCTCGGTCGCGGATGGTCTGGGCTGCGCGGTCACGGGCTGTCGCCCGCGGTAGGCATCAATCCTTGGGTCGTTGGTATTCACATTTCGCTGGATGATCTTGTTAGGGACGACCGGATTACCTTGCCTCTCCTGAGGTCCGACATTCCCGCGATTAGGTTGATAGACAGGATTCCCCGGGCTGACCTGAGGTCCGACATTCCCGCGATTGGCTGGGTTGCTCCCGCTGACCCGAGCAGGCGCAGCCACGTTGTTGTAGGTCACATTGCGATGAACGCCACTGTAGCGATTCAAGTTGTTATAGTTCACGTTGTTGTTGTCGACCTGCCGGTTTACGCGGATGTTCGTGTAATTGTTGTTGACGTAGATGTTGTTGATTTGAACCATTGGTCGCGAGCGGCCGATCCAGCCTCCCTCTCCGCCTCCCCAGCCATGGTAGAAAACACGATGCCCACCCCAGTCAAAGTCATAATTCAGCCATGCCCCGATGGCAAAACCCGCGCCAAAGGAGATGAGATTCCCTCCAAACCCTCCCCCGAAACCGTAGCCGCCCCGATAATAGACGGCATACGGGTCGTACACCGGCACATAGATGTACTGCGGCTGCATGGGATCAATTTGGATGTAATCCCCCTGGAGGGTGACTTGCTGTTGCGGGTTCGTCTCCAAATTGCCCGCAGAGTGGGCCAGTGCACGCAACCGCTGAATGGACATCATGACGTCGGTCGATTGGTTGACGTAGGCTTGTCCCAGCGAGGTAGTCCAATCAATCTTGGAACTCATCATGTAGAGAACGGACGGGTAATGAGCGACGGATTTCACACTGACGTCCCAGGGCTGCGCGTCGATGCCATTGGGATCGTTGTTGGCGCGCAACCATCGGCTGGCCTCATCAATCTGGTCCACAAAGGTCGAGGCCGGCAAGACCTGCGCCAGGAGCGGGTCCGGATAAAGCGCTATGGGAGCCAGCAGATTATCGAGTTGGTCCGCAGAGAACAGTTCGCTCGTTGGAGATTCTGGTTCTTGGGCGGGCGCAGCGGCAAAAGCTTCTGCGGTGTTAGCTCGCAGCCCCGCGACAAGCCCCAGGGCTGTTATACAAATTAGGATTGTGATGGCCCGCATGTTTCTCATGGTTCGTTTCTCCTGAAAAACGTTGAAGGATGAATTCGCGCGCCAGACGCTCGTCGCGTCTGGCGCGGTGGTTGTTTCCGTTCGATGACTTGCAGTTCTCCCCATGGATCGCTTATAACCGTTCAAACGTTCGTCCACCCGAGGGAGAGTATTTCGTCAGCGCGCTGTCCAGGCCCTGGGCCGCCCGAGGAGTGGGCACTGTGCCGTCGATCAGAATTTCTTTCGCGGTCACCTTGCGTCCATAGATCTTTTGGTTATCGTCTTCATCTTGCTTGTACACGGCCCCGTCGAGCGACGCCCCGCCAAACAAGCCCCGTGAGCGCGAGTAGCTGAGAATCTCCGCATGGAGTTGAGCGTCGGTCGCGCCTTCCGCGGAACGACCCACCGGGCCGGCCGCTACGGATAATTCCCCGCCCAGCTTGACGCTGTCCTGAACCAGTTTTTTCATGCCTTCAGGGTTCATGACGAGGAAGACGACGTCGGTCGCCTTCCCGCCGATCTGGAATCCCACGCTCGCGCCGCCCATGGTGAACATGGAGGGGGCATCCCACGGACCGTTCCCGCCCTTGCGGCACACCAGCACACCGCGTCCACCAGTGACACCCACTCCAAAGGCGAACTTCATCTCAGAAGGAACGATGCCCACACACACGGCCTTGTCCAGCAAATCATGAGGAATCCCCTTGTCGGGAGTCCCCATGATCTCGTTTATAACGTTGGTTGCCTTTTGCAGTTGGCTCTCACGGGCGAAAGCCGTCGCACAGAACGTCAGCAACAGAAGAATCAAAGTAAGTCTTTTCATTTAAAACTCCTTTTTTCACTCACACCCACTGACCGGCGTGTCCAACGTTCCCGTTCAGAACTGTAGGACTACGGGCCGGCAATGCTATTTTTCGAGGGCTCTCTCCACCTGGCCGATTATCCCTTGAACCTTCCCGGCCGCCTTTTCAACTGTGCCCTCGGCTTCCAAACGGGGATTATTCGTCAGTTGTCCTGCTTGCTTCTTGACCTTGCCCTTCATTTCGTGAAACTTGCCTTCGGCCTTATCTTTGGTGCTTGACTTCATCACGGTTGCTCCTTTGGCAGGATTCTGGGCCGCAGCCCCACTACGATCCACCAGAGAATGTGCCGTCTCCTTGCTTGAGCGGATGATGCGACACCTGTCACCTCGCTCCTGCCGACTATGCCTTCTCTCGGCTCTTCTCAGCTAGAGACTCTCGCGAGTCCCCTGCCTGTTATGTTTATACCCCGGGGTGATTCGCGTGTCTGTTCCGCATGGCTCACGCGTATGGTCACAATTGCTCACCCAAGTTTTGCGACGAGGAGATACATGCTGGGACTGAAGGAAGCGGAATGATGTACAATTATAGTTACCTTGGAGTACAATGGCGGGAATTCTGAATGGGTCCCGAACCTGCCATGGCCGCACGTCACAAGAGCGCTCTCACCCTCGTTGTAATCGTCGCCGCTCTCTACATGATCGCGCTGATTATCCTCGCACCCGTTCTTTTCAACCTGGATCGCTACCGGACGGAGGTTATCTCCTATCTGCAGGAAAAGACCGGAAAGCCGATCGAAATCGGACGCCTGGCCCTCACTCTGTTTCCAGGCCTCTCGATTCGCGTCGACGACCTCGGCTTAAAGAACCCCGCCGGCTTTCCTTCCGGCTATTTCGTCAAGGCCCGGCGGATTGATGCCACATTGGACGCACGCGCGCTATTGCACCGGCAGGTCGTCATCAAGTCGCTGAAGCTGAATGACGCGGTGATCAATCTGGTTTCGGACCCCGACAAGGGGTGGAACTTTGAGAATTCTACTCCATCGAAAACCTCGGAGAAGGTATCGCCAGGAGGCTCGCACACGTCCTTTTTGGGAGTGATTTCCGACGTGGAAATTGAGGGAGGACATTTGGTGGCGTCGTATCTTCTACCCTCGGACGAGCCTGGTGTCATCATTTTCGAAGCCCACAACGTCTCAAGTAAACTGGAGCGGGTGGACCTCGGTGCGTTCATGGATCCTTCTTCTTCCTCGTTCGCCGCCCAGGGGGACCTGAAGGCGGATTCTGTGCGCTTCGTCTCGATCCAGGGGACAAACGTAAAGTCCAAGCTCCGGCTGATGGCGAAGCAGGTTTTTTTCGCAGACGGCAGCCTGGAAGCTTATGGCGGACGTGGCGCCGGCGACCTCTCTTTTAACTTGACGGGACGAAACGCCAGCTTCAGCGCAAACGCGCAAATGAGCGGCGTTGACGTGGCCCATCTTCTCGCCGCGTTCCCCCAGGGCCGCGGAAAGATGACGGGAAAGATGGAGGGAACCATGAAGCTTGCGGGAGAAATCGAGCACTCGCGTGACCCGCTGGCGGGGATACACGGAGCGGGGCGCCTGACGGTGCGCAACGGTCAAGCGCCTAGCCTCAAGCTCAACGCGAACGTGATGAAGCTGGCGCGCTTCAACAACCTCGGTCCCGCCGCCCAAAATCCGGACTCGTTTTCCTCCCTCTCCGCCGACCTGGAACTGGCCAATCAACGGATATCCAGCCGCCAGATTAATATCGTCGGCTATGGGGTCAATGCTCAATGTT
>JBEKAK010000113.1:0-15754 GCA_050018275.1 Terriglobia bacterium | reverse complement strand
GGTCCTCGCGCACCCGCTGCTCCAGCCGCCGCGACGAGGTCACCCCCAAGGCGTAGGCGTACAACCACACCTTCACCATCAGCGCCGGAGCGTAGGCCGCCCGGCCTTCTTCTGCGTGGTCCTCTTCCAGACCGCTCAAATCCAGTTGCTGGACGATGCGATGGATGAAAAAGCACAGGTGATCTTCCCCCAGCACGTCTCTCACGCTCGGCGGCAACAGATAAGCTTGCTCAGAGGGTTGTAGGGCAGAAATTTCATCGCGGGTCTCCTCGCCCCGCATTACACGCAACTCACCAGCCAGAGTTTTCACACAGACTCCTTCAGGGCTCGGCGTGAACGCTGCCGCTCCACCGACCCTGGGTGCTGCCCAGGGTTGGGCTAGACCGCCCCTTCGGGGCTGGAAAGTGTACAGACTCTCAGACGCAGCTAAATCCGCGCCCTTTCGCAGGCCGGCGAATCCTGCAAGAAAACTGGGGGAGGGCAAGCAGGAAGATCGGATCAGCTTGCGGCCGTCTACCTCTCGCAATGTCTGGTATCGGGATGAGCGCCAGGCAGATGGTTCTAGGCCGCCCCCAAGGGAATCGAAGTGGCCAGCTACGACGGATGCGACAAAGCTTGATTTGAACCGGCCAATCTGCAATGCTTCAATGCAGTAATCAGTTGTCAGTTGTCAGTTGTCAGTTGTCAGTTGTCATTTGTCAGTTGTCAGTGGTCAGTGGTCAGTCGCTAGTTGCGCCGGGGATTTGCGCCTGTTCAGGGTCTTGGCGTTGAGTGGCTTGGGATTCGGAAGCGACGGACAACGGACAACGGGAGAGCTGATAGCTGACCGCTCTCCAAAGCTCTTTTCCTGAGGTTCACCGTGGCCCACCAAGACTTGCGCGATTTCCTTGCCCGCCTGGAGCGGGCGGGCGAACTGAAGCGTATCTCCGCCGAAGTCGACGTCGATCTCGAAATCACCGAAATCACCGACCGCGTTTCGAAAGCCGGCGGGCCAGCGCTGCTGTTTGAAAGGCCGCGCTCCGCGAGCGGCGGGGTGAGCTACGCGCTGCCGCTGCTCATCAACCTGCTGGGGACGCGACGGCGCGTGGAACTCGCGCTCGAGGTCGGCTCGCTCGAAGATGTGGCGCGGCGCATCGAGGATCTGCTGGACATGAAGCCACCCGAAGGCTTCTTCGACAAAGTCAAGCTGCTTCCCAAACTCTCCGAACTCGGCTCGTTTTTCCCCAAGAACGTGCGGAGCGGCCCGGTGAAGGAAGTGATCGAGCGGGAGAACTTCTCGCTCGCGCGCCTGCCGGTGATGAAGTGCTGGCCGCAGGATGGTGGCCGGTTCATTACCTTCCCTCTGGTGGTCACACGCAGCCCCAAAAACGGCCGGCGCAATGTGGGTTGTTATCGCATGCAGGTGTATGACGAGCGCACCACCGGGATGCACTGGCAGGTTCACAAAGGCGGCGCGGAACACTTCCGTTGGCTCGCGCGGGAAGGGAAGAGCCGCCGCATGGACGTGGCCGTGGCGCTGGGTGCGGACCCTGCCACCATGCTCTCCGGCGTGCTGCCGCTGCCCCAAGACCTGGACGAGTTTCTCTTCGCCGGCTTCCTGCGCCAGGAGCCGGTGGAGTTGGTGAAATGCGAGACCGTGGACTTGGAGGTTCCCGCCCACGCCGAAATCGTTCTGGAAGGCTACGTGGATCTCGACGACATTCGCCCGGAAGGGCCGTTCGGCGACCACACGGGATATTATTCACTCCGGGACAAGTTTCCGGCGTTTCACCTCACCTGCATCACGCGGCGGCGCGACCCGATCTACGTTTCCACCGTCGTCGGGCGCCCGCCCATGGAAGACTATTGGATGGGCTACGCGGTGGAGCGATTGTTCCTGCCCCTGATGCGCAAACAGATGCCGGAAGTTGTGGACATGCATATGCCCGCCCAAGGAGTATTTCATAACTTACTGATTGTGTCGATTCGTAAGAGCTATCCGGGTCATGCCCGAAAGGTGATGCACGCCATCTGGGGTCTGCCGGGGGCCATGTTCACGAAGTGCCTGGTGGTGGTGGACCACGACGTGAACGTTCACGACTCCGGTGAAGTCGCCTGGAAGGCCCTGAACCACATCGACCCCGAGCGCGATATTCAGTTCACGCTGGGGCCTGTGGACCAGCTCGAGCACGCCTCGCGCCTGCCGAACTTCGGCTCCAAGATGGGCGTGGACGCCACCCGCAAGTGGGCGAGCGAAGGCTTTACCCGCCCCTGGCCCGATGAAATTGTGATGGACCCAGAAGTAAAAAAGAAAGTGGACGCGCTCTGGCCCAGCCTGGGCCTGAAACTTTCAGCGGACTAATACGAACGCATTTAGAGATGTTACGCCTGCGCACCGGCAATCGAGACCCCCTCACCTGCCCTCGTCCCTCGGGCACCCTCTGCCCCAAGGGGGCGAGGGCTGTGAACGTAGTTGGGGGCAAGCTGAAGCTGATTTGTAACATTTGCTGCTGCGTTCGTATTAGTTCGGCCCGTACCGGGGCATGCTCTGGCCCGACCGCAGGACGAGGCGTGGGCATCACGTGTTGGGCTTGTAGATGGAATTCAAAAGTCCGAGCAGCACGAAGGCGTTGGGGACGTGGTGGAGACCCCACCCGGTGGTGCGTTTTTCCCCGGTGCGCCAGATATAGAAGTTACCCTGCTGGATGGCGTAGCTGGAAACCTGGTCCCAGGCAATTTCCTTGTAGCCGAAAAGCTTCTTAACCTTGATACCGCCAGCCCGGCTTACGCGGATGGAGCCAAAATCCAAATCCTGTCCATTGTTGTAGCGTTCCGATATCTTCCGGTAGAGCGCCGGATAGGTCTGTTCGATGAGCTTCTGTCCTAATTGGGCCGGGTGCTCGATGCGGTTCCCGACGCGGATCTTTTTCCCCTCAGCGTCGACGAGCCTGTAGAGGTAGTACGTCCCGACGGGAATGAAATTAATGCTCCGCTTGATGGCTTCGTAGTAGAAGCGCTCCACCGCCTCCCAGCGCATTTCCTTCTCGACCAACAACGACCGATATGAAATGCCGTCCTTGTGGAGAGAAACCCGGAGGGACCTAAGTGACAGGAAAAAGAAAACCATCAGGGCGAGGAGCGCCAAGGTGAAGATCTTGATGGTGATGTCTGGGACAGCTTTTTCCAGGGAGGTGAAAGCGGCATAGACGAGCGCGCCTGCACCCAGCCCCAGGATGATCACCAGGGCCATGACAATCTTGTTTCCTTTGAATGTCTCCAGTTCGGGTCCCAGCATGGCAGGTCTCCCCCCGTCGAAGGCTCAATCCCCTCGATGTGCCATCTCTCCTTGAAACTCGGGCGAGCCTAGCATCGGGCGCGCGGTGAGTCAAGACGCGACGACGCCGCGAGGCGGGATGCGCTGCTCGTTCTGGAGTGCGGCAGCTTGCTGGCCGTGTTCCTGGCCTGCGAGTTGCGAACTGGATCACCGCGGGCAAGCCCCGATAGATCGGGGCAAGCTCGCGGGAGGAAAAGCGGCGGCAATCCACCGCACTCCAATACTGGGCGATCGCGGCCCTCTCGCTCGAAGGCCGAGCGGTCCCGGGCGCCTCTTGCTGGCCTTCTGTATCGCTTACAGCTTGGCTCTGGGGCTGGGCTTGTCTCCCGAAGCGGCTCAGGCCGGGCCGATCTGGAGACCCCGCGACGCGTTGACGGCTTCACTGGAAGCCTGTAGGATAGTACGAAAAGAGCCGTTGTGGGGTTTTCACCAGCGGCGAACCGGAAATGGCAGGGGACCGACGGGGGCACAAAGTGGCACGCAGCAGGCGAGCAGCACGGCTTCGAGCCAAGACCACCCTGGACGTGGGCTTTGTCGGAACCGACGAGCGTTTCACCGCCCCCCTGGTCGACTTCAGCCCCTTTGGCCTCTCCGTAAAGACCACGCGGAAGGTCAAGATTGGAACCGTTTTCCGGCTGGGCATCCAAATCGGCACCGAGTACTTCCGCGCCGCCGCCGTCGTGCGCTCCCAGTTCCCCGATGGCTTCGCCGTGGAGTTCCTTTCCATGAGCCTCGTGGACCGCGAACTGCTGCGCCGCTCCTACCAGCGCCTGCAGATGGCCGCCCGCAACGCCAGCGCCGGGTGACGGCATTCAGAGTTTGCAGCGATGAACCCCAACGGCAAAGCCGGCGTCGATGGCGCCAAGCGGCATCGAGCAAGGACCAGCCCAACGAAAAACCGCTCACCGCGATGATCCGCGGCGAGCGGTTGTGACCAGAGCTCATGAAGTAATGCCCCGGAACGGGGGCGTCGATCCTGGCGCTAGGGCTTACTTCTCACTCGAAACTTTCCACGACCTTCCGGCTCCCATCTTCTGACTTCTGACTCAAATGAGGCAAGCTACTGCTTCTACCAGTGAGACCCAAAAAGGTTTGACCGTCGAGCGCTCCCCGAAGGGGAGCGACGTCAATAGCCGTGGGTGGAACCCACGGATAAAAGGCACCCCCACACCCTGCCTCTCCTCTGTCGGGGCACCCCTCTCCCCGTGAGCGGGGAGAGGGGAAGGGGGTGAGGGGGTGGGCGCGGTTTCCGGGGGCGCTGCCCCCGGCTATTGATGTTGCGCCCCTGCGGGGCTGAGGCAGGAGCCTTGCGATCCCGCCTTGCGGGACCCGACTCATCAAGCCACCCGCTTTGCAGGGGGTGTCCAACTTCTACTTCTTACTCACGCGTACGCGTGCAGTCCTGGCAGCAGATACGTCACGCCGAAGAAGGTGAACATCACGATGCCGAAGCCGATGATGGCGAAGTAAGCCGAGCGCCGTCCGCGCCAGCCGCGCGTCAGCCGCATGTGGAGATAACCCGCGTAGGTGAGCCAGGTGATCAGCGCCCAGTCTTCCTTCGGGTCCCAGCTCCAATACGACCCCCAGGTGCGATTGGCCCAGTAGGCGCCGGCGATGATCATGAGGGTCAACAGGGGAAAGGAAATTGCCACGGTCCTGTAAATCAACCCATCCAGGGTGTCGCGGCTGGGCAGGTAGGCGACGAGGGCGTCGTGTTTCCAGCGCAGCACTTCACACGCCAGCGAGGCGAACAGCGCCGTCACCACGCCCGCCAGCAGAAAGGGGCTCGCCGCCAAGTGTACCCCGAAACTCTGGCCGTATTGCGGAACGTAGTAAGGCCCGGCATGCATCTTCAACATGAAGAGCACAAGCGACACCACCTGACCGAGGAGCGCGGCCAGGAAAGCGCGGCGCGCCAGGTTCTCCCAGCGCTGGCCCTGAGCGGAGAAAGTCCCGAGCAGGTTCAGCGCGAGGGTGGCGGCCGCGAGTGCCAGCACAATCACAAACGGCCAGCCTAGCGCATCAATCGGCACAAGTAGCGCCTGCCGCGGGGCAAGCATCACTTTCTCCCGTGCCGTGGAGTCCCAGGCCGGCATGGTCAGCGCCAAGCTGCTGTTCACAGAAGTCGCCACGATGGTCCCGTACACACCCAGAACCAGCGCAGCGCTCCAGCTCAGAAAACTCCGGGTGGTCGCGCCGTCTTTGATCAGATAGAGCAGCGCCACCGCAAACGAGATCGTGAGGCCCGCGTAGCTCAACATGGCCAGCGTCACGTGAATCTGTAGCCAGGTGGATTGCAGCGCCGGCACCAGCGGCCGGATCTCGCCCGGCAGCACTTGCATCAGGACGAGCGCCAGCGCCGCGATGGGCACGGTGATGGCTCCGAGAAAGGGCAGCTCGAATTTCCATTCCGCCACTTCGTGCAGCGCCACGACGCCCCAGGAGAACACCAGCACCATCTCGTAGATATTCGAGAGCGGCGCGTGCCCGGAACTCACCCAGCGCACCAGGATCGCGGTCGTGTGCAGCAGAAAGCCGCCGCGGGTGAGCGCCATGGCGCCCGCCAGCAGTGGCGATTGCCGCAGCGCCGCCGAGAACACATACAAAGCCGCAGCGCCCAGATAAGCAATAAGTGCCAGGTACAAGAACTTCTCGCCCGTCAGCCAACCCTCGCCTCCCACCAGGTGCGGGACCGAGATGGCCATCACCGTCAGCACCACCACGCTGACCACCAGCAAAATCCAGCCTGCCTGCGCAGACAGGCTTGCGGCACGGGGCTGGCCGCCTTCCCCTGCGCGGGTCATTACTTTCGCCATATTTTGTTCCCTCGCTTCGTTTCGCAGTGAACGCCCGCCTGCGCTGTTGGGCATCTGGCGCGCCCCTTCGGGGCCCGAAAATCCAAACTCAAGGGCGCGGCTGAAGGTGGCCTTCCCCAGCTTCCTCGGGGAGTCCGTCGCTCCACAAAAGATCGCGCTTGAACAGGCTGCGGAAACACTCGTAGGCGCTGTCATTCTGAGGAGTCCCGCCCTGCGGGACGACGAAGAATCTCGTATGTTCATGAAAATGCGCGGAGCGAGATTCTTCGCTTCGCTCAGAATGACAGCAGGAAAGCGTTTTCCCGCAGCCTGTGAAGGCGTGACCAGACGCTTCCTCGCACCTATGCCGCTGGGACGGCCTCCGTTACGTTCGCCGTAGCGTTCTTCAAGGTTGTGTCAAGCTCATCCGCCAGCTCGTGGAACTTCCGCTCAAAACTCTCACGATATTTGCTCGGTTGTCCACCCAGCAACAGCGCCGGCCGGCCCTTGCGGTCGTTTCCGACCACGCCCCAGATGCGGATGTGCGAGAGGTACAACGCCATCATCAGGCCGCCCGTCAGCAGCAGGCAACCCGCCCAGATCAGCCACTGCCCGGGCTCGTGCGCCACCTGCAAGCCTGTCAGGTATTCCATTTCCACGTTGACAAACCGGAAGCTGACGCCCGTGTCGTTCGGCGGATTCATTTCCGGTGACTTGGCCAGAATCCAGGCGTTCCTCGGCTGGCCGCCGGGCCGCGTCACCTGCAAGCGGATGGCCGGGTTACGAGGCTCGTCCGAGCGCGAGGAGATCTGGTTGCCGTCCAGCACGAAGTCCGGAATGAAATCGGCCAGCTCTACCGTGGCGCCTTGCTCGCCCATTTGTACCGGCGTCCCGGGAGCCAGCGCGAGCATCTGGCGTTTCTCCACGCCGTTTTCGGGCCAGCTCGCTTCCATCACCACCTTGCGCGGCGTGCCGGCGGAACCGTAGTTCGCCTGGAAGAAGCGCACTCCCTTATAGGTGAGCGGGTCGTTTACAAAGATTTGCTTCCGCGCCACCTCGCGGCCGTTTTCTTCCACCGCCAAGCGGCTCCAATACTGCTGCGGTGAGCCGTCGGGGTAACGATCCATGCCCGCCGCGTCGCAGCGGATCGTGAAGCCCAGCCGCCGCGGCGTTCCCGGCATGGTCAAAGGCTCCACGGTATCGGTGCGCATCCCCGGTCGCAGGTTGATGAATCCCCGGTACCCGTGCGTCCCATCCACGATCGCCCCGGCAAAGATTACCAGCAGGCTGGCGTGGACAACGTAAGGAGCCAACCGCGCCACGCGGTGCTTCTCAATGTAGACCGTGCCTTGCCGGAGCACCTCGGGTCGCGGCGCGTACCCCAGACTCTGAAGCTTGCTCGAGGCCAGCGCCATCGCTTCCTGGGGAGCGTGCGAGCCCAAAGCAATCTCCCGCTGGAAGGGCAAGGCTCGGATGAAAGCGGCGTCGGCCACGAGATGCGGCCGGACGAACAACCGCCACACCTGGGGAAAGCGTTCGATCGAGGTCAGAGTGATGTTGGCCCCCAAAAGCCCTAACAGCAGTATGAACCACCAAGTATGAAAGACGTCGAACAGACCCAACGCGTTCAGCAGCCACAGGGTCTGCGGGGCATAGATCTGCTCGATCTGCCCCTCCTGGGCCATGGGCTTCTGAAGAATCAGCGTCCCCAGGACCACGGCCACCCCCACCAGGCCGAGCAGCAGCAGCCCACACTTCAACGAGCTGAAGAACCGCAGAAACCTGTCAACACTCGATTGCCGATTGACCATCCATGACCCCTGCTGGATACGCGCGAACCCCGAGTCTCGCTGACGTTCACGTCATGATATTCGGCATCTCGGTTGCCACCCGGGAAAACTTGTCCGGGTCTTCTATACGCTTGAAAATGGGCAAGAAACCGGTTGCGGCTTTCTCATCTAGGGCCTTCTCCATAACTTAGCACGGCTCAATCTTGGGGCAAAAGCCACATGTGGTTGTGTGTGGATACTCAATTTGTCCATTTTCTGATGGTCCAAAAAGTCCACAGCCACAATCTTTCAACGACATCCAGACGGACGAAAAGGAACCCAAAATGCAGACAAAAGGGCAGGTGCCGAGGCACCTTGAACCGAGGAGGCTATAATGAAACCGTTTAATAATGTCCGCGGTCCAGTCGACGTGAAGGACTTTGTGGCTGGTCCCAGGCCCGTTACCCCGCTGAAGGAAGTAACGCCCTTGGAGATGCAACCGACGTTCACGCTGACGTTCTCGATCGGAACTTCCATGCGGGAAATTCACGACACGGTCATCCGCACGGTTCTGCAGTATACACGCAGCAATCGTCTGCGTGCCGCACAACTGCTGCAGATCAATCCCCGTACGATCCGCCGTCGCTTGGGTAAGAAGGAAAGCGCCAGTTCCGCCACGCGAGCCGCTTAATACTCGTTCGTCCTCATAACCACGGCTCGCGCCTCGCTCTGCGAGGAGGGCCCCCCTCGCATCCCCTTTTGACGAACTTCCGCCGTCCCCCGGTTCCCGGGGGACGGCTGTCCCTTCTCGACAGAGTGTCACGCCCCGCGGTCAGCTTCTGACCCCATATCATATCCTGCGAGAATTGGTGCTTTACGTGCAGCACGCCTTCTCAAGCACGTTGCGGATGAAATTTGCGCTGTTCCGATGGCTCAACATGCGAGGTGCAATCAGACATTCCGAATGGAAGGCGGAAGGCTCCGAAGTGGAGGAACCTGTGGGTGAGGGGATCAGTGGTCGCATCCTGATCATTGATGATGATCCGCATTTCCTGCACGTCCTCCAACGGATCTTGTCCGGTGAGAAATTCGCGGTCACGGCGACCTCCGACCCTTGCAAGGCTATCGAAGTTCTGCGTTCCAGCAGTTTCGATTTGGTCATTTGCGATTTGCGCATGCCCGATTGCGACGGTCTCAACCTGCTGCAGGCAGTGCGGGGCGCAGGAAGCGAAGTTCCGGTCATCATCCTGACCGCGTATGGTGAAGTGGATACCTACTTGGAAGCCATGAACGCTGGCGCGACCGAATACCTGAACAAGCCCATTAAGTCAGACGAGCTCGTCCAAGTTGTCCGCAATTGTCTGCGCAAAGGCAACCACCGCCGCAACTCCAAGCGACCCAATAGCGTCTGAGTCAGACCCTTTTGGGGCAAAGCCTCCCGTGCAAATCGTGCTTCCACCCACATGCTCTGCGTGAAGTCGCACGGGACTGTGCGTATTGATGAAAACTCGGCGTGCCGGGCACGCCTGTCTGCCCGAGACCCTTTGTGACTCTTTGTTCCCACGCAAAACCGGTCAAAACAGCCTTTCGCGCAGGGGAGTGAGCAACCTTCGGCGAGCGAGTACGGAGACGCGACACTAATCTTTGAGTTCCACAATGGTCGCGCCGGCGCCGCCTTCTTGTTGCGGCGCCGAGTAGAATTTTTCAACGTGGGGGTGATGAGAAAACATTTCGTGCAGAGTCTTGCGGAGGATGCCTTTTCCATGGCCATGGATGATGCGCAGCCGGGAGCGCCCGCCCAGGAAAGCCTGGTCGAGAAATTTGTCCACGCGCTCGCGGGCCTCTTCCGCCGTGTTCCCGATGACGTTGAATTCCTCCGGAACCTCTTCGCTGCTTTGCACAGCCGACGGCGGGTTCGGTGCGGTTGCGCCCGCGGGCATCAGCACCCGGACCTCCCCCCGGCGCACTAGCATCTTGAGGTGCCCCACAGTGACCTCCAGGTGTTCGTCGTCGAGCCAAGCCGTCACGATGCCGGGTGTTGAGACATTCAGCACCTGCACCCGGTCGCCGACCACCGGCGGACGCTCGAGCGGAGGCTCTTGCCGCGCCTCCCCCGGCATACCCAGCGCCTCCAGCACCTGAGCATTCCATTCCTCCCGTGCCTCGTGCACCAGGCCGGCTGCTTTCCTCTCGCCGCGGGCCACCACCTTGGCAGGCGCAGCCTGCGTGCGCAACTCCTCAAGCGACTGCTCCCAGGTCTTCGCGTACTGCCGCAGGGTCTCTTCCAAGCGGGAATCGAGTTCCCGCAGTTTCGCCCGGCGGTCGTGCTGGAATTGCTGCTCTAACTGGGCGCGGCGTGCTTCCAGCTCTTGCTTCTGCTTTTCCAGCGTTTCCAGTTGGCGCTCCATCTCCGTACGCTGCTGGTGCAACCCCGCCACCAACGCCGCGGCTTCGGCGTCCGCGGGATGAAGCAGGGAACGCGCCTTCTCGACGATGCTGGGTTCGAGTCCCAGGCGCGCGGCAATGTCGAGCGCGCTGGACTTGCCCGGCAAGCCGATCAGGAGCCGATAAGTCGGTTGGAGCGTGGCTTCATCGAACTCCATCGCAGCGTTCAGGGCTTCCGCCGTCTCCGCGGCGTAGGCTTTGAGGCGCGAATGGTGCGTGGTCACCAGGGTCATGGCGCCGCGCTGGCGGAAGTGTTCGAGGATGGCCACGGCCAGCGCCGCGCCCTCGTTCGGCTCCGTGCTCGCGCCGATTTCATCCAGCAGCACCAAGTCGCTTCTCTCCGCCACTTGCGCCATCGCCTCGATGTTCGTCACGTGTGCCGAAAAGGTGCTGAGGTTGGCGGCGATGGATTGCTGGTCGCCGATGTCCGCCAGCACGCGCCCGAAGAGCGGCAGCCGCGCTTCGCTGGCCGGCACCGGGATTCCCGCCTGCGCCATCAGCACCACGCTGCCCAGGGTTTTTAGCGCCACCGTCTTGCCGCCCGTGTTCGGCCCGCTGATGATCATCAAGGTCTTTGGCGCTTTCAGTTCCAGGCTCAGCGGCACCGGCTGGCGCCTCTGACTGCGCAAGGTCTTTTCCAGCAGAGGGTGGCGAACCTCGTGCAGCCACAGCGCTCGTTCCCCGTGGAATTCCGGGATACAGCAGTCGTACTGGCGGCTGAACTCCGCCTTGGCGAAAGCCAGGTCGATTTCACTCAGGATCTCTGCCGCGCAGCCCAGATCTTCTCGTCGCGCCTGCAGCTTGCGGCTGAACTCGCCCAAGATGCGCTGAATCTCCGCGACCTCATGGTCCTGCAACTCCACCAGTTCATTGTTGAGACCCAGCGTCTCCAGGGGCTCGATGTAGACCGTCGCCCCCGAGGAGCTCGCTCCGTGCACGACCCCTTGCACGCGCCGCTTGTCCTCCACGCGCACGGGGATTACAAAGCGATCGTTGCGGATGGTCACGACGGCGTCCTGCAGCACGCCTTCCTGCGCGAAGCGCCGCAGCATGCGCTCCAGGCTCGTCTGAATTTCGCCTTTGAGCCGCTCGATGGCGCGGCGAATTCGCCCCAGCTCCGGGCTCGCGGAGGAATCCACCGTGCCGTCGGGATGAATCTTTCCGCCCAGCTCCGTCACCAGATCGCGGAAATCCGGCAGCGCGCGCGCCAGCTCGGCCAGGCGAGGAGTGGGATGTTTCAAGAACAGGCGATGCATGTCCAGCGCTGCCCGCGCCACTTCCACCAGCGCCAGAATTTCCAACGCCGCCAGGGAGATGCCTTCCACGCGTAACTTGTCGAGCAACGGACGCGGATCGCGCAGCGCCGCCAGGCTGGGCCGAGGGCTCTCGCGCAAGTACTCGCGCGTCTCCCGCACCAATTCCAAGTCGCGTCGAATCCGGTCGAGATTCGTGTGCGGTTCAACTTGCGCGAGGAGCGGCTCGCTAATCGGCCCGGAAAGATAGCTGTGGAGCAGCTCGACCACCGCAGCGAATTCCAGCACGTCGCGCGAGAAGGGATCAATCGCTTTGCGGGTCAAATCGGGCTCGGGCACGGTCGTTTGCCAATTGTAGCAGAGCCGAGACTTAGGATTCAGGAACTAGGATTTAGGATTCAGCACAACAATCAGCGGCTAGCGCCGATCTCGCTTAGCGGACCGGGCGGCGCTACAGATTCTCGCCTAGATGTTCCAATGCCTGCTCCGGACTGGTAATGGGCGTGACGATATCCATGGCGGGCGCGACCCAGCCGGGGTTCACATCGTCGAGCTGGCCTTCCTGCTGCAGGCAATCGATGACGGGCTGCCAGTACGGCGCCATCACCAGCAGCGGTTTCCGCCCGCCCACGGTTTTCGAGAGAGTCCCCTTGTTCATCATCTCCCACGCCAGCGCCAGCTCGGCGAGTGTTCCTGTGCCGCCGGGAAGGACGATGTAAGCGTCGCCGCGTGCGAGGAGCGTCATCAAGCGCTCGCTGAAAGCCTCAGCGCGGACTTCCTCCACGATCCAAGGATTGGCGGGACGGGACCAAAGAACGCACGTGATCCCGATGGTGTGCCCGCCGGCCTCGCGCGCGCCTCGCGCCGTTGCTTCCATCAGACCTCCGTAACCACCATTGCAAACCGCGTAACCGGCTTCGGCCAGCAGCCGGCCCAAACGTTGCGCCTCGAAGTAAGCCGTGCTGCCTTCACCGGGCAAGGAGCTTCCAAATATTGTGATGGTTTTCATTCTTTCCCTCGGCGTTCTCAACCCACCAGAATTCTAGGGCACGCATATTGCGGCACGACTACCGCCGCCTCGAAAACCACCTGTAAATCTCCAGGGTAATCGCGTCGAGCGTGGCTGAGCCCGCCTTGTCCTTGAGGGGATGATTGTTTGCGAGGATCGAGAAGGCCAGGCGTCTTCCCGAGGGCAGGTCCATATATCCCGAGAGCGTGTTGACGTGCTCCACCGAACCCGTCTTGGCGTGGATTTTGCCCCTCACGAGATTCTGCGTCAAATGATTGGCGAGTGTGCCGTCGATGCCTGACACCGGCAAGGAATCGAAAAACGCCGGGAAGCGCGGCGAGCGCGCCATATAGAGGAGCAACTTCACCACGGCGTGGGGCGCCACCAAGTCTTCGCGCGAGAGCCCCGAGCCATCGGAGAAATAAGTCTCACCTGGCAGGATGCCAACCTGCTGGGCGGCAAAAGTGTTAAGCACTTCCAGACCCACGGTCAAGCTGCCGTAGTTGCTCACGACGCGGCCCAGGGTTCGCAGCAACATTTCCGCGTGCAGGTTTTGGCTCTCCTTGTTGGTCACTTTGATCGCTTCGCGGAGCTGGGGCGAATCGTGTTCCGCCAGCGCCACCCGAGCCGGTGATTTGGAGAAGGGGTCCGGCAGGGAAGCGGCCTCCCGGCGCGTGAAGTGGCGAACCTCCACCTGCCCCTTGACCGCGATGCCCCGCGCTTCGAGGGCGCGCCGAAAGAGTTCCGCCGCCAACCGGGGAGGATTCGCGATGGCCACGGTATCGGTTTCCTCTGCGGCGTCGACGGGAATCTGGCCCCAAACGTCCAGTTGCATCGAACCGGGCAGACGCTCAACGAAAATGCGTTTCTCCGTTCCTGCGGCACTGGTCTCAACCCGATTCTTCAACGTGTAGTAATCGGGCACCGGTTCGAGGCGCACCTCGGCGGCGTCGCCGGCCTTCGCACCCGGTTTGACATGCAGCGTGAGCGAGTTGTCGTTGAAGGCCAGCGCCGTAACGGGCGCCCCGTAGCCCCATTCGAGGTCGTCAGCAGCCCAGTTCGGCGCGAAGGGTTCCCAAAGAAAGTAACCGTCGTCGGCGACCAGCGTCCCCGCGACCTCGCGCACTCCGCGCGCTTTGACTTGATCGGCCAAATCCTCGAGGAACTTGTCCGCAGGTTGCTGCGGGCCGTGAAACGTGTAGGGAAAGGTGCGGCTGCCGAGATTCGGATCGCCTCGCCCCACGAGGTAGAGATCCCCGACGCGCCCCTGCGCATCCGGGGCAGTATCGCTTTCCACGGTCGTGCGAAAAACGTAATCGGGGCCCAGCTTCTCCAGCGCTGCCGCGGTCGTGAACATTTTCAGGTTAGAAGCCGGAATGTAGAGGTGTTGCGCGTCGCGGCGATAGAGCAAATTCCCGCTGGGCAACTCGACAACTTCGATGCCCCAGAAACCACGTCGTGCATCGCTCGTGCGTAGGATTTGGTCGATGCGCAGGTCGAGCGATGATTCCTTGGCGGCGTGGCGGGGAGGGGCGGCGGGATTGTTTCGGCTCTGAGCGTTTCCCGATCTTGTCAGTAGCAGCCGTGTGACTGGGCGAGCTTCCACCGGGAAGAGGGTCGTCGCCATCCCTACCACGAGGGCGGTGAGAAGCAAGCCAGGCAGAAAACCGGGGAGCTTGCCGGAGTGAGGTTGGGTTCGAGGTTGGCCCATCACGCCCATCAGCCCAGCAGGCGGGCCACCTCTTTGGCGTAATAGGTGAGAATGATGTCGGCCCCAGCGCGGCGAATAGAGGTCAACGTTTCGAGAATGGTTCGCTCGCGATCCATCCAGCCCAGGCGCGCCGCGGCTTCGATGAGCGAATACTCGCCGCTGACCTGGTAAGCCGCGATGGGAACATCAAACTCGCGCCGCGCGAGCGCAATGATGTCCAGGTAGGGAAGCGCGGGTTTTACCATGATGATGTCCGCGCCTTCCTCGAGATCGAGCGCGATCTCGCGCAGGGCCTCGCGCTGGTTGGCCGGGTCCATCTGATAGGACTTGCGGTCGCCGAATTTGGGAGCGGAATCCGCCGCCTCCCGGAACGGGCCGTAAAAGGCCGAGGCGTACTTGGCCGCGTAAGCCAGGATGGGCACTTGCGTGAACCCGTACGCGTCCAGTTCCTTTCGGATGGCTCCCACGCGGCCATCCATCATGTCGGAGGGGGCGACAATGTCGGCGCCGGCCTCAACCTGCGTCCGGGCGGTTTTCGCCAGAAGCGGCAAGGTCGAGTCATTATCGATCTCGCCGTCCTTGATGAGACCGCAGTGGCCGTGGCTGGTGTATTCGTCTAAGCAAACATCACAGATGACGAGCAGGTTCGGCGCGGCCTTCTTCACAGCGCGCACGGCACGCTGCACAATGCCGTCCGGATCGTAAGCGCCGGAGCCGACTTCATCTTTGCTTTCCGGAATGCCAAACAGAATCACCGCCGGAATGCCGAGGTCGTGGACGGATTTGCACTCCTCGACAAGCCCGTCCACTGACCAGCGGTAGTTGCCCGGCATGGATTTGATTTCGTCTTTGACCTTCGTGCCCGGGCAAACAAAAAGCGGGTAAATAAGGGAGTGGACACTGAGGCGTGTTTCGCGCACGAAGGCGCGAAGCATCTCGGTGCGCCGCAGTCGCCGTGGCCGGTGGATCGGGAATGGCATGGTTTTGGCCTTGGCCCGTGGTCCGTTGTCAGTAATCAGTTGTCAGTCTTCAGTAAGAACCAAAAAACGTTCATCGGCCGGGGCGTGGCACTTACTGATAACTGAGAACCGATGACTGATGACTTTTAGCATACCACGGACCATCAGTACAATCTTTCCCGCGGCTTCAGATTACCGAAGGTTCCGACATTCGCCAGCGAGAGCGCCACGCGGTACTGATTCTCACGCCGCAGCGGTCCCAGATCGAACCGCCGGTACTCCATATCGATTGGGAAACACCCAAAATTATAACTGACCTGCCCGACCACCTGCTGCGATGTCTTCTGCGCAAAGTTATAGTCGAGCCCGAAGGCCCCGCTGAACCCCTTGCGGTTCACGTCACCGTAAGTCGCCACCGTGCGCAGCAGGTGGAAGGAAGGCAATTGCGAGACGGGAACCGGCGGCGCAATCGGCGTATTGAACGAGGCCGTGCGGTTGAT
>JBEKAK010000112.1:0-15838 GCA_050018275.1 Terriglobia bacterium | reverse complement strand
GTTGGAGACCGGCAACTGGACCGATTCGGGCCATCCGACCGGCCGGCGCGTGACCTTTACCAATAGCTTCGCCATCGAAGGCCACTATTTTAATTTTTCGACTTCCGGCCAATGGCTCTGGGACGAACTGCAACTGGTCTTGCCGTCGGGAGAGGATCCTTATCCGCTTATCGATGCACTTCAGAAGAAAGTACTCGAAGCGACGGCGGAAACTGCGAAGCAGGCCGAGCAGGAATGGAAGAGTGCGGCGAGTTCTCGTGACATGAAGGCGCTTTCCGCCGCGCCGGCCATCAATCTCAAGCCGGTGGTTGGCGGCGTCGAAATCGCCGTGCGCTACGTCACCCGCGCCAATGAACGCTACCAGTTGCGCGCAAAGCTGTATCAAGCCGCTGTCGAAATCCTCGGGCACAAGAACGGGCAGTCACCACCACCTCCACTGCCAACGCCCGCGACCGCACGCTCTTCAGATTAAGCTGAAACAGTTGTTCGCAGGGTGTCACCCGATGCTGCCGCGCGCCCGAACTTGTTCCGAAGTGAGGCTGTACAGCAGCGGAGCTGGTACGCCCAGCATCCCCAGATAGAGATAAATCTGACATTCTGACGCCCCACTAATGTCTATTACCTCTCGAATTTCGGCCGGCACGCTAGCCTCCGCAAATAACCTTTTCAGGAAGTGGACCTCAGGTGCCACAGGGTCTGATCGCGCCTAGCAGCAACAATTCCGCCCGGAGTTTGACGACCCAACAAAACTGCACAAGGTTTTGCCTTATCATCCTGAAGGAAACACTCTGGCGGCACCAGTTGGTAGGTGTTCAATCTGCATTTATCTCTCGTTTTCGGCCTTCTTCTCGAGTATTGGCGAGTGTTTCAAAAAGATTAGGTTCCCGCACACTCCGCAGTACGGGGATCCGAGTGCCTGTGGCAGACCAACATAGCCTTTTGCGGGAAACGTGCCGACAGCTTTTTCGCACGCCCCCAGCGGCCGCGGGCGGATTACTCCCCATAAACGATAGGACTCTATCGGGAGTGACCCGGCGCGAGAATGTTGGGGGAACAGGGAGATGCCGATTCGCCAGGTCACTTTCGATAGAGCCGTTTGAAGGGAGCCGCTTGCGTTTGCGGCAGATGCGGATCAGCTATGGGATTTCAATTGACTTGTCTCTGCAAGTAATAGATTCCACTGGTTTTGTTGGAGCGTTCAGAGGTAGCAAGAGAGCGGTCAGATTGCAGTACATCGCTCTGAATTATGACACGCGCAGCGTCTGCCGCGCAAGCGGCTTCGTTCAAACGCCGAAGGGTGGACCGAAGTCCCTCAACTCCTGCATGTCACCGACTCGGAAGTAATGGCGGGGCCCTCCGCTTGATAACAGTCACGTGCAGACTCTGCACGCGGATGATGCGCCGTCCTCCTCTTATTAGCCAAGTGGGCTAGGGCTGCCGACAACTGTGTTGTCACAAGGGGCGAAGGAGAAATGAAGAAACCCATACTAGGCGTTTACCAGGCTGTGTAGCACCACTGAACGACCAATCTGCTACCGCAGAGAATGGGTGAGAGGCAATGTCCTCGAATGTGAGAGGATTGCAATCTTGGGCGGCCCACTGCGAAATCTGTGACGGCAGCCATTTGGAGCCTAGCCGGATCGTTTTGCGGCTCGCCTGTCCTTTGCCATCTTCCGCACCATCGCGGCGACAAACTCTCTATCTTTCTTGTCGAGGCTTGTGAAGCTGTCACCTAGCCCGCGTTCCTCTGGACCAAGCTTGTCCGCTCGCTTCTTAGGAGCAGGCAGCGGCTTACCTTCGCCCTCGAAAAAAAGCTGGTACATCTCGACATCCAGCGCCGTCGCCCATTTCCGAAGTGTCTCAAGGTTCGGAACGGTGTGCCCGTTTTCCACTCGCGAGACGTAACATCGCAGCAGTCCTGTACGCTTCTCGATGTCGCCCTGGGAGAAGCTCTTTGCCATACGCAGTTCGTGAAGCTTTTGTCCGATGTCCATGCGAAGGTCATAACAGAAGCGGTGCGGGCTTTCAAGTTCGAACTTAGTCAATTGTCGTTCGAACGCCGTGGGTACCCGCCGTGGACGGTGGCGGGGTTACCCGCAGCCTTCGGCAAAATCCGGCGCTCCCGATACGAAGACGGGGTTCTGCCCTTGCCGCTCACGAATTTGCCTCTGCCCGAGTGATTAGTGAGTCGCTGCGGCAGAGTCCTGGGGCAAGCTGTGAACGGCCTGCGCGCGGTCCCGATCACTCGATGCGTTCTGGATTGATGAAGTCAAGGGAGCGCCCGCCACTCGCCGAACCACGCCGTCGCTCTGCTCGATTTCGCTATTGCTCCACGCCGTTGCCCCACACCGGTTGTCGGCGGTCGGCGAGGGAATGCTGCGAGCTCTCCTCGAGATCGAGAACCGTCATTTCGTTCTTGCCTTGCTTCAGCCATGGCCCGGCAAAGACAAGCTTTGCTGCGGACCGATCCGCCAGTAGCGCCCCAGGTTGCGCCCATTCACCCAGACGTAGCCTTTGCCCCAGCCACGCATGTCCAGGAAAGTGTCGCCGACTTCGTTCAGCTCAAAAGCGCAACGATAGAAAGCCAGCGCGGGCCGGAGTTCAGGAGCGAAGGCCAGGACAGAAAGATCGGTGAGCGGCAGCCGGTAAATTTCCCAGCCCGTGAGTTCCTTCCCGGCGAAGCTGACGCGCTCCGTGATTCCTTTGCGGTCGTCCACCAGGCGCGGGCCGAAGTTAATGCGGCCCATGTATTCCACCAGGATATCCAGGGGCTCGCCCGCCTCCAGGCTCACCTCCAGCTTCGCATGGTGCAGGCGCCTGCCACGGCGCCTAAGAAGTCGCGGCGCCGAATCTTGTTGGTGAACGATGCTTGCATGTTGGGTGTTCCTTTCCCTCAAAATCGCGGCGTCGCGAGCGGCCCCCTATCGTTGCACCCGACGCAGAACAAGCGGAGGCGGCCCCTGCGCCAGCCGCTGCCGGAAGTCGGGGATCGACGGGTCTGACCCATCCGGAGGTGGTCCGATGGCCGGACGCGCTCGTTCCTGAGCTGCGGGCGCGGCGGGCAGGCGAATACCGAAATCTATTTTCCGCTGGAGCTCGATCTGCTCGGCCTTCAGCGTTCCGGAATAGGTGGTGTTGCCGGCCTTGAATGAGAGGTTGTTTCCGTCCACTTTGCCTTCCTCGATGGGGAGCGGCACATCGCCGCCGCCAAAGAAGCCTACGCCCGTGCCCTCCACCGTTCCCGTAAGCTTGTTGCCGTCTTGCTTCAACGTGAACACGATGTTGCCGGCGCCGAGAATCATTGCCATAAGGCTGTTGCCCTCCTCGGTCCTCGGTACTGGCCTCCACAGGCCGGTGATGCCCTCGCCCGCCGGCACCTCGCGTTCCCAGACCGCCACTTGCGGACGGAGCGCCGTGCCCTTCGCGACAATCGTGAGACTTGCGGCCGAGAGACCCGGCGAGGTCGCTTCCACCGTGATGTTTCCGGCTGATTTCGTAGATTGGACGATGGCCATGCAGAGCCCGCAAAAAGCCTTTCGCGATGTGCCCTTATCGGATTCATGGCAGGTCGGGTCGCCGTTGCCAACCCCAATGAGTGCCCCTTCGCCCGAAACCCGGAAGGCCACCGGATTCTCCGTTACCGGCACGACGCGGCCCTGGGCGTCTTGCACTTCGACAGCGAACATCGCCACATCCTCACCGTCGGCCAGGATTTCCTCGCGATCCGCCTTCAACACCAATCTCGCCCCCGGACCGGTGGTCTCACGCTTCGCGCTTAACACGTGCTTGCTGTCTTTGTACCCACGCGCCTCGATCGTGCCGGGAGCGTACTTGACAATCCAGGCGAGGTGCGAATCCTTTTTCATTTCCTTCGCACCCAGGCTTTGGCCGTTCAAGAACAGCTCCGCCTTGTCCAGGTTCGAGTAGACCCAGACCGCGATCTCCTCTCCTTCCCTGTCCGGCCAATTCCAATGTGGGAACAAGTGCAGAACCGGCTGCGCGGACCACCAAGACTGGTAGTAGTAAAACGAGTCTTTCGGAAATCCGCAGGTATCGATAATGCCGTATTGCGAGCTGATGTTGGGCCACTCGTAGGGTGAGGGCTCGCCTCGGTAGTCGAATCCCGTCCACACGAAGCCTCCCGCAAGCCACGGGCGCGCGTTGCAGAACCTCCACCAGCCTTCGGCGGAGGCGCGGCCGGTGGTGGTGTACGGATCGTACGAACCCACATACCCTTTCGCGCGGTCGGTCACGTAGATGCCCCGCGTTCCCACCGCGCTCACCGTTTCCGTGCCGATGACGGGCTTATCCGGATGCGCCTGGTGATACTCCTCCGCGCCAGGATCCATGTAGTTGTAGCCCATCACGTCGCACACCGCCAGCCCGCCCACTCCGATCGCCCGAATGGGTGCAATCGACACTGGCCGCGAGCCGTCTTGCGCGGTCGCAATCTCTTTCATCGCCGTTAGAATGTGCAACCCCTTTTCAGTGTTCGCCTGACCTTCTTCATTGCCCATCGACCACATGAAGACGCTCGGGCGGTTGCGGTCGCGCCGCACCAAATGCTCGAACTGACTCAGACCCTCGACATTCGATGACATCATCCGAGTCTCATCGAACACCAACATCCCCAGCTCATCGCAGGCGTCTAGCAGTTCCGGTGTGGGAGGGTTGTGGGACGTACGCAAGGAATTACAGCCCATCTCCTGGAGCTTCCGAACACGGTAATACTGCACGGCATCGGGCAGCGCCGCGCCCAGCCCGGCGTGGTCCTGGTGATTGCACGTGCCTTTCAGCTTAACGGACTTGCCGTTCAGGAAGAAGCCCTTCTGTGCGTCAAAATGCACCGTGCGAATACCGAAGCGGGTCTCGTAGCGGTCCACGGTCTGGCCGCCAGCTTCAACCTCCGTCACCAGCTTATACAAATTGCGCTCCTCAAGGGACCACAGGGCGGGCCGGTCCACCGCAATGGTTTGCTCGTAGGTGTGATCTTCACCTTCCGGAATTGACGCCGGGTCCGTACCAGCTTTTCCCACGGCGTTGCCGGAGGGATCAAGAATCGTTGAAATGACGCGTGTACTCTGCGCGCCCTTGCCGTGGTTATCGACCCCGGTCCGGATTCGAAGGGTGGCTTGGTCTCCGCGCACTTCGGCGCGCACAAAGGTTCCCCACTGCTGCACATGCACCGGGTGTGTTTTCACAAGCCAGACATGCCGGTAGATGCCCGCGCCCTCGTAAAACCAGCCGTCACTCAACGTGGCATCCACCCGGACCAGCAGCACATTCCGGCCCCCCGGGGTGGCAAAGTCCGTCACATCGAAGCTGAATGGATCGTATCCGCCACTGTGCCGGCCTATGTAAAAGCCATTGAACACCACCATGGTTTCCCGGTACGCGCCGTCGAACTGGATGCTTATTCGCTTGCCCGCGTCCGTGGCGGGAAACTCGAAGACACGGCGATACCAGCCGACGCTCGTCTCTGGGTACGTGCGCCCCAACGGATAGAATCCCTTACTGGAGAGCGCGGGATCGTTTGTGAAGGGCGTCTCGATCGCCCAATCGTGAGGCAGATCGAGCGGTCGCCAGGCATTATCGTCGAACGCGAGAGCGCCGGCGGGGAGAAAATTTCCTGTCTTTTGAAAATTGCCGGACCTTCCGCCACCAAATCCGAAATCCTTGGCGGGATCATCGGCGTGCCCGAAATCAAAGCGCCATCCGAAGTCCAGCAGAAGACGCTCGCGTCCCGTGGCAGGCTGGGAAGATTCAAGCGTGACGCCCGCAGGCAGCGGAGCAAGTCCGGCAGCCTCATGCGTGACGCCCCTGCGAGTATTTCCGTGGGCAACAGTCTCGTGCGCCGTGGCGGCCACTGCCGGTGCCAGCAGACTCGTCTTGAGCAGATCCCTGCGCGTCCAATTCTTCATTTCTGACCTCCCTTGGAGCCGTTTGTATCACACCTTGGGGCTTCGGAGGAAACAAGGACTGGAGGAAGGCGCTGGGTCTCGCAGGGATTGTCGGAGACCTGGAATGGTGGTAGCGTGGCGCCGTGATGAGGGCAGGGGGGCCGGGCAGGTTCTCAAATACTGTGCCGCGGTCGCGAATCGGCGGTTCCGCCATACGAGGGGAAGGCACGGCGGACCAGATAGCGTTACGGTCTCGGAGGAGAGGCGTGACCACAGGAAGTGTTGGCTGGCCGAAGTCGAGGGCGAGAATGCCGGGCGGTTGGAGAATCGAAAGCTTTCGCCGCAGTGCCTCGGCACGTCGAGCGCGTGTTGTCCTTTTTGACTTTGACGGAACCCTTTCCTTGATTCGCACTGGCTGGGCACAAGTGATGATTCCCTTGATGGTGGAAACCCTGGCGGAGCTGAAAACAGGCGAGAGCGAGGAGCGGTTGCGGTCGATCGTGGAGGAGTATGTTTCGCGCCTGACGGGCGAGCAGACCATTTATCAGATGATCGAACTGGCACGGCAGGTGAAGAAGAGGGGAGCGAAGCCTCGCCAGCCTGTAGAATACAAGCGCCTCTATAACGACCGTTTGATGAGGAAGATTCGCCGACGACGCGAAGCGCTGCGCAAAGGAAAGGTGCAACCTGATAAATATCTGGTGCCTGGCGCACGCGCACTGCTTGAAGCGCTGAAAGATCGTGGCCTGAAGCTCTATTGTGCCAGCGGCACAGACAGGGAGTATACGCGTGAGGAGGCCCACCTCCTAAACATCGATTCCTATTTTGAAGGACGCATCTACGGAGCGCTTGAAGACTACAAGAGTTTTTCCAAAAAGCTTCTAATCCGGAAGATGCTTTCCAGCCAAGAATGCGGAGGGGACGAACTACTCGGGTTCGGCGATGGCTATGTGGAAATCAAGAATGTGAAAGATGCTGGCGGTATCGCCGTGGGCGTAGCGACGGATGAGCCCGAGTGCCGCGCCGTTGACCCCTGGAAGCGGAAGCGCCTGATCAAGGTGGGAGCCGATTTCATTATTCCGAACTATCTTTGCACTGAAAGTCTCCTGAAGGTTGTATTTTCCGATTAAAGTGTCAGCATGGAATCCAAGTACGAAGTCTTCGATCGCTCGCGTCTGGTCGTCAAACCCTTGAGTAAACGGGTCCACGACATGACGCTCGACGATGTTTTGAATTTGAACGATTCTGTCCCCGCATACTCTCACCCTCAGCTTCCCGAAGTGGCTCGGAGAGTCCTGGCCGCGAAACAAAGAGGTGCGGCACGGCTTTTGATGATGGGTGCGCATGTCATCAGGGCCGGGGCAAGCCGCTTTGTCATCGACATGCTCGAACGGGGCATCCTGACAAATGTGGCGATGAACGGCGCGGGGATCATCCATGACTATGAGTTGGCGCGCGCAGGCGCCACAACCGAGAGCGTCGCTCGCTACATTCGCGGTGGTGAGTTCGGCCTCTGGCAGGAGACGGGTGAACTGAACGAGCTGATTCGCGAGGCGGCAGAACTCTCGCTGGGGCTAGGTGAGAATATCGGCCGACGGATCGATGGCAGCGACTTCCCACATAAGCAATTGAGTATCCTTGCCGCCGCGTACCGCCTCTCCATCCCGGCCACCGTACACGTCGGGATTGGATATGACATCATCCACGAACATCCCAATTGTGACGGCGGCGCCGTTGGCGACACCAGCTATCGTGATTTCCTCATCTTTGCCAGGTCGGTGGAGACTCTGGAAGGCGGGATTCTCCTGAGTTTTGGTTCTGCTATCATGGGACCGGAAGTCTACTTGAAGGCTCTCTCCATGGCCCGCAATGTGGCTCAGCAACAGGGACGGACCATACGCCAGTTCACCACATGCGTTTTTGATCTGGTGCCGATTCATGGTGACATTCACCACGAATTGCCCAAAACCGACGCTGGCTATTATTTCCGCCCTCATAAGACTATTCTGGTCAGGACCGTTGCAGAGGGCGGAGAAAGCTTCTACTTCTGCGGCGATCATCGCGCCACGATCCCGGCGCTCCATCACGCGTTAGTGGAGATCTCGTGACCCCGGCTGAGCTGTTATCTGCCTTTCCCAAACTCAATGCACTTGTGGTTGGGGACATCTGCCTGGACCGTTGGTGCACGTATGATCCCGCCCTCTCCGAGCCCTCCCAGGAAACCGGCATGCCCCGCATCGGGGTGATTGCGACGGAAGCCACGGCGGGCGGCGGCGGGACCGTTGCGAACAACCTGGCCGCGCTGGGTGCCGGAAAGGTCGCGGTGCTGGGAGTTCGAGGCGACGACGGCTCTGGTTTCGAGCTGCTCAGAGCCCTCGATCAACGCGGCATCAGCACAGAATTGATGGTGGAAATCCCCGCGTGGCACACGTTCACGTACACAAAGCTTTTGAACCGCGTTGGTGGGCTCGAAGACCAACCGCGGGTGGATTTCATTGCGCTGAAACCTCTTCCTACGCAAGTGGAACAAAGGATTGTCAGCAGCCTCGCTTCGGCTACGGAAGGTTTTGACGTGATCTACATTGCTGACCAGGCTGAAACCGACACAGGCGGAGTGGTGACCAAAACTCTCCGCAATACGATCGCCGAATTGGCTGACAGATACCCGAGAAAAGTCTTTCTCGCCGACTCTCGAAAACGCGTACACCTGCTTCGCAAGGTGATGATCAAACCGAATCGCGCCGAGGCTGAAACAGCCTGCCAACAACTATTCGGGACCGTCGATTTCCCACGTCTCCGCCAATCTCTCGAAGCCCGGGCTCTCATGATCACGCATGGGCCCAAGGGTGTGCTTGTGGTTGAAGAAAACAATGAAACGTGGGCCAAGGCTTGCCCGATAGAAAATCCTGTGGACACCTGTGGGGCCGGAGACAGCTTCGCGGCCGGAGCAGCGTTAGCGATGGCTGTAGCCGGAGATCCGATTGTCGGCGCGCGTTTCGGCAACCTTGTGGCTTCCGTCACAGTTATGAAAAAAGGAACTGGCACGGCCTCTCCCGCGGAAGTCATGGCTGCCGCCGACCGACAGAATCCGGCCTACTGGCTCTGATAAAACAACAAGTAGCCATCCTGCATTTCCTCCTCTTGGTTGCAGGTTGCTATACGGCTGACCCGGTTTGCTGTACCCACTGAGCATAGTTTCCGACTGCGCCGTCGCCCGGCCAGAACTTCGGACCGCCCCTGCGCATTCTTCGATAAACACAAGGCGCTCATCTCTCGCCCCTCAGCCGAGCCCATAACCCAGCCGCCGAATCCCCAAACTGCTTTCAATTTTCCCTCAAAAAACAGCCCGGTCGAATGTATATCATATATGTGGAACCACTCTCCGGCATCAAGCCCCACATGAACTCCGTTGATTTCGAGCGCCTCCCAAGCCACTTGGAGGGAGGGCAGCCAGGATGAGCGCCACGCAGGTCTGGGAAAGGCTTTTCGTTGGCGGGATTGGCGACGCCGAGGCGCTCGCCGATTCCAATCCGCTCGAAATTACCACCGTGCTCACCCTCTGCCGCGAAAAAGTGCAGAAGTTCGCACCCCACGTCAACTACCTCCACTTTCCGATGGGGGATGCCCGGCCCATCCCGGTCGGGCGCTTTGATGCCATTGTGGACGCCCTGTGGGAGGACATCCGCTGGGGGAAGGTGCTCATTCACAGCCTTGCCGGTGCGAATCGTGCTCCGATTCTGGCGGCTGCTTGGATGCACGTCGTCGGCGGCAAGGACATCGACGCCGCCCTGGCGGAGATCGGAAGGGTGCGCACGATTGAACCGAATCCGATTTTGCTCGAAAGCGTGAAGGAGGAGCTGTGATGACAAAGGCCGCAATCTATGCGAGGGTCAGCACGCTTGACCAGCATGTCGAGACCCAGCTTTACCAGTTGCGCGAGCTGGCCGGACGTCGTGGATACGAGGTCGTCCAGGAGTACACCGATGTCGGCGTCTCCGGGTCCAAAGCGAGGCGCGGAGGGCTGGACGCTATGCTGGCGGATGCCCACCGCCGCAAGTTCTCGATTGTCCTGGTTGCGGCGTTCGACCGGGTCGCAAGGTCGGTCAAGCATTTCCTGACAGTCGTCGACGAGCTGAACGACCTCGGGATTGAGTTTGTCTCGGCCCGCGAGAACATCGACACGTCGGGCGCGATGGGCAGGATGTTCGTCACCATCATCGGCTGCATCGCCGAGCTGGAGCGGAGCTTGATCGTCGAGCGGATCAAGGCCGGGATGCGTCGGCGTCGGCTGGAGGGCTTGCCATTAGGGCGCGAGCCTCTCGCCATCGACCGCGAGGCGCTGGTGAGCGACCGCCGCTCCGGGATGTCGCTGACCGCCGTGGCAAAGAAGTATGGCGTGAGCCGGGCCAGCGTAGTGAGATTCGTCCGAGAGGCGATGAAGCGCGAAGCCGCACTGGTCGGCGAGTTCCGGCCAGCGATGGCGCAAGCGCCAGCAGAGTGCGTGGCCTGAAGGGGCAGGAAGAGCCATGGCAGACCCCTCCCTAATGACCAATTGCGATTTCTGCAACGGCCCTTGCCCGCAAAGGACGTACCGGACGGCAGACGGCAGCGCCGTGCGGGTGCGGGCGTTCGTGGAAAGCGGCCCCATGCTCCAAGAGCACCGCTTCACCCCGGAGTGGGAGGCGTGCGAGGGCTGCGGCAATTTGATTGACGCTGGCGACTGGGACGCCCTGGTTGCGCGGGTCATGCAGAGCTTGGAAGACCTCGGGGTGCCAGCAAGCGAGGCGGTCCAGGAGTGGCTCCAGTCAACTTACGGCGAGCTTAAGGCAGCAGGGATGGCGAGGGTCCGCTGACGGCGACCGCTCCTGGCCCGGCCAGTTGCTTTCAGAAAGCTGATGGGACGAAGCCGTAGCAATGCACACCATTTTTGTCGGAGGCAAACGCTTATGACAGATTCAAATTCAACCACGGCATTGCCCGAATCCATCGAGTGCCCGTTGTGCCTTGGCAAGGGCGAGCTAAGCCGGACCGAAGTCCTTGAGCGTTTGGGCATGAAGGACTTTGCTCGCGTCGCCCAGCTCAGCGCGGAGGAAGCCATACGCCTCGTCCTGAAAAAGGAAAAAGATGCCGAGCAGGCCCGCTGGGCGAAGTTCGACGCGGAACTGGCCAGGCGGCTGGCCGAGGTCACGGGCAAGCACAGTGCCGAGTTGCAGAAATTGCAGGCCGAGAAGAGCGAGCTTTCCGCCCGACTGAAGGGACTCGAAAAGAGCGCCTCCGCCACGCTGGACAATGCCCGGCAGCAGGAGCGGCTGGCTGCCGAGAAAGAGTCGCAGAAGCAGCTTGCCGCCCTGACGAAGCGGATTGCGGAGCTTGAGGCCGCCCAGAAGCTGGCGGACGAGCAGAAGAGGGCCGAGGTCGCCAAGGCGAGGGCCGAGCTTGAGTCTGCGCTGAGCTGCGAGAAAGCCAAGGCGAACGACCTCGCCCGCCAGGGGAAAGATTACCTCCAGGAAATTACCGGGCTCCGCGAGCGGAACCAGGAGCTTGAGTCCGAGATGGCGAAGGTGGCCCGCATCGGGAAAAAGGAAGAGATTGATTTCGCCGACGAAGCGCGGTCGTGGCCGGGAATCTGGGTCGGCGAGAAGCTGCCGCGAAACGGCGACTACTTGTTGGCTTTCGCCGACGCCGCTGGCAACGCCCTTGAGCCGAGCATGGTCGTGGACAACAAGGACAAGGCGACCGTCGCCGAGGCCGACGTCCGGAAGCTGGTGCGGGATGCCAGGGAGCGCAAGCTTCCCGTCGCCGTGCTCGTGACGCGGGACGAATCGCAGTTGCGGCATGTCGACCGGCAGCGACGCTGGGGACTGGAGGACGGCGTCTGGCTTTTGCGCTCGACCCGAGCATGGCTCCCACGAGACCTCGAAGTGCTGCGCCCAATTTTCGAGAGGATGCGGGCCGAGGGGCCGGACTTCTTGCAACGTAACGCGGCCCTCGCCGCCGAGGTCCAGCGGACGCTCGCGGACATCGACGAGATCGAGGCGCAGCTCGCGAAGGCGGGGACCGCGATCGAGAAGGCGCAGGCACTCACGGCGAAATACCGGGCACGATTGACGGGCCTGTGCGAAAGCGCCATTGCAGCCCAGGAAATGCCGGGCAAGCCGGTGGGGAAGAACGGAAAGGCGAGCGCCGGTGCCCCCTAAGACCCTCGGCTCCCCAAGGCATGGTGCAGGAGGAGGAAGAAAATGCTCAATGCGTGGCTTTTTGCTGTATCGGTATTGGTGCTGGCCGTGGCCGGTTGCCTGTTTCTGGACTGGCTCTGGACGGGGGAAGCCCCGACATTCACGGGCGTCTCAGGCGACATCGGCGGGGCAATCCTCACCCTGTTCAAGTGGGCCGCAATCGCTGTCGTGGCGGTCGTAGCCGTCTGCATCCTCCACTGGGCCGCCGCGCTCCTGCTTGGGCCATTGCTGCATAGGAAAGACTGACGCATCGCCGGGAGAGGACAAAGCAGTGCCGACCGAACAGGAAAAGAGGCGCTTGAAGCGGGAATACCTGGAGAAGACAGGTCAGGTGGGGCCGGTCAGGAACGCCGCCTACTACCACAGGATCATAGAGAAGGAGAAGGCGGAGAGGGCGGAGGAAAAAAGGCGGGAGGAGGCTTGGCTGAAGAAACGGCAGTCATGGTCCTACCTCATCCTTCACGGGGCCTGGAGCGTGGCCTGGGGCATGGCCTATGCAGTCGGAGCAGTCATTCTTTGCGCCGCCCTCCTGCCGCTGGCCGTCCTTGGAATCTTCGGGATATGGTCCCTGCTCAAGTGGTCGATGAAGTGCGACAGGTTTTAGCCTAAGCCCTGCTGCTGGCGACCGCGATAGGCGAGGAGAAAAAGGGGATGGACGACCGGGAAGAAGAAGCGCTCGACAGAGTGATCGAGGAGGCGATGGAGGCATACCTGGCGGCATGCTCCGAGGTCCTTGTGGCCCAGCGCAGGAAGGACGAAGCCGAGGAGCGCTTCCTCGCCGCCTGCCGGGCGAAGACCGAGGCCAGGGGAAAGGAGAAATAGCGATGAGGACCTGCAAGCACGGACACAAGATGACGAAGAAGAACACGAACCCGAGCGGCCAATGCCGCATTTGCAAGCGGGAGGCGGCCAGGAGATGGCTGGAAAGGCACCGGCCGAAGAAAGGATGACGATGACCAAGGAAGAAGCTGCCGAGGCTCTGGCCGATCATTGCCCCATGTGCGGGCACGTGTACAGGCGGGGCGACCCGAAGGAACAGGACGAGCACCTCGGAAAATGCCAGGAATTCCGAGAGTTCATGGCCCAGGTCGAGGAAGCGGAGCTGATCCTGAGGCAAGGCGGGAGGCTGATGTGAGCAGGCAGCGGTTCGACAAGGACGGGAACTGCATCTGCGGGTGCCATGCCATCCCGCAGTCCGAGTGGGGCGGGATGTGCATCCACTGCGGCCATGACTATCGCAGGCAAAGCGCCAGGAGCTTCCAGAAAGAGGAGCACGAGCACCTGTCGAGGTGCCCGAACTTCAGGAAGTATGCGACGCAGCGAAGCAGGAAGAAGCGGGCGAAGGTGGACGAGCTGGCCAGGCAGCGGGATGCCTGCTCCCCAGGCTCGAAAGAGGAGAAGGCAGCGACCGGGCGGCTGCTGAAGGCGCTGTTCGGCTAGGAGGGGCGACATGGAAAGCGAAGAAGGCGGCAAGTGCCAGTGCGGCTGCTCCGCCATCCCGGCGAACAAGGTGCGCGACTTTTGCCTCCACTGCGGGCATGCCTACGCCATCGGCTGCGACTTCGAGAAAGAACAGAAAGAGCACCTCTCACGGTGCAGGGGCTGCGGAGTCCCAGGCGAACTGACGATGCCGACCTATGACAGCGACTGCGGTGTCGCCATCCTGCTTTCCGCCGAGGTAGGAGGCAGGTGCATATTTTGCGGCCACCTTTACCTCACCGTGGGCACGGTGAGCTTCGACATAGAGGAGCGGGCTCACTTGGCAGGATGCAAGGGATTCCGAGACTCCGTCGACAGGCCCCTTGAGCCCGTCCGCAGGATATTGGAACTGGGGCCCGTAAACCAGGACGGCACGGTGTTCCAGAGGATCGGCAAGCATTGCCTGCGGGTGATGCTCGACGGGCCGGGCGAGCACGAGGCATTCGTCTCCGACACGGAGTACGAGCTGTTGGGCGACGGGAAATGGCACAGGATAGGAGGACGCTGACATGAGGATCGACGAAGCGACCGCCAGCAGGCAGTGGGAAATCTGCTTTCGTTGCGGCAGGAAGCTGACCGCCGACGGCAGGTGCCCGTGCCCGGCAAAGAACGCAGAGGACATGGTCCCGCTCGGCCTGCTTGAGCACGGGGCCTACTATTTCGGCACCTGCCGGAACGCCCGAGTGGCCCGCTGGAACGCCGACACCCAAAGGTTCGTGTATGTCCGGGTGAAGCTGGGCGAGGTCTTCCCTGAAGAGATTGGATATTGGGTCGATGCCAAGTCTGGCGAGAAGCGCTTTGACGAGTTCAGGCCGTTCGGCAAGCTGGACAGCCCGCCGTTCGAGATTCAGATGACGGCGACCGAAAGGCAATGGGAATCCTGACATTGCAAAGAGGCGGCGAGAGACGGGCAGAATCTGTCGTCAGAAGGGCTCTCGGAACAGGCGCATCCAGTTCGTCTGCGGCGACATGTGACGCCAGCGGCCGACGCAGGAGTGGCGCGCAGCGCAAATTCTGGCAGCGGGCTACTCTGGATCAAGCATCGCCCTGCGAACAATTAGGGTTCTTCGCCAGGTGCTCAAAGTGTGGCCCTTGCATTCCCGCTTTGTGGGGCTTCACGCGTTTGTGGCATTCCGGGCAGAAGAAACCAAGATCACCTTCTGGAGCTTTCAGACCCATAGCATCGACTACGCTTCTAAGGGCATTCGCAAGGTCGATGCTAATCAGGCACTCTTTCATTCTCTTCCCCCTTTACGCCGCACATCGCTGGACCCAGCAAGCGCCAGGATATTTTCCGCTACTGTTTCGAATTTTACAAATCTGTGGCGGGACTAAGCTGTCGGCCCCAAGCACGGACAGCGGAATTGCTGAAACTCAAACGCCCGTGTGTGCCAGGGGAGGGTTCAGCTACGAGGACGCGAGCGGTAAGTTCACCCTCTTCGCCGACAGGTGCATCATCAAGGACAAGAGAGCGGTCGGCAAAATCATGAATGAGCTGAGCTTGCCGAAGGGCACAAGGGTTCTACCCGACGACCACTATCGCTGCCCGAGGTGCTTGCGGGAAAAGCCCAACCGGAAGCAGGAAGAGAAAGACTGGGAATTCTGAATGCTGCGGGACGGCCCGATTGAATTCCGCCGCCTGACTTTTACCGGGGCAGAGCCGCTACGGAGGGCGCGGTTCCCGATCAAGGCTAGCGACCATTCAAGGGCTGAGCGACCTCGCTCTACCCTAGGACGTTGCTCAGGAATCCATCCTGACAAGTATCTTTCATCCCACAGTTCCCTCTGGAATACTCCGGGACCTTACTGATCTTGGTAGACTCACCAAGTTTGGGAATTGTTTCCGATTACGCCGTCGCTCGGCCGGAATTTCGGATTGCCCTTTCCGATCTGTCGATGAACGCAGGCCGTCTACCCTGTTACCAAAACCACGGCGAATAAAGTTGGGTTCGATATCGTCGCGTAGCACTCCTATTTCTTGAGATGCTCGTTTTTCGTTCCGTCTCCCGCCTACATCCCGCCAAGGGAGACATCAGACACTTGTTCGAGGTAGTGGCGCGGAGCGATTCTCCGTCGATGAGGCCGACAATCCGGGCCTTTAAATCGCGGGTCGAAGGCCTGATTTGTCAAGGCAAAGTAAGAAGTTCCTGTTCTTAGCAAAGTAAGTAGTTCCTGTGGGCGCTAACCGAAGGAGCCCGTAGGGCGACTGAGGTTAGCGCCCGC
>JBEKAK010000111.1:0-15866 GCA_050018275.1 Terriglobia bacterium | reverse complement strand
GTCTATACCTGCTGCAAGCCATCCGCTATGTTGGCGACGTAAGGGTGGTGACGGGGCGAGTGGAGCGTGATGCCTTACCGCAGATCGATGAGCAACCGCCCGAAATTTGGGCAGTAGACGAAGCAAGCGGCACTCCGCAAAAGAGGGCCTACTGCAAGTTGCACGGCGTGCAATATCGTGTTTTGCGGCACGAGAACCTTGGGGGCTTCCCGCTGCCACGGTTCAGGGCCCAGAAAAAACCCTCGTTGCGGAGGAAGGTGGTGGTGACTGGCTGTTTTGACTGGTTTCACTCGGGGCACGTCCGGTTTTTTGAGGAGGTTTCCCAATTAGGTGACCTGTTCGTCGTCGTGGGACATGATGCGAATGTGAAGTTACTCAAGGGGGAAGGCCACCCTTTGTTTCCGCAGGACGAGCGCCGATACCTGGTGGAATCGGTTCGCTATGTCAAACAAGCTCTCGTGTCCACGGGGCACGGCTGGATGGACGCCGAACCGGAAATCGCACTGATCAAACCGGATGTCTACGCTGTGAACGAGGACGGAGACAAACCTGAAAAACGAGCGTTCTGCGAGACACACGGCATCGAATACGTCGTCCTAAAACGAATCCCCAAGGAAGGTCTCCCCGCAAGGCAGAGTACCGATTTGAGGGGATTCTGAGGAACGATGCAGCCTCGGGGCATTGCCCTTCATCGGTCTTGCCATCGAGGGGCAAGCGAGTGCTTGGCTGGCCAGGTTTGTTCCACCTCGACACGCAGGAGCTGTTTCGAATTCTGCGGTAGCCAGGTTATCCAATATTTCGAGGGAGTCCCGGAGTTTCACCCATGCCACAAGTACAAGAAGACGAAGCCCAAGGTCGCTCAGCCCGATTGTTCTCACCCGGCAGTACCTTGCCTTTTGTATTGGTGACGGCGCTGTTTCTGCTTTGGGGCATTCCCAACAATTTGAATGATATTCTCATCAAGCAGTTCATGAAATCATTCGAAATCACCCGCTTCAAGGCAGGACTGGTCCAGTCGGCCTTCTATATGGGGTACTTTCTCCTTTCCATGCCCGCCGGGTTCCTGATGCGAAGGTACGGCTACAAAGCAGGTTTGGTAACGGGGCTTTTCTTGTACAGCACAGGCACTTTCCTGTTTTGGCCCGCCGCCCACATCCGGGAATACAGTTTCTTCCTGTTCGCCTTGTTCGTCATCGCCAGCGGGTTGGCCTTCTTGGAGACAGGCGCCAATCCCTTCATCGCGACGCTGGGTGATCCACGAACTTCCGAAAGGCGGCTGAACTTCTCCCAGGCCTTTAATCCCGTGGGAGCGGTCACGGGCGTGTTGGTCGGCACGGTATTTGTCTTTTCCGGCGTCGAACTGAGCTCTCAGCAGATCGACTCACTGAAGGTTACGGGGAAGTGGGACCAGTACCTGCAAGCGGAGACCATGAGAGTGGTCACCCCGTACCTCGTGCTGGCGGCAATTGTCTTCATCTGGGCGCTGCTGATCCTCGCGACCAAATTCCCCAAAATCGCGGAAGAGGCGGAATCGGGAGGTGGCCGTCAGCGCGGCCGTCTGCGAGACCTGCTGCACTATCCACACTTCGTTCAAGGCGTGCTTGCGCAGTTCTTCTATGTGGGAGCCCAGGTGGGCACGTGGAGCTACTACATCGCGTACATTCAGGACTACACCCGGGAACCGGAAAAGGTCGCAGGCTACTTCTTAACGGGCACGCTTGTGGCGTTTGGGGTCGGACGGTTCACGGCAACCTATCTCATGAAGTTCTTCCAGCCCAGCAGGCTCATGGGAGTTTATGGCTGCATCAACATGGCCCTGGTGGGCGTGGGGATTCTGTTCCCAGGCTGGGCCGGCGTCCTGGCTTTGTTCCTTACCAGTTTTTTCATGTCCCTCATGTTCCCCACGATCTTCGCCTTGGGGATCAAGGAGCTGGGGCCCCACACCAAGTTGGGGGGATCCATCATCATCATGGCCATCATCGGCGGAGCGTTTTTCACCCCCATCATGGGGTTGGTGTTCCAGATTAGTCATAGCATGGCCATGGCTTTGCTGGTTCCGCTCGTCTGCTACGGATTTATCACATATTACAGCTTCCTTGGCTCGAAGGTGCGTGTTCCGGAGCTGACGTTTCGTTGACGAGAGATTCGCCGTGAGCACGTGGTGACAAACATTCTCGCTCACGCGGCTTGGTGAAAGCCCGGACAGACCAGGCGCCAACCCGCTCTGACCGCAAAAGTGGGCATCCTTGCACGTGGTCATCCTCGAGGTGGAAGGGATCGGCCGGAAGGCGATTGTAACGGGGCGTGTGAATGGCGTGGGGGGCGGAACTCTGCTGCTCCGTCGGTTTTAGCTCGATGTTCCTGCAGTGAATCTGCAAGGGCACACGCCGCGAAGCGTACCATCGACCGCAGCCACGCCCCGCCCCCAAACTTGACTTGGGACGTTCGGTTTTGTAGACTCGCGCCAATGAGTTGTAACAACGGTAAAGCCCCCACGGTGGACCTCTCGAAGCGCTCCTTCCTCCAAGCTATCGCTTCTTCCCTCGTTGCGAGCCTGGTTCCAGGCGGCCTCCCCACTTCCGCCAAAAGCACACGGCCGGACCGAAGACTCATCGTTGTTATTCCAGGTGGTGTGCGGCGGCAGGAGACCTTTTCCGAAAGGGGCAAGAAGAACATCCCACACCTCTACCAGGATCTGCTTCCCTCGGGGGTTTTTTACTCCAGCGTGCGGAACGAGGGGGTGACATCTCATTTCAACTCCATCTCTAGTATTGTGACGGGCAACTGGCAGCGGGTCGATGATTGGGGATTGCAGCCACCCACCACGCCGACCCTGTTCGAGTACGCGCGCAAGCAATTGGGGCTCGATCCTGGTGAAGTCTGGTTGATTTCAAGCAACAAGGTCGTGACTGAGCAGATTGGGGCGAGCAACGCGACTGCGTATGGACCGGGCTACAAAGCGAACGTGGTTTTCCCCAAGCAACTCCTGGTCACGGCAGTGGAGGAGGCCATCGGAAAAGGCCGCCACCAGAACATGATGGACCGGGCAAAAATGCAGGAGGAAATCGAGGCGGTCCTGCGGAGCTCCAATTACGAAGGCCTGGGTTGGAACATTATAGGCGAACGGAAGAGTGGGGAGACGCTGGCGCCTGTCGAAAGCGCCATCCAGCAATTCGTTCGCTCCAATGCTCCGACCACGGGCGACCAGCTCACCTACTATGTGACGATCGAGATTATGCGCCAGTACGCGCCTTCCATTCTATTCGTAAATTTTTCAGATATTGAAGCTGCCCACTTCGGATCGTACACGCTGCATCTTGCCGGTATTCGCAACACGGACCGGTTGATTTACGAACTCTGGCAGCAAGCCCAGGCCAATCCGGAGTATCGCGGGAATACTCTGATGGTGATTCTACCGGAGTTCGGCCGCGATCCGGATGGTTCGAATACCAATGGCTTCTTGAATCACCGCACTAGTGACGACTCATGCCGGCGGGTGTGGATGATGTGTCTCGGACAGCCCTTGTCCCGCCCCCAGGTAATCGACCGGACTGTGCGGCAAGTCGATGTCTGTCCCTCACTGGCACTATGGATGGGATGTCGAGCAACGGAATCGGCCGGAAGCACCCTGGCCGAACTGTGCGCCTGAGTCGAATGAAACCAGCGGGAGTTATCGGTGCCTGTTGAGTGTCGGCCATGAACCAGGAAGAGAATTTACCTGCCATCCTTCGCAAGGCACAAAAAGACCGCTTGGTCGAAAGACTACCCATTACCTTCCAGCCGTTTCTGAACCAGGAAATAAGCCATTGGGGCACGAAATTCCCTTATGAGCAGCGGTACCTGGAGAGCCTCATCGGCTTCATCGACGGCCTTTCGCCGGAAGGCTTGGCCGACCTTTTTCGCGGGGTGCGCAAAATCGAGTCCTCCATGGGGATTAGTGAGCACCAGTTCTCCGCGCATGAACAGACGATGCGTGAGGCCTCCATCCTGTCACGGTCGCCTTATTACCTCGAGTGGCGGAGAGAGATCGACCGGGTGTTTCAGCAGATTGATCATTCGACTTTTGCTGAGGAGCAAGCGCGCGCGAGCCGCCTGAACCGGCTGCTTTTGCTGATATTCCCTGCGGCGCTTCCGGTCGATCCCCAAAGCGTCATGGAACAATGGCAGCGCGGCCGCCTCCTGCGTATGGACTGGCCCGCGCATGATCCTCCCGAGCGGTCCGTTGTGGAAACCGTTCTCAAGGGCCCTCCTCGGGCCGACGGGGAATGGGCTCCTGGGTTTCTCGAGGAGTATGCCAGCAGGCCGGGCAGGAGCTTCGCCGATATCTGGGTGCTGGAGCCGGGGACAAGATTGCGGACCCTCCTGAACGGCCTGCAGAGCGCTCCCCCCGAGGGGCCCCGGGCCGCGCTTCTCAGCTTTGATCGGTTGAAGGCTTTTCGGGAGGGAGTTTTGGAGCATATCAAGTCCATGGCGCGGGATATTTCGGATGCCGATGCCATTTATGCGAAGCTGCGGTCATTGGACGTCAGCGATTGGTGTCCCCCGGAGGTCGGAAACATCCCGGCGGTGCGCGAGTTCATTCGCGCGCTTTTCCTGACCGGCAACGGGTCGCCGCTCTTCAGCAGCGCCTTTGTGGAGTGGGGGGCGGTGGAGGCCATGCATCATGCCAGGCCGACGGTACTGGTCGCGGAATTTGGGCTGCGTAACAAACCCAAGCCGTTTACCAGCGTCGCAGTCTTTGAGAACCAGGAGAAGGCTACGCCGCAACCGCCTGTCCCGGATCCGGAGAACAGTGCGGTGGATGCCGTGATCCTGGCTTATTACACCTGGTTGGGCGCCGCTCGTTATGTCGAGTACCAGCGCGCTGCCTGCCTTTGTCTGTTTGAACGCACGCCTTATGCCCTGGTGGCGGGAGCTGAGGAGTTTCCTCTGTGGCAGGAAAAAGAGCCCGTCGCCCCACAACGGATTGCCGCCTTGCTGCAAACCTGGCTCGCCTGAGCGTGTCCGCAGGCTGAAGCCACCAATCAACAAATCGCCTGATGACTCAGACGCATCACCGCGCCTGCGCACGGGGCTTGGTGCGTGAGATGGCCGTTCGGGAGTAGCTAAGCGGCAGGCTTGCTGGTGTTCGACGACCTGGGTTCTGGCTGGGGCCGATTGGTTTGCTGATCATCCGAGCGACGCCCGGGCGCAGCGGTCGACTCGCCGGTGCGCAGTCCCGCGTCGAGCACTACGCGGCTCACTTCGCCGGCCTCAGGTTGCTCGTCCGGAGCTTTGATAGCCTCAAGCAACAAGTCTACAGCCACCTGCCCCATGTGGAAAGAGGGCTGAACAATTGTCGTGAGCCTGGGACTGAAGAGCTCAGACCAATCGAAGTCGTCAAAGCCGCAAACGCTCACATCTTGGGGACAAGCGAGACGGAGGTCCCTGAGGGCGCACAAAGTGCCCAGGGTCATGCGGTTGTTGGCAGAGAAGATGGCCGTGGGCGGATCCGCCAGCCGCAGGATTTCCACCGCGGCACGATAGCCGCCCTCCATCGTAAAACCTCCTGGTCGAATGTATCCCTCGCGAACTGGGATCCCGGCTTCCTGAAGGGCCCGGCGGTAGCCTTCCATACGCCCATAACCGGTTAGTGTCGATTCCGGGCCCGCGACGGTGGCAATGCGTTGGTGGCCCAACTCGAGGAAATGGCGCGTGGCCTGATAACTTGCCTTGACGTTGTCAATGACGACGACCTTGCCCCTAAACCCGCTGGGTTGGCGGTCGAAACAAACTATCGGGGGGTGATGGCGAGCCAATCTATTCTCTACGAAGTCCGGTTGCGCCGAGGCCAGCAATATACCATCTACGCGGCGACTGATCAGCATTCCGAGCAGATCCCGCTCCTCCTCAGGGTCCTCATGTGAGTCGCAAAGGACGACCGAATAACCGTGCTGGCGGGCCTTGGGTTCCACTCCCTGAAGCACGCTGTTGAAAAAAAAGTTGGAAACATCCGGGACGATCATACCAAGCGTAAAGGTGCGGTTGACCTTGAGACTGCGGGCCACGGCGTTGGGATGATAATCCAGCGCTGCGATCGCGTCCTCAACTCGCCCGGTGAGCTTTGGGCTCACGCCACCCCTGGCATTCACCACGGAAGATACAGTGGTCACAGAGACGCCAGCTAGCCTGGCGACATCGCGCATGGTGTAAGACAACGTCCTCTTCGTTGGCATGCTACCCACCTGTATCGATTTTTCCCGACGCCAAGGCCAAACCCTGCAGAGTATACAGACATCCGGAGCATTGCGCAATACCTTGCGTTTCGCGACGTTACTGAAGACCTAGCCTTCAGCTTAATCGGTTTAATCGACTAATTCTAAAGGCATCAGTGCTAAGAATGGACAGAATACCTGGGCTCAGGCTGTAACGTTAAAAAATCTCCTTGACAATGCTAAGACATTATAGTAAAAGCCTCACGCGGTCGGCCCTTAGTCTCCATCCGAGGGCACTCATGATGCATCGGCTGTTGAGAGGTAAGTTCTTGCGGAGCGCTTGTGCATTCACCCGTGAGCCGCTCGTCTTTTCACTCCCAGCGACTTGCGTAATGACCTGCGCCCCCACCTTTATGAGGGCGGCAGGGATTGTGTGCTTCCGGAGTTGATTTAGATTTTCTTACTGCTTGTTTCTATTTGCGTCGGTCAGTTGGTCGTGCTTGCGTCGGTCGCTTGGGCTTGGAGAACGAAAGGAGGCTGTATGAAAGACCAGTGGGGTCGGAGCTCTTACAAGTTCTTGGTCCTGTGCATACTTGGCGCGAGTGTCTTGCTGAGCGGCGGCCGGCTCTTTGCGCAGGTCGATACCGGGACCATTTTGGGCACGGTCAAGGATTCCAGCGGCGCGGTTGTTCCCGACGCGCAGGTAACAATAATCAACCAGGGGACGGGCTTTTCCCTGACCACAAAAACGTCGAATGTTGGTGCGTACATTTTTACACCTATCAAGATCGGTACCTATTCTGTTCAGGCCACCATGGCTGGCTTCCAGAAGGCGGTCCAGCTCAATGCCAAGGTGGACGTACAGCAACAACTGGTCGTTGATCTTACGCTGGTTCCTGGGCAGGTAACGCAGACCGTGGAGGTTGTCGCTGCACCGCCGGTGCTGCAAACCCAAAACGCCTCGGTCGGCCAAGTCGTTGGAACTATGCAGGTCAACGAGCTACCCCTGAACGGCAGGAATTTCACGTTTCTGGCCCAACTGGGGGCGGGCGTGCATATGTCGGGATTTTGGAGCGGTGGTTTTGGAGGCGCCGGGTCATTCAGCGCAAACGGTACGCGGCCCGAACAGAACAACTATCTCCTCGATGGAATGGACAACAATACCAACCAGCTCGATTTTCTGGCGGGGACGAATTATGTCCACCTTCCCCCGCCGGACGCCATTGGGGAATTCAAGGTGCAGACAGCCAATTACTCCGCGGACATAGGAAAAGCGGGAGGCGCGGTGTTGAATGGAACGATCAAGTCCGGCACGAATCAGCTCCACGGCGATGTCTGGGAATTCGTGCGGAACGACAAATTCGACGCCGCCCAATTCTTTGAAAATTCCGGTGGGATCAAGAAGGGGGAGTACCGCCTGAATCAATTTGGAGGAGCCATCGGCGGTCCCGTGGTTATCCCAGGCGTGTATAATGGCAGGAACAAGACCTTCTTCTTTGCGGACTACCAAGGGACCCGGATCCGCCAAGGCCAAACCTATACGAATACCGTGCCGACGGCGGCGGAAGTTAGCAGTGGGTTCACGAACCTTTTGGACATGATTAACTATCAGTCAGGAACCCGAACGGACGATCTGGGCCGGACTTTCAGGAATGGTACAGTTTTCGATCCGGCGACGACCCGACCCGTCACATCAGGCCTCGTCGATCCGGTCACGGGATTGACCGCGACGGCGGACGGCTTCGTTCGGGATCCCTTCTATGCAGGGAGTCTGGTAGGAGCGACAGATTTCACAACGCCGTCGATCATCGCGCAGCTTAACCAGCTACCTGCGGGCCGCCTGGATCCAAATGCCCTCAAGCTTCTCGCACTTTATCCCGCGCCTACTGCCGCGGGCATTGTCAACAACGAAACTGTCAACCCTCCCCTCATAAACAGGGTAGACCAATCCGACATTCGGATGGACCATAACTTCAGTGACCGGGATCAGATGTTTGGCCGGGTAAGCTTTTCCATTAACCCCATGTATAAACCACCGCCATTTACAGGCTACGCAGACAACGGTGCGTTAGCCATCAATGGCGGTGGCCATTCATGGAACCCGACGCTCAATACCGTCCTCAGCGAAACACACTCCTTCTCGCCGACGGTCATCAACGAAATCCGTGCGGGGGTGACCCGCCAGTCAACAACCGCTCTACAGGCCTACGCGGACGTTATGGGTATCCCGGCGCAGTTCGGCATTCAAGGGATCCCTCAGATGAATCGAAACGGAGGCCTGCCATCACTTGGTATCGGGGGGCTTACCCAAATCGGCAGCACACCTTGGTTCCCCAGCCAGGAACCGAACCAGACCGATCAATTGATGGAGAACGTCACCTTCTTGAAGGGCGGACATACTTTCAAGGCCGGGATTGAAATTCAGCACATCAAGTGGGCCGTTTTGCAGCCCTCCTGGCCACGAGGTCAGTTTAATTTCGGCGGGAGCTACACGGAAATCCCTGGAAACGGCACGGGCACAACCGGTATGGCACAAATGTTACTCTCTCCGGTAGCCCCCACGGTCGCAAACGGAGTACAGTCCGGGGGATCCGATGGCGTGTTCGCCAGCAATATATTTAACCGCGACTTCACCCACAACTACTATGCCGGTTACTTCCAGGACGATTGGAAGGTCACACCCAAGCTGACCCTGAACCTGGGGCTTCGCTACGAGTACTTTGACATGGGCGTGGATGTGTTCAGTCACGAGTCTGCCTTTCAGTTCCACTCCTTCGCCCCCAACGGAGGGGGTGTATATAAGATAGCAAACAAGTTTTGCAGCGCGGGTTTGCTCTCGCCGGCCTTCTTGACCGTCTTGCAGAACGACAACTTTGGTAGTCCCGAGTGTGTGAACCCCGCTGGTGGTTTCATCAGTGTCCCCAAGCTCGATTTCGGTCCGCGCTTCGGATTGGCGTACCGCATCAATAATAAGCTCGTGCTGAGGGGCGGTTATGGGTTGTTCTACGGGCCGCCCGAGCAGCCCCTTGACCATGAGGATGAGACCTATCCCTTCGACAACACCCTTAGCTGGTTCGGGGATAATGTACATTCTATCACATACGGGGGCGGTGCCCTTGCCACGCTGGAGAATGGAATGTTATACACTCCCGTCTACGATACGGCGAGCTTTAACTCAAGCCAGGTAGGCGGGCTGCCCCCAAACGGAGATGATCCTCACTTTAAGCCGACCTACACGGAGTCCTACAACCTCACGTTCCAATACCAACTAACGCCCAATAACACGATCAGCCTCGCTTACGTCGGCAACCAGGCGCATGATCTCACTGTTCAACCCAATGTCAACAGCACGACCACCGTCTTACCCCCGAGTTATAATGCCGCTCCGGGTGGGAATGGCGCGGCGTACAGACCCATGCCTGACTTGGTGAATAACTCCATGACATACAGCGAAGGGAATAGTTTCTATCACTCCGCGCAGGTGACCTTCGAGCGCAGACTCAGCCACGGCCTGTACTTCAATGCCAACTATACCTACTCCTATATGAAGACGGATGGCCAGAGCATCAACAATGGCTCCTCCCCATATAGGGCTCCTGTAATTCCCGGACTTGGAATCCAGTACGACTATTCTCGCTCCCAGTATGACATCCCACAACTCTTCCACTTCAGCGGGGGATACGGGCTGCCCATGGGAAAGGGGCATAGTTTTCTGGGCAATTCCACGGGAGTAGTAAACCAATTGGTATCAGGGTGGAAGACCAACATCATCCTGACGCTTCAGACTGGCTATCCCTTCAACATAGGTTGCCATGGCCCGCAGACCCACGCGTCAAACGATGGGCTCAATTGTAATGCGTTTTTGGTGCCGGGGCAGAACATCTACGCCGGGCCTCACAACGTGAACCAATGGATGAACGCTGCTGCGTTTGCTAATCCGCCCGTGGCAACCGCCCTCGGGCAAAATGCGGCCCTGGGAGGGATGGGCATGCAAGTACGGGGTCCTGGCTATCACCGGGCGGACCTGTCCATTTTCAAGGATTTCCGGACTTCGGAGAGGACCCGCCTGGAATTCCGAGCTGAGTTCTTCAACCTTACCAACACACCTCAGTTCGCAAATCCCAGCAATACGGACTTTACCAGCAAATACTTCGGCCAAATCACGAGTCTCGTCGACGGAAACAACGACCCGAGAGAAATCCAGTTCGCACTGAAGCTGTACTTCTAGCTGTTTTGACTAGGTCGCCATCGCATTGTGACCCGGCAGTGCAGTGTTTCGACCCTGCACTGCCGGTTTTTTTTCGGCGAAGGAGACACCGTCGGATTGGATCACAACGGTTGCACCGGCGGCCAGGAATATGATCAGCCCACGATGACGACAGAGCCGAGTAGTCGTGGGGAGACTCCGTTCTTCGCAGGTCCCAGAGAGAGATCGGGGTTAGAATATCTCGTCAACGCTGGTATGCAGGTGGAGGGTCTTTGGGACCGGTTATGAACCTACGCGGCGGGTGCAAACTCGGGTTGTTGGCTGCCCTTGGGGCTTGCGCCATCATCCCCTTCTGGGGAGTTCGGTTTCTAAGGGCTGCCGTTCAGACCCGAGCGGGCACAGAATCGCCCAGCCAACTCTTTCAATCCGCCGTGGAGGATTACGAGTCGGGGAAGTTTGTCGAGGCAGAACAGAGTCTGCTTCCGCTCCTCAAGAGCTCGCCGCAGGCATTTGATGTCAACGAGCTGATGGGTCTCATATTGGTCGGCGAGCGCAAAGACGCAGAGGCGTTGAGCTATCTGAAAAACGCCGTCCACGCGAATCCGGCTTCCGCGCCGGCGCATGTCGCCTACGCCGGCTGTCTCGTCCGCCTGGGCCGGTTGTCGGAGGCGGGGGCCGAACTCCAAAGAGTGGCGGCGTTGAAGCCCTCGGATTACGATTCGAATCACAATCTGGGCGAACTCTACGTGCAGACCAGCAAACTAACTTCGGCAATCCCTTTTCTGGAGAAAGCGCAGGTGATCCGGCCTTCTTCATACGACAACGGATACGACCTGGCCCTCGCCTACCTTCGAACCCAGAGACCGCGCAAAGCTCGGGATCTGTTGCGGGATCTTACTCGATACAAGGACACCGCAGAGTTGCACAACCTTCTTGGAGAAGCAGAGGAGGGGAGCGGGGACTACCTCGCGGCCGCCAAGGAGTTTGAGAAGGCCGCCCACATGGACCCCAGCGAAGGGAATATTCTCGATTGGGGCACGGAACTCCTCGTTCACCACACCTTCCAACCGGCAATCGAAGTGTTCAGGTTTGGAACCGAGAAATACCCGGCCTCCGTGAAGATGGAGATCGGCCTCGGGCTGGCCTACTACGGATTGGCTTCTTTCGAAAAGTCCGCGGGGGCCCTCATGCGAGCAATCGACCTGGCTCCTCGCGACCCTGGCCCGTACTTGATCCTGGGGGAGACCTATAGTGATTCCCGGACTCCCGTGGAGGGAGTAGTGGACCGGCTTGAACGGTTGACCTCCCTGGAGCCCGCAAACGCCCAGGCGTTCTACTACCAGGCGTTGGCTCTTTGGAAAACCCCTGCAACCGCATCGGCGGGGAAAGACCTCAGCAAGGTCGAATCCGCGCTTCAAAGGGCAGCGTCCCTGGATCCCAGCTTCGCAGATGCACGCCTCCAACTCGGGAACCTCTATGCGGAGGAAAACAAGATCCCGGAGGCCATCTCAGCATACAGGGAAGCGATTCAGATTGATCCGAACTTGGCCGAGGCACACTACCGGCTCGCCCAGCTTTACCGCCGGACGGAGAAAAGCGCAGAGGCCCGGCAGGAACTCGCCTTGTACCAGGAGTTACATCAGGAACAGATAACGGAGAAAGATAAAAAGCACCAGGAGATCCAGCGATTTGTCGTCACCCTGAACCGCTAGTTCGTCATGCGCGCAGGACGGTCGAGGACGTGCTTCTACAGGTCACGATCTGCCAAACTCAGCGCCACCTGTAGGAATTGCCAACGTGCTTCAGGTGACAGGGGACGAGAACCGCTACGATCATTATTCTGCTTGGATTCCTGGTCAAGCATATGCTCGATCTTGGCAGGATCAAGATCCCCGGAACCGTTCACAGTCTTGAATCTTTCCAGGGTTTCGCGGGCCTTGGAAATCTGGCCGGTCTGCGAATAGAAGTACCCCAGCGCCGAAAAGGCGCTCACCCATTCCGGCATGAGGTCGGTAGCCTTCACCAGATTATCTTCCGCTTCCCGGTTGTCACCCTTCAGAGCGGAGACAACACCTAGCCCCCAGTGGATCCTGGCGGAGTTCGGCACACGCGCCAATCCTCGTTGCAGCGCACCCTCCGCATCTTCGGTATTTCTCTCGCGTAGATAGGTCATGGCCAAGGCAAGATAGTATTGGTCATTATCCGGGTTCATCTCGACCGCATGACGGAAAATCTCCAGGGCCTCGCTGGTCCGTCCAATGCGGGCCTCAACATCGCCAAGGAGGAAGAGGTAGCTATCATCGCGACCGCCGGCGGAAACTTGCTCCAGGACTTCAAAGGCACGGCCATAATCCCGCACATGAAAGTAGGCGTCCGCCAAATCGTAGCGTGCCTCGTCGGAAGTAGGGTCGGCCGTGAGGGCTCGTCCGAAGTGCGGAATCGCGTCCCGGTAAAGCCTGTATTTTGCCAGAAATACTCCAATGCCTAATTCCGTCCGCCGGTCCTGTCCACTGACCTGCTCGAGTTGATTGAGGGCGGCCATAGCTTCATCGCGGTGACCAAGCTTCATTTGCGTCTCAGCCAGCATGTACAGATCCTGAGGGTCCGAGGGGTGCCGGCTGATCTCCGCTTGTAGAGTCTTCAGGTCGAGCTCAAGACGCGCCTTGGGTGGGAGGCTTTCCCTGCGGCTGGCGAGCTCAAAGAAATTCTGATAGGGAATGGCCTGGGGGGACGGACTTTTCGAGAGAGTCTGAAAGATCTTGAAATCCCTTTGGGAATCATCGGTGCGATGCAGGATGCGCTCGACGGTAGCGAGCTTGTAATAGGCCGGCGCAGGATCACGACTCACTTCCATGGCATGCCGGAGGAGCGGGATGGCCTCCTCATATCTCTTCGCGGCGATCTTCACGTTGGCAAGCTCCAAGAGGGCTTGGTCAAAGTTCGGATCGGTTTTGAGGGCCTCGATGAGGTATTTCTCGGCTTCAACCTCGTCACCTTGCTTATTCAAAACAGCGCCAAGGCTAAATAGACATGCCAGGTTGCGCGGGTCAATCTTCAGCCCTTCGAGGGAGGCTTTTCTTGCCTCATCGAACTTTCCCATGTACCGGTAGTAGAAGCTCAGAAATGCATAAGGCTTGGCTGTGGGATCAATCTCCCGCAGCAGTTCAAACTCCGCGAGCGCCTTATCGGCCTTTCCGGTCTGGAAATAGCATTCGCCCAAGGCCGCATGGAGCTCGGGATTCCGCGGCGCAATCTTGATTCCTTCCTCGAGGAGGGAGATGGCGTCGTCATCATAGGATTCCAACATGCTGACTCGCGCCAATAGGAAGATGACGTCAGCATCGCGCGGCGCTAGCTTGTGCGCCTTGACCAGCACCTGAAGAGCATCAACAGTCCGTTGCTGATCAATGAAAACCTGCCCCAGCGTTTTCATGGCCTCTACGGAGTCAGGGTCAATTAATAGCGCCCGATCCAAAGCACTCTCTGCCTTCCCATAGTGCTTACAATGGAAAGACGCCCGCCCCTGGTTGAGGAGAATGGCGTAGTTTCTCGGTTTCAGGCCGTCCGCAATCTCAAGCTCATGCTCGGCGGCTTCAAACTGGTTTTCCTCCGCCAGCACTACGCCCAGGGCGAAATGCACGTTTGCGTCGTCGCCCCCCTTTTTAGAAATCTGGCGGGCAAATTCCAGACCTGTCTCAATGTGGTGGGCGCGCAGATAAGCACGAATGAGGTTCACGGCAGTTGGAAGATCAGGAGGGGCAACTTTGCGCAAATAGGCAATGGCAGCCTCGGGTTGCTTGTTGGCGAGAAGGATCACTCCCAGATTGTAGTTGGCGCCTGGGTTGCCGGGTTCGATTTCGAGAGAGGTCCTGTATTCCTTCTCCGCCAATTCCATTTTCTGCTGTTGGGCGTAACAATTCGCGATGTTGTTGTGCGTCGCAGCAGAACGCGGGTTCAAACTCAGAGCATGTTGGAAGGCCTCCAGAGCTTGATCATAATCCTTCTGTTGCATCGAGATAATCCCCAGCAGTTCATAACCCTCCACGCTCTTGGGCGCTAATTTGAGTCCGGCCAATGTCGCCTCGCGGGCGCGATCCAAGTTCCCCTGCACAAGAAAATTCCGCGCTGCGGCGAAAGCATTTGCCGAAGGGGCTGGTGCTGGGCGAGGCTTTTGAGCAACGGCGGGCAGACACAGGGCGAGAAAGACTGCCAGTAATGGAAAATGCTTTACGGTCATAAGTGCGATACCCTCTTGATGATCGGCCCTCGGGTCGGCGGCAACAACTCCCAGGTATGCCGTCTCGCCGAAGCACGAGTGTTGCAGATTTGAGACTCCATCTCGCGCAGCTATTTTATCGAGCTCAAATTGGAACTGCAATTAGCAGTACTTGGCAATGCGCCTCGCGCTTTGTGTGAAACGGGGTGATATTGTTCCCATGTTGTTCTCACATCGATGGGGCGAACCCCTATAGTGAGACAAATTGATTGGGCACACCTGCCTTTTTTTCATTGAGCCTTCCGCGTATCTGAAAGCAGGGGATGGGGTCTGGGGAAGGGGACGGCGATTGAGTCCCCTTCTCCGGCCACCACTTTAGAAACCCTCATCTCGTTCCCATCGTTCTCAAAAAACTGTATGGTTGCACTCCGGAAATCGGGGGCCGGGCTGCCAGACTCGCTTTGCTGTTCGAACTCCTCCGGAGACCGGTAGCCCAACGCGGAGTGCAACCGCTGTCGATTGTAATACTCCTCGATGAATTCTTCGATGTTCGCCCGCAGATGTTCCAGGTTGTCGTATCGGCGGGCGTAAATTTCCTCCCGTTTCAAGGTTTTGATGAAGCTTTCGCAGCTGGCGTTGTCATACGGGTTTGCCGGACGACTCATGCTTGGAATCATCCCGTGCTGCTTGAGGATGGCCACGTATTCTGCGCACGCGTATTGCACTCCCCGATCCGAGTGATGGACCAGGCCAGGGAGCGGTTGCCGTTTCGCGATCGCCTGCTTGATCGCAGCCACTGCCAGCCGGCTCGCCAGCGTCCGCTCCAGCGCCCAGCCCACCACTTTGCGCGAGTGCCCATCGAGGATCACGGCCAAATAGACAAATTCCGCTTTCAGCCGAATGTAGGTGATGTCGGCAACCCAGAGCTGGTCGATGCCGGTCAATTTCATGCGGCCGGCAAGGTTCAGATGGACCTCGAAGCCATGATCGGAATCCGTGGTCACCACGAAGCTCCGCGGCTGCACGGCCAGCAGGTTGTCTTCTCGCATGATCCGCAGAACCCGCTTGTGGTTCACCGGCATTCCCCGCCGCCGTAGTTCCGCCGTGATCCGCCGATATCCGTAGCGGTGGCGATGGCCCAAAGCGATCTGCTGAATGGCCGACCGAACTTCCATCTCTTCCTCAACCGGCCGTTGCTCCCGCAGGGACCGGTAGAAACTGGCCCGGCTGACTCTGGCCAGCTCACACA
>JBEKAK010000110.1:0-16013 GCA_050018275.1 Terriglobia bacterium | reverse complement strand
CCTCCCCTGCTCATCGCGCTCCTGCAATACGACACCATGGGACCCTTCGTAGTTATCGGTGTCACGGTCGCGGTAGTTCATTTCCTGGCCGTCAATGTCCTAACGCCCAAACTCGTGGGCCATCGCGCCAACCTTAATGCCCTCTCGGTGACCATTGCCATGATGTTTTGGGGATGGCTGTGGGGCGGGATCGGCTTGGCCCTCGCCGTGCCGATCACCGCTGCCATCAAGATCGTATGCGACAACGTCGAAGCGCTCAAGCCGTATGGCGCTTGGATGGGTAAAGGGTGATCCGGCGTGATCTTGGCCCGTTACGCGCGCGGGACCTCACTTTCCACTGTTCTTTGCCCCGAGGTACTTCTCAAGCTCGGAGATCCGAGCCATCAACTCTTCTTTGGTTGGTTCCTCCAAGGGACCCCGGCTTTGGAGTGTTACCCCTTTTTCCTCAAGAACTCAGGCTCATAATCTGGTCGTTAGCCCACGAATGACATTGACGCGCAGCGTCTTGTCATCCACCTTGGCCACCGTGATGACCACAGTGCGGCCGGCCAGAAGCGGCATGAGTTCAACGAACACAGAACCTCCTTTTCGTGGCACGTGCGCCACGTGTGTTGTTATTTGGGAAGAAGATTGGGTGGTGGGTCAGTTCGCGGGAAGCGACGCTTCGTCCATGTGGCTGTTCGCAAGGGCTAAAGGGGCTACGGCAGGTAGTCTCCGAGTCGGCCATCTGGGAGTGATTCCATCTTGTCCCGAATCGCAACGCCGGGTGGGGCCACCTCCGTGTTCTGAGTCCGACGCGACCGTGTCAGCGACCGCCATTCGTTGACAGGCCGCTGCCGCGTCCTTAGAACTTCTAACAAAACCTCCACGCCGGCAGCTTAGGTCCGCTCATTGTAGCTTCGCGTATTCCGCCCTGGCTTCCTTCAGGATGTGGATGTCCGGGTCGCGCTTGCGCGAATCACATCCGCGGCTTCAGAAGCGCCTGATAGACGGGGGGTCGGCTCAACGCCTGCACATTGGGCCACCCGGGGCCAAGCATTCGCTGGGTCATGCCAACAAAAATCAGATCGTTTGTGGGATCGACCCAGAACCAAGTGTCCGCCGCTCCTCCCCAGAAAAAAGTGCCTTTGCCAACCACTTCGTCGGCTTCCAGCGGGTCCGAGAAGACCGCGCAATCGTAGCCCCACCCCATGCCGGGCCGGATGGTTTCTGTAACAATTGAGAACTCGCCCGTCATGAGACTGGGGGCGAGATGGTTTGAGGTCATAAGCCGTACCGTGGCCGGCGCCAGGATGCGCACGCCGTCCAGCTCGCCGCCATTCAGAAGCATCTGAGCGAAGCGCAGATAGTCCTGCGCGGTCGAGACCATACCGCCGCCGCCCGAGGGCATCGATGGCTGAGTTGCATAGTCGGTGGCCGATGCGCCGGGCGACGCATCCGCGACCAGTTCGCCTTTCTGGTCTTCTTTATAGAGTGTGGCAAACCGGTTCCGCTTTTCTTTGGGAACGAAGAAGCCGGTGTCCTTCATGCCGAGGGGCCAGAAAATGTGCTGCTGCATGAAATCGGGCAGGGATTGGCCCGACAACTTTTCCACGATATAGCCCTGGATATCCATCGACACGCTGTAGACCCAGCGGGTTCCCGGCTGGTAGAGCAACGGGATCTTCGCCAGCTTGTCGATCATTTCCTGCAGGGATTGGGATTGCAGCACCTGCTGGTCCTGGTACATCTTGTCGACCAAAGTATTGCCAAAGAACCCGTAAGTGAAGCCCGCAGTGTGGGTCATCAGCTCACGCATGGTCGGGGGATGGGCAGGGTCTTCCAGGATCATCTTGCCGCTCTCATCCACGCCCTTGAAAACTTTCAGATGGGCGAATTCGGGGATGTACTGCGAGACCGGATCGGAAGGATGCCATTTGCCTTCTTCGTAGAGGATCATCATGGCAACGCTGCTGACCGGCTTGGTCATGGAGAAGATGCGAAAGATCGTGTCCTTCGTCATCGGAGCGCCGCTCGCGATGTCCTTCTTGCCGTAAGTCCCCTCCTCGACCACTTTGCCGTGGCGCGCCAGAATGGTTACGATGCCGGCAAGCTGCTTCTGGTCCACTTCCCGCTGCATCGCCGCATGGAGCCGCTCGAGTCGCTCGGACGAGAAGCCGAGCGCCTCCGGCTTATTCTCGGCAAGATCGGGGGCCTTCTTGTTCGCTTGCTGACCCTGGGTCTGATGCGCGCCGGCGACGAAGAGCAGTCCGGCCAGGAGCGATAGGGCGAAACGCGAGAGTCGTGTGTTTTTCATTTGCCTTAGTCCTGTTTGATTTGCTGAGCTGCTGCGGATGGTCGGACACCCCGGGTGAGCCCGATGCGCTCTTCAGGCTCCGCTTCCCTGGTCGGTCGCAGCAGCCACTCGCTTATTATTGCCGTGCCGATCCGTGCCGGAGGCAACCGATCGATTCGGTCGTTGCGAAGAACTCTGAACGCGGAAAGGGGCATATGATCGAGTCAGCTAAGTTTACCCGATCAAAGAGCAGATTGCACCTGGATCACGGCGTACTCGCAAGTAATCCACTTGGCTGCAAACCCCCATTCAGGAAACTGATTTCATGAAAGCGTCGGCTCCCTCGACCTGAGTAGACTTGGTGGTGCCAAGCGACCAAGGGTCAGGAGGAAGGAGCCGAGCATGTTGATTATAGGATGCGATTATCACCCGAGCTTTCAGCAAATCGCTTGGGTCGACACGGAAACGGGAGAATGCGGGGAACAGCAACTGCAGCACAGCAATGGAGAAGCGGAGAAGTTTTACCGCGCCCTGAAGCTTCGGGAAGTACATGTGCGGGTGGGGATGGAAGCGACCGGGCATGCCCGCTGGTTCGAGCGCTTGCTCGCGGAGGTGAAGTACGAGCTGTGGGTGGGCGACCCGGCGCAGATCAGGGCCAGCCGCGTGCGCAAGCAGAAGACCGACCGGCGCGATGCCGACCACATCCTGAAGTTGAGGGTGGAAGATCGCTTTCCGCGGGTGTGGGTGCCGAGTGCGGAGAATCGGGATCTGCGCCAGCTGCTCTGGCACCGACATCGGCTGGTGCAGATGCGGACGCGGGTCATGAATCAGTTGCAAGCGATCGCCATGAATGAAGGCGTGAGGCGCAAAAAGGGACTGTGGAGCAAGTTGGGGCGGGAGCAATGGGAGTCGTTCCCGCTGGCTCCTTGGGCGCAGCGGCGCCGGCAGGATCTGCTGGAGTTGCTGGACCGCCTCAACCCGCGCATTGGGGAGCTAACCACCGCCATCGAGCAGGAAGCTGAGCGGCGGCCCGAGGCGCGACGGCTCATGACCCACCCGGGCGTCGGACCCCTTACGGCCCTGGCCTTTGGGCTGATTGTCGGCCCGGCGGAACGGTTTGGTTGTGGTAAGCAGGTCAGCAGCTACCTGGGTCTGGTGCCCTGCGAGGACTCCAGCGCTAATCATCAGCGGCTGGGACACCTCAGCAAGCCAGGCAACACGCTGCGGCGTTTCTTGCTGGTGGAGGCGGGGCAAGCCGTGGTCCGATCGGACCCGGAGTGGCGAGGTCGTTTCCTGCACCTGGCCATGCGTCGGGGACGGTCTGTTGCCGTGGTGGCGATGGCGCGCAAACTGGCGGTGCGCCTGTACTGGATGTTGCGCCAGGGAACCGAATACCGGCCAAGCCCCGTTTCGGTTCGCACGTGGGGTAGCTCGAAGCTGGGTCATGGTGTGAAGTAGATCACCGTCAAACTGATGGGGCGCCCCGCTCCCTCGCGGGAGGGAGTTCGAATTCGATAATCATGGTCGAGGTTAGATCGAATAGATGGCTGGGTCGGACCGAATCCACCTGGAAAGATTAGCGGCGAGCCTTGGTCGAGGCAGCAGGGAGAGAGTTCGAAGCAAGAACGCCTACTAAGGAACGAAGCTCCAAAGCACTTCGTTTCGCTTCGTTCCCAACTCCAGGATGAGGACGGGGAGGGCTGTCAAGGGTCCAGATGAACGCCCTGCGGGCGCCCTTGACAGCCCTCCCCGTCCCCCAGGCGGAGTCTTTGTCTTTTCTGCTTGACGGCGCCGACGCTTTCATAGATGACCCACTACCGAAGATTGAGTTGATCGGGACGGATATTCGAAGAGTTGCTGGCAACACGTCAGGAGACACTTCTACCAGGCAGGACAAGTGGACCTAATGGTGAAGAATGTGCTGAACCAAGCAACTCGCCATGGCCTTACGGCCAGGCTCGGATGCAATGCCAATCTAGAGGAGCGTGCAATGAAGGTTTTGCATTGGATTAACTGTGGAGTTTTCCAATCGTGTATAAGTCGACCTTATCACATCTCGAATACTACGACTTGATCCCCTTTTGGTTGCACTTTATGTTCGTCAATTCCACAATTCCTGGTACGTCCGTGCCTTATATTCCATCCGTGGGCAACGAACTCTCTACCACACGGGCATCTGCATACCCACCAATCTTTGCCCTTTGATGTGTCGGCTCTCAGTACGGTTATTCCGGTAGTTTTGATCGTTCTTCCTAACATCAGGGCATCACGTGGACCCTGATCTGTCATCATGGCATTATCCTCTATACCGTTACTTGAACCCGTATAACATCAGCAATATGTATGTCGTGCTGCCTGCATGGACTGATTAGGAAACGCACGGAGCTATAGTTAGTGTCTCCTTCGCATACACCCACCCGGTAAGAATAATCTCCCGAGTAGGCATACATCACACTAACTAATGCTAACGTATGGACGTCATGAGGTATCCGCCGTCACCATTAGCCGCCATTGCCATCACGCCTTGCCATTCACGTAGCAGGTATCCCAAACTGACCGATTGGGGACCTTCTTCAACGTACAACTGGAGTGGGGTTATCGCAACTCCCGGTTGGTTTCCTGGCCCAGCTATGGACTCCATAGCCTTATCTCCAGAGGTGGTCCAGAAGCTGACGTGTGTGATGGACTCTACCTTGCCTTCAGGGCTAGCCACAGAGCAGCAATCTAATCGGGAATCTCTGTGGTTGGCTACGCCGTCGTTGTCCCGTGGGAGAGCGACCGTTACTGCGTAACTGGCGGAGAGTTGCTTCTTGGTCAGCCTCATTCTATTTCCTCTAACTGACTAAACGTACGCAGGTGGCTGGTTCCTACTACCGGCCACGGACCGGGATGCACATGGATCCGCCGGCCCTTTGCTTACGCACTTGTAGCGAAAGAATTCTGGGGATGATCCAAATGCGGTCAATTGTTGATGGGATCGACTTGCGGCACGCATTCAGCCTTCCCGTATCCCGTGCTTCTCTGCCTCCGGTAGGAGGGAGGCCGGTAGCTACCGACTACCGGCCCTGAAGCAAGGGAAAACCAAACTTCGATCCTGGTTAGTATAGAGATTCCCGTACTCACCATGATGCAAGAGGGGAATATTTAGCTAGTTTGATGGATTCACGATTCGCTGAGGGATCCAGTGCCAGGAGGGCTCAATCCAGGCCAAGGATCGGAGTGCGGGGCTGGACTCTTCCGTGTCACTCCACCAACACTGCGCACGGGTTCACATTTCCAGTAGGGCGACGGCCAAGCGGCTGGACCCGTGGGTTATTCCCGTGATGTCGAATGCATAGCCTTCTGGAATTGTTGAATCCCGCGCGGAAAGGGCTGGCGAAACGGCCGGAAGATTGGCGGTGGCTAAGTTACAACGATTCTGCATTGGACAAGACAACTGTAACGGCGTGCCCCATCCAGATTGGCTACGTGAGGTTGCTGCTGGGGGATCGGGCATGAGAAGACTCCTCGGTCAGGACTTCGCTGACCGCGGCTAACAGCTTGAGGAATTGCCGCTGCCGGAGAATATACCCGCGCCAAGCCTTGCCGGAAGAGAGTCTAGATGGCAGACGCTAAAAAGCGACCGTCTGCGCCAGCCCACGATCGAACTTCGGATTTGCGAGGCGGGCCAGAATGTAGAAGCCAGTGGGCAGTAAGCTGTGGGCAGAAGAATCTACTCCGTCGCGCGGAAGTTTCCCGGCGAATACTCTGGGCCGCCCCTCATCGTATATGGGGCGCCTACTTTCCCGGCTGGAAGCCGGGCGTGCCGAATTGCCAGAGCAGGAAGCTCCACTCGTCGGCGAGTTCCTGTTGGCGTTGGGTTTTGGTGGACCCGATACCGTGTCCCGCCTCGTAGTCGACGCGCAGGAGAATCGGCTTACCGCTCGAGGTGGCCGCTTGCAAGCGCGCCGCCATCTTGCCCGGCTCCCACGAAATCACCCGCGGGTCGTTGAAGCCGGTCGTAACCATGACGCCGGGATAGCGTGTGCCATCGACGACATGATGGTAGGCGCTCATGGCGTAGAGGCCTTTGAAGCCGTCTTCGGTCTTCACCGTGCCAAATTCCGGAATGTTAGGAGGCCCATTGGGTGTGAACTCGAAGCGCACCATATCCGATACTGGCACCGCGTCAATAACCGCCGCGAACAAGTCCGGACGCTCCGTCATGGAGCGGCCAATGGTGATGCCGCCCGCGCTTCCGCCCAGACCGCCGAGGTGGGCCGAATCGGTGTAGCGGTGGGCGATTAAGTATTCTCCGCAAGCGATGAAATCCTTCCACGTATTCTGCTTGGTCAGCCCTTTCCCGGCCAAGTGCCAGTCCTCGCCGTACTCGCCGCCACCGCGCACATGAGCCACAGCGTAAACGCCGCCCTGGTCGAACCAAGCCAGCCACTTGGGATCGAATCGGGGATCTTCGGTGATTCCAAACGCGCCGTAACCCACCAGCAGCGTGGGATGCGAGCCATCCAGCGCCAAGCCGTTCTTGTAAACAATGGAAAGTGGCACCAGCGTGCCGTCGTAGCTCTTCACTTTGACTTCGACGGAGCCGAGGTCCTTGGGATCGTCGTAAGGGCCGATAGGCTGCAGCTTGGTGTCGGTCAAGCGCTTACTTTCAGGATCGTAGGCATAGAGGAGCCGGGCCTTCACCCAGGAAGAGAGCTGCACGAGCGCCCCGGGCACGCGCGGATCCGTGGAGGCGACGAATACATCTCCATCGAAGGGCAGTGGGACCTGCTCGGGTTTGCCGCCAGCGTACGGCAGGCGCACGAGGCGACCGAGGCCTCCATCCAGCTCCTGGACATAGAGCGCGTCTGAGGCTGCCGAGATGTTGCGCACCACCGCTTCGCCGGGAGGCACCACCACTTCAGCTCGCGCCACGTCCGGATTCGAAAGCTTCGTGTGCAGTACCTTGTACCGGGACGCGTCCTTGTGAGACTGCAGGTACAGATCGTCCTCACGCACGGCGAATCCGGTCACGTCGTCATCAACATCGCAGACTTTCTTCCAGGGGATGGCAGGCTTGGCCAGCGCCTCCAGCGGCGCCGCATACAAGGTAAACTCGCTTTGGTCCCCGTGCGCCACTAAACCCAGCACGTAGCTTGATTCGGGGATGGTCGCTGCAAACGAAATGTCCTCCGGTTTGACGGAGACCGTGGGCGAGACTTCAAATCCGAAGATGCCCCGGTCCTTGTCCGGGTCCGTGCCCAGCGCGTGCAAGAAAGCGCGGCTCTTTAGATAGCGGCCGGCGGGCGCCGCGTCCGGTCCGAGCTTTTGCAGCCGATTATAAAGAAACGTATGGTTGTCCGGAAGCCACGCCGGGCTGCCCATTTCGGCCCGATCGATCACGTCGCCGGTTTCTTTGCCGGTCTGGGTGTCGAGAACGTGGAGGACGGCGTCTTCCGAGCCGGCGGGCGAGACGCCAAAAGCCACGTAGCGGCCATCGAGTGAGGGAGCGTAGTAATCGATGGCGAAATGGGGGCCGCCCGATTGGCCGAAGGTGGCGGGATCCACCAGCAACTTTTCCTCGCCGCTGAGCCTGTCGCGCATGTAAATCCTGGCGAGGTCCTCTGAAGCCAAGCGCTTCTGATAAAAATAGCGGCCGGTGGGAAGGCACCGCACGTCAAACACTCGCTCGGGCGCCGACTCGTCGAGCTTCTTGATTTTGGCCAAGAGTTCGTCGCGCCCAGGAATACGAGCCAGCAGGGCGCGCGTGTAAGCGTTCTGTCCCTTGAACCACGCCTCGACGGCAGGATCTTTCATGTTTTCCATGTAGCGATAGGGATCGGTTACCTTGACGCCGAAGTATTCGTCCTCCACCGGGCGGACGGGCGCCACCGGCGGCGCTGTAAGCGTAGCGCCCTGCGCACCTCGACCCTCGATCGCGCGGATGGGATAATCACGCCAACCCAACGACAAGAGCGCAAGCAAGAACCACAGCCTGCGCCATAGAGAATTCGCATGGCCTCTTCGCATGATCCTGTTCACCTCGAGAAAATCGAGTCGGCCCCCAAGCTGCCGGTGCCCTGTCCAGACTCGCCCACCACGGAAATTCTGGGAATATAAGAATTGTGACCAATGGATCATGCCAAGTCAAGCAGCACGCTGGCTGGTGCAGACCCTTGTTTTGGGGGTCGGCGATTTCCCGGAGGGGACTTGTGGGGACTGACGGCTCACCTCAGTCGGTCCTTACGGAGTAGCGACGCATCCTGCAAGAGGTAGAATGTGGGCACTGCCGGGGGGGCAGCTCCTCAAAACGGGATTTCTTGATCCGTCGTCTCGCTTCCCGGTTCCTTGAAGGGGTTGTCGCCCTCATCGACGGGCTTCGCGGATTCGGCAGCCTTTGCACCGTTCCCATTCTTGGGTGCTCGATCCAGAATCTGCATCTGGTTGGCCACGACTTCGATTGTCGTCCGCTTTTCGCCTCCACGGTCTTCCCATTTCCGGGTCTGCAATCTGCCCTCGATGTATACGTGGCGACCCTTGTCAAGATACTGACCGCAGACCTCCGCCAAACGCCCGAAGCAGACGATCTGAAACCACTCCACGCGTTCCCGGCGAGCGCCTTCTGCGTCTTTCCACCTCTCGTTGACCGCAAGGCTGAACGTGCCGATGGGCTTGCCTTGCGAACTGAACTTAAGTTCCGGCGCCTCACCAAGAAACCCGATTAGAATTACCTTGTTCACACATTGGCACACGAGTTGTGTCCTCCTTCCTCATCGAAGCGGAATTTGCGGCTAACGCGATCACCCGCCAGCGCGTCCATCTGAGTTGCAAGTTCTGCCATGCCCTCCCGTACCCGGGCGCGAATCAGCGGCATGTTCCGCAAGGCATCCGTGCTGACTCCCTCAAGCAGGGCTCGCGCCTTATCGACCTGTGCCTTCAGATCATGGTCGTCCACCACGTTGCGTAAGTCGAACGTCCCCAGGAAATCACGCAGCTTCTGCAAGGTCGATTCCCGCAGACGCTGTGGCTTGCCATCCGGCTGGTCAGCCAGCCGATCGCGGAGGTGACTAACCAGTTCCAGCAGCGAAGCGCGCATCACATGCTGGACTTCGGCGCAGGCTTCTGACATGGCCTGGACAGCCTTGTCGCGCTCCGTCTGGAACATACGGGCGGAGATCTCCCGAAGCTGTTCCGGCACGCCGTAGCTGACGTACTGCCAACTGAAGGTGAAGCGGGAACGCACCGCGTCCACCGGGGGGTAGTCAGCCGGGTTATAGAGCGTGCGCAATCGGCCCGCTGCCTCTTGGCACAGGCGTGGGTAGGCAGCGAGGAACACTTCCACTAACACGCCGCGCTTTTCCTTGAACTCGCGCAGCTTTTCGTCCACCGTCTCCAGCAACCCCAGCGGTAGGAGATGAATGCCTACCTCGAAAGGCAGGCACGTATCGTAAAGGTAGCGGCGGATGTCACCATCGATAGTCCTGATGGCTTGAAGCTCTGGCGAGTCGAGCAGCGTTTTCGAGACCCGGATCAGTGCCTTGTCGGCATCCACTTCAACCTGGGATGAGCTAACCTTGCGACTGTTGCCAAGCAAGCCCAGGTGAAGCTTGATGAAGACGGTTTTCCTGGCAAGGTCTGTCCCAGGCTCCTGGATATCCAGGATTGGTAATGCTGTTGCCATTTCATCCTCCTTTGTGTAGTGGGATCTCATCAGACGGGACTTTGGCTTGCCAGAAGTTCTGTGACGGGGCAAGGTCGAGGGAACTTCCTCGCAATCCATGCACAGCCTGGCGAGGGGTATTCAGACCTCTGATTTCGAGGGTGGCATGACGGTGACCGGGCCGCCCAAGTCCCGGATGACGCGTCGCCGGGGCGCTGGCGGGTTTTCCTCGTACTGGTAAACGCCCTGCGTAGAGGCGCTGATGAACTTCCCGGACGCCATCTGGCGCAACGCCTTGATCTGCTCAGCCGCGGAACGTGAAACCGGCACGATGTACCGCGAGGCCTGGGCGAGAGGTATCCCGAGCCGGTGCGCCTTCCGGCAGCACTCTTTGATTTCCGCACCCGTCCAGCCTTCGTCGTTCGGCAGCTCGCCCGACACGCCGTACTTCTTGAGATAGATTTTCCAGATTGTCTCGCGCTCCTCGGCCGTGGGCAGGTCGAAGAAGAACGTGCCCAGCGTGAAGCGCCTGCGCAGCTCGGGCGGCAAGCTCGCAATGGAATTGCAGGTCGCAATAAACAGCATCCGCCCTTGCGAAACTGCGTCAATGATCTGGAGCGCTGTGCGCAGCCGTTCGGTCGAAGCGCCCACCAGCGAACTCTCCATGGCCGGCAGGTCGAAAGCCATCGTGGGGATTCCCGCCGTGCCGCCCGTAGCCTTCGCAGCCGCACTTTTAGCGGCACCGGGTGGACCTATAAACACGGCCCCATCCGCCTCGCGGTCTTGCATGTACGTCAGGATGGTCCCCGTCATCTCCGTCTTTACGCCAGAGAGGTCGGTGCCGGTTCCCGCAAACGCCTTCTCAATCTCATCAATGAACACGACGACGCGGGGAGGATCGACTCCTCGAAGCACTGCCCGCAGGAAGTCCTTCACGTTCTCGACCCCGCCAATGTCCTCAAAGGTCTCGCCACCTCGCCACACCGCGAGACCCGGCGTCTGCTCGATGATCTGGCGCTTGCGCTCCCAGAGGTCTTCTGTATCCAGTTGGCGCTTGACCAATGAGATCGCCAGTGCCTGTTCCGCCGGGAATGCGGCCAAGCCAATCAGGGCGTCTACCGCCTTAATGATCACCGGGCGGTCGGGCGCACTCAGGTTGGCGGCATTGAAGGTCTCCCGAACGATTTGCTCCAGGTGAGCGGTCGAGGGGAGAGGTTCGTCAAGAACGAGAACGTCCTGACCCAATTCCTGCGGCAACGTCGCGCCCGGTGCTGCCAGTAATACCAGCATCCGGCCCGTGGCCTTGAACGAATCTCGCAGGTCCCAGATCCCTTGCATCACTCCGGGGTCATTCCAGAAGCGGTGAGCGTTCGAGTAGAGCAGGAGGCCGTCCTCGCCAAGCTGCTGGGCCAAAAACAGGGCATCGACCGGCCCCATCGTCGCAGCCTGACGTTCGCCCAGCACGTGCGCCAGTTCGTCGCCGCTGTCTCTGCCGATCGCATAGAGGCCGCGGACGACGTCCCACCCGAGGAGCGGTGGAAGCTCCCGGCCTTGCTTGAGAGTCTCGATGATGAAATGCGTTGTGCTTGCCGGGTCGGCCGTGCGTACTGCCACGAGCGGGGTCGAGACACACCGCGCAGCACGGAACGCAGACGCAAACTCCTCCATAGACCGAATCATGTGCGTGCTCCTTTCGAGAAAGGACTTTTAAGGGAGAAAGCAATGAGGAAAACCGAAGGTGGTTCCTACCAGGGCAAGCCAAGGGTGGGGAATCCCGTGACTTCTGCTCGACCGCCTTCGTTGATGCTGACTTCAGTCAGCTCTTCGCTGAAATCGGCAGGACTGTAGCGGTGGCTGAATAGCCGCAGGACCTGATTGCGACTTGTGCGCAGCGGCAAACTGCTTCGCTGAGCCTGACTGAAACGCCCGAGGATGGCGAAGTCGAGGCACGCACGGATTTCTTGCCAGAGACGTTTCCGGCGTTGGTCGGAAGAACTATCGCCCCAGATCCAATACTGACCTTTGTCGAGTTCGTGCTCCGCATAGCCGCTGAACATACCGAAACTCAGTTCTGGGGCTTGCCGGCGGAGGCCTTGAATCAATTCCAACAAGTTGTCCACTTGCTGAATGGGCTCGCCACCGGAAAAGGTTATGCCTTCTAATGGATGTTCTTGGCGCGCCCTCATCACTTCCTTTGCTGCAAAATCAACCGTGACTTCGGCGCCATGAAACGGATGAGTTCGCGGGTTCCAACAGCCAACACAGCCAAGTGTGCATCTCTGGAAGAACACCACGGTGCGGAGGCCTGGCCCATTAGCACGGCTGGCGGGAATCAACGCATGAAGCAGCATGGCAGGCCTCCTTCAGCGCTGGCTCTTCTCTCGTTGGACCTGCTGGCCGGTGTAATAGGCGGGCTTCTTTCGCTCCACCTTCACGCTGTCTCCGCCACGGAAGTCGTCAAAGACCTTCTCACAGCCCTGGCCTGCAAAGCCTTCGAGATCCAGTGTGGAGCTTCCCTGCTCGTCAATGATGATCGTGATGGTCTTCTCCTGCATGGTGACCTACCTCCCCACAACAAATTGCAGCCTCACCTGCTGCCCTTCCGTGGTCGAGATCACGTCCCGGCCTTTCAGGGTGTAGCCCTTCGACCGCGCCATGGCCAAGGTCTGCTTCTCCTTGTAGAGCTGCTGAACGCGGCCAAGCCACCTGGCTCCGTAGCCGCGGTAATCGTCGAGTTCGTCTTTGATCAGGGTGAGCTGACCGTCCGGCTGGCGCGTAAACCCGATATCACCATATGCCCCGCGCAGGTGGTGGCGCCGGATGATGATGTTTGCGACCTTTGCCTCCTGCTCCGAGTAGTACGAGTTCAGTTGCGAGCCCTTGGGGTGGACTTCAACCTCGTAGCCCATCTCCTTCAGAGCCTCCACGAGGTATTTCTCCTCGCGCAAGACCGTCTGAGTCTCACCGTATTTCGACACAGCGTGCCTCCTTTCCGCATATTCCGGTTGTCGTGTGACTTGAACCACAATGTGGCCGCGTGGTTGAAAGAAGTAGGGCCAGTGACCCGTGAGGCCGGGATTCAGCGCCGCGTTCTCTTTAGAGAGCCAGCGTAGTGCGGCGTTCCGCCGGGGTTTGCACTTATCGCGATTGGCAAACCAAAGGCGACAAGGCAGGACCAATCTGCGAAATCTGAGGCAAATCCTGGGAGTTTCAGTGACTTTCTTCAGCGGCGATCCCCGAGTACTTGAGGGGAATCAACAACTTGAGGCGACGAAAAAGGTGTCTCTCCCAGTTTTTCCACAAACTGTTAGTGGTCGTCGAGCGGGAGATTCAATTGTCGCCGTGACAGCTAAAAATCCGCCCTCTTGTACACCAAGACGACGGAAGGCGACCGTGGCTGGTAGGTGCCGACATCACCCCACCGGTATTCGGTGCGGTCGGCGGAAATAATATCGGCCACGCCGACGACTTTGTAATGTTGTGGGCTGTAGGCGGTCCACCAGTCGAAGATGCGGGACGGCGAGTTCGCCCGGCGCAACCAGGACACTGAAGTCGTCACAAACACCACGTAATCCGGACGAGACGTTTCCAGGTCGCGAATCAATTCGTTCTGCATCGTCGAAGCGTATGGCTGAGATTCCATCAGGCCGTACATGTAAATATAGCCCGTGGCGGAGTGCCGGTCCGCATAGAAAGGAATTTCGGGCTCGGATCCGAGCACTGCAATGCGGGAGTCTTTTGCTGAGTGGGCTCGAATATAGTCGGCGACTTGTACGGCTTCTGGAAAAGGGTTCTCCCCATAGATTGCCCGGGAAACCTCTAATGGACTCATTTGAAACAAAAACTCTTGTTGCTGTACAACCGAGAACACCAAGGCCGCTCCATACAATCCATACAGCAGCAACGAAGCGCCTGGCCATATTCTCCGTGCGGAACTAACGGCAGCTCCAGCCAGCAAAGCCACCGCCGGCAGTATGAGCACGAAATAGTGTTCGCGAAAGTAAAAACCCGGGCAGAGCGCTAGAAATGAGAAGACCAGAAACCCGGTCACGAAAACCGCCCGGGGGTGATCCTGGTTTTTCCACCAGATCAGCACTAAGCCCGCCAAGGCGACCATCCAAATGGCAAGGTTCGGCCCCACGACATGCGGGAAGATTGATCTGAACCCAGCGATCCCTCCGGAGAATGAAATTTCCAGCACGTATTCACGCGCATACGTGACGGTCCAAAACCAAAATTTGTCGAACACCCCGGCCCGCCACAGCGCGAAACCAGTCAGTGCCACCGGTACGGACACTCCGCAGAAGAATAGCGCCAGCTTTCTCATTATCGAGAGCCAAGCCGCGCGGTGTTGGGTCGAATGATTCCACATCAGATACGAGCCCCCGAACACCACAAACAAGACGGCGTGCTGCTTCATTAGGACGGCGACGCCATAGAGCAGTCCGCTCCAAAGCAGCATTGAGGATCGTCCGGTATCGATTGCCCGTACTAAAAGCAAAGTCCCGCCAAGCGCTGCCAGCACCACAAAATGGGTAGCATGGGCTTGGGTTCCCAAGACGCCTGCGCCGACCGAAAGCAATGCGTACGCGGCAGAGGCCGCAATACCAGCCGCCGTCGTGAATAGCCGCTTTCCGAGCAGATAGATCAGCACGATGGTTCCGGCATTCACCACCATGAATCCCAAATGGATTCCAGCGATCGTTTGTCCAAAGACGGCCATAATCACGGCGTAGGCCCCGTAGGTGCCTGGAAATTTCATGTTAAAGGCCAGTTGGTAAGGGGGAATCCCCTGGAGCATCAGCTGGCCGGCATAGGCGTACTCGCCCTCATCCCGCTCCAAGGGAATTTCCAGCAAGCGGATACGAACGACGGCCACGAACAGCACGACGAGCACAATCAGCGTCCAGGGCGAAAGCTGGGAGTGCCAGCCAGCTTTTGGATCTAACTGTTTCGCCGCAGGCGCCTTTACGGCCCTCAGTCTCTTCCGGGAGGTGGCTCTGCTCACGGGACTCTCCACGGCACGGAACCCGCATCGTCTACAAGGGTCACTTGACCCTCCATCACCTGCGGAAGGTCGGCATACGTCAGAAGCAAAGTCTGCGCCGCATTATCAACCACCATTCTTGGGCCTGTCCAGATTCATTGTATCTTAGCGAGGATTTCCATTTTGGCATCCTGAGCCACAGCACTATACACCGCACCGGCTCGTTCGCGACCGCAACTTTGCACTCCAGACACCAGCGCGCCATCTGGCAGTCAGGTGTGCGCCTTCGGGATGGAGTCAACCGGCACCTTGACCCGTTTCCCATGCGATTTCTCGGACACCTCGCCATCCCCCCTGCTTGCTTCCCCAGGTTTTCTCCTGCCGGTTGCGAACTCTACCCCGCGGGCAAGGGCAGCGACTCGATTCGCCCTACCATGGCCCCGAAGAGGCGCCGCGTCAGATGGCTCTCTGCCAGCAGTAGCCAGTAGTAGCGGGCATGTTTCACCAGCCGACCGTCGGTTTTCACCAGCCGCTGCTGCAAGCTGGTCAACGACCAACCGTCGATCCTCCGGGGCAGCACCAGCCGCCGCCAGAGGTTCCCCAAGTTGTAGGCGAGCACACTGAGCCAGAGTCGTACCTCGTTAGACCGGAATCGGTGGCAGCTCAGGTGCGGCATCTTCGCTCACAACCTTGGCAATTGTGCGCGGCGCATTCGGAAGCGATCCGCTTGGTTGTGTAACTTGCATACCGAAACGTGCTGCCACTCGGATGACTGTTGCGAAGTCCCTATCCCATCAATGATCTTCACGTGATCGATTGCGTCGCGATCGGATTCGGAATGAAAAGTCGGCTACCCGTCAATTGAGCGTCGCTCTTTTAGCCGTATAATGCTACCCGTAGAAGTGGGACTCGGCATTTCAATTCGAGCCACAATGCGATAACTCCCGGATGTCGCCATCCCGGAAAATGTGCGCCGGCCAAAATAGACCCTGTGCAACGCCGCAGGATTTAGTCACGCTCAGGTAGAACCGAGAGTACCGTCAAACGATAGCCGAAATTCTGTACTCTCGGCCAGGATACGATTGAAATCCAGACTTCCGGCCTCATTA
>JBEKAK010000109.1:0-16050 GCA_050018275.1 Terriglobia bacterium | reverse complement strand
GGCTGGTCGGCGGAGGCGCGGCGCCGCAATATCCGTTTTCTCGCCTACAATCCGCGCTATCTCATTTTGCCTTGGGTCCGCATCCCGCATTTGGCGTCGCACGTTCTCGGTCAGATGGCGCGAAGAATCGCGGCGGACTGGGAACGGATCTACGGGCACCCGATCTATTTTCTCGAGACCTTCGTCGATCCCGAACGCTACCGCGGCACGTGTTATCGGGCGGCGAACTGGGTGGTGATGGGGCGCACGACGGGGCGGGGCAAGAACTGCCCGAACAAGCGGCCGAACCGGTCGATCAAGGAAGTGCTGGGGTATCCGCTCACGCCGCACTTTCGGAAGTTGCTGGCGGAGGATTAGGATGAAGCCCGCGAGCGAGGTGATCGAGGTGAACCTGCAAGAGTGGGAAACGCTGCTGGAGCGGGCGCGTAAGGAGCCCCTGGACGAGAAGGGTTATGAGAAGCTGCAGGCCGCGCTGCGAGCCTTCCGTCTCCTGACCGAAATGATCGGGGAGAAGAACACCACGATTAGCCGCCTGCGGGCGCTGTTGGCGAAACCGAGCACCGAGAAGACGAGTAAGGTGCTGGAGCAAGCGGGGATCAAGGCCCCTCCGAAAAACAGTCCGCCTCCGAACGCGCCAGGCCCGCCGAAGCCGGGACACGGCCGAAACGGCGCCCAGGCGTATGGCGGGGCTCGCCGGATCAAGATCGCGCACGCTTCCCTCCAGCCGGGAAACCGTTGTCCGGAGTGCCAGAAGGGTAAGGTTTACGAACAGAAAGATCCCGCTCTACGCATCCGGGTCGTGGGCCAGGCGCCGATTGCGGCCACGGTCTATGAACTGGAACGTCTCCGCTGCAACCTGTGCGGCGAGATTTTTGAAGCGGCAGCCCCGGCGAGCGTGGGCGAGAAGAAGTACGACGAGACGGCGGCGGCGATGATCGCGCTGCTGAAGTACGGTAGCGGGGTGCCTTTTTACCGGCTGGAAGGACTGGAGGCGAGTCTGGGGATTCCCTTGCCGGCCTCGACCCAGTGGGAGATCGTCGAGGAAATCGCCGCCCCGATCCAGCCCGCTTTCGCCGAACTGCTCCGCCAGGCAGCGCAAGGCGAGGTCTTTTATAACGATGACACCAGCATGAAGATTTTGGCGCTGGCCCGAGCGAGCCCTTCCCGCCCCGAGGTGAAAGAGGAATCGTCGAGCGCCCACGAGCGCACGGGACTGTTCACCACCGGCATCGTGTCGACGACGCGGCAGGGGCAGCGGATCGTCATGTTCTTCACGGGACGGAAGCACGCCGGGGAGAACCTCGCCCGCGTGTTGGTGGAGCGGGCCAAAGGACTGGCGCCGCCCATTCAGATGTGTGATGCCCTATCGCGCAACCTGCCGAAGCTGCCCGAGAAGCTGGAAATCCTCTTGGGAAACTGTAACGCGCACGCTCGGCGTCGCTTTGTCCAGGTGACGTCCAACTTTCCCCAGGAGTGCCAATTGGTGCTGGAAAGCTTCCGCGAGGTCTACCGCTATGATGCGGAGGCCGAGGAACGAGGCCTTACGCCCGAAGAACGGCTGCGCTTCCACCAGGAGCACAGCCGGCCCGTGATGGACGCCCTCCAGGCTTGGTTCAAGGCCCAGTTCGCAGAAAAGAAAGTGGAGCCCAACTCGGGTCTGGGCGAGGCGATCACGTACTGCTTGCGGCATTGGGAACGCTTAACCCTGTTCCTCCGCCAGGCCGGTGCGCCCCTGGACTCCAACATCGTCGAGCGCGCTCTGAAGAAATGCATTCTGCATCGAAAGAATTCTCTGTTTTATAAGACCACCAACGGCGCCGAGGTAGGTGACCTGTTCATGAGTCTGATCCATACTTGCGAATTGAATGAGGTCAATCCCTTCGACTACCTCACCGAACTGCAGAAACACGTCCCCGAGTTGGCCAAGACGCCGGCGGCCTGGATGCCGTGGAATTACCGCCAGACCCTTCAACCGGCCGGTACGAGCAAGGATCCCGCTTAGGTCGTACCTGGAGTAGAATGTCTCCCGCCTGGCCGGAAACGATAGATTCTGGCTGGCCTGATTCACCCCTTCAAAATGAGCCCCAAACGCGCGCTTTCGAGATCAAAATCTGGCAGGGTTTTTGGCCACCCCTCCCGAGGTACCCAAACCGAGCTTCGCGTGGGTCTGTACGCCCGCGTTTCCACCCACGACCAGCCGACCATTCCCTTGCAGACTCGCGCCCTGCGGGAATACGCCCCCCGCCGGGGCTGGAGGATCACTTTACAGGTCAAAGAAATCGGCTCGGGCGCTTCTCAGCGGGAGAGGCGGGAACAACTGCTGGAGGCCGCGCGCCGCCGGGAAATCGATGGGGTGCTGGTGTGGCGGCTGGACCGCTGGGGCAGATCGGTGACCGACCTGCTCGCTACCCTGCAGGAACTGGAGCATCTCGGCGTCGGCTTCGTGTCGCTGACGGAGGCGCTGGATCTGACCACGCCGGCCGGTCGAGCCATGGCCGGCTTGCTGGCGGTCTTTGCCGAATTCGAAAGGGAGATCCTCCGGGAACGAGTCCGCGCCGGCCTGGCGCACGCCCGCCAGAACGGCCAACGCCTGGGCCGGCCAGTAACACGCCGACCAGGTACGGAAACTCTACCGTGCCGGTGCCAGTAAAGCCGAGATCGCCCGCCGATTGCACATCGGAAGAACCTCCGTGCGCCGCATCCTGGCGGAGTAACCCCCAATCAGGTCGCCCAGACGACCTGACGCAAAAGGCCCCTCCCCTCAATGAATCGAGCTCCGCGCTACGCTGCCGGAATGGCGGTTTTGTTTGCCACCCACGGGTGAGAACCTGGGGGCGCCTTCATCGCGTTCACATCGGCATAAATATTGACGACGGCAAGGCTCCGAAAATTCGGAGGTAGTGCACGGAATCGAAATGCGCGGTCACTGCTGGGCTCTGATTCCTTTTTCCCCGATCAGCCGGTCTGGGTACGCAGCGCCCTGCGCACAAGTTGGAGTTCTTCCAGAAGGCTGGCACATTGAAGTGGCGTCAACATCTGGGACTCGACTGCAGGGGAGACTTCCTCCATTGCCGCCACCAAACGTTCGGCACCGAGCAGGGTGGCGCTTTCCATGATAAAAGCGAGGTCCTCCCAGCGGACGGCGGAGGGGGGGTTGTCCAGCTTTGCAACACTGCGATGGCCTGGACGACTTGGGCAGCGAACTTCTCAGCAATCTCCCGGTAAGTTTCCGAGCTCAGCGAGTACCGGTCGAGCACCTCCGACGAACTCATCAATATCACGCTTTTCTGCCTGAACACCTTCGCCACCCTTTCGATCAACTGGGTGGGATTGACGGGTTTCAGAATATATTCTTTGCAACCGAGCGCAACGGCCTGGGCGACAGTCTCCCGGTCATCCCGCCCCGTGGTAACGATAGTGGGGAGATTTCTCCAGGTCTGGTGCGTCCGCAAAGCCTGGAGCAGATCCAGCCCGCTCGACCCCGGCATCATGATGTCAGTGATCACACCTTGAATGTCGGGCTCGGCACCTAACTGGGTCAAGGCCACGGAAGCGGTCCGAGCCAAGACCACCGTATAGCCATGGCGGGTGAGAATCCCCGTCATGAGGGTAGCCGTCACCGTGTTGTCTTCTACCACAAGAATCTTCATGATGGTAAGTCTCCTGGGAACCCGTTGGGGGTTCCTGTTGCGCTACTCCTTAACAATCTTGGCGAGGGCAAGCAGCTTTGAACTCGTGTTGAGTCGATTTTGCGCAGCGGCCCTGATGTTGACTTCGAAGCGGAGCTTGTTCTATTCCCTCGTCAGGTGAATGATGCCCCGCGCTCCGCAAATACCGCCGCAAGCTTGGCAACGTCAGTGCATCAAGAACTTGGACATATCTACGGACTTTTGACTCCAAGATCTGTTCGGTTGTTCCTCCCTATGCCGCCATACTCTCGACAGCCTGAATGAGTTCCTTGACCTGAATCGGCTTCGCAATATAACCATCCATTCCTGCTGCCAGGCAACGCTCACGGTCACCCTTCATAGCGTGGGCAGTCATGGCGACGATGCGAAGATGGTTTCCTGTTGTTTTTTCCTTCTCCCGCAGCGCTTTGGTGACTTCAATCCCATCCATGCCCGGCATTTGTACGTCCATGAAGACAAGGTCAAACGATTCTTTGTCCAAGGCAGCGAGTGCCTGGTGACCATCGGCAGCTACTACCACCGTATGCCCTCGCTTCTCCAGCAGGCGGGCCGCAAGTTTTTGATTGATGGCATTATCCTCGGCCAGAAGGATGCGGCGGCTTGAGGAAAGTCGAGCTTCCCGCAGCGAGTGGCGGGTGGCGAGAGGAGAGGTGCCGCCATTTCCCTGCTTGGCCCCAAGCACGTAGCGCACAGCCTCCAGGAGTTCCGCTTGGCCGATGGGCTTGGTCAGGTAAGCAGCGATTCCCAGTTCGCGGCAACGCGCAGCGTCACCTCGTTGGCCCGCCGAGGTCAGCATTATCACGGCAGTATCCGCGAATCTGGAGTCCCGCTTGATCTGCTCGGCTAAGTCAAAGCCCTCCATGTCGGGCATGTGCGAATCGAGGAGGACCAAAGGAAAGGGCCTGCCCAAATCGGCGGCGTGTTGCAGTGCAATCATCGCTGTCCCGGCCCCAGCTGCCTGTGTGGGCTTCGCCCCCACGCGCGAAACCATTTCCTCCAGGATGCGGCGGTTGGTTGGGTTATCGTCCACCACAAGCACCTGCAACCCCTCCAGGACGGCAAACTCAGCGGGCTGCGGTCGGGATCTTGCTCCGGTCGGAATGCGGAAATCCACGGTGAAGTGGAATGTGCTGCCCTTCCCCACCTCGCTCTCCATCCAAATGCGTCCTCCCATCATCTCAACGAGGCGCGAAGAGATCGACAACCCAAGCCCCGTACCACCGTACCGGCGTGCCGTGGAACCGTCGGCCTGGGTGAAGGCCTCGAAAATCAGGCGTTGCTTGTCAGCCGCAATGCCAATGCCCGTGTCAATGACGCTGAAGTGCACGCCCGCCCGGTCCCCCTGCTGCGCCTCGCTCTCGACGCGGACAATCACCTCGCCCTTCTCGGTAAATTTGATGGCGTTTCCCACCAGGTTGGTGATCACCTGCCGAACGCGGGTGGGGTCACCGATGATAAATTCAGGCAGGCCAAGCCGAAGGTCACAGGCCAGCTCCAGCCCCTTCTGGTCCGCCCGGGCGGCGAATATTTTCATCGTCTGCTGCAAACTGTCGCGCAGGTTGAACTCGATGAGGTCCAGTTCCAACCTGCCTGCCTCAATCTTGGAGAAGTCCAGAATATCGTTGACGATCGTCAACAATGCATCTGCCGAAGTCTTGGCCATGCAGAGGTCTTCGCGCTGGTCGGGGGTCAGGTCGGTGTCGAGGACCAACTCGATCATGCCGAGCACCCCGTTCAGGGGCGTGCGAATCTCGTGACTCATATTGGCCAGGAATTCGCTCTTGGCGCAGTTTGCTGCCTGCGCCGCCTCCATGGCGTGCAGCATTTCCGCTTCCGCCTGCCTGCGCTTGGTGATGTCGTGGAATATACCTCGGCTGACGGGTTTTTGTTTGCTCTCGTACCCATAGCTCGCGGTGCCTTCCAGGATGACCTTCTCGCCGCTCTTGGTGCGAAAGACCACCTCGATTCGGTCGACCTTCTCTCCCGCCATAGCACCTTTAAATACTTCGAAGCATTGCTCCTTGCTTTCGGGATGGATCACATCGAATAGCGATAAGGCCTTCAAATCTTCCTCACTGTACCCTAGGGTTTCATGCCAAGCCCGGTTTACGTACAAAATACCGCCGTTGGTGTCTACGCATTGGATCAAGTCGCTCGCGCTCTCAAATAATTCGCGATTCCGCTTTTCACTTTCTCGCAGCGCCTCCTGCGCGCGCGCGCGGTCCCTGATTTCGGCTTCGAGTGCCTGGTTGGTTTTTGCCAGCTCCGCCGTCCGTTCCTGGACTCGGCGTTCCAGGTCCTGCCGCTTGGATTGGGCCTCGCGGCTGACCGTCCATTTCTTGGTAAGGGCGTGTGCCAACTGGATGACTTCGATATTATCGAATGGTTTCTTGAGAATGACCAAACTATCGGAATGGCCAAGATCTCTGACAATATCCGTCCAGGAATAGTCCGAGTACGCGGTGCAGATGACCACCTGCAAGTCCGGGTAGGCTTTCCAGAGGTGCAGAATGGTCTGTACTCCGTCCCATCCCGGCGGCATGCGGACGTCCACGAAAGCCAATGCATAGGGACGGCCCTCGGAAACCGCCTGACTCATCATGGCCAGGCCGTCCTGGCCCTGATAAGCCGAATCGATTTCGAAACGCGCGCCGCGGACCTGCGCCTTCTCGAACAACAGCTCTTCGTCCCCCTGAAGATCGGTAGATCCGCTGTCTTCTCCGATGAGGATCTTGCGCAGATCGTCGTGGATAGACTTATTGTCGTCGACGATCAATACCCGATAGGCCGAATTATTGGTATCCTGTGAATTCATACAGTTTGCGCCTCCCTTGCTGTTTCTCTGGCGCTCAAGGGCAATTCCAAGGTGAAAGTGGCTCCGCGGCCAAGGCCATCACTTTCCGCCCAGAGCGCGCCCCCCAGTTGGCGCGCGGCATTGGCTCCCGAGTGGAGGCCAAAACCGTGTCCGTCGCGCTTGGTGGTAAATCCGTGCGAAAAGATGCGGGTGAGGGTCTCCGGCGCCACCCCCACCCCCGTGTCCTCCACCGTGATTCGCATGCGGTCTTCACCCCAACGGCGAATACAGACCTGTATGCGTCTTTCGGGATTGTCCGAGTCCTTTATAGCCTGTTTGGCGTTGCGCAGAAGATTCAGAAGAATCTGCAGCACGCTGTGCTTATCGACCGCCACGGGTGGCGTCGCTTCGTAGTCACGCTCCAGAAGAATGTGGTGACGAGGGAGTCCGGGCTCGACAATCCGAATGGCGTCGTCCACCAGATCGGTGAGAGAGATGACCTCGATCAAGCCGGAGACCTTGGCGTAATTCTGCTGTGTCGCCACGATTTCCTTGATGTGCCCAAGATGCCCCGTGAGCAGTTCCAGCTCGCGAAGCATGACCTGACGCTCTTCTTCGAGATGGCTGCCCAGTTTTGCCAGGTAGGGCACGACGCGCTGCCCTTTGGGGTCGTGCTTGAGGAAATCCGGCAACTCGCCGGAGTGCTCCTGTAGCATGCCGGTCAGTGCGACAAGGTTGCCGATGCGGGATTCCCGAATTTTGTTGGCGACGATGGTGGCGGAAACGTTGACGCTGTTCAGCACGTTGCCGACGTTATGGAGGACGCCGGTGGCGACTTCAGCCATGCCTGCCTGCCGGGACAGCGCCATGAGGTGTTGCTGCGCCTCGGCCAATTGCGCATAGGCCTCTTCCTTGGCCCTGACCTGTTCTTGCAGTTCGTGAGTGCGTTCCAGGACCCGGTGCTCCAAGTTCTCATTGGCCTCCAGCAGGGCCTGTTTGCCGCGTTGCCGGGATATAGCTGCGCCGAACATATCGGCGACGGCCTGGAAGCTGTCCTTCTCAGCTTCGCCCCACCCGCGGTCGCCGACGCAATCGGTGAACCCCAGCAGGCCCCACCACATCCCCCCCACCTGGATGGGCGCCAGAATAATCGAGCGAGTCGACGGGTCAAATCTGCTATTCGCCGGTTCGTCGCCTTGGGGAGAATCGGCCACCACCACGTGCCCGGAGGCAAGGTCCCGCGCCCATTCCTCCCCACTACCTCCTGTCCATCGAAAGCTCTGCCAATTGGCAAGGGTGGAAGTAATTCCCGGCGCCACCCATTCGTAGCGCATGCTGCTCACCAGGGTGCCGTCAGGAGTGTGGTCATTCTCGATGATGTATACCCGGCTCACTCTCGCCGCTTGCCCGATCTTGGCCAGAACCTCGTCCACGATGCTGGTCCAGTCATCGGCGCTGAGCAGTTGCTGGCCAACAAAGCGGACGCTTTCCAGGATGTGGTTGCGGTCCAGGATGGTGTCAGCCATGGAGTTGAACGAACGGGCGAGGTCCTCCACTTCATCCCCGCTCCACAAGTCCGCCCGAGCCGAGAGATTCCCGCGTGCGACCTGTCCGACGACGCCTTGCAGGGTGATAATCGGCCTGACCAGCCTCCGGGCCTGGCCAAAAGAAACCAGCAGACTGAGGCTGGCGGCGAGAATGGCGAGAATGGCGGAGCGCTCGTGCACCCGGGCAACGCTCTGGTCGTAAGCTGCCGTGGAGAGCCCCACGTTGACCCAACCCCAATGGATGGCCGAGTAGTCGAACGGCCTGGCATAGCGGAAGACACGTTTGCCGATGAGTGGAACATAAGTGATTTCGGCGATCACTCCACGCGTCGGCGGGCGCCAGAACTCGCCCAGCGTCTCGGTTCGCCAGCCGTTTCTATCGACGATTACCGAGAACCCGTCCGTCCTGGTTATGACCAGGTACTCGATGGCGTCGTCACCTTTCAGCACCTGGACGCAGTGGTCCACCACCGTGCTGTAATCTTCCGACATCGCCGCACCCGCCGTTACGTCCTGTAGGGAGGAAGAGACGCCTTGTGCCTTGGACTTCAAGGCATCGAGCAGGTCTTTCTTTTGTTGCGGGAGATTCACGGTAACGTAAAGCGCCAGCGTCAGCAGCGTTACCAGCCAGCATGTGGCAGAGATACGGACACCGATGCTCCGGAGAAAGCGAAAAGGGGTAAGATTCGTTTTCACTTTTCATCTCCTTTTCCGGGGGAATGCGTTTCTTGCCGCGATAAGCTTCCAAAGGAGGCTTGTTCCGGCGGCTTGGAAAGAAGGTTATGTTTCCGCCACAGTTCGCGCACCTGTTCCAACTCCTGCGTGTCCACCGGCAGAAGGCGGCTGAATCCGAAGACCATCAGAATCTGTTTGCCCTGAACGTCAAGGTGCAGGTCCCGTATGCCCTCGAGGAGTTCTTCGCGGAACTCAATTTGTTTCCTACAGATGCAGATGAGTCCCTCGGCCAAGGGGGGAGAACCTCTGAGCACCCGCAGCTTCACGCCCACCTGCGGGTTCATTTCCTTAGCGACTTCAAAACTTGACTCGTCCACGACCGCGGCATCGGCTTTACCAAAAAAAACCGGCAAAATTGCCAAAGAAGCCTTGGGGACAGCCGCTACAGAACGAAAGAAATGGTCCGGGGGCCCGAGGCGGGCGTCGTAAAGCATGGCATCGAGCCAAACCTGTCCCAGGTTGGCGCCCGTATTGGCGTGGGTGATGATGGTCTTTCCACGCAAGGATTCGAAGGATGAAATGCCCGACTCCGCGCCCACCAGCACCAGGTATCGTGTCGGAACACTCCCCTCACCCCGCAAAGCGCAGAAGACCGGCTCTACCGCCGTGAGATCCGAGAGATCGAGGTATTCCACGGCATCCAACGCGAGCAGCCCTGCCGTGCCTGCCAACACTCGCTTGCGGATCTCCGCCACATCGTCGACCACGTCGACAGTCGGATCAACCTGGAACCCATGCGTTCGGCCGACCATGCTGCCCCACACCCGAACCGCAGCGATCGCGTCGTTCCGACTCGCCGCACGGAAAAGACTGCTGCTGAAGACCATATCCAACCGCGTTCGGCGTAGCGGGGCGGATTGCCCATGGGCGAAGGCGGTGAACCAGGGTCCACAGAATATGAGCAGGGCCGCAAGGGACGTCCGGATCGAGGCAGGAAAGCCGGTGTTCGGGCGAACGCGCCGGGAAACCTGCGCCAGGGGCCTCATGGCTTCACCTCCGGGCGCGCGGCGCAGCCGTTTCTATCGACGATGACCGAAAACCCGTCCATCCTGGTTATGACCAGATACTCGATGGCGTCGTCACTTTTCAGCACCTGGACCCAGTGGTCCACGACCGTGCTGTAATCTTCCGACATCGCCGCCCCCGCCGTTACGTCCTGCAAGGAGGAAGAGACTCCTTGTGCCTTGGACTTCAAGGCCTCCGGCCGGTCCCTCTTCTGTTGCGGGAGATTCACCACAACGTAAAGCGCCAGCGTCAGCAGGGTTACCCGCCAGCACGTTGCGGAGATGCGGACGCCGATGCTTCTGAGAAGGCGAAAGGGAGTGAGACTCAGTTTCACGGTTCTTCTCCTCTTCCGGCGGAATGGGTTTCTTGCCGTGATAAGCTTCCAAAGGATGCTTGTTCCGGCGGCTTGGAAAGAAGGTTGTGTTTCCGCCACAGTTCGCGCACCTGCTCCAATTCCTGGGTGTCCACCGGCGCGAGGCGGTCGAACCCGAAGACCATCAGAATCTGTCTGCCCTGAGGGTCGAGGTGCAGGTTCCGCATGTCCTCAAGGAGTTTGTCGCGGAACTCGATTTGCTTCCTACAGATGCAGAGGAGTCCCTCGGCCAAGGGGGGAGAAGCGCTGAGCACCCGCAGCTTCGCGCCCACCTGCGGGTTCATTTCCTTGGAGACTTCAAAACTCGCGTCGTCCACAATCGCGGCATCGGCTTTGCCGAAAAACACCGGCAAAATAGCGGAGGAAGCCTTGGGGACAACCTCCACAGAGCGAAAGAAATGGTCTGGACGGCCGAGGCGACCGTCGTAAAGCATGGCATCGAGCCAAACCTGTCCCAGGTTGGCGCCTGTATTGGCGTGGATGATGATGGACTTGCCACGCAGAGCTTGGAGTGAGGGAATGCCCGACTCCGCACCTACCAGGACCAGGTACCGTGGCGGGACACTCCCCTCACCCCGCATCGCGCAGAGGGCCGGCTCTATCCCCGGGAGATCCGCCAACTCGAAATATTCCACGACATCCAGCGCGAGGACGCCTGCCGAACCGGCCAGCACACGCTTTCGGACCTCCGCCACATTGTCGACTGCTTCGACAGTCGGATCAACCTGGAACCCATGCGTCCGACCGAACATGCTGGCCCACACCCGAACCGCAGCGATCGCGTCGTTGCGATTCGCCGCACGGAAAAGACTGGTGCTAAAGACCATATCCAGGCGCATTCTGCGCAGCGGCGCGGACGGCTGCTGGGCGAAGGCGGGGAACCAGGGTCCACAGAATATGAGCAGGGCCGCAAGGGACGTCCGGATCGAAACAGGAAAGCCCGTGTTCGGGCGAATGCGCTGGGAGACCTGCGTCAGGGGCTTCATGGGTTCACCTTCGGGCGTACGCCGCCGGTTTCCTCCGGGCGCGCTGCGCCAAGCGTCGCCGCCCTCGAAGCAGCCGTCTTTCCGGAGATAAGTCGGTACTTGGTGAGGAGAGCTCTCACTCGCTCTAGGTCCTCAGTGTCCACCGGCTTCAGTCGGTCCGACTTGAAAACCATAAGAATCTGTTTACCCGCCGCTGTCTGCTGGAGTTCCCGCAACGCTTGCATCAGGTCCTCGAGGTACTCGATGTGCCGCTTGTCCACGCACAGAATATCCTTTATCAGCGGGGGGCTCACGGCAAGGACTCGCAGCCTCGATCCGATTTGAGGGTTCATCTCCTTCATGACCTCGAAGCTGGCGCGATCGACGACGCCCGCTCCCATCTTTCCGAAGAAGACGGGAAGGACCGCCGCCGAGGGCGTGGACACCAAACTCAGCGAACTGAAGAAGCGATCCGCAGGTCCGAGGCCGTCTTCATGAAGCAAGACCTCGATCCACATGCGGCCCAGGTCCGCCCGAGAGTCGGTCTGGATGGCCAGCGTTTTACCGCGCAGACCGGAAACCGTCGTCAGGCCCGGTTCCCGGTTCGCCACCAGCAGGAATTGCAGGGATTCGTCGCCTTTGCCTCGGGTGCCGGTGAAGGCCGGTTCCAGCAGCCCCAACCCCGCCAGTTCGAAATATTCCACGGGATCCAGCAGCACAAGACCCGATGGCCCTTCCTGCACGAGCCTCTTGATTTCCGCCTCGTTTTCGGCTACCGAAACGCTGCAATCCAACTGAAATCCTTTCTGCTGGCCGATGGTATCGACCCAGACTCGCATGGCGGCAATGGCATCGTTCCTGCTGACGGTCCGAAACAAGCTGCTGCTGTAGAGCACGGCCAGGTGCGACCGGCGCACCCCCGGCGGCGCGTCCTGTTGCTGGGCGAGGGCGGGGAACCATGGTCCAAAGAGCGTGAGCAGGGCCGCGAGGGACGTCCTGATCGAGACAGGAAACCGGGTGTTCCGGCGAACACGTCGGGACATCTGCGCCAGGGGCTTCATGGCTTCACCTCCGGGCGCAATTCAACAGCGGCCGCCGTCTTTGAAGCAACCGTTTTTCCGGAGATAAGCCGGTACTTCGTGCAGAGAGTTCTCACTCGCTCCAGGTCCTCACTATCCACCGGCTTCATTCGGTCCGACTTGAAAACCATAAGGATCTGTCTGCCCGCCGGCGTCTGGTTGAGATCTCGCAACCCTTGGATCAGGTCCTCGCGGTAGGGGACGGGCCGCTTGTTCACGCACAGAATCCCAGTTATCAGGGGGGAACTCACGGCAAGAACTTGCAGCCTCGATCCGATTTGAGGGTTCATCTCCTTCATGACCTCGAAGCTGGCACGATCGACGACACCCACTCCCACCCTTCCGAAAAACACGGGAAGAACCGCCGCCGAAGGGGTAGACACCGAACTCAGCGAACTGAAGAAGCGATCCGCAGGTCCGAGGCCGTCTTCATGAAGCAAGACCTCGATCCACATGCGGCCCAGGTCCGCCCGAGAGTCGGTCTGGATGGCCAGCGTTTTACCGCGCAGACCGGAAACCGTCGTCAGGCCCGGTTCCCGGTTCGCCACCAGCAGGAATTGCAGGGATTCGTCGCCTTTGCCTCGGGTGCCGGTGAATACCGGTTCCAGCAGCCCCAGCCCCGACAGTTCGAAATATTCCACGGGATCCAGCACCACCATACCCGTTAGACCTTCCTGCAAGTGCCTCTTGATTTCTGCCACGTCCTCGGCTACCGAGACGCTGCAATCCAGCAGAAAACCATTCTGCCGGCCGACGGTCTCGGTCCAGACTCGTATGGCGGCAATGGCATCGTTCTTGCTAACGGTACGGAACAGGCTGCTGCTGTAAAGGATCTCCATGTGTGCCCGGCGCAACCCCGGCGGGGCGTCCTGCCCTGCTGTCGCGGTCGGCACTGCCCGGAATGAAAGTGGGGCCAGAAGGAAGGAAGCCAGTAATAACGGCCGCAGTCCTCGTCCCACCGCGCAAGGCCCTGGCACAGCGCGTCGGGAGGAGAAGAAATATTTAACCACCGGCCGCATGGTATTACCTCTTCCTTCCTCCCCCAGGCTCATGATGCCGCTCATACTCATCCAGCAGAGAGTTGGCGGAGCTAAGACAATCAGCCGTGCGGCCGGTGAAGCCTGTGGCCTGAAACAACGTAAACACCTGCTGGGTGGTTGGGGTTCGCTTCAAACTGAGTATCCGATCATAGACCGGCCTCTTGAAGCGGGCCGGATAATCCTTGCGAAAGGCAAAGAAGGAACCTTCCATCTTCGGCGATGCCATCAGGACCTTCACTCTCCGTGCGACTTGCGGATTGAGTTCGATCATGGTGTCCAGAGCCCGCCGTGTCACCACGCAGGCGTCGGCCTGGCCGAAGAACAGCGGCAGAACCACTTGCGAGAGCTTCGCGTTGCGGGAAATGTGGCCGAGCAACTGCTCGGGGGAATCGAGACCTTCCCGCCACAGGGAAACCGTCAGCCAGGGCTCGGCCAGGCTGGTGCTGGAGCTATCCTGGAAAATCAGGGATCGGCCCCAAAGACCGGCCAGATTCACAATGCCGCTGCCTTCACGAACCACCAGTAAGAATTCCTCCCCTTCAAGGGCGTCCGTAATGATGTGGGCCGTATCCACATAGGGGGCCACCTGGCGGTATTCCGCCATGGTGAAGCAGAATACGTCCACGTTCCCGCCGCGTATGGCCGCCAGAAGCTGTTCGCTCGGCATGACCCACCCTTGACTGGGAAGCAAGGCGAGCTTGAGGCCTGCCGATTGCAGCAGTTCGGAAGCCCAAACGGCCATGGCCGCGCTGGCGTCACTTAGATTTACCCCGCGCACCAGCCTTTCGGAGATCGCCAAGCGCAGGGGCGGGAGGTCGCCGCCGATGGAGGCGTCCACCCCCGCGTTGAGTTGACGGGTCACGCCGGCCCAAAGGCACAGCCCGCCCAGCAAGGCAGAGAACAGAGCGGGTGCGCGGATGTTGAGCCCACGTGCCGTCATGGACGTACCTGCCCCCCGTCTTAGTGCCCTGCGCCGAGCTTCTGCTGAACCTCTGTGCCCACCACCAAATCCAACTGTGACAATAGAGCCGTGTACTGATAACGCGCCGCGTAGTGCTGGGCGCTCATCAGGGCTTCCACCAGCTGGGCCCGGATAACCTTCTCGGTTTCAACCAGCCCGTTTTCGTACGCGCGGGTATTCAGATCCCGGTTATCCTGAGCGGCCTTCATGGCGCGGGAAGTTGCTTGGTCCGACTTCAGGGCAGCATCCAGCCCCAGGACCAGGTCCCTGACTTGCAAGCCGAGCCCCTCCCGCAGGAGGATTTGGGTTTCCTTAAGCTGGTTCACCCGCGCCCGGGCTTCTCGGACTTTGTTTTGCGTCAAAAACCCGTTAAACAGCGGCACTTCGACACCGACACCCGCTATCCAGCCGGTTTTGTTCTGCGGGGTGGCAATGCCGGTGTTGTATCCATCATTCCACCACCGGCGCAATTGGCCCGTCAGGGCGAGCTTGGGATAGTAATCGCTCTTGGCGGTGGTCACCGCTCCTTCGGCGGCATTCAGCCCGGCCTCCAGCTTTTCCCAATCGGGGCTGAACTGGTAGGAGGCGCTCACCAGTTCTTCCAGATTCCCGGCGTAAGGTTGGAACGGAATCTCCTCGGCGGAGGGTTGGACACTGGCGTTCCAGGGCAAACCCATGGTGTTGGCCAGTGCCGCCTGCGCCATCTTCTCGTTCTTCTCCAGTTCGGCCACCATGGCGCGCACCGATTCCACCATCACCTGGTTGTCCAGATAGTCGGTCTTGGTGACCTGTCCGGAGCCCCCCTTGTACAAATTTTCGGTCAGGCGCAAGGTGACTTCCAGGCGCGCCAGTGTGTCCTCACCCAGTTGATGAAGTTGCCGTGCCAGCACGGCCCCCCAATAGAATCGCTTCACCGTGTCGATGATCTCCAGGTCCGTGCGGCGGGACTCCTGGCGCATCATCTCCAGTTGACCACTGGACTCCTCCCTCAGGCCTTTCCGCATCCCACCGTCATAGAGCAGCCACTTGATATCAATCGTTCCCGACACAATGTCATTGTCGAGCAACCTGATGTTCTGCTCGGGGATGGGGAAGTTCTGGGCCGGCGTGTTGATGGTCTGCCCCGGAAAGCTGACCGGTAGTTGCACCGTGCTGGGCGGAAACCCCGGACCAAAGGCGCCCGCAGGAATGGTCACCAGGGCCGCGCCGGAAGGAACCGTGATGGACTGGGCCGGAATCTGCATCACGCTCGCGGGGAAGAGGAAGTTCAACGGCTTGCTGAGCCTCTGATATCCCCCTTGGAAGTTCACTTGTGGCCAGTATCCGGCCAGGGCTTGCCGGTGCTGCGCTTCCGCCATGGCGACGGCGAATTGTGACGCCGGGCGCCGGTGGCTTTTCTTGAGAGCGATATCAAGACACTCCTCAAGGCTCAGCGGCTTGCTGGCCGCCGGTGTGGGGGGTGGATCGGAGCTGGCCGGGTCGCTGGCCTCCGACGGCCCCGCTCCTAAGACCGTGTGCATGCCTGCGAGGCTGATCAGCAAGACGAGAAGCAGTGCGAGGCGATGGGCTGATTGGACGGAAGATCTCATTGCGTTGACTCCTCTGAAACTCTTGAGACACTCCTAGCTTTGACCTGCAGGCGCGCGAAGTCAGTGGAAACACCACACCTGATCCATCGGCAAGCAGGTATGTTTTCTTGAGCATATATTGTGGGGAATCCGGCCGGTCGAGGTGGTCCTTTGCGTCTGGCGCCGGTTGGCATGAGGAGGAAGTACTGGCGGCCCTACGGAATTCAGAGAATCAGGTCCACTTCGCTTGATGTGTGCAGGCTTGCCGAAAGCTCACGAACCATTCCTGTAATC
>JBEKAK010000108.1:0-16094 GCA_050018275.1 Terriglobia bacterium | reverse complement strand
ACTCGGGACCAAGCACAAGTCCACGACCTATAAGGAGATGCGAACCAGGCGGACCGTTCCAAGCCGCCCGGCCAAGACTGACCCCAACATATTGTGGCTTGCTGAAACAACCGGATAAGCATGAGTGATTGAGCCGGAATCTTCCATCTGAGTTTCCTCTGCGGCCACCGAGTCCTCCGAAATTTGGCTGCTTGCAGGGCATTCTCCGACTGAGTAAGCGCCGCCTGGATTGGCGATTCTTGCAGCTCGGCCTCTTCAAGCTGTTTGCGCGATGGGTGCCCCAATGCCAAGGGGATACCCGCAGCAGGGAGTCTCTCCTTGGACAACGCCGCAGTAGGGCAACGCCGGAGGATGGAGAAAAGTGGGGTCCTCGGAGTCGAAGAATTCCGCCATCGGCGGAGCGTCATTGCCCACTCCAACTGCGGGTCAAGCCAGCGGGCCTACTCGCCTGGAATTGTGACTCGAACTAATCTGGCGGATACTATGCACCCGGTAAAGGGAGTTTTCAAGGGGTCGGACGGTGGACATTCTCAGGACAGGGGCAGCTGCAGCGTCGCGGCGATTCCAGATCGCCACCTGCGGCAGAGCCCGTAAAACGGAAAGGGGGGAGCGAGAGCTCTCCCTGTGCGCGTCGATATGGCTCTGGGACTATTGTGAGGAGGTTTCCGGCCGCGGCGGAGCGACCTGCTTTGACAAGGTGGTGCGGGTAAGGACAAAGGTCAGTTCCGTACCCTGCGGGAGCACCACGCCTTGATGTTTCTTGACGATGCCGTGAACGAGGGCCGCCACGGCTCCAATGCCTGCCCCGTAAAGAGCTCCTGATCCGCCATGAACCATGGCGCCCACCGCGGCGCCGCCGGCGGCGTCGATGCCAGCTTCCTTGGCAGTGCTCTTCTTATCCTTGCCCGGGCCCTCGATTGTTCCTTCCTCGCCTTTCACCTTGGCGCCCCCAGCCCCCTCGGCATTTTCAAGTGAAGCCACGATAGTGAAAGTGCCTTCTTGAGGAGTGGTAATTGTCTCCGCCACCAAGCGCATCTGACCGGTCCCCGCGGCGCGGCCCGCTTCTTTCACATAGGTCACACGGCCGTCCACCGTGCTACCAGCAGGAACCACCTCGCGGCCCTCCGCGAAGATGGGCTCAATCACCCGTCCCACCCACGGATCGCCGTTCTGGTTGGCCTTGGTGCTCAAGGTCGTGGTCAGGCGGACGAGAAGCTCGGTGCCGGCGGGCAGGGCGATGTTCTGGTCAGTCGCCAAAACCGCCGGTCCTGAAACCAGCATCAACGCGATAAACGCAATTGCCAGGTGTTGGGCTCGTTTCATCAGAAGTCCCTCCGGCGAATAGCGAGGGCAAAGGTTCCTCAGGGTTCTTCTGGTGCGTCTCGGCGCGCCCGCCTGAGTCTGGCGGCCCGCCCGATCACTGCTTCCCATCGGGAGGATTCTGCGGCAAGGGCTGGCCGGTGCTGGCATCGACCGATCGGTTGATGACGAAGGTCATGGTCGTGCCCTGGACCAGGATGATCTGCTTCTCGTGCTTCAGGAGGTTGTAAATCAGCGCCGAACCTGCTCCGATGCCTGCCCCTGCTCCGAGGGCGGTTCCAAAACCCGGCCCACCGCAGTTCCCGTAATACTGGCAGTCGATCGTCGAACCCAGCCCCACCATGCCGCCTGCACCTGCGCCGATCGCGCCCGCAATGGCCGCGTCCTTGGCCGCGTCTTTCTTGCTCTTGCCACAACCTTTGATGGTTCCTTCTTCATCGCTGCCGGTCTTGGCGCACGCTCCCGCATTCATGTCTTCCAGCCCCGCCGCGAGAGGAATCTTCAACTCGTCCGGGGTGATGATGTCGTCGAGAACCACCCGCATTTGTGCCAGGCCCTTGATGCGGCCGGAAGGCTTGACGAAGGCCACGTGACCCTCCACGGTGCTGCCCGCCGGCACAACCTCCTTGCCGTCCACGACGATCGCCTGCGTGACCATGCCGGTAAAGGGGTCGCCGGTCTTGTTGGTCTTGGAGGTGAGCGTAGAGGTGAGCCGCACGTGAAGAAGACTGCCGGCGGGTATGTTTATGTTTTGGGCTGGGATTTTGGATTCACCCGCCAGCAAGGCAGGAAGTAGCATCCCTGCCAGAAGCCCGGTTATGACGCTTGTGGCCCACTTTTTCATGAGTTTCTCCTCTGCGAGAGGTCCGATGGCGCGCCTGCCAGGGTCATGAGTTCTGTCTCCCAGTGGGTTGCCTAGCACCACTTTACACTGCTGATAGGACCCTGACAAGCTCACCGCAACCCTGCCCATTCGATTCCCCGGAAGGCTAGCGGGTTGCTCAGGAATGTCCTGCAACCGTTGAATTTACGCGCTTTGGCGCCTGAGCGGGGCGGGGAAGCCGTGGCGGTGTGCCGGTTTCCGATAAAGTCGCGCACCCGGAGACTACTCTCGAGGCAACTGGCTGCGCCTGCCGCCAGTCGGATAATGCCCACCTTTGCCGGGAGGAACCGGCGGCGCCTTCTACAGCGCCCGGTTATGAGATCTGATCCACACTGCAGTTGGCGGGACTGGCCTGTGGACCCTGCCACGGTAGTTTAGACGGGTCGGCCTGACCCTACGATCTTCCTTGCCTGCCTCGGCTCACCTCAGAAGCCGGGCGGGCGCTGGCCAGTGACGGCGAAGGCGCGCTCGAGCGCGAGACCGGCCAGCCCCAGCGTACCCTCATCAAACAGCCGCCCGATCAGCGTAACACCGTGAGGGACGCGACGTGGCGGGGAGAACTTTGGGAGCGGATGGTGTGGGTCGGGAGCCCAATCACTGCGCGCTTGTGAGACTTCGACGAAGCCGGCGCGGAGAGTGAGCGACGGATGGCCCGTGCAATTGGAAATGGTGAGCATTTCGTCGCGCAGAGAAGGGACCAGGAGCAGGTCCACTTCCGAGAAGATGCGGGCCATTTCCTCTGCGACTCTGCGGCGGAAGCGGTCGGTCTGGACGAAATCGACGGCGGAAAGGAAGCGGGCTTGGCGGAAAAGGTTGGGCCAAGCGTCGGGCGTCTGGACTTTAAGCTGGCGATCGCCATGACTGAGCGTGAGCTCCTCGAAGGCCGCCGCGCCTTCGGCGAAAAGGATGAGGTTGAGCGTGCCATAAGGCCAGTTCGGAAGAGCAACTTCCACGGGCACCATGCCGAGTTCTGGAAGTGTCCGGAGGGCGGCGCGGTCCACATCCGTGGCGGGACTCTCCTGCATCCACGCGGGGAAGTAGCCGACGCGCAGGCCCTTGAGGGGCGCAGTCGCGTCGAAGTCAAGATGACTGGGCACGCTGGAAACGTCGCCTGTGTCAGGTCCGGAGATGGCTTCGAGCACGAGCAAAGCATCTTCGACACTGCGGGTCATGGGGCCGAGCTTGTCGAGGGACCAGCAGAGGGTCATGGCGCCGGTGCGCGGCACACGGCCATAGGTAGGTCGGAGTCCTACAATCCCGCAGCGCATGCTGGGGCTGACGATGCTGCCGCCCGTCTCGCTGCCCATCGCAAAGCCGACTAATCCAGCGGCGGTGGCGGCAGCGGGGCCAGCGCTGGATCCGGACGACCCTTCCTCCAACAGCCAGGGATTCATGGTCTGTCCCCCGAACCAAATATCGTTGAGGGCAAGAGCCCCGAGGCTAAGCTTGGCAACGAGGACGGCGCCCGCGGCGTGGAGGCGGCTGACGACCGCCGCATCCTCTCTGGGCATGCGGTCCCTGAAGGGTTCGGCGCCGTAGGTGGTGGGGATTCCGGCGGTGTCGAGAAGGTCCTTGGCCCCCCATGGGATGCCGTGAAGCGGTCCCCGGTACTTGCCGGCAGCGATTTCTTCATCGGCCTTTTTGGCTTGTGTGAGTGCGAGCTCGCGGGTAAGGGTGATGACGCAGCGCAGCTTGGGATCGAATTGCTCGAGTCGCTGGAGATAGAGGTGGGTGAGGCGTTCCGAGGTGAGTTTGCTCTGCTCGATCCAGCGTGAGAGCTGTGTGAGCGAGGCGAAGGCGAGATCCTCATCGCATGCCGGCAATGGGCCGGGATCGGTGTGGCTGCGGATGAATCGATCCCGCTGCGGGCCCGGCTTCTGGCCGGGTAGTAAACCACCGTACCGCGACCAGGGGGCGAGCGCAGCCCCCAGCGGCACCTTGCGCGGACCGGTGCGCCGTTCGTAAAGCGATGCCATGTTCACGCGCCAGCTATCCGCCGCCACGGCGCGCTCTGTGGTGGTCAACTCCACCTGCACGAGTCTTTCTGCCTCGGCGAAGGTGGCAGGTGACACTTCCGGCCCCACAGCCGGGCCCGTGCCAAACGCTGGGGGCGCCCCGGGCGGAAGCTGGTTCGACTGCTGCGCCTTGCTGCTACCAGACGCGGTTGCAGCGATCAATCCGAGTGAGGTCTGGGTCAAGAACTGCCTGCGCGATTTCGACATGTGCCCTCCGAGCTGCATTGTAGCCGAATCTCGAAGTCAAAAGGCAGGGAGCTCAGGGACCGACGCTGCGGGGGCTTCTTCCCAGCGGTCGGAAGGGCGGGGCTTCACGGGCTGCGGAAGAACTTGTGGGCACTGTCATTCTGATCCCATCCGCTGTCATCCTGATCCCGCCTTGCGGGAGAAGGATCTTTGTCATTGCGCTCAGGGTAAACTCCGCGAAGTCCGGTCTCTGGACCCCGATGTGTCCACCGGACCCCAGAAATCGGGGAATCTCGCCCTGTACCTGTGGAATGCGCGAGAACCTATGCCACTTTGGTGAAAATAGCCGGATAAGTACATTTCTTTTCAACAACATTCTGGCTTCGCCTCGATTATCGCGTAACCCTTTTATTTTCAAGCACTCATCCGGATCGATCGTTTTTCATTTCGTCTTTCCCTTTGTTTTCAATAACTCATCCAGATCGACCTTCATTTTCAACATCTTTTTTGGCAGCCAGAGCCCCTGTTTTGATCAACAGGTTCGTGAGCTTCGGGATATGGCCAAGGCTCGACTCTTCCACCCTCACCCTCAGCGGCGCGCGTCGTCTCACCCCTCTATGGTAGGCACAATCGCGAGGGGCTTGTAAAGGGGGCGCCGCGATTTTTGGGCTATCGGTAGGAAGAATCTTTTGGGAGGGGCTCAATGGAATCCTGCCTGCGGGTGCTCAGGCCCGTCAGGGCCGATAGATTGTGGCCCACGGCGGCAGCCGTGGGGAAGCGGCAGTTGTTAACGCTTCAACCCGCGTCAGCGGGCGACAGAGTCACTTACAGTGGTCGATTATTTCTGTCGCCCCTGCCGGGGCTTCAGAAGTCATTCCATCTCTTTTTTTCCCACGGCTTTTGAGTCTGTGTGAAAACCTCAGATTTCACGCCTTCGCGAACGGAGATTCAATGACTTGCATTGTGGAAAAGGCCGAAAAACCGAGTTTTCACACAGACTCTTTTGCCGTGGGCCACATTCTGACGCCCGCCTAGGCGGGCTTTCGGGCACCTCTGGCAGTTAAGTTAACGCTTATGGGCGCGGAAGCCACGACACGCTGCTTTCGTGCGGCACGCCAGGGAGTTCAACGATCGGTTGACCTACCTGCATCTCAACCCGGTGCGCGACGTTTTGGACTTGCATCGCAGGTTAACGGGCAGTATAAGTAAGTTACCCTTTCGCCAGCCCGAGGATTCCTGGGAGGCTAGGCGTCATGAATAACTCCCCGGCCGATCGTCGATCACCGTTGGGGCCGTTCCCTGGCGAGCCGACTCCGAGGCTCCACGACCGCTTGGTAGAAGTCCCGCGCACCCGGCATTGGCGCTTTCTCGTTATGCCGACCGGGAAGGGTTTTATGCAGGTCAGCCTAAACAAGAGTTAGCCAGCCACGGAGTAGCGTGAGTAAATGACATGACCATTTTGCGCTCTCGGCGTTTCCGCCGTGCGGCACTGCTCTTTGCCGCCCTCTTTGTCCTCGCCGTTGTAACCCAACTCGGAATCGGCTGGTACCAGCGCCGGGCGGCCGCGCGCGCCAATCTCCGTGCGACAGTCGACGATGTTCGTCAGGAGCTCCGTTATGAGAGCCGCTGGGAGCTCACGCGGCTAAGGCAAGCTGATCTCGGCGGCGGGTACTACATTGTGGACGCGAGCGGCCTGATCATAGACGTTGAGGGTTTCGTTGCCGACCTGACCTTTCGGGCCGATGTAACAGATCTGCAGCCCGGAATTCATAGCCTCACCGTGCCGCTCACCAACGAAACCTGGCGACTTCTCGTGGCACCCGTCAAAGGAGGACGAGTTATATTGGGCGTCTCACCGCCAGAGGACATCACTGGGGTTGACGACCGCCTTCAAAAAAACGCCAAACGTTTTGGTGAATCTCTGGAACGCGCAACTCGCGTCACCCCCAGCGACATAGATCGCAACCTTTACTACGCCGTTCTCGACGATCGCGGCAGCGTGAGATTCGCGATCGGCGGTATCCCGCTGAGGCTTGTCGAGTACCCTAAGCCACCCATCGACGAGGTGGAGGAAGTGGCCGGCCGAAACACCCTAACGTACGCCCTTCTTTCAGTCCCCTTTGTCAGCGCGTCGGGCAAGACCGTAGGGACGATCACGGCGCTCGTGGAACTTGCTCCGCAACCCTGGTTTTCGTTCAGCGCGTGGCTGGTGAATCTCTCTTCATCACTGGCTCTTGCGTTCGTGGGTACGCTAATCGGAGTTCGGTATATTCCTCATGAGTTTCGGCCTGAGGAATTGCTCGTTGAGGCCCTTCAGGAGGGGGAGTCTCCCACGGTCGAGTTCAAGGAATCCTTACGCTGGGACTCGAAGGCCCCTGGGGCGAAGGGCGTCGCCGAGGCCATTGCCGTCAAGACGGTCGCCGGGTTTCTCAACAGCCGGCTAGGCGGAACCTTGCTCATCGGAGTCGCGGATGACAGGAAGGTCGTTGGCCTCGACCGCGACTACGATTCGCTGGCCAAGCCCGGGGAAGATCCGGTTGGCCCCGACAAGCAACGGGATCGATTTCAGCTTCATCTGCGCAACCTCTTGGCGGCCAAGATTGGCCAGGACGTCAGCAACCTCTGTGTAGCAATGACAATCGTCTCCCGAGATGGCAAGGACGTCTGCCTTGTCCACGCGAGTCCTTCACCGACGCCGGTCTGCATCGCCGATCCGAAACCCAAGGCCTTTTACCTCAGAGTGGGCGCTTCGACGGTTGGGCTCGATGTAGAAGAGGCAGTTGCGTATTGCCGTGAGCGGTGGCCCGCCCCACTGTTGGCCCACGTTCTTCGCCTAACACGACCCACCTGAGCGTCGCTCGAGGCGGGAGCCGTCGCGGCACACAGGGGGTGAGCTGGCTAACACGGCGTTGGAGCGGACAGGCGGGCAACCGAGTCGCCATGGCCGGGCGCTGATGGCCGCTGGCCCCTCAACGCCAAGTCGTCATGGCAGCGAAGAGGAGATAAGTGTATGGCATCGAAGAACGTCATCGCCATGATGGTGGAGAAGGGATCTCCCTTCTCCGTTGAACAACTGCAAGGAATGGAAGATCGCGAATGCTGGAGGTGGATTTACGCGCATTTTCCGCCGAAAACCAGGCGCCGGACCTCCTCGAAGCCCGAAATCTGTTTCACGGGCTTCCGTCCGAGCGACAGAGCAAACATGGAAAAGCTGGCCGAGCAGAACGGCTATCGCGTAGTTGGTTCCGTAACTGTCAAGTTGAAGGTTCTGGTTACTGGCGAAGCCCCTGGGCCAGTCAAGTTGGCGAAGGCTCAACAACAAGGGGTGACGATCCTATCGGCAGCGGCGTTCCTCGCGCAAATTTCCGCAGACCCTGGAGAACGACCTCGACCGGAAGAGGAAGGGCATAACCAAGGCATCCAGCCTACGTCGCTGCCGCGCCGAGGCTGATGCTTGTCGTTAGCTCCTGAACGAACGCCGCCAAGAATGGCTGTTCCCGACAACAAGAACAGGGGCTAGGGGTCAGGTGTTGGGGGTTAGGGAGGAAGGCGAGTGACGAGCAGGTGAGCCGCTACAACACGAAAAAGCAAGTTCTCACACAGACCCACCAAGCGGTCGAGCGTCTAAGAGCAGTGACCCGCCGCGGCGAGGCGAGTACCACTTTATGGATGCCTTGCTGACTTTGGGCGGCCAACTGAGTCAGCTAACCGTGTTCGAGTCATGCACTCGTCTCGAAGTCAGCCCGATCGGCGCTGTTTCTTGTGTTCGTTCTCCGCGATCCGCGCCTTCACCAGTTTTTTCACAAGAGCGGCGGACAGAGGCTTGTCCACAGGGAAGCGGATGGTACCTTTGGATGTGTCGAAGTCCTTGAGTTCGTTCTTGAACGTTTCCATCACGGACAGACTCATAGGGAACAAACTGCAATGGTTCGAAAACGCGGCGAACCCCAGCAGCGCTCCTTTGTACCTGAACGTCGGCATCCGATAGCTGATGGCCTCCGTGGCCTCCGGTGGCACAGCGGACCGAATCGCCGCGCGAACCCTGTTCAAGGTGCTGCGGGCGGGTTCCGGGACGCCTGCGAGGTATTCGTCCACGTTCTTCGGAGCGACGTTGCCTTTCGGGGCCGGATCGCGATCACCGGAATTCGCTTTTTTCATACGGGTAATACTACAAGGGCGTTCACTTCAAGTCTACCCCTTAGACTACCACGCAGCCGGTCGACGTGAAAAACGCTGTAGTGTTGACTGGAGATCTACACCTCCTGGTTTGTCGCCACGCTGGGAACCAACCCACCACCGACGTCGCGGACATTTGACCGGTATCAAGCCATCCGATATACTGAAAACTCGAGGGGCTATGCCGAACATTGTCCGTGAGATTGCCGATTCTGCGGTGGCGCTGGCGAAGGGGTTTGCCACCACCTTCAAGATGATGCTCGGACCCACGGTGACGGAGAACTATCCCACCGAACCCGTGCACTTTGAGGATCGCTATCGCGGCGTTCACGTCTTGGCGCGCGACGAGAATGGACTTGAAAAATGCGTGGCCTGCTTCCTTTGCGCGGCGGCTTGCCCCGCGAATTGTATTTACATCGAGGCGGCGGAAAATACCGGCGATCACCGCATCAGTGCCGCTGAGCGCTACGCCAAGGTCTATAACATCGATTACAACCGGTGCATCTTCTGCGGCTACTGTGTGGAAGCCTGCCCCTGCGACGCCATCACGCACGGCCACGATTTTGAAATCGCCGCTTACGACACCAACACCCTCGTCTACCGCAAGGAACAGTTGCTGGAACCTATCCCTGCCACAGCCGCAGGGCGCAAATAGCAGGTTGCCCCTTTCTTCCTTCACCCCGATCCCGAAGTTGCGATCGATCCAGCCGATCTGAGCTTCTTCTAGTCGGTGGGTTGCGTTGTGAAAATCCAACTCCCTCGAAGTTGAAACTGTTGTGCGGGACATGCTCACGTGTTTCCCGAAATGCTGGGGCTGAGACCCCAACTCGACCTCCTGCTTCGGGATCGGGGTTCCAATGCCAAATCGCACTTGCGATGCTTCTGGGAACGCCCCGGAAACCTGCTTGGAGGGGCGATGCGAACGTGGTAGTCTAAGCCTCCGACGGGCTTGTAGGGCTGTTTCGATAAACGGGCAGAACACTCAAACGCAGGAGTAAAGCATCATGAAGCGCAGAGACTTTCTGAAGACCGCCACGCTGGGCGCAGGCGCCGTCTGGGCAGGGACGAGGCCGCTCGGGAGCCTGCTTGCGGCGGGACCCGGACGCTTCAGCGCTGCTGACATCGTCACGCTCGGCAAAACAGGACTGCACACCAGCCGCTTGGCTTGCGGCACCGGTACGGTTGGCTACAACCACGGCTCCCACCAGACGGCGCTGGGAATCAAGGGTTTGGCGGATCTCCTTTGGCGTGGTTACGACCACGGGCTGCGGTTCTTTGACGCGGCGGATGCCTACGGGTCACATCCTCATGTGGCAGAGGCGCTGAAGCGGGTTCCGAGGGAGAAAGTCACGATCATGACCAAGTCCCATGCGCGTGAGCCGAACCAGATGCGCGCCGACATCGATCGCTTCCGCAAGGAACTGCATACGGATTACATCGACCTGCTGATGATGCATTCCATGACCGAAGACCATTGGACAGACCGCTTCCGCCCCACGATGGACGTGATTTCTGAAGCCCAAGAGAAGGGCTTGATCCGTGCCCACGGCTGTTCCTGCCATAAAATTGAGGCGTTGCGCGAAGCGGCGAAGTCGCCCTGGGTGCAAGTGATCCTCTCGCGCATCAACCCCATTGGCTCGCACATGGACGCCGACCCGGACACGGTCAAGGCAACTTTGGCGGAGGCGCGCGCCAGCGGGAAGGGAATTATCGGCATGAAGATTCTCGGCCAGGGCGACCTGCGCACCCGGCAGGATGAAGCGCTGAAGTACGCCCTCTCGCTGGGAATACTGGACGCTTTCACCATTGGCGCGGAGAATGCCGCCGAACAGGATGATTTGCTTCGCAGGATTGCAGCCGTGAATGCGTAGAACCAGAAGACAGAAGTCAGGAGTCAGGAGTCAGAAGGCAGGATCAAGGATTCAGCATAAAGGCCGTGTAGTCGCCCGCCGCGGCGGGCGCCACCCAGCCCCAGGTTCAAAAACAACTTCAACCTACAGCATCGGCGTGCGGCTGTCCATACACGCCCATTGTAGGGGGGAGCGGTGCTCGCCCCCCCATCAGGCCGAACGCCGTTCGGCCCTACGGTGTGGGCGTGCGGCCGACGGCGACATCGAGGCGAGCGGCGGCGGTTTGGTAATCGTACCGCGACACGATTTCCTGCACCTGGGAATCGGTCAGCAGGGTTTGCGCGTCGGTCAGCTCGATGATGTTCCCGTATCCGGTTGAGTAGCGTCCTTCCGCCAGAGCCAGATTTTCTTTCGCCTCCGCCACCGCCTGCTGGTTCAATTGGATTTTGTCCTTGGCCACCTTCAGGTCGGAATAATCCGTAAACACTTCCTGGTGCACTTTCTGGAGGAAGGAAGTCAAGTTGGCGCGGGCCACAGACTCTTCCGCCTGCGCCGCGGTCAAGCGCGCCTGCTTCGTGCCCCCATCCAGGAAATTCTGAGCCAGCAATCCGGCCAGGTCCCAGTTGTAGATCAGTGGGAATTTCAGGTTCTGGTAGTTAAAGAAGCTGCCCAACCTAAAGCTGGGCCGGAAGTAGCTGCGCGCCACGATGATATCCGCCTGCGCGGCGGCAATCTGGGCGCGCAACGATTCCAGGTCCGGGCGCTGCTTTTCCGCCTGGGTCATCAGCTCATCAAGGCTGCCGGGATTGGGAACCTCGCCCAGGGTGTTGAGGGGCTCCGGCGCTTGGTCAATGGGAATACCCATGGCCGTGGCCAGTGCCGCGCGGGCGACGTCTAGGTTTTCCTGTGCCTGCCGGTAGTCCACCTGGGCATTGGCCAGACCCACTTCTTGTTTGGTCACGTCAATCTTGGGCCGGGTGCCCACGTCGTGGAAGGCGCGGACTTGGTCCAGGTGCTTGGTTTGATTGTCCACGGCATCCTTGCGGGCTTGCAGAATCTCTTCCGCCGCGAGCACCGCGTAATAAGCTTCGCGTACATTCAGGTAAATCAGATCGTGAACTCGCTTCAGATTCTGCTGGGCTGCTTCCATCTCGGCCTCACTGCGGTCAACCGTGCCGCGCGTCTGGCCAAAGTCGTAGATCAACTGCGAGAAATTCAGGCCCCCATAGTAGTAAGCGGCCGGGGACGTGCTCTCACCGTTGTACGAACTATTGAATGCCTGAGGGGAGACGCCTGGGGTTGCGGCGTAGTTGTAAGTGGCGCGAGTATAGGAAGCGCCCGCATCCAGGTGGGGCCTGTAGCCCGCCCGGGCAATGCGCACTTGCGCGCGGGCGGAATCAATCAGCCCACGCGCCGCAACGAGGTCAGGATGGTTCTGCTCAGCGATGCGCAGGCATTCAGCCAGAGACAGTTGTCTTGGCGGATCCGCCGCCCAAGTCGGCAGCGCAAGCGAGGCTCCCAGAACGATGACCAGTAACGGTTTCATCGAACCTCCTGACTTGCGGGGATCGACCATCTTCGCCCGCCGCCGTAGCGCTGATCCCGCAGGGCGGGGTCGGCCCTACAAAACGGGATTCCCGCCCTTCGGCAAGCTCAGGGCAAGCTTTTCGCGGGAATGACACGCTCCGCGCTACCAAGCGCCTAGTGCCCTCCCGCGGCTACGGGCTGGACGTGGCTCCCCTCTGCCAAGCTCTCCCCGAGATTAAGTGCAATGCGCTCACCCTTTTGCAGGCCGGAAACGATTCTTACGCGGGGGCCCTCGTCCACCCCGACCACCACGGGCCGGAACGCGATGGTATTGTCGGGTTTGACGACGGCGACAAAGGGCTTGTCGTTCCGCATGACGAGGGACTCCGAAGGAATCGCCAAGTCGCCCGATCCGGCCTGATGAACCCGCAGGGTTACCTGGACGAAGCTGCCGGGCAGAATCACGTCAGACCTGTTATTGAAGTCAATCTCGGTCAGCATCGTGCGGGTCCGCGTATCCAGTTGACCGCTGATCCGGGTCACGCTGGCATTCAGGTGCAACTCCGGCCTCTCCGGGCGAGTAATCACCACGGGATCACCGACGCGAATGAAATGCGCGTCGCGCTGGTCAGGATAGACGTAAACGCGCAAGAGATTGGTTTGCGCGACGGTGACGAGAGGCAGGGTGCTGGTCTGGGAAGTGGCGGCGTTCTGCACCAGGGCGCCCGGATCGCCGTAGCGCGCCACCACCACACCTGCAAACGGCGCGCGGATGACCTCATACGACTTCTGGGCGGCGAGGGAGCGAACGTTGGCTTCCGCCACGTCCGCGTCGGCTCCCGCCGTGTCAGCTTCCTGCTGCGCGATCATGTCACGCTTGGCAAGCGTTCTGGCGCGGTCGGCGTTGAGGCGCTTGTTCTTGGCATCGGCGACGGCCGCCTGGTGCTGATGATCGAGCTCAGGAGATTCGATCACCGCCAGCAACTGGTCAGCCTTTACGCGGTCGCCTTTGTCGACCGTGATCTCCTTGAGGTATCCGCTCACTTTGGCGTAGAGGGTGGCGCTCACAAAGGGCCGGGCTTCGCCCAGCAAGGAGATCACCTGCTCGCGCGGCGATGCATCGACCGTGACCACGGCCACCCGCGGTCCAGCGTCCATGGTTGCGGTGCGGGATTGTTCTTCGTGCGCCAGGTTTACTTTCTTGCTGGTCCAGAGGTGATACGCCAGCCCCACGCAGGTGAAGAAAAGCAAGCCTCCGAAAATGTAAAGGCTGATAGCCGCCAGCCAGCTTTTGGGTTTGGGGTCACTCATTCAAGGTTCCTATTGTATCGGCTGTTCCCCTCGCTCCTCCGCCAGGAAACGTTCTTCGAGCAGGTGCTTGGTGATTGCTCCCTTGCGCAGGAGGGAATATATCACCGGAACTACAAACAAGGTCACGACAGTCGCCACCACCAGGCCGCCGACAACCGCCCGCCCCAAAGGTGCGTTTTGCTCCCCGGCCTCACCCAGGGCCAGAGCCATCGGGACCATGCCGATGATCATGGCGAGCGCGGTCATCAGCACCGGGCGGAGCCGCGTTTTGCCGGCTTCCAGCGCGGCTTCAATGGATGAGATGCCACGCTCCACGCGGATGTCGTTGGCAAAGCTGACCAGCAGAATCGAGTTCGACACCGCAATGCCCACGGCCATGATGGCGCCCATCAACGATTCGACATTGATCGTGGTGCCCGTCACGGCCAGGATCCAGAGGATTCCCACCATGGCGCCAGGCACGGCGAACATGATGATGAAAGGATCGATCCAGGACTGGAAGAGGATCACCATCAGAAAATAGACCAGCACGATCGCCACGACCAGGCCCAGCAGCAGGCTGCGGAAGGATTCCTCCATGACTTGGTTCTGCCCGCGGATCATGATTTGGATGCTGGGCGGGAGATCGCCGAGCGCCGCAACTTTCGTGCGAATGTCCCGAATCACCGACCCCAGGTCCCGTCCTTCCACGCTGGCTTCCACGTCCAGGACGCGCTGCACCGTGTAATGGTTGATCGCGCTGGGTGTCACCTGGCGATGCACGGAAGAGACACTGCCGAGTGTTTCCGAAGCGAGGTCCGGAAGGTCCGTGGGAGCGGGCAAACCACCCGGCTGAAGAAGGGTGGCGGCGCCCGGCCCGGTGATGGGCGTCGAGGTCAAACTCTCGAGGGAGGTGAGCTCTTGCAAGGGTACTTTCACGGCGACGAGGTAGTTCACGTTGTTGACGGGGTTCAAGAAATACGAAGGCGCGACCAGCGAGCTGGAGGAGAGCGAGGTCAGCATGGTATTGGCGACATCGAGCTGCCTCAAGCCGATTTGCGCCGCGCGCACGCGATCGACATCCACCTTGATGGTCGGGTAGTCCAAAACCTGGGCAATGCGAACATCCGTAACGCCGGGAATTCTCTCAAAGTCATTGCGTAGGCGCCGGGCCAGGGGATACGTTTTGCTGAAATCCAGGCCTTGAACCTGTACATCGATGGGGGCTGCGAGTCCGAAGTTCAAGACCTGAGTGACAATGTCGGCGGGCTGGAACCAGATATCCGAACCCGGGAAGTCATGCCGCAGCGCCCGGCGAATCTCCCGCATATAGCCGGCGGTCGGATGGTGCTCCGGCTTTAGGGAGATGCGGATTTCGGCGTCCATGGCGCCGACGTTTTCGCTGGGCACATAAGCCAGGTTGTAAGCAGAAGGCACACCAATCAGGTCGTTCAGGGCGTCGAGCTCATCTGCCGGGATGATTTCCCGGATGCGGTCTTCAGCCTGCAAAATGATCTTCTCGGTCTCCTCGATGCGCGTCCCGATGGGCGCGCGGAAGTGCAACTTCATCAAGCCCGCGTCCACACTGGGGAAGAAGTCCTCGCCGATCAGAAAGACCAACGGCAGCGAGGCCAAGCTGATCAAAGCCGCGATGGTCAAGGTGAAAGCGCGGTGGTGGAGGCCCGTCTCCAGCACTCGTCCGTAGGCATTCCGGAAGCGGTCGAAAGCCCGGTCGCGGCCGCGGTTGAAGGCAGCCGAAAGGCGAGCGATCAGGGAGAGTCTTTCCGTGTGCTCGCCTCCCACCGGGTGATTGACCTGCCCAACCATCAGTTTGCGGTATAGGGTCGTCACCAGGGTGCGGGAGAGCAAATACGAAGCCAGCATGGAGAACACCACGGCAACCGCCAGGGGGGTGAAGAGGAATCGCGCCGGACCGTAAAGCAGAACCACGGGGAAGAAGACGATGCAAATGGCCAGCGTGGCGACGATAGCAGGCACGGACACCTCGCGCGCGCCGTCTAAAATCGCCACGGTCAGGGGCTTCCCGAGGGACTGGTTGCGATGGATGTTCTCGACGGCTACCGTGGCATCGTCGACAAGCATACCGATCGCCAGCGCCAGGCCGCCCAGCGTCATGATGTTGAAGGTATTGCCCGTGAGCTTCAGGCCGATGATTCCCACCAGAATGGAGAGGGGAATCGACGTGCAGACGATGACCATGCTGCGCCAGTTTCCAAGAAAAATGAAGATCATCAGCGAGACGAGCAGAGAGGCCAGGATAGCTTCGCGAACGACACTCGTGATGGCCCCGCGCACGAACACCGACTGATCGAAGTCCATCTTAATGCCCAAATCCTTGGGCGCCACCGCCCTTACGAGCGGGAGGATGTTGCGGACCGAATCGACCACCGCCAACGTGGAGGCATCGGCGTGCTTCAGGATGGCCAGATAAGCAGCCCGCTTGCCGTTCACGTGCACCATGTTCACCTGATCGGCGAATCCGTCCTCCACCCGGGCCACTTCGCCCAGCAGGACGGGCGCTCCACCCACCACCTTGACGGGGATCTGATCGAATTCCCTCACCGCCGAGGGGCTGGAATTGAGCATGATGTTGTACTCAGTTCTCCCAATGCGGGCCGTCCCCGCCGGCACGATGATGTTCGAAGTCTGCAAAGTAGTGACGATGTCCCAGGCGGAAAGCCCTTTGGCGGCCAGCTCCTTCGGCAAGACGTCCACCGTGATTTCGCGCTGTTTTCCCCCGTAAGGGCCGGGAAGTGCAATGCCCGGAATCGTGAACAACTGCACGCGGAGGAAGTTCAGGGCGTAGTCCGCGATGTTTTGCTCCGG
>JBEKAK010000107.1:0-16244 GCA_050018275.1 Terriglobia bacterium | reverse complement strand
GATCAGGGAGCCAGTCGATTCCGCGAGTGTGCAGGTGCGCGCGGAAGTCACATTATGGGGGTATGCAAGAAACAGGAGCGAGCCACACACCGCGGGCGACCTTACGGCGAGAAATTCATGCGGCGCAGGAGGTCCTAGAAGGGCGGGTTAGGAGGTGAACCAGGGCGAAAACTATAGCTCAACCAACTTCACTCAACGGTCTCATTTACGCTGAAGTCGGACATTTCTCTTCATGAATCGAATCACTGTAGCTGCAACCGTTCCTCAATAATCGCCACGTCCCATGGCTTTAGCGTGATGGATTGTGACGGCGCTATGGGCGCCTGTGTCAGCAGATCAATGCCAGCGCCGTAAGGGTACTGAAAGGTCTGCGGACCGCTCGAGTAGTTCAGATAATAGTGGAGCGTCTTGCCGTTGCGATTCACGCCATGCTTCACACGCACTGCCGAAGGCAGTTGCTGATCCGGGCCCGTTAAACCTGCCAGTTTCAGTACGTGCAGTAAGACGCCTTCCTGAAGCTTCTCTGAAAGGACTGTGCCTTCGTAAGTGAGCGTGCCGTTACCGAACTGGTTCCGGGTGATAGCCGGGTATTTCCCAAAGAACGGATGTTCGTAGTACGCCAGCGGTTGCGCCCCTTCCAAGATCAGCATTTCCGCCCAATCGGAAACCCTGTTGTCCGCCCCGGCGTGGAACGGATCGCCCTTGAGCTCGAGCGGCACACGCAGATTCGAGAACTCTTGATAGCGAAATCCTGCCGCTTTACGCAGAGGTCCGGGGGCCATCGACCACCGCACTGTTGAGTACTCATTGCAGAATCCGCTCTTGAGCCCCATGACCACATGACCCCCTGCGCGAACGTAATCGACGAGTCTATTCAGCACCTCGTCGCTCGCGACATAAAGCGGAGGAACAACGATTACTCTGTAATCTGAGAGGCTTGTGCTGTTTGGGAAGATGATGTCGGTCCCGACATTGAGTTTGTACAGCGCCCGATACATATCGGTTAGGACTGTGCGGTAGTTGGCGCGGTCGCTGAAAGCCATGAATTCGATGCCGTGATAGGAGTCGTTGCTGTAGAGAACGGCGACTTGGTTGGGCCTCTTCGTATTCACGATCTGCGGCCCGATGCGCTGCAGTTCATGCGCGATGCGACCGACCTCGGCATAAGCGCGATTCGGTTCGAGGTCGTGGGAAAGAACACCCTTCCAGTACGTCTCCTGGCCATAGTGGATCGAGTGCCAATGCCAGTACTCCACCATGTTCGCGCCCGACGCGATATGCGTATACACATCCAGGCGGAGCTGACCGTCGTAAGGTGGATACTGACCCTTCGAGTCCCAGCCGATAGTTTGCGCGTTGGTCTCCGTCACCAGGTAGTTGGTCTGCTTGAGCGAGCGGGCGTAATCGCCGGCAAAGCTCGTGGTTTCCCCGTCGTAGCGTTCCTGCGTGTCGTGATACGGATTGGCCGCCACAATATCGAGCGCTCTGGAGACCTCCACCTCATTGGCGTAAGGGCGGGGCGGGCCTGCAAAATCCTGGGTCACAAACTGGTCGGGCCGCTTGTACTCATTCACGATGGCGGCCTGCCAATTCAGAAAGTCAGTTACCAGCCACTGCTGGTAGCGTTCCCACTCCAGTTTCCAACCGGGATTGATAATCCCGTCGCGCGGTGGGACCTCCGTCCAGTCGTACAACCTCTGGCCCCAATAGTTGAGGCCCCAGACCTCGTTCAGCCTGTCGATGCTCTTGAACCTCTTTCGCAAGTAATCGACAAAGCCCACCTGCACATCGTGGTTCGCCGCGCCCGCCGGGCGGGTTTCGTTGTCGATTTGATAGCCAATGATTGCCGGGTGGTCTTTATAGTGTTGAACGATTTTGCGGATGACACGCTCGCAATAGAAACGGTAGGTAGGGTTTGCCAAGTCCGTGTTCTGGCGAATCCCGTAGGAGCTGGGGCGCCCGTCCAACGTCGTTACCAAGACCTCAGGGTGCTTCTTGTATAGCCAGGCCGGAATCGAGTAAGTCGGTGTTCCCATAATGACCTTAATGCCCGCTTTGTGCATCCGGTCGACGACGCGGTCCATCCACGCGAATTCGAAACGGCCGTCCGCAGGTTCCCACAACCCCCAACTAGATTCGCCGATGCGGACTACGTTAATCCCGGCCTGCTGCATCAGTTGCACGTCCTGTTCGAGCCGCTCATAAGGCATGTACTCCGTGTAATACGCGGCGCCATAAAGGATGGTGTCCATCTTGTCGGGTGCGAACGCCGGTGGGGGTTGGGGGCAAGCTTCACTCGAACTTATGAACCAAATGGAGGCCGCGATCAACAGCCAGAAGCTTCGAAGATTTGTTTTCATAAGAGTACTCCTTCAAACGGGATGGTGGAAGACACTCCCTGTATGGTCCGATGCAACGTGGACGTCCTCCGGGACGCTCCTCGGGGGGTCGTTCCATGCGCGACCGGTGCGGGATTACATACCTAAGGCACCGAGATCTCCTTCAATGGTGTCTGCATTGTGGCGGAGTTCCATCGCCAAACCAATCACCAATACACCCTAACCACCTGTGGAACCATCAATGGCACGTCAAGTGACCTTGCCTCAGTATTGATACCGTAGAAGGAGACCGGGTCGCCTTCGTTTTTCCAGTCGCGGCGCACGTAACGGCCCCTCTCCACGTGAACCTTGCGGACACTCGGCCATCGAAATGTGTCGTCCGTCAGGGTAACGTCACAGCGGTAACCCACCAGGATGAATTCATTCGGCGCGGGATGGATGACGATCGCCTGCCCGTTGTCTTCACCACTTACAACTACCTTGGCTCTACCGACCTCCTTGGTTTCCGAGAATTTTTCTCCCGGCAGACGAGACATAAAAACTTTCAGATTTTCGGTTCCCGCATAGTAGGCGATTTGCGGGAGTGCCGCACGGAGCGAAATGTAAGTATCGCGCAGGGCGGTTGCGCCATTGGCCAGGCTGCCGTCCGGGAGCACGTAAGGCTGAAAGGGGACTGGATACGAATCGCTCAGCGCCCATGGCGCGAAAATCGGGGCGCCGAATTCGCCCACGGCAATAAAGGCGAGGCGTGGGGCCGCCGGACCGCGGTCACTATTCGTCTCCGTGATCGACGGAAGGTTCCGGCTCACTCGATAGCGCGCCAGGGCGGCACGAAGATCGCTAACCGAGCTCTCCGGTGGCAAATAGAGGTTTAGGCCGACGAACGAGAGTGCGGGGCAGTTTTCGAGATACGTCGCCGCGTCTTCCCCGGGCGCACCGCCCACCATCCAGTCCCGAATCACGCCTCCAACGAAATTCAAGAAAAACGGCAACGGATAGATTTCCGCTCCCGCATCCGTCACCCGCCGCAGCCAGTTGCTGCTCAGCCGCCAAGCGCTGTACTTGAGGTCATCGGTGAACGCCTTTTCGGTGAATAGCTTGTCGGCCACAGAAGAGTGGTCCCGCCAAAGTTTCCGGTTCTGACGGTCCGCGCCGAATACCGCGATTTCGTTTTCAACCTGAATCATGATGATGGTGTGCGTTTGGGAATCCACATCGCTGAGGTGCTTCGTAAAGGCGCGGAAAGCCGCAATTTCGCGTTCGATCACGGCATCGTACTCGTACGAAATTGCGGCGTGGTGCGGGACTTCGTCCGCGTCGATGGCCCGTGGATATCGCTCCTGATCCTCGATGATATCCATCGGGGCGAACACTTGGCCGGTAAGGTTCAAGTAAATGTTTCCGTTGCCGCTTGCGTAATGACCGAACCAGTTCAGGATCAGTTTCAGGTGATGCTTTTCCGCCATGCCTTTGACGTGGTCGATATATGAAAAGTCGAATATGCCCTTCTGCGGTTCGACCACCGACCATTTCACCGGAACCTTAAGGGTGTTCAGACCCATGGCTTCCGCCGCCGGATAGAGGTAGTCGTAGGCATGCATGGTCTCGTGGTACCTACCGTAAAGCAGCTGGTCCCACGGTACTTCGACCGCAAGGGCCGTGAAAGGCAGGCCATCGACAAATAGAATTTTCTTGCCGCGAGCGGTCTCGAAGTGCGGCGTGAGGTTTTGGCTGACTGGAATCTGTTCGCTTGAGTCCTGCCCGTGTGTACTTATGGCGGGCAACGTAAAGGCAACAAACAGCAGAAACAGGGCGGCTGCCAAACTTCTCAATGAGCAGAGGTGACGATCGAGCTGAGGTACCTTTGAGCGATGAGCCTTCATCGAATACCTGCAGGGCTGAGACGTGAGTTGTCCTTTCGCCTCTCTGCCAGCCTTCGCCGGGAGTTCTACACTTTGCCGAGAACAATAGACGGCGGAGGCCGCGAGGGGATTGGCGGGAACCCTTTTCTGTGCTCTGGTTGTGAAGTGCCTCCGAAGAAGGGAGGACGCCGTGAAGGCGCCCCCCTGGCTTCTTGTCCCGACGCTTTAGAAGTACAGGTGCAATCCCAGTTGGATGGTTCGATTGGGGATTGCAGTTGAAGTGATGGTGCCAAAGTTCCCCACCGCGGGGTCCGAATTCGGCGCAGCAAACTGCGGATGATTCACGGCGTTGTAGAAGTCCGCCCGGAACGCCAGTCGCGTTTGTTCTCCCTTGGGAATTCTGAAATCTTTCTGCAAGGAGAAGTCAATATTGTTGACGCCCGGGACGCGGACATTCGAGAAGTAGCGCGGAGAATTCCCGAACGCCTTGGTCGGATCTCCGGGCCCGGTCAAATTCACCAGCCCCGGCGCCGGCGCGGTTCCGGAAAAGTCAAAGGCTTGGGTGTTGAACCAGTGCTGAGTCGTCTGTTGGAACCCCGCCGGAAGGGGATTGCCGATCATGTCCGGACGGTCGCAGAGCACGTGCGCAGCGTTGCTGTATCCATACTTGCTATCGGTGATTCCGAACGGGTAGCCATCGCTGATCGTATAGATGCCGGTCACGCGCCAGCCGCCGACCACTTGGCTGGCAACACCGTGCTGGAGCCATTTTCTCCCGGGGCCGAACGGCAGTTCGGCAATCGGGGCGAGGGTGAAACGAAGTGGAACATCGCCGGCGCTCACCGAGCGTTCCCAGCGGCGATTGTAGAAGTCCTGGCCCAACACATCGAGCGCGCCGAAACCACCCCAATCGGAGGAGGAATCGTCAATCAGCTTGCTCCAGGTGAAATTCGCGAGCAGCGAGAAACCGTGCGAGAAGCGATGGTCAAACTTCGCCTGGAGGGAGTGATAAACAGAGCTGGAGAGTCCCCACCAGCCGGGGGTCACCAGCAGAGCGTACAGGTTGCTGCCGGCCGCGAGCAGCGCTGCCGCAGCGTTCGGACAGTACGGGCTGGTGGTGGCGTTGTAGCCAAACTCCGCCGTGCTTTCAGGTGTCTGCTGGCAAATGTTGTAAGCATAGTTGACGGGCAAGTGGACGCCGTGGCTGCCCACATAGGCGAGCTGGGCGGCCGTGCTGGGGCCGAGTTGCTTCTCCAGCGTGAAGTTCCAGAGTTGGGTATAGGTGGGTGCTTGCTGCCGCGGAGCCCAGGACTGGAATGACACGTCACCGTTCACGGGTATCGGCGCGGTGATCGCCGACGGACTCGGGTTCACGATGGGCGGCAAAGCGGACCAGTTGGTGCCGGCATTGAAGGTCGTGCTGGCAAGAAGGTTCGGGCCGGGCTGCCCGTCGCCCGCGCGGCCGTGACCCACGGTGCCTGGGAACATGATGCCGTAGCCGCCGCGCACGACGAACCCCGGGATGAGGTTGTACGCGAACCCCACGCGGGGCCCGAACTCCTTCAGCGACCTGTCGAAGGTGGCGGCGGGCGCGTTCACCCCGAATTGCTCCCACTTCACCGTGAAGGGGTTGAAGAAGGCGTTGCCGTTGTGCGTTTCATGGAACGAGTCATCAAGCTGGTACCTCAGCCCGAGGTTCAACGTCAGTTTGGATGTGAGCTTGTAGTCGTCCTGGAGGAAGAAGGCAAAAGCCCAAGCTCGCGATGAAACAAAGGCGTTCTGGACTTGAACCGAGCCACCCTGAGACAAGGCGCCCAACAGGAAGTCGGCGAAACCATTTCCCGTCTGGCCACCATTGAAAGTGAAATTTCCGGCGACGTTATTCGGCTGGTAGTTGTCGATCGCATAGTGCCGGAGTTCGGACCCCATTTTCAGGCTGTGGCGGCCGACCACCCGGGTGACCGTGTCAGCGAATTGAAGCACGGTCACTGGCTCGTAGAGAGTTTGCCCGGTGGTCAGTCCATTATACCCGTTAATGGAGACTCCGGGCGTGCCGCATTTGGTTCCATTATTCGTTTCGGGAATACTGCTCAGGCAATTGGGAATGCCGCTGAGACCGAAGTCGGAAGGCGATGTAAATCCCCCACCGAAGCTGCCACGGTCGCCTATGCGATGCATGTACCCAAAGCGGAAGTCATTCAACATGTTTCCGCTGAAGGTGTGCGTCCAGCCAATGGTCGTCGCGTAGTCGTTGCTGCGCTGGATTTGCTCGCCCGCGGGTCCAACGACCAGATCATAATCGCTGTTCCCGCCCGTTTGCCTGTGAAACACACCGAAAATATGATTGGAAGCCGAGAAGTTGTAGTCGATCCGGGGGTTGAACCTGTTTGTCGAGCTGGGGAAGGGCGAATTGAAGCTCGCCAGACTCGTTCCCGGTGACGGACCCGCCGCCGATGAGGTGGGGAAAAGCGCCAGCAGCTTCTGCGAAATCGGGTTGATATTGGTGATCTTGTCGTTCGGAATCGGAGTGGTCGTGCCCGGAAAATAGATTTGACCTGTGGCGTTGAGGCAATTCCCGGAGCTATCGAATCCCGCCGAACACAAGGCCGAAAGATCGCCGCTCCGGAAATCTGAATCAGGCACAACATTTCCGACCGAGGGCGAACTGCCCGTCTCCCGGATTCCTTGATAGTCGGTGAAGAAGAACAGCTTGTTCTTGATGATCGGCCCGCCGATGGTTCCACCGAACTCATTGTATTTGAAGGGGTTCTTCGGTTGGGTCGGATTCTCGAAGAAATTCCTAGCATCGAGTTTCTCATTCCGGAGGTATTCGTACAGGGACCCGTGGAAGCTGTTGGTCCCGCTCTTGGTCACCGAGAGGATAACCCCTCCGCTGCTCTTGCCGTATTCCGCGGACATGCTGTTGGTTTCGACCCGGAATTCCTGGATGGAATCCACTGCGGGATCAAACGCCGCTCCGCCCCAGACAGGCTGTTCAATGGTAGTCCCATCGAGAACGTAGTCATCGCTGCGAGGGCGGCCGCCATTGATCCGCAAATTGTCGTTGTCGTACCCCCCTCCACCCTTCTGTTCACTCACACCGGCAGTCAGGAACAGCAAGCTGTAGACACTGCGGCCGCCTCCGCTCTGAGTCGGCAACTCATCAAGCTGCCGCTGAGTTACCGTCTGGCCCAGGTTGGATTGCTGCGATTGGAGAAGAGATGCGGCAGCAGTGACTTCAACCACCTGGGAGGTTGCTCCGACCTGGAGAACCAAGTCGACCTTGGGGTTTGCACTCACTTCCAGCGTGATGCCTTTCACGACGGCAGTTTTGAAACCCTTGGCGTCCGCCTGCACATTGTACACGCCTGGGTTCAGGCTCGTAGCGTTGTAAACCCCTGCATTGTTTGTCGTCAGCGTCGTGGCGACGTTCGTGTTGACGTTGGTCACCTTCACCGTTGCGTCTGGAACCACGGCGCCGCTTTGATCAGTCACCACGCCGCTGATGGTTCCAAACAATCCTTGCGCTGCCACCCTCGAGGCACAGAGCACCACCAGTGCCGACAGGAAGCAGACATGGATCACCCTCAATCTCAATAGAATCTTCCATAAGAGTCTTCTTGATGTGTCCCTCATGCTTTTCTCCTTTTCAGACTTCTGAAGTCTGGCTTGCGCATTTGCCTAGACCCACTCGGACCCGAACGGCGCCCGCCCGTAAGGGCCAGCCACCGAACCTTGTGCAGCCACACTCACGAGTAGTGACCGTGGCGTCCTGATTTGGAAACGACACGGTATTCGAGGACTCTTGAGTGAAATCCCGACGCCCACTCCCATTCGGAACGTCGAGGGGAAGAGAAGCGCTTCTCTGGTTTTATAGGTGCATCTCGACACCGGGTGTGTGCCTCGTTTCTTGAGCTCCGGCCGCGGCGCCCTAACAACAGAGAGATCGCCACTCAATGTTGCCTCCGGCATGACGACGACCTGTGAACCTGCACCATAGAGAAGAAGGCATCCCGGACGTAACCGGAGCGGAAAGGGATGAGCCCTATTCCAGCGCGTACAGATTGCCGTCCGTGCTGCCTACGTAGATCACGCCTCGATCCACGGTCGGCGAGGAGACGATGGAACCGAGGGAAAACAGCTTCTCGCCGGCGCGGTACATGTCCTCGTAAAACTGGGAGCGAAAAATCGCCTTGAAGTCGGCTCTGCCATCGGGGCCGACTACGCCTAGCGCGTCCTTCTTGCCGGCCTGGGGCTGGAACTCCCAGGCGAACTGACCCGTCTTGAGGTCCACGGCGTACAGTTTGCCGTTGAAGGATCCGAAGTAAGCCATGCCACCAGCAATGGCGGGCGACGAGAAGATCATCATGCGTGCGTCTAATTGGAACCGCACCTGGCCGGTCTTGATGTCCACGGCGCGGAAGATGGCGGGAATGGGCGAACCGACGTACACTGTTCCTTCGTAAATCGCGGGAGAGGTGTTGATCCAGGACCCATGGTTGTCGAATTTCCACTTCTCCTGCCCAGTCCGGGCGTCCAGCGCGTAGAGGTGGGAATCACGGCATCCGAAATAGACCACTCCGCCATCAACAGCCGGTGAGGATTGGATCCCCACTTGGTTGAAATTCGTCTTGTCCTCGCCCGTCTTGAATTTCCACTTCTCCTGCCCCGTCGCGGCATCGAGCGCATAGAGATAGCTGTCCCAACTTCCGAAGTAAACCACACCGCCCGCGACCGCCGGAGAGGAGTGGACCACCCCCTGAGTCGCGAACTTCCATTTCAACTGCCCGGTTTCGGGGTCGAGCGCATAGACGTTGCCGTCGCCGCTGCCAAAGTAGACAAACCCCTCATTGACGGCAGGCGAAGACAAGAAGAAATCCCAGAGATCCGGTACGGTCTGGGCGCGCGGGAAGTAGCCGTGCAGGCCTTTGGCTTCGAACTGCTTCTCGCCGGCGGTTTCGAACCTCCACTTCAGTTTGCCGGAGGCCGCGTCGACGGCATAGAAGCTCCCATCGTAGCTGCCGAAGTATACCGTTCCGGCTACTACGGCCGGAGAGGAACGAACCGGCCCGCCGGTCGCGAACTTCCACTTCTCCGCCCCGGTCGATACGTCGAGGGCATAGAGATTCTTGTCGTCGCTCCCGAAGTACACGAGGCCTCCAGCAAGGGCGGGAGATGAAAGAACCCAGCCATCCGTCTTGAAGGCCCACTTGACGCCGTTGGATTGCCGGGGCCCGTCCGTGGCGTAGACGCCGATCCGGGCGGGGTTGCCCCGGAACATGTTCTGGCAAAATCCCACCGGCGATATCGTGCCGATCAGTGCCGCAAGTAAGAGTACGCGTTTCACAAGAGCCTCCGGCTCGAAGAGCCACCCCAGTTTCTGTTGCTGGCTGTCATGTTGCGACGGCCCAGGTCATTGGCTGCAATCGCGCCTGCGGGAGCTCGTCCCTACTTTCGGCCCTGAGCCTTCCCAGCCGTGCGTTTCAACTTGACATCCACCAGACCGACCGCGCCCGGGGTCAGCTTAATCCCGTGCGCGTCGGGCGGGGCTCCGAGCAGGTCTTGATTGGCGGTGTAGAAGAGGGTGAACGAGTCTTTCCCCTCGGCAATCAGCCCCAGGGGCGTGCGAACTTCGCTCGCCCAAATTCCGTTGCCCTTCTGGACGACGAGGGCCTTGCCAGGCGTCCAATCTATCCCGTCCGCGGAAAACGCATAACCTACGGAGTGCTCGACAATGGTGTCGTAGACGGCCACATAGGTTCCGTCCGGGAGTTTGGTGACAATGGGGTTCTCAATAAAGACCTTTTCGATGTTCAACGGGTTTAGTCGCGTGCATCGTTTCCAGGGTCCCGCGAGGCTCGGCGCCCACGCCAGACCCACTTGCCAGAGAGATATTGGCAACTTCTCGGTGTGGCCGGTTCCGTAGAAGGCGTACCATCTGTTCCCCGCGGTGTAAGGGAAGAATGAATCTGTTCCCTGCAATCCCTCCCAAGGGTCGGAGTCTTTTCCGCGCTGGAAGATGATGCCCACGTCCTCGTAAGGGCCATCGATGCCGCCGGGGCCCCTAACCTTCGAAACAGCGCGCCAGATCCTGCCTTCGTGGTTTGTCAGCCACTCCTTGGACGTGTCGGGTGCGGACTGATAGGCCACATAGAACAGATTCCAGCAGCCTTCCGTCTGGTCATAGATCGGCATCGGCGACCACAAGGCTGCGCGGGGGTCTTTACCCGTGAAGTCTCCGCTCGATTCAAAGAGCGTAGAAACGCGTCTCCAGTGCAAGCGGTCCCGACTGGTCCAGTGCGCCAGCTTCATCTTCACCCAGTGCGGATCACCGACCATCTCAGAAGTAAAAAGGTGATAAGTCCCATTGAGCTTTAGCACCCTGCCGCCTTCGAAGCCGTACTTATTCCCTCTGGCGGCGGCAGAATTAATTGTTAGAATCGGCTCATCGAACTGCTTTGTGACTCTCAGGTTCAGACTCTCCACCTGGGATGTAGCCAGAAGAGGTACGCACAGGACTGAAAAACTCCATAGAGCAATCCGACATGGGGACTTCATTTTGTATACCCCCTCAGGGTCATGGCGCTGGGTCGCCCTCGGCAATAGGTTTCATCCCTCCAAGTCGATCGGGAGGATCCGCATTCGGACCCCCATGACACGGCCATAACGTGAGTCCGGGGAGCGCCCTTTGTCCGCATGTCCCTGCGCAAAAGCAGGATGGGCTCCCTTGATTGGGGCTCGGATGCGCGAAAGACAGCCCGATTTGCTCTCTCTTTGCAGCTCTTGCATCGCCAGCTACATCTACGCCTGACCCCGAGGGTTCTCAAGGTAATGCCTGTTACCGAGACTGTTAACGCGCAGCATTCAGGTAGGAAGAGTCAGAAAGTGGTTGCAAATGCAGGACGTTGGCTCGATATTCGTGGGGCCCAAGATCCTCATCTCCGCTGTTTTGCCCTCCCCTGTATTTGAGGCGGTGCCCCACAGAGCTACTTCGGGTCCAGAATGGTCCTTCGAATCACCGAATCCGTCCAAGCCGATAACCTCAAGCCGCCTCTGTGTTAACCGGGATTAACGGGGCCAATAACCGTTAGCGTGCGGGGAACAGAATCTGCTGCACCGACGGAAACCGGACCGGATTGACCTAATGGATATTGAGTGTTATCGTTCGGACAGCTGCTCGGCTGGCAGTCAGCAACGCAAAGCCGTCGGCCCGCCAGAGCACACCAACTGCGAAAGCCGCCATGGCCGAGCAACACAGGCCCGCAACGGAACCTGTTTCCCTCTTCGAAAAGAAGGGGGAGCTTCGGCGAATCCTTCAGAGCCGAGGCTTCGCAAATGCCCCAAAGAAGAGTCGGTTTCTTGAGTTTGTATGCGAACAGACCCTGCTCGGGAACGGCGAGAAACTCAACGAATATCTCATCGGTGTGGAGGTTTACGGTCGAGGTTCTGATTTCAACCCGGAAGAGGACCCCATCGTGCGCGTGCAGGCGCACGAGATACGTCGCTCTCTACGGAGCTATTACGAGGAAGAGGGCAAGACCAGCCCGTTGCGCATCGAACTGCCTCTGGGCCACTATGTGCCGGTCTTCCACAAAGCCCCGACGGAGGAAACAACTGTCCAAGATGCTCAAGTGGTGCAGGTTGGTACAACACCACGTGGGAGTGAGGGTTTGCATTATGCGCTCATTTTCGGACTAGCGGCAGTTTGCGCGATTCTGGCTCTTTCCCTGATCCGTGAGCGGTCGCGAACAGAACAAGCTGCGCACGCCCAACAACCCTTTCGAGCATTGCCGGTAGAGCTTGAGTGGTTTTGGAAACCCTTCATGCCGCCCGCTGATCCACCTCTCATCGTCATTCCAAATCACCCTCTGCTGCGCGCGGCCCATGATGGGGACAGCGCTCAAACCCTGGCCCATGGCCACGAAATACCCAAGGATGAACTGCCTGAGTTCCGCGACACGATTCATTTCCGGGAGCTGAAGCGATTTGTCTTTGTCCCTTCCATGACGGACTTCACCGCAGTCGGCGAGACCATGGGCCTTTCAAATCTCTTCGGACTGTTCTCGCAAACCGGGCAGAAGCCTCGGCTGCTCCAGTCTCGGCTGGTAACCTTCGAGGAGATCAAACATGGCAATACTATCCTGCTAGGTGGCAATCAGGCCTGGAGTGGCAGGGTCTTCCTGAATGCCGAAGGTTTCCATTTCCAAGCCGGTGTCATTCTGAACAAGAATCCCCGCCCTGGCGAGAAGCCTCTCTACAAACCAGAGTTTGATCCGGTCACTAACCACCTGACCCTCGACTACGCGCTGATTTTGATGCTACCGAACGAGAATAAAGAGAACCGCATTCTGCTCGTTTATGGTATCTATACGCAGGGTTCACAAGCAGCCATCGAATACATCACGAGTGCGGAACGGTTGCCCGAACTCCACAAAGCCTTGGTCGCGCTGTCGCCAGACCAAAAGACGCCTCCCCCGTACTTCCAGGTTCTCCTCGAAACTACAGTCGAGAATTACGTCCCCGGCAAAGCCTCGCTCGTCGCGGTGCGGGTGATTTCCAACTGAGTGCTCACTGGTACACCTGGCAGGGGAGCCCACACGCGTGAACTCCTGAAACGCGCCCGTGCACGTGTCCACTTGCAGATGGGTCTGAATAGCAGTGAGGACCAGCCTCGAAACACCTCACCAACCGCTGCTGAATTGCAGCGACATTATTCGAGGATCGTCATCGCGGGTCAATCCCCGGGTTTCCGATCTGGTCATTGTAACCACATGGATTGGATCGCCCGATCCGTGCCCGCAGGGGGATCACCCACAAGTCTCAAGCGTAGCGTCTCGCCCGTTTCATTTCGTGCAATCTTACACTTGAAAACGGCCCAAGAGCATTTCGACCAGATGTCGGTGCCTTCCGCAGGGATGGAGGTGAAAATTACCGCTTTCGACGCAATGTCTCCTGTGACTTTGCAAATTTCTTGTGGCCTGGTGTAGGAGCGATCAGGCCTTCCGTCTTTCTGGTACTGGATAATAATCGCGAGCGTCATTCCCTCGTGCTCCGGGGAAAGTGCGAAATCGGCGACTCTCTTTCCACCGAACAAGTCTGCTAGTGGTGTGATTTGGTGGAATTGCCGCGTGGAAGCCGAAGGGAGCGACATTGGCGCGACCTTCGCCTCAGGGCCGAGACCATAGATTCGAATTTCGCCGGGAACGAGCTCACCTTCTAAGACGCCGTTCGCGGGCCGAAGCTCTTCGCGCGCTCGTCCATCATTGGAAAAGACCAGTTTTAGAAGACCATCTCCCCGGGCCTGGCCTGCCAGTGGAACAAGAAAGGACTGCGGGTACAAGCCGGGATTAACCACAGTCACCAAGGCTAGATCCCCTTGGCTGGCAAAATATCCATAGACTTCGCCCCTCCCTGGCACTCCGAGGATCGGCCGCGTGTGCGTAAGAATCGGCTCGTACTCGTGCAAGAACCGGATCGAAGCAGCGAGGAACCTGCGGTCGTTTTCAGAAAGCAGACGCAAGTCACCGTAAAGGGTCGGCGAGTGGGCGCCCCTCATAACGTTCAAGATCCAGGAATCTGTAAAGCACTCCGAGCCCAGATAATAAATTGTGGAGGTCTTGCCCACGATAGTTCCGCAGTCATCGATCATGAAGGGCGGCAGCCATGACCTCGCGAAGCCTCGAAACACCTGGTCCTGGTACCAAATAACGGAATCCCGAAGAGACGTGACGGAAGGCACTTCAGAGGGGCGCGGGTCGCCGGAGTAAAGGGCATCGAACCAAAGCAGCCACCACGGTGAAACAGGATAGGCCTCATCGTAACGAATAGTGCTTTCCATCATCTCAACCATGCTGAAAACATTGAAGGCGAGGATGACCATCGCCGGATTTGCCAAACGGGCCTTGTCGCAGACCTCTCGCAGGCCGTCGGCGTTTTTTTCGAGGACAGCAAGCGAAGGCTGTTCGACTTCGCCATGGCGGCAGAGAAGGTTGGCGAAATCAAATTTGAGGAGCGTAAGGGAATGGTGACGCGCGTGAAACTCGACCGCGCGCTCGACCAAGTGCGTGAACTCCGGGTCGGAAAGGCAGGGCTTTTCCGGACCCCCCCATCCCGGCGTATTCTTGAGGTCGAGGGTTCCACCGCCAAGGTCAAACCACAATCCCGGCTTCATTCCCAAGGCCTGTATGTGTTGCAGAGTGGGCTCGTATCCTCGCGGCCAGTTCGGCTGCTTGATGGTCAGGTAAGCTCCGCGAGGGTCGTACCAAAACGCGTCCAAAACGTAGTCATTGAATTGCGTTCCGTATTTCAATTTCATGGACTCGAGCTGGTCGAGGAGCTCGAGCGTCAGTTGCTCGGTTAACTGGGGTTTGACAAGGGTGCCCAGCTCGTCATGGGCTCCCCAGTCGTTATAGATAGGCTCGAAATTGGCCGATCGGCCCGTGAGGTCGGCAAGGTAACGATGAAAGGCATGTTCGAGTGATTCTCCTTCTATGGCGGCTCCGAGGACGGCGCGCTTGCTCTTCCAAGTGTCCCCTGGAGCCACCTTGGCATCGGGATAATGCGAGAGGATGATGTTCCTGGCGCGTGCTTCGTTGGCCGCCGCGGGGTGTTCAATGCCGAGGAAGAACTCGTTTTTCAATTCTACGGGCTGACCGACACCGCCGCGCAGCGGTTCGCCGCCCGCCGAAATTTCGAGCGACTCGACTGTCACGCTGACGATACGCACAGGCAGGTCGCTACGGTTATCGATCTCGATCCATTTGAAAATGCGGGGCCTCTCGCCGTCGGTCTGATAGAAGACGTGGATGTCCAGAGCCGGAGAATCCGCCGACCAGGCCAATTCTGTCTCCTCACGGGAGGGCGAAACGATGACGCTCGCGGGATTGGTGTTGTAACGCGTCAGCACAACCTCTCGAGCAGTCGTCCGGCAAGTGACGCTGAACTCCGCCGATGCGACCCGCAATTGGGTTCTGGCTTGGAGGGCTGTGGTGGATGCTTGTTTTCCGTTTACTTCAAAGGATCTCGAGATGTGATGGTTGCCAATCGTGAACACGCTTTGAGTGTCTGCAACCTTTTTCTCTTTTCCAGCAGCTAGCGACTTCCCTTGCGGTCTCGGTCTTGTGGCGGCGAAGGATGTTGTTGCCACAAAAGTAGAAGTCGCCATGCCCGCGACCGATTCCAAAAACTCTTTGCGTGTCATGTTTCATCCCTCCTTGAGACCTCACGTGACCGAGATCATCATCATTGCGGCTGCGGTCGTATACATTCAGTGGTAAAGGATTCGAAAAACCGGGACTTCTACGATCAACTTCCCGCCCGACAAGCAAACTACCTCTGGCCGCCCCCGAATGCAACGGCCCGTAGGACTTTGGTTGTCCCTACCAAAAACGCAGCCGAAGTACGGGATTAATCCCGCGTGGGTCCAGACAGTCCCCAGTCGGGAACTTCCGCGTCGAGTTTGCTGTGATTGACCGAGGTCCTCACTTGTCAAAGGGGCGACGACCTGAATAGCAGCTGGGCTCTTTTGTCCCAGGTCGGCCGTTGAGAGAATAGCAGGGACGTGCAGAGTTTGTCGGAGGAAGGACGCCTTAAGCTGCTCGACGCTCGTACCAGTGGTGAAGGCCTGCCACTTCCGCGATCTCCACCACCGGACCCAGCGCGGGTGGTTGAATGGCTCGTGGCGCGGGAGCATCTTTGGCCAGCGATAGGTGGGTTCGCGAACGCAGGTAATAATCGAAATACGACTTCAGTGTCCGCCGCAAAGACGACTCGTTAAATACAACGATGTGGTCCAGGCACTCCCGCCGGATGGATCCCATCAGGCGCTCACCGTAGGAATTCTGCCAAGGCGATCTTGGCGCCGTGCGGACTTCACGAATCGCCATCCCTCGGACTCTTTGCCGAAAGCCATCTCCATAGTGTGCGTCTTGAGCACCTCTGAGACTTATCTAGCCTTTTTCCAAGCTATAGTTGAGTCGCCAGTTCACCCCGGGTTTGGTTTGGCGCCTGGCCCAGATTGTACGGGAACCGGCGGTCCAGGGTT